>CAZHEY010000061.1:0-1772 GCA_964532025.1 uncultured Alistipes sp. | reverse complement strand
GCGGTCTTTCTCCGGAGTAACAGGTGCAGTTCTTTTATTTATTTCCATTATTTCTGTTTAATTTAATTTTTGATTTTGAAAAATATTCACGTCCGCGGATATTCTTGTGATGCGGCAAAGAAGAGTTATTGATCGTTTCGTTGTCTGCCTGAGGGAGGAATTCTGAGTCATCACCTCGGTTCAGTATACCGATAATATCCTGATAACCGTAAACTCTCATCTGAGATGCACAGGCACATGCAGCCACAAGCCTATCCAATCCGAAGGTCTTTTCTAACGAAAGGATACCTCTGCATGAGCGGAACGCCTGAGGCGGATATTTTTTTTGGGATGCCACATCTCTGAGATAGAGCAATACTATATTATCTATCTGTGTAGCTCGCTCAAAGACTTCATCCAGATTCTTTTCGTAACTGCCATGTCGGCCGGGAAGGTTGTGAACCTCTTTGCGGGTGTAACCGTAGGGAGTATCATTACGGTGATGAGTGGTGACTAATCTTAAACCATAGAAGATATCAAGCGTATCGGCATCATAGACTATATCGACACGTTTGCCTATATACTCTTTCGGCATGCTATAATGATGTTTGCACAGTGTTATATAGCTATTACGCATTACAGTCACAGATTTGCGTTCTTTCATCTGATATCGTAGAGCGGGTAAAGCGCGCAGATAGTCTTTTTCAACCTTTTCAAACAACTCTCTTCGCGACAGGTTGCGTCCGGTAAGTTTTCGATCATTAAATACCCTAAGAGATTTCAGAATCTCCTGGTTTAATGACTCCAGATCGCGAAACATAAGACCTTCCAGGTCTGTATACACTGATTTATACATCAGTTTTACGGCATTTTCGACAAGTGCTTTATCTTTGGGATGTCTCACACGTGCCGGATATATTGCACAAGCATAGTGCTCAGCGAAAGCAGCAAACTCATCGTTGATAATAGGTTCGTTACGATCGCTACGCGTGACTGCTGACTTTAAATTGTCAGGCACAATAGCCATTGGGACACCTTCATAGAAATGCAGCGCATTCTCACATGCTTTTATCAGATCTTCCTTCCTCTGTGACCATACGGCTTCGCAATAAGTATAGTGGCTGCACGGCAGAATTGCTACAAAAACTTCAACAACTCTTGCCTCTCCGCTTTGTTAGTCTAGAATCTGAAGACGGTCACCTGCAAAGTCAATATACATTTGGTCCGCAGCATAATGCTCAACATGTCCCACAGGTCGTGTAACAAGCCGGTAGCGTTGTATATATAATCCGAAGCTTGCATGCCCGAAGCCATTGGGGTGATCTCGTCGATATTCTTCAAACAGTGATTTTACAGTCACGCCCTTGCGGGTGAGTCTTGCTGCGTACTCAGGTAAAAGCGCCTCAAGTTCCAATTGCCGAGCAGAAGGCGTACGTTCCCTCTCTTGGCTACCTGCGAACATCTCTTGAATACGGTTTGCCGGCATTGATAGAAGCTGTTCCATTGGTATGCCACTATCCTGGAACAATCGCACGTATTTACGCACTGTATTACGGGATAACTCAAAGGTTGTGCTAATACCTTTTATCCCCATTCCCATTGCATAGCAATGAAGAATGTTTGCTAACTTTGTTCTCATTATTAATGTAATTTTAGTTTATCCATCGACCAGGACGGAAACCGAAATTACATAAAAAACCCCTGTCAACATGTAAGCTGACAGGGGTCATTTTTATTTTGGGTACAAGGGTTAATCTTATTTTATTACTAGGGGGGCAAACTAGTTTAGTTTA
>CAZHEY010000060.1:0-3200 GCA_964532025.1 uncultured Alistipes sp. | reverse complement strand
AGGGGGGGGGCTTGTCGTAGCATAAAACGACACTCGACCGCTGACTATCAGCAGCCGAGCCATCTATTTTTGCTCTTTCTGAGTTTTATCGGACAGCAATAATTTAAAATCAGACTATCGCTTGGGACGCCACTTTTACAAAGGGCTCTTCGGCGATATTATCAATGTAATGTTAGCCGCAGCAGCATATAACTTCAAAAGGGCCATGAAGCTTCTTTTGTGGCTAATAAACAAAGTCTGCGAAACTCTTCCGATGAAAAATGTTCCGCTGAAATATGCTTTTTAAGGGACGACTATTTATTGACGAGTATTTCAGACTCAAATGGAAGTGTTGATTAGGTCGCAGTCGCTCTTTTATCTACTCTTTTTGACCAATAAGCCAATAAGCCCGGATTACTGCTTAACCCCAACCAACGAGGGAGGGTGGCATCGGGCAATCGCACACAAAAAAGAGATCTCTGCTTTCGCAAAGATCTCTTTTGTCGGGGAGACTGGATTCGAACCAGCGGCCTCCAACTCCCGAAGCTGGCGCGCTAACCGGACTGCGCTACACCCCGAACTGGGAATACTCTATTTCTTTAAGAGCGCACAAAGATAGCTCTAAAATCCGAAACTGCAAAATTATTTCTAAAAAAAACGCCTTGCGAACCGTTTTAATTCGGGTATCTACTCTTTCTCGCTCAATTCCAGCCACCGCATGGTCTGGTTTTCAATCCGGTTGATCAATTCGGCTATGCGCACGGATTGCGCCGTCAGCTCATCGACCGAAAGTGATCCGCTGCCAAGCGACTGCTCCAACGCACTCTTTTCGGCCTCCAGTTGCGGCAACTCGGCTTCAAGGCTCTCCAGTTCGCGCTTCTCCTTGAACGACAGTTTGGTGGCCGCAATTTGCCGCGGCCGCTCGGATTTGGGCGATTCGAGCGTCGGACGCGTCACCTTTTGCGCGGTCTCCTCGGCCTCCTTCAATTCGCGCCAAACAAGGTAGTCGCTATACGAGGAGGGGAAATCCTTGATGCGCCCCTCGCCCTGAAACACCAAGAGGTGATCGACGACTTTATCCATGAAATAGCGGTCGTGCGACACGACGATCAGACACCCCGAGAAACTCTGCAAATACTCCTCAAGCACTTGCAAGGTCATGATGTCAAGGTCGTTCGTCGGCTCGTCGAGAATCAGAAAATTAGGGTTTCGCATCAGCACGGTACAGAGATAGAGCCGACGCCGTTCCCCGCCGCTCAACCGGCTGACAAAGTTATACTGGGTTTGCGGCGTGAAGAGAAAGAGTTGCAGAAACTGCGATGCCGAGAGCTTGCGTCCGTCGCCGAGGTCGATGTATTCGGCAATCGCCGTAATCACATCGATCACCTTGGTCTGTTCGTCGAACTCCATGCCAGCCTGCGAGTAGTAGCCGAAGCGAACGGTTGTGCCGATGTCGATGATACCCTGGTCGGGCGCGACTTCACCCATCAGCATCTTCAGAAATGTGGATTTTCCGACCCCATTGTCGCCCACGATTCCCATTTTCTCGTAACGAGCGAACAGGTAGCTGAAATCGTCGAGAATAATCCGTTCGCCGAATCGCTTGGCAAGATGCTTCACCTCGAAGATCTTCTTACCTATATAAGATGCCTTCACGTCCAATTTAACCGCACCTTGGTCACGTTCACGGCGCAACCGCTCCTCTAATTCATAGAACGAGTCGATGCGCGATTTGGCCTTGGTGGCACGCGCTTGCGGCTGTCTGCGCATCCAGTCTAACTCTTTGCGATAGAGGTTACGGTCGCTCTCGGTCTGGGCTTCGGCCGCCGATAACCGCTCCTGACGTTTTTCGAGAAAAAAGGAGTAGTTGCCTTTGTAGGAGTAGACCTGCTGTTGATCCAGTTCGAGAATCCGGTTGCAAACGCGGTCGAGGAAGTAGCGGTCGTGCGTCACCATGAGCAGCGAAAGCCGGCTTTGTGCCAGATAATTTTCCAGCCACATGATAACCTCCATATCGAGGTGGTTCGTCGGCTCATCCATGATCAGCAACTCCGGCTCGTTAAGCAGCGCATTGGCCAATGCCACGCGCTTGATCTGCCCGCCCGAAAGGTGCTCGACGAGCTTATCGAACTCACCGATCTTTAATTGTGTAAGGATCTGCTTGGCGCGCGATTCGTAGTCCCATGCCTGCGCGGCGTCCATTTCACCAATCGCAGCATGCATCCGTTCGGCATCACCCGAGGCAAGAGCCTGCTCGTAGCGCGCAATAACCTGTAATGTCGGAGAGTCCCCCATAAAACAGGCATTCAGGACGGTAGTTCCGGACGGGAACACGGGGTTCTGCACCAGATAGGCCACGCGAAGGTCGCGACGGAATACCACCTCGCCCGTATCGTATTCGCCGCCTGCGGCAATGATGTTGAGTAGGGTCGTCTTTCCGAATCCGTTGCGGGCAATCAGCCCGACGCGTTCGCCCTCGGCAACGCTCAGGCTCAAATCCCGAAATAAGACCAAATCGCCGAACGACTTGGTGAGGTGTTCCACCTGTAAATAGTTGACCATGTTATGATTTAAGAATGACTCGTCCGCAATTTTCTTGAATGAAACGTTGCTGCTCCAATAATGTCTGTGCTTGAATTTTGATAATTTGCATCAAATCTTCTTCGCGCCCAGTCTTTTCGATCGGGCGTTGTTCGGTTTGTTTTAGCATAAAACCTCTTGCTGCCATAAGCCATGCGGCCGAATATCTGGGATAATTTTCAACAATCAATTGAAGCCATTTCGACTGGATATCTGTTCCTTTTGCAATCGCACGCGACAATACCCCCCCCTTGCTCGCTCCGATTTTATATTCGAGAGCATTAGTTGTAATATCTTCATTACTTGCTATTTGCTCGATTCTGTGTAAAATATTATCACCCATCTTTAAAAATTATAATCACATTTACAGTGTAGTGTATTACACCACGCACATTGGCCACACGTAAATTGTGTAAATATAATCAAAATAAAGTACTTTCTGAAAAATGGCACAGAAAACTTTACCAAGTCCACAACGGCGGAATGATAGAGACGTGGTATGCCCAGTGGGGTCAGTGGCTCAAACATCGTACGCTCGACCGCAAGACGGGAAAGAAAACATACACGCATTGTAGAGTAAGAAGTGCGGCTTATTGGTCAAAAATAGTACATAAAATAGGGGCAATTTATTGATTTTAATA
>CAZHEY010000059.1:0-3676 GCA_964532025.1 uncultured Alistipes sp. | reverse complement strand
TCCGCGTGGCGGAGCTGCGGCCTGCCGACTTGCTGCGCAAGCCGAAAACAACTCGAGCCGGAAAATTAATCCCAAATGAGTTACCAATAAAGATTACCGCTTGTTCCGATCTAACCGATCGAATACCGCAAAAACAAAAGCGACGTGAACTTTTCAGGTTCACGTCGCTTCTGTTTTTAATGCTGGGCTTGGCTGCGCAGATCACGCCCGCCCCTCCCCTCGGATTAGATTAGCGTCTCCAGAATCTGAATGGCATTCAGGGCTGCGCCCTTCTTGATCTGGTCGCTTACACACCAGAATATCAGTCCATTGTCGCACGAGATGTCCTCGCGGATACGTCCTACGTATACGGGATCTTTGCCGGCGACAAACAGCGGCATCGGGTAGATTTTGTTCGCCAGATCGTCCATCAGCACCACGCCCGGAGCGGCGGCAAATGCCGCACGTGCTTCGGCGGCAGTCACCGGACGTTCGGTCTCGACCCACACGCTCTCGGAGTGGGCGCGCATCACCGGGACACGCACGCACATAGCCGAAACCCGCACGTCGGAGTGCATGATTTTGCGCGTCTCGTGGAACATCTTCATCTCCTCCTTCGTGTAGTCGTTCTCGGTGAAAACGTCAATATGCGGAATCACGTTATAAGCAAGCTGAAATGCAAATTTCGACACCGTAGGCTCTTTGCCCGCGCCCAACTCGGCGTACTGGTTGACCAGTTCATCCATACCCGAAGCACCTGCGCCGCTTGCCGACTGGTAGGTCGATACATGCACGCGGCGGATGTGTGAGAGGTTCTCGATCGCCTGCAATGCCACAACCATCTGAATGGTCGTGCAGTTGGGATTGGCAATGATCCGGCGCGGCGCATTTTTGGCATCGTCGGGGTTGACTTCGGGCACAACCAACGGCACATCGGCATCCATGCGGAATGCGCTCGAATTGTCGATCATCGTTGCGCCGTATTTGGTAATCGTCTCGGCGAATTCGCGCGAGGCACTTGCTCCGGCCGAGGTGAGTGCAAAATCGACACCTTTGAAATCGTCGTTGTGTTGCAACAATTTGACTTGTATCTCTTTGCCGCGAAATTTATAGCTGCGTCCGGCACTCCGTTCCGAGCCGAACAGCAACAATTCGTCTATCGGAAGGCTGCGCTCTTCGAGAATCCGCAGAAACTCCTGACCCACAGCGCCGCTGGCGCCTACAATTGCAATCTTCATGTTCTCTTAAATTAAACCGTTTTGTCTTTCTGGGCAAAAGTACGAATTTTCCCGTAAAATAGTCGTGCAAAATGCCGCTAACCGCAAAAAAAACGGAACGGGCAACCGTTGGGTTTGTCCGTTCCGCATTCATGAGCGCTTGTGCGCCTCGGTCGTTCGATTACATCATGCCACCCATACCACCGGCAGGCATAGCCGGCATGGCGGGAGCGTCCGATTTCTTCTCGGCCAGCACGCACTCGGTGGTGAGGAACATCGCTGCAATCGAAGCGGCGTTCTCCAAAGCCACGCGCGACACCTTGGTCGGGTCGATGATACCGGCTTTGAGCATATCCTCGTACTTGTCGTCGCGGGCGTTGTAACCGAAGGCATCTTTGCCTTCACGCACCTTGTTGACAACCACCGAGCCTTCGCCTCCGGCGTTCTCCACGATCTGACGCAGCGGCTCTTCGATCGCGCGCTTGATGATCTGGATACCGGTTGTCTGATCCTCGTTTGCGCCCTTGAGTCCTTCGAGAGCCGCCGTAGCGCGGATGTAAGCCACACCGCCGCCCGGAACGATTCCCTCTTCGACAGCGGCACGCGTTGCGGCCAGCGCATCGTCGACGCGGTCTTTCTTCTCCTTCATCTCCACCTCGGTAGCAGCACCTACATAGAGCACAGCCACGCCGCCGGCCAACTTGGCCAGACGCTCTTGGAGTTTCTCCTTGTCGTAATCCGACGTAGATTTCTCGATTGAACCGCGGATCTGTGCCACGCGCGCCGAGATAGCCTCTTTCGAGCCAGCACCGTCGACAATGGTCGTATTCTCCTTGTTGAGCGATACCTTGTCGGCCGTACCCAGCATTTCGAGTTTGGCATCTTCGATCTTCATTCCCTTGTCGGTCGAGATCACCGTTGCACCCGTCAGCACGGCGATGTCCTCAAGCATCTCCTTGCGGCGGTCACCGAATCCGGGAGCCTTGCAGGCTGCGATCTTCAGCGTTCCGCGCAGTTTGTTGACAACCAGTGCCGAGAGAGCCTCTCCGTCGACATCCTCTGCGATGATGAGCAGCGAGCGTCCGCTTTGAGCCACCGGCTCGAGCACACCCATCAGCTCCTTCATCGTCGAGATCTTCTTGTCGGTAATCAGGATATAGGGCTTCTCCAACTGTGCCTCCATCTTCTCGGTGTCGGTGATGAAGTAAGCCGAGATATATCCGCGGTCGAACTGCATACCCTCTACGACCTCGACGTGTGTTTCAGTTCCTTTGGCCTCCTCGACGGTGATCACACCCTCTTTCTTGACCTTCGACATCGCCTCGGCAATCAGTTTGCCGATCGCTGAGTCGTTGTTCGACGAAATCGTAGCCACCTGCTCGATCTTGGCAATGTCGTTGCCGACCGTCTGGCTCTGCTTCTTCAACGAGTCGACAACCGTGGCAACCGCCTTGTCGATACCGCGCTTGAGATCCATCGGATTCGCACCGGCCGTGACGTTCTTCAAACCGACTCCGATGATCGACTGTGCCAGCACCGTGGCCGTCGTCGTACCGTCACCGGCATCGTCGTTGGTCTTCGAAGCAACCTCCTTGACCATCTGCGCACCCATGTTGGCAAATGTATCCTCCAACTCGACCTCTTTGGCCACCGTCACACCGTCCTTGGTGATCTGCGGCGCACCGAATTTCTTGTCGATAATCACGTTGCGACCTTTCGGGCCAAGCGTTACCTTTACTGCATCCGACAGCGCATCGACACCTACTTTGAGCAGTTCGCGCGCTTCTACGTTATATTTAATCTCTTTAGCCATAATGTGTTCGTTTTTTAGATGATTGCCAAAATATCACTTTGTTTCATAATCAGATAGTCTACACCGTCGATCTGAATCTCCTGTCCGGCATATTTGCCGTAAAGCACCTGATCGCCGACCTTGACCTCCATTTTGATTTCCGACGTGCCCGGGCCTGCGGCAACAACCTTGCCTGCCAGCGGTTTTTCCTTGGCCGAGTCGGGAATAATCAATCCGCCTGCGGTCTTCTCCTCGGCGGGGTTCGGGAGTATGAGCACCCGATCTGATAATGGTTTAACGTTCATAGTTTTACGTTTTAATTGTTATGTAATATGTGTTTTTGTTGCGTTTGCACCCTTTATTCTATCAATTGCTGTGCCAACCAATTTTTGACAGATTTTGTGTGACAAAGCAACAGAACCGACTGCCATTTTGTCACGCTGCGCCACTTTGACTAAATTTTTTCTCATTTTTTTTGGACGTCCCGAAAAAGTGTATTACATTTGCACTCCGATACGACAAACTCGTATCGTTATGGTGGACGTAGCTCAGTTGGTTAGAGCGTCGGATTGTGGTTCCGAAGGTCGAGGGTTCGAGACCCTTCTTCCACCCCATAAAAAGCCGGTTATCAGTCAGATAGCCGGTTTTGTTGTTTCTGAACGGGAGGGTTTCCGAAAAGGCGGCTTCG
>CAZHEY010000058.1:0-3712 GCA_964532025.1 uncultured Alistipes sp. | reverse complement strand
ATGAAAATCAAATCTTTGCAATGATTTCATCACCCTAAATGTCCACCCTGCCGTTTTCGGGGATTTTTGGGATTAGGCGAGAGATAGGTTGATCCTTTGTTGTGAGATGCGGACATGGCGCGGGCATAAAAATGGAAACCCCCGTCAGAAGCAATTCTAACGGGGATCTCTTGTGCCCAGGACAGGAATCGAACCTGCACGCCTTGCGGCACACGCACCTGAAACGTGCGCGTCTACCTATTCCGCCACCTGGGCATTTGGAAATTGTGGTGTGCAAAAGTAATACTTTTTTCTGAAACACCAACAACTTTTATCGAAAAAATCTATTTATTGAAAAATTTATACTGAAACAGCAGCAGGTAGACGACCGCTACCGAGATGTAAGCATCGGCCAGATTGAAGATTGCACCGAAGAAATAGTTGTTGCTGTCGACCAGAAAACGCAGCAGGCGCGGAACGCCATTCCATTGGAAAAGAGGAAAATAGAACATGTCTACCACTTTGCCCATCATCAGTCCGGCGTAGTGTCCGCCGAATTGGGCGACCTGCATGGGGGTCGATTCGGAGAAGATCAGTCCGTAGAATGCGCTGTCGAGGATGTTGCCCAGCGCGCCGGCCAAGATCAGCGCAAGTCCGACGTATACCCCCTTCGGCGTGGTGGAGCGTTGGCGCGAGAGGTGGTAGATCAGCCAGCCGAGGCCACCGACCATGACGATGCGGAAGATGCCCAGCAGCAGCTTACCCCAGTCGAATCCGCCGCGCGAAGCGATGTGCATGCCGAATGCCGCGCCGTTGTTCTCGATGAAGCGGAGCTGAAACCAATCGGGGAAGACGATGATCGACTCGTCGAGTTGCATGTGGGTCTTTACCCAGATTTTCAGAAGTTGGTCGGCTATGAGCAGCACCAAAACAAGCAAGGTGATTTTTTTGATATTCATGATCGGTTGTGTTTTCGAATACAAAAGTAGTAAAAAATCTTGTTTTCTACCGCGCTGTCGCATTTTGGGGCTTTGAAAAGCGGAGAATAGCCGAAAAAATGATAACTTTGACTATTTAATGGTGTCAATTTATGAGAAGGTTATTGCTTGTTTGCTGCCTGTTGGCGGCATTGGGATGTACGAAAGAGGTGGTTGAGCCGGAGTCGGCACAGCGGGCGGAGGTTGCCGGTCAGGCTGCGGGCGCGGTGCGCGGTACGTTGGCCGTGAAGTTGACTGCCGAAGCGGCCGCCGCACTCGAGACGGCGCGTGCCACAACGCGCTGTGCGGCAACGCGCTCGGGACCGGAGTCGACGGACGAGATACTCGACAAAATCGGGGCGGTTCGCTTCGAACGCATCATCCCCTACGACGAGGTGTTCGAGGAGCAACATCGCGCCAGCGGCCTGCATCTCTGGTATCGGATCTATTTCGACGACGAAACCTCGCTTGAGGAGGTCGGGAAGCTGTTGAGTGCCGATTCGGCGGTCTCGATCGTGGAGTTCACCCACCTCTATAAGCCCGTGAAGCCGCGTCCGATTCGCTCGAATGCGCGCAGGGCGGATTATCCGGTGGGCACGACGCGCGTCAGCATGCCGATGAACGATCCGATGCTGGGCTATCAGTGGCATTTCGATAACCGCGGTTCTTATACGTTGAACGACGGCTCGACCTTTACGCAGATTGCGGCCGGAGCGGATATCGGCCTGTTCAATGCGTGGGAGCTGTCGACGGGCGATCCGCGCGTGGTGGTGGCGGTGCTCGACGAACCGATTCAAACCACACACCCCGATTTGCAAGCAAATATCTGGACGAATACGATCGACTCGAAAGGGACGAACGGATATAATTTCTATGGAAATACGACTGCGCTCGATTGGAAAACAGCCGATTACGATGAGGATAAGAAGGAGTATACCTATGCCGACCATGGTTCGCATGTGGCCGGGATCATTGCGGCGACGAACGGCAACCAGCTTGGTGTGTGCGGTATCGCGGGGGGTAGAAACGGCAGCGGCGGAGTGAAGTTGATGTCGTGTCAGATCATGGGTAACGGGGTGCATGACGTGAACTACGATGCGAATTATCAGGCTTTTGTCTATGCAGCCGACCACGGCGCAGTGATTGCCCAGAATAGCTGGGGGTTCACCGATGCCAGCGGAAACGACATCTCCGAGAGTGAATGGAACAAAACCGGCTACGAATCTCTGCGCACGGGCATGACCTACTTTATCGACCACGCGGGCGCGAACAATCCGCGATTTCCCGATGCTCCGCTCAAGGGCGGCCTGATCATCTTTGCGGCCGGGAACTCCGGAGACCTGATTGCTGACCGGAAAACGTGGCCGGGCGGTTACGCCTCGGTGGTCGCCGTCGGCTCGATGGGGTGGAATTTCAAGCCGGCTTACTATACCAATTACGGTTCGTGGGTCGATATCACCGCGCCGGGTGGCGATGTCTACACCGGAACGACCTCTGCGGGGCAGACCTATTCGAATGCGCAGGTGCTGAGTACCGTGCTCCAAGATCCGACGATGACCTTCAAAGACGGACGGACGAAGGACAACTCTTGGTTGGGCTACGAGTTCATGCAGGGAACTTCGATGGCTTGCCCGCATGTGTCGGGTGTGGCGGCACTCGGACTCTCCTATGCCGCGCAAATCGGGAAGCAATATACCGCAGCGGAGTTCAAGTCGCTGCTTCTCTCGTCGGTGTACGGCATCGATCACTATTTCACGGGGTCGAATCATGCCAAGGCCAATGCCAACTATGTGGGCAAAATGGGTGGCGGCTGTGTCGATGCGCTGAAGCTCTTGCTCTCGATTAAAGGCACGCCGGCGATCTATGTGAAGACTTCGACGGCCTCGACGATCGACTTTGCCAGCTATCTGGGTGGCACAAACTCGAAGGTGCGGATCACCTCGGCGGTGCTGTCCTCGCCTTCGAATTTGGGGCTGACCTCTGCGACGCAGCTGCTTTCCGGCACGACGATCACGCTGAGTTGCCCTAAAGCCGGTGTCTCGATGCTGACTTTGACGGCTCAAAGTGGCGACAGCTCCTTCACGCGAGAGTTCGCTATCGTGTCGCGCGCCGGCTTGGCTTCGAATAACGGGTGGCTCTAATCGCGGATCGCGGATTTTATGGGCGGTGCTTTCGGCGGGAAGTACAGCTTTTTTTAGGGGCTATTATATATATAAGGTATAAAGGGCAAAATAACGCCTATTTTGATATTTTTTCACTATTTTTGCAAAAAAAGTTCTCGAATATTTGCAGGTTCGAAAAAAGTCCCTACCTTTGCATCCGCGTTTAAGAAATACGGGTTCTTACAAATGAGGTTGAGAGTTTACAATAAAGGAGCTTAAAGCCGTTTGTATCCTGAGTTTCAATAAGATGCAAAGTTCTTGAAAAAGTTTTTGGTAGATTAAAAAAGAATATCTATCTTTGCAGTCCCTTTCGAATACGCCTCCGGTGAGGCGCTCGAAAAAAAAATCTTGAAAAAGATTTGGTGGATTCAAAAATAGTCTTTATCTTTGCAATCCCTTTCGCAATCAAATGCGGAAATTTTTCAACTGGTTCTTTGAATTACTGGTTATATTTGAGAAAAAGAAATGTAGTATTTATCTGTCAATTTCCTTTTTAATAAGGATAAACGAAAAGTCAGGACTCTAACAAAACAAAATTATTTTATACAATGGAGAGTTTGATCCTGGCTCAGGATGAACGCTAGCGGCAGGCTT
>CAZHEY010000057.1:0-5540 GCA_964532025.1 uncultured Alistipes sp. | reverse complement strand
GACACAATGGAACAAATACAAATTTTCCAGTACAACGAGAATCCAGTCTCATTCCAAATGGGAGCGGAAAACAGAATGGTCAATGCGACCCAGATGGCGAAGCCGTTTGGGAAAAGGGTTCAACACTTCCTTGGCACCGAGCAAACCAAGGAATTTATGAACGTATTATCTCAAAGCCGTAATCTCGGCTTTGACAAATTGGTGATTGTCACCAAGGGCGGTAGGAGTGCAGGTACGTGGTTGCACGAGGATTTGGCTATCGTTTTTGCACAATGGCTCAATCCTGAGTTTTACCTATGGTGCAATGACCGTATCAAGGAGCTACTGCGTTTTGGATTGACTGCTACCGAAGAGATGCTCATCAAAGCGGCTACCGACCCGGGCTTTGTCTTGGCGATGATGACACAAATCAAGGAGAATCACGAGAAGACACGTCAACTCGAAGAACATAACCGCCTGTTAGAGCAACAAGCCGAGCAGAATGCCACAAAGGTACAGTTCTACGATAACTTGCAAGAGATTCGACAGAAGGACGAGGCAGGAAGAATCTACAATGTCAGTAAAATTGCCCGAGAACTCGGTATGTCTCCTGCCGGACTGAACAAGTTGCTTATCCGAAAAGGCGTAGCCATTAAGATTGACGGCTCGTGGTATATTGCCGACCGATATAAAGATTCGGGTTATGCTGTAGAGAGGAAAACCTTATCCCAACGACTTAATGAAGACGATGAGATGGTTCCAACAGAAATCACCTATTTGGCGTGGACGAGCAAAGGACGAGATTTTATCTACTCGCTAATCGAGAAATAGAACCTCGGACGAACTGGAAAATATTAAATCACAACACCTCACTGGCGGGCAAGGCGTAACGGCTTCTGCTCGCTTTTTTATTTTAAACCCTTCAAGATAAAAGTGCCTATTCTACCCCAAAGGCATTTTTATGAATACAGAAAATTTTCAGAACATACTTGGAGAAGCCAAAAGTGGAGAAGTTGCCACCATCCGCTTCTTCGGCAAGGTAACCGAAGAGTCCACCTCCCAGTTCAACGCCGAGTTCGACTTTTTGGAGAATTGTGTGCGTCCCTCTTTGATTCGTGTATTAATCAACTCCGAGGGTGGCTCAGTACTCTTCGGGATGACCACCTATTCAACTATCAGTAATTCCAAAATTCCTACCGAATGTGTCATCGAAGGAATCGCCGCCTCGATGGGCTCTATTATCTGGGCAGCAGGTGATGTTTCTCTGATGCGCGACTACGCTATTCTGATGATTCACAATCCATTTCAACCCAGCGAAGAGGACGGCGAAAAAGAACCTTCGGATTTGGTGAAGGCATTTACCAAACAAATCGAAACCATTTACCGCAAACGCTTCGGACTTAAAGCCGAACATACCCGCTCGATTATGAACGGAGAGGCAGACCGTGATGGCACATTCTTCGATGCCGCTGCTGCCGTCAAAGCGGGTATCATACCAGCCGCCAATGTTCTTCACACATCCAAGCAGATTTGCGACAAGGTAAAGTGTGAACTGCTGGGACTCGAAGATACCTCTCGCATACAAGAACTAATGCAGGAAATCAGCTCATCTCTGCTTCCTGAAATAGACATTAAACTTTTTGAGGAGCAAACGCCTAATCTACCACAAACAGATAATACCCAAAGCATGAGTACAGAAAAGAACAACTCTCCAGAGTATGCCGCAGTAGCCGCTACACTGGGAATGAAAGAGAATTACGAGGTCAAAGATGTGATGGCTCGTATCAACTCCTTGGTAGCTGTCGAAGCAAAACTGAAAGAGACGGAAAAATCTCTGACCGATGCTCAGACCGTAATTGCCGGGAAAGATGCAACAATCACCAATCTGCAAAATGACCTCTCTACTGCAACAGCATCACTTTCCACCTACCAACTAAAAGAGGCAAACGAAAAGAAAGCTCGAAATGAAACAATGATTGAGGCGGCTATTGTAGCCGGTAAAATCTCCCGAGAGACTAAAGCCGATTGGTTGGCAATGGCAGAAAGTAACCCCGAACTGGTAGAGAACACGCTCAAGGGTATTCCCGAACGAGAGCAGATTTCCAAAGAGATTGCCTCAGATCCTGCCAACATTCAGGCCGCTGCCGCCGCTACTAAAACAGCCGAGGATAAAATGGCAGAGAAGGTAACGCAAGTGGTCGGAGAAAACTTCGAGTTCAAGAAGATGAAGTAAACAACTCCTTTCAATTGAAGTGTCGTGAAGGACACAACACCCGTAAACAGCGCATACGGTAGTGCAGATTAAGCTGATAAAAAAGAATAATCAAAAACTATCATAAATGGCTGATACAGTAACATTTTTACAGAATGGATATAACGGTGAGGTACTTGAAGATCTGCTCACCTATACCGCCCAAGGCAATGACACCTACAAGGAGGGGCTTATCCATATCAAAGCCGGAATCCAGCACAAGTACACGCTTCCGGCAATCAAACTCGGCGACATTATTCAGGATAATGTTCCGACCCCCACATCAAATCATGGTGCTAAAGGTGCTAATGGCGAGAACGAGTACACGCTAACTGAGCGTTACCTCGAACCGTCCGACTTTATGGTCTATTTGGAGTTTAATCCGAGGGACTATGAGAAATACTGGAAATTCGCACAACCGGATGGTAATCTGGTGTTCCGTGAACTCGACCCGAAAGTTCAGGCGACTATGCTCCGTCTATTGATGGACAAGAAGAACGAGTATATCGGCAATGCCATCTGGACTGCAGCCAAAGGCGGTGCAGCCAGTGCGGGAATTACAGCTCCGGCTGACTCTATCCTGATTGGCCGAGGTAAAGAGAAGTATTTCGATGGCGTAGTCAAACGTATCATCGATAACGTGAATGCCACAGATGCCGAAACCGTAGCCGGTGGTCAGTGTATCGTCTCGGGTAATGCTGAGTTAACGGACGGAGCAGCGGTAGAGAAAGCCCTTTATGCGATGTGGAAAAAGTGTCCGAAGCAAATTCGTAAAAAGACCAGTTTGGCATTTGTCATCGGTTGGGACGCTTGGGATGCTTACGACCAGTACATCTCCGACAAACAGGTAAAATACTCGGAGAATACAGAGGTAAACCGCTACCGATTCAAAGGCAAGAAAATCATTCCAATTGTCGGCATCCCTGAACATACTATCGTGCTGGGCGAGTTCTCGACAGGTATGGAATCGAATCTCTGGATGGGCGTGGACTATGCCAACGATGCGGAGGTATTGAAAATCGACCGTCTGCAATCCAACTCGGAGCTTTTCTTCTTCCAAATGCGAATGAAGATGGATGTAAACATCGTGCGTCCGGGAGAAATCGTGGTGCATACCGCCTATAAAAAGACGGTTTAAGGCTCTATTCAATTCATCAACTGGGAGGTGGATAGTCTCCATCTCCCTTTTTAATTCAAAAAATCATGGCTAAACAGAAAAATCAAATAGAAGATATTGAAGCTCCGGTGGAGGGAGCCAAGACCTTTCAGGACGTGGCGCAAGATGCTGCACCTAACTCACCCCAATCGGAGCCGCAAGCCCCTGCAACCTCTGAAAAAAGGGAAACGAAACCGATGGCAGCGAAACCCGACAGCTTCACGCTTGACGTACTTAAATCATTCCCGACGAATGAATCCCTCTACGTGGATAAACACGGAGGAGCTTTTACCGCAGACACTCCAAAGTCAATAAGAGGCGGTGCGGTACTTTACAAAAACCCCTTTTACAAACAGTAAACTATGGCATTAGGAAATGTAATCATAAAAGACGTTGACGGGAATATCCCGTCAAGTGGCGTATCCGGTCAAGAGAAAGTAACAGGGCTGCTCTTCGATGTATCGCTTCAGCCCGAACTATTTACTGCCGGGTATGGTAAAAATAACGAAAGCAAACTCAAATTAGGCGATGTCCTCTATATCACGAATTTCAAGTCGGCAATTAAGGACTTCGGCATCATTGAGCGTGTAGAAACCACAGAAGAGGATGAAAACAACGTAAATTTTCTTCACGGTATTCCGGCATACCACATCCGTGAGTTTTTCCGAATGAGTGGTAATGTGGATGGTAACGGTAAGCTATACGTGATGTTTGCCGATTGCTCCGCTTCGTGGGATGCTATCGACGTGATGCAGCGTGTTGCCGGTGGAACGATTAACCAGCTCGGCGTATGGACAGAACAGCCACTTTGGAAACTTAATGGTGCGGAGGAAAAGTACAACCTCAATATCGTCAAGACTTTGAATGGCAAGGCGGTGGCGATGGCTGACCAGCATCAACCCCTGTCGATTGTCCTCTCTGCCAATCCATCGAACACAGGTAGCAACACCAGCGAGGGTAAACAGATTAATCTGAATAAGATTCCGACAGCCATTTGTGAGTCGAGTCGTATCAGTGTGATTTTCGGTCAGGCTCGTAGCTCGAAGGTGCTGATGATGCAGAAACGTAATGCAAACAACACACCGGTTGGCTTTATCGGTGCGATGTTAGGTGCTATCGCTCGTGCAAATGTGCAGGAATCAGTTGCGTGGGTCAAGATGTTCAACTTGTTCGATGATGAGTTTCAGGATATCGAGTTGGGATTTGGTGACATCAACCTCACTGCCGATGATGAGTTTGTGAGCCTGAATATGTACGAGTCGCTTTCGCCTGTTCTGCTTGACGATTTGGACGAGAAAGGCTACATCTTCCCGATGAAGTACGCCGGACGTGAGAATGGCATTTACATCAGTAAAGACCAAACTTGTTCTGTTGGTGATTACCGTACTATCGCCCGTAACCGCACAATCAACAAGAGCCGTCGTGCCGTCCGTGCCGCGTTGCTCCCATATGTGAACTCGCCTTTGTTGGTTAATCCGGCAACGGGATTTCTTGCACCTTCTAAAATTTCAGCTTTCAAAACGCTCATCGGCGACATCCTCGCTAAGATGCAGACAGCTCAGGAGATTAGCGGTTATGCAGTCAATATTGACGCTAACCAAAATGTGCTGATTGATGATACGCTACGCATCTCATACATGATCGTTCCGGTGGGTGTGGCAACGAAGATTTATGTGGAAGAGGGCTTGTCACTAACCGCTAAATAAGAGAAACTATGCCTATAATCAACAATGTAGCGTACTCGTGGTCGATGATAACCCTCTCATCGACTGCCCTCGGAATCGAGGAAGGAAGTACCACACTTGAGGGAGTAAGTGGTATCAAATGGAACAAGAAACGTAAAATCGAATCAAACTACGGTATGGGTGGTAAGCCCGTGAGCCGTGGTTTTGGAAATATATCCTACACGGCATCCATTACAATGGATTACGCCACACAACAGATGTTACGTTCTACTTACGGGTCGTTGATGGATATCGGAGAGTTTGACTTGATTGTTTCGTTTGCTAACCCAATGGCATCGGACGATTGGACTACTACCACCGTAACACTCAAAGGGTGTATCTTCTCTGAGGACGGAATGGAGTCTCAGCAGGACGATACCAATATCACCAAGGAGTTTGACTTAAACCCGTTCGATATTCAAATTGGCGA
>CAZHEY010000056.1:0-6552 GCA_964532025.1 uncultured Alistipes sp. | reverse complement strand
TCGAACCGGCACGTCATTGCTGACATTGGTGTTTGAGACCAACGCGTCTACCGATTCCGCCATCCGGGCAAGTCAAGTTCCGCAAGCCAAATTCTGCATGGGATCGGGAGGGCAAAGGTACATAAAAAATTAAAACTAAAAAATAAAAGCGGGAAAAAGATCAATTTTAATTCTGCACCTATAATATATAGCGCGCGGTCAACTCTACTCAACTCAATCGATCGCCGATCGGCAGTCCTATTTTAGTTGCAGCGAAAGGCGAAGCGTCTTGCCGGGTTTGAGGGTCTCGCCCGTAGACCAGATCTCGAAATTATCGGCACCACCGCCATGCTGCACGACAAACATCGGATGACGCGAAGATTGCGCGACAAACCAGACGTCGGAACGAAAATCAAACGACACCACCCCTTTGGCATCGGTGATCTTCATATCGTTCGGCACGGTCAGATTGTTCTTCCTGAAGGTCGCGTAGGTCGCCTCGTCGTACATCTTCACGCGCTCACCCACTGCCGGCGAGCCGTCGTCGTTGGTCACCGTCACCACCACATGCGCATCGCCTTGTGCAGCCGGCTTCTCTTTTTCGCATCCGCCCAGTAGCAGAAGCGACATGCCCAGAAATCCTCCGAGCAAACACATTTTTCTCATCATAAGAGTTTTCAATTAGCCGACCAAAACCAGTTCGAGCAACAAAGAACCGGTCACAGTCGGAGGTTTTCGGCGGCAAGATAAGAAACATTAAACAATAACAAATACATTTCAAACAATAAAAACGAAAAAAGATTAAAAAATTAATACTTTGTATTGCACAATACTTATTTTTGTATTATATTTGCGGTATAAAAATAGTAGGTATACAAAAAATTAACCCGAAATAAACCAGCTACGATTATGAAACAAACCAAAAACGTCAACATTGCTTCGGAAGCATTCGTCCTCGACGAAGATGCTTGTCAGGCATTGGGCAGCTACCTCGACGATATTCGCCGTCGGTTGCCGGAGGATGACAGCGAGACGATCGGTGACATAGAGGCTCGCATAGCCGAGATTTTTCGCGAACGGGTGAACTCGCCGATGCGCGTAATCACACTCGAGGTGGTGCGCTCGACGATGAACCAGTTGGGGGCAGCGAGCGAATTCGGCGAGCCGCGCAACACAGCGCAGGCTGAGGCTGAGGAGGGCGCGACGCAGGCAACATCCGACGACGACACGCGGCGCAAGCTCTATCGCCCGCGTACCGGCCGCTCGATCGCCGGAGTTTGCAGTGGTCTGGGCGAATTTTTCGACGTCGACGCCACACTCATCCGCTTGGTGACGCTGCTGCTGATCCTCTGCGGCGGGGTTTCGATCTGGGCCTACATCATCCTCTGGATCATCATCCCCGAAGCTCCCGAAAGAAAAATTAGTATAAACAAAAAATTATAAGACTATGACAAACAACCAAAATCGCCGCCTGTTCCGCACACGAGATGGTATCTTCGCAGGCGTCTGCGGAGGAGTCTCCGAGTTCTTCGGACTCGACACTTCGCTCGTGCGCATCGCAACCCTGCTTCTGATCCTCTTCGGAGGTCTCTCACTCTGGGTCTACATCATCCTGTGGCTGATTGTCCCCAAAGCTCCGCAACAATTAACCGAATAGCACATCATGGCTGAAGACAACGTAAAAGCGCAAATGCGCAAAGGTATTTTGGAGTATTGCATCCTCGCAATTCTTTCGCGCGAGGATTCCTATGCGCCAAAGATCATCGCCGAACTAAAAAGTGCCGAGATGATCGTCGTCGAGGGTACGTTATACCCGATCCTTACCCGGCAGAAAAATGCCGGACTGATGACCTATCGCTGGGAAGAGTCGCCGCAGGGCCCTCCGCGCAAGTACTACACCCTCACCGACAAAGGTCGCGAATCACTGGCAAAACTCGATGAAGCATGGAACGAGCTGGTCGCTCAAATCCAACTCATCCGCCACGGAAAAACCGAAAATGAATAAATAGAAAAAGCACACCATTATGAAAATAATAGCTCTTATCTCTGCCATTCTGGCCGCATTGCTCTCGCTGGTCGTCTACATCACTTGCGTAGCCACCCCGCTCTTCGGGGAATCGCTTTCGGGAAGCGGCAAAATCATCAGCCGCACCCTCTCCATTCCCGACTTCAACAGCATCGACGCATCGCGTGCCACGAAAGTCGTGATCTCCGACAAGATCAACGGACAGATCCGGATCGAAGCCGACGACAACCTGATCGACAAGGTGATCGCCGAAGTAAATGAGGGTGAGTTGGAAATTTCGATCGACAAATCGATCAAAAACATCACCAACACCCACATCACGGTGACCGTACCGGCCAACGGCATGATCCGCTCGCTCGAAGCATCGAGTGCCGCATCAATCACCTCGGAGGTGGTCTTGCAGGCGACCCAATTCGATGCCGACGCATCGAGTGCCGCCAAGATCAACGTCTCGGTTCAAAGCGACAAGTGCGAAATCGACGCATCGAGTGCCGCCAAGATCGAGATGCAGCTGCAAACCGTGACATGCAATGTCGAAGTATCGAGTGCCGCCAAAGTCGAACTTAGCGGCTCGGCCGAGAAGTGTGTCGCCGACTTGAATTCGGCCTCCAAGCTCCAGGCCGAGAAGTTCGTCGTCGCCAACTACACGATCGACGTGTCAAGCGGTGCTTATAGCTCGATCAACTGCACGGAGATGCTCCAAGCCGATGCAACAAGCGGTGGCGACATCGACTACTCGGGTGCATGCCAGACCTCCATTAGCAAATCGAGCGGCGGCAGCGTCCGCGCCAACTAACCCTCAAAAGACAACGCATTATGAATGAGGTAAAAAAATGCAGCATCTCCGGCGTGGGATTCACGATGGATATCGATGCTTACGAAACGCTCGCGGCCTACCTTGAGAGCCTGAAAACGGCCTACGGTCAGACCCCGGACGGTTCGGAGATCATCGCCGACATCGAAGCACGCATCGCCGAACTGATCCTCTCGGCGCAGGATAGCACTCGGGTGGTCGAAAAACCACTGATTCTGAATATCATCCAGCAAATGGGCACGGCCGAGGATATCTCCGAGAGCCACGTCGACGACGACCTGCACCACGAGCAGCCACGCATTCCGCGCCGCCTCTACCGCGACGTAGAGAATGCCAAGCTGGGCGGTGTCTGTGCCGGCATCGGCAAGTATTTCGACCTCGACCCCGTCTGGATTCGTATGGGGCTGTTCCTGCCGATTTTGCTTACGTGCTTTAGTTGGGTACCGTTCTTCCAATGGGCTGTGCCCTTGTTCCCCAACCTATTCGTCATTTTCGTGATCTGCTATTTCATCATGTGGTTCGCCATTCCGACTGCCCGTTCGGCACGTCAGAAGCTCGAGATGAACGGAGAGAAAATCACGGCACAAGCTATCGGCCAAGTCACCGCCGCCTCGAACGACCCCGATGCCAAGGCAAAACCGATCATCGCCGATGTCGTGTCGACCTTCGGACAGGTGGTGCTCATCCTGCTGAAAATCTTCGCCGGACTGATTGTTTTCGGACTGATCATGGGTGCTTGCGCACTAATCATCGGGTTGTTTGCCGTCAGTATCGGCGGGTCGGAATTCGCACAGATGGGAGCGATGGAAGATTTCTCGATATGGATTCCGATCACAGGCATCATCGCCACTTTGATTCCGGTTATCCTGCTGATCTACGTCTTGATGTGCATGATTGCATCGCGTAAGCCGGGCGGCAAAACAGTTCTGGTGATCTTCATCCTCTGGATGCTTGCAATCATCACCTGCGCCAGTATCGCCATCCACGACCACATCGGCCAGAAATTCCACAAAAAACGCAGTTCAATCGAGCAGATGCTCAACCACGAGGTGATCATCAACGGCGACACAACCACGCTGCAACGAGCATTGGAAGAGTTTGAAGACGAGAGCATCACCGAGGAGGATGAGAACATCCACATCAGCGTTCCCTCGCAGGCAATCGACATCACAGTCAAGAAGGGCGACAACGACGTAAAGGTCGAAGCCATAGAGGGTAACGACTCGATAAAAATTACAAAGCACAACCGTATCGAAGCGACCAAGACCCGATAATGAAGCGTTAACGAGTTGCATAAAAAGTTCTTTTCAGCACGAAGCAGACCCCACCGGTCTGCTTCGTTGTTGTTTCGGGCCTGCAATTTGCTGCAAAGGGAAGAATTCTTAATCGCAATTCTTCATTCTTAATTATAATTGTTATCTTTGAGCGTTTTTGTTTTAACCAAGAAAAAGTATGGCCGGAATTAAATGTATCGGCATTCTGACATCGGGCGGCGACGCTCCGGGTATGAATGCCGCAATACGCGCCGTGACGCGCAGCGCAATCTTCAACGGATTTGCGGTGAAAGGCATCATGCGTGGATATAAGGGTTTGGTATTCAACGAGATTGTAGAATTCAAATCACAAAGCGTCAGCAACATCATCCAACTCGGCGGCACGATTCTCAAGACCGCACGCTGTAAGGAATTTGCGACCGTCGAAGGGCGTAAAGCGGCATACGACAACATGGTGGCAGCCGGTATTGATGCGCTGGTGGTGATCGGCGGCGACGGTTCGCTGACCGGCGCAGAGATCTTCGCACAAGAATATAACGTGCCGATTGTGGGGCTACCCGGAACAATCGACAACGATCTGGGCGGCACGGACTCGACAATCGGTTACGACACAGCACTCAACACGATCATGGAGGCGGTCGATAAGTTGCGCGACACGGCGTCGAGCCACGAACGGCTCTTCTTCGTCGAGGTGATGGGACACACGGCCGGATATTTGGCACTCAACAGTGCTATTGCCACGGGTTCGGAAGCGGCGATCATCCCCGAAATGGACACCGAGGTCGACCAACTCGCCGAGCTAATCAACCACGGATTCCGCAAGAGCAAGAACTCGGCAATCGTCATTGTCGCCGAAAACCCCAACACGGGCGGTGCTACGGCGTTGGCCGAGCGTGTCAAGAAGGAGTTCCCGCAATACGATGCCCGCGTCACCATTCTGGGACACATCCAGCGTGGCGGCTCACCCACGGCAATCGACCGCATACTGGCCTCGCGGCTGGGTGAGGCGGCAATCCAATCGCTCATCGACGGTCAACGCAACGTACTGGTCGGCGTCAACAACGGCAAAATCGTCTACGTGCCCTTCGCCAAGGCGATCAAACACGACCGCGGAATCAACCGCAGCGACCTCGATTTAGTAAAGATTCTATCGATTTAAGCATAAACTACATACGAACAAAACCCCAACAGAAGAGGAATGAAACGCGTAATAGGCATTGGTAATGCCCTGACCGACATGCTGGTTAACCTAAAATCAGACGCTGTACTGAGTCAATTCAAATTAGCCAAAGGCTCGATGAGCCTCGTAGACACCAAGCTGCAAACCGAGATTTCGAAATCGGTCGCAGGACTGCCCTACTCGCTCTCGCTCGGCGGATCGGCCGGCAACACCATACGCGCTATGGCGCACCTGAACTGCCCGGTCGGATTCATCGGCAAGGTCGGCAAGGATACGACGGGCGATTTCTTCATACAGGCTCTCGAAAACCTCGGCATCGAGCCGATCATCTTCCGAGGGCACGAACGTTCGGGCAAATGCGTATCGCTGATCTCGACGGACGGCGAACGGACGATGATCACCCACCTCGGCGCAGCTCTCGAGCTGACGGCCAAGGAGATCGAACCGACCATTTTCGACGATTACGATTGCCTCTACATCGAGGGTTATCTTGTTCAAAATCACGAACTCATACTCAAAGCCGCCGAGACGGCCAAAGAGTGCGGCCTGACCGTTGCCATCGACCTTGCCAGCTTCAACATCGTAGCCGAGAACCTCGAGTTCCTGCGCGATCTGGTTCGGCAATACGTCGACATCGTCTTTGCGAACGAGGATGAGGCCAAGACCTTCACCTGCGAAGCCGAGCCGCTCAATGCGCTCCAAAACATCTCGGAGATGTGCGACATCGCTATCGTGAAGATCGGCACAAAGGGCGCACTGATCAAGCAGGGCGAAGAGGTGGTTCACGTCGGCATCATGGCCGCAGCCAAACGCGTCGACACCACAGGTGCCGGGGACTTCTATGCTGCGGGATTCTTGGCCGGCCTGTGTGACGGTCTTTCGCTCCGCCAATGCGGTACGATCGGCGCAATCACCGCCGGTAAGGTGATCGAGGTGGTCGGCACAACCTTCGGCGAGGAGGCTTGGGCCGATATCGACCGGCTGGTCAGCAAAGTCAAAAACGAAAAATACCTGTTCTAAAAACAGGAGAGGGGGGGGGGAACTCCGTTAGATCCGATTCGGCGGTGGGGGCTTGACAAGATGCTCCCGCCGCCGATTACGTTGTACCCGGTTGCCCCGAACCCGAACCTATCTCAGGGCCGCAACCCATTCGACCGACCGCATTTCGGGCTTGTCGCGTCCTAAAAAACCGTTACAGGTTTTCGATACAAAAATAGTAAAAATTGTTTAATTGGAGTTGCTCGCGGGCAACTCCAATTTTCGTCTATACGTTTTAATC
>CAZHEY010000055.1:0-7465 GCA_964532025.1 uncultured Alistipes sp. | reverse complement strand
CGAAATCGTATGGTGAAAAAACGAAGGGAGTCATCACTGACCCCCTTCTCCATCAAAAATTAACCCTTAAAAATTATCTCCGTTGCGAAAAATCTCCGAAAGGTAGTGGTGCAGATAACACAGATCCGCATCCTCCTGAATCACCTCACGCATTACCAGATCTTCATCATCAGAGATGCCGTTGTTCAAAACTTCGTTGTTGTCCATATTCTCCATAGGCTTAATCAATAGGCTGTGTTACCCATTAAACGCCAACCACGCAGAGAATATTGTGCCGAAATCAGCAGAGGATCATATTTTTTTCTTTGATCATGCGCCGTAAGTTAATCAAGGCGTAGCGCATACGCCCCAGCGCGGTGTTGATACTCACGTCGGTCTGCTCGGCGATATCCTTGAAGCTCAACCCCGAAAAGTAGCGCATCAGCACCACATCGCGCTGCTCGGGCGGAAGTAAATCGACCAGCGCACGCACGTCGTGTTCGATCTGCGAGGTGACCAGCTTATCTTCGACCGTGCGATCGGCGAAGCGCAACGTCCCCAGCACGTCGAAGCCGACCTCCGATTCGGTGATCGCCTTGTTCTGGCGTTGGGTACGGAAGTAGTCGATCACCAAGTTATGGGCGATCCGCAAAATCCACGATAGAAATTTACCGTTATCGGTATAACGCCCTTCGTCGATTACACGAACGGCCTTAATGAATGTTTCCTGAAAGATGTCCCCTGCCACATCGCGATCCCGAACCATCATATTGATGTAATCGCGCACGCGACGACTGTGGCGTTCTATGAGTTTGGATATGGCACTCCGATCACCCGAAAGGTAGTGATTAAGTAATACTCGGTCACTTAATACTTGTACGTTCATACTCTTTTCTCTAATTTAATTATAAAGAGTAGATATCCCCAATAGGCAATTCGTTTTTAAGGTTAATGCACATTTTTATCCTGCCCGCAAATCTATCGACAACAAAGGTTGCAAAGGCAATACGGACGCAAGATAAATATTTTTCTGTAAAAAACCAAATTCCACTACTCTTCCCGAAAACACGATTCGGTTCAGCTTTCAAGTGCCGCATTTTACAATTTCCGTGCCGCGAATGCACAGAAACCGTATTTGCTAAAAATAAGACCACAGGTGAACCGCCCAAAAAAGGGGGCGAAAAGTAGTCGAAATTCGTCTATTTAACGGGTTCAACATGGATTGCAATCATCGTACCGCTGCCAAAACGCTCTCGCAGGCGTTGTTCGATCTCAACGGTCAGCGCATGCGAATGGCTGACGCTCATCGTTCCGTCCATGCGCACATGTACCTCAATGGCGATCGAAGCCCCGATGCGGCGCGTGCGCAGGTTGTGCGGCTCGCAGATCTCGGGATTCGACGACACAATATCAAGGATCTCCTGCTCGACATCGGCCGGCAACGAGCGTTCGAGCAGTTCGTCGATTCCCGAACGGATCAGGTCGAGCGCAATCTTATAGATGAATACCGAGACCAAAAGTGCGGCAATCGGATCGGCGATACGCCACTTGTCGCCCAGAAAATAGGCGCAGCCAATGCCGACAAGCGTTCCGATCGACGAGAGCGCATCGCTGCGGTGATGCCACGCATTGGCAATCACGCTCGGGCTCTCGATCGCCCGTCCGACACGCAGCGTATAATGATAGAGGATCTCCTTGGAGGCGATCGACAACGCAGCCGCAAGCAGCGCAACCACCCCGGGACGCTCCAGCAAACCGCCGTCGAGCACCACCCGGATTGAGCGGATGCTGTCGATCAAGATTCCCGTGCCGACCGCCGCCAGCGCAAGGCTGATGATGATCGTGGCGAGGGTTTCGTATTTTCCATGGCCGTAATCATGTCCGTCGTCCTTGGGTTTCGAGGAGATGCGTGCAAACACAATTACCACCACATCGGTTGCCAAGTCGGAGAACGAATGCACCGCGTCGGCCACCATAGCACCGCTTCGGCCGAAGATTCCGGCGAAGAGTTTTCCGATCGACAGAATCAGATTGACCAGAAATCCGATGAATGTAACCCGGTAAATCGTCTGTTTACGGGTTTCGAGTTCGTTTACCATGAAGGGAAATGAATGAAATGAAAAACAAAAATAGTAAAAGTTTCGGGGAAAACAAGCCATTGTAAAGATTCTTTCGGGGCAGGCGAGAAAAACGAATCGGCGGCGGGGGGGGGTGTTCTCGAGCTTTGTCGAGAGGTCGGGGGGGGGCTGTTCTCGATCCTCAAGCTTGTCGAGAGGTCGGGGGGGGCTGTTCTCGATCCTCGAGCTTACCACGGAGGTCGCAAAGAGATTTTGGGTGAGTTGTTTTCGGCTTGCTGCGCAAGCCGGCAGTCCGCAGCTCCGCCCTGCGGAGGACTGCTATTTCGCGTTGCTCATAGCCGTCCCCCGCGAGCTGCTGACTGAAAATGCGAACGCGTAATTTGAGGAGTTTGCGACCTCTCGACAAGCTCGAGGATCGTGAACAGAACACAGCCCCCCCCCTTCGCCCCAAGTAACACCGAGAACGGCACACAAAGCGAAGCGCGAACGGGACATACATTTGGCATGTTCGTTCGCGCTCCGCAAGAGCTTGCGCAAATAGACCTATCTATTAATAGCTGCGGGCAAAAAGCACACGGCGGTGCGACGGCTTGCCGGAGAAGACGCAAACGCCCTCCTCGTCGACCGCATCGACCGGAATACAGCGAATCGTAGCCTTCGTAGCATCCTTGATCGCCACTTCGGTTTCGACCGTACCGTCCCAATGAGCCGAGATAAATCCGCCCTTCTCGTCGAGTACGCGCTGGAACTCCTCCCAGCTATCGACCTTGGTAATCATCGAGGTACGGAAGTCGAGTGCCTTCTGGAAGATATTCTGCTGGATTTCGGTCATCAGCCCCTCGATACGCTCCACGAGTCCCTCCATCGAAACGGTCTGCTTCTCCAGCGTATCACGGCGCACGAGTTCGATCGTATTGTTCTCCATGTCGCGCGGGCCCATAGCCAACCGCACGGGCACACCCTTGAGTTCGTATTCGGCAAATTTGAAGCCCGAACGCACGTTATCACGGTCGTCGATCTTCACCGAGATGCCCTTGGCTTTCAGTTCGGTTGCCAGCTGCTCGAAGCGTTTGCGGATCTCCACCAACTGCTCTTCGCCCTTGTAGATCGGGATCATCACGACCTGAATCGGAGCGAGTTTCGGCGGCAGCACCAATCCGTTGTTGTCCGAGTGAGCCATGATCAGCGCACCCATCAGACGCGTTGACACGCCCCACGAAGTGGCCCACACGTAATCGAGCTTACCCTCCTTGTTGACATATTGCACATCGAATGCCTTGGCGAAATTCTGCCCCAAGAAGTGCGACGTACCGCTTTGCAACGCCTTTCCGTCCTGCATCAGGGCCTCGATCGTCAGCGTATCTTCCGCACCGGCAAAACGCTCGTTGGGCGATTTGTGACCCACGACAACGGGAACCGACATCCACTCCTCGGCGAATTTCTGGTAGACATGGATCATCTTCGTAGCCTCCTCGATCGCCTCCTCGCGCGTAGCGTGGGCGGTATGTCCCTCCTGCCAGAGGAATTCGGCCGTGCGCAGGAACAGACGCGTGCGCATCTCCCAGCGCACCACATTTGCCCACTGATTGCAGAGAATCGGCAGGTCGCGGTAGGACTGAATCCAGTTCTTATAGGTGCTCCAGATAATCGTCTCCGAGGTGGGGCGCACGATCAGCTCCTCTTCGAGTTTAGCATCGGGATCGACGATCACGCCCTTCCCGTCGGGATCGTTTTTCAGACGGTAGTGGGTCACCACAGCACACTCCTTGGCAAAGCCTTCGACGTGGTGAGCCTCCTTCGAGAAGAACGATTTGGGGATAAAGAGCGGGAAATACGCATTCTGGTGTCCCGTATCTTTGAACATTTTGTCCAACGCCGCCTGCATCTTCTCCCAAATGGCGTAGCCGTAGGGTTTGATGACCATGCAACCACGAACGGCCGAATTTTCAGCCAGTCCGGCCTTCACCACCAGTTCGTTATACCATTGCGAATAGTTCTCATCCGACTTGGTGAGGTCTTTCAGTTCCTTTGCCATATCTAATTTTATAATTTTGCCTTTGAACGGCAAAATTATAAAATATAATTAAGAATTAAGAATTAAGAATTAAGAATTATCGCCGACAGCACAAAAAAGCCCCCGGAAAACCGGAGGCTTTAGATCAATCGCGCACCCTGCGCATCAGAATCGGAATCCGAGCGTCAGTGCCGCGTTGTGGCGGTTGATGTCGGTGGAATAGACGGCACTATCGGTTGCCCCAGCCTCGTCCGATGCGTAGAACAGGTAGTAGTCGGTCGTTTTCGAGGTCACGTATTGATAGGCAAAATCCAGCACCACTCTCCGCGAGAGCATGAATCCCAGACCGGCCGTATAATAAGAGGTCTGCTTGATTACCGGCGAGGCCAGCACCGTTTTGTCGTCTTTGAACATCGAGCCGCTGAAGCCGTATCCGGCACGCAGGGCAATTCTCGGCAGGGGTTTGAATTCCGCGCCGATGCGCAGCGTGTGCGAGCCTTTGAAGACATCGCGGAAGGTATCGTTATAGAAGTCCGAAGGGATGGTCGACGGATTGTCCTTCATGCGAATGCCGTTGTACCAATCGCGCTCGTAGTCCACCGAGATCACACCCATCTGTCCGAAGGTGTACGACGCTCCGAAGAGCATGCGTGTTGGCGAGACGAACGACCAGCTATCCGGGCCGCTGTCTTCGAGAATCGGCGTGGTCATATTCGGGTCGCCGTCGGTCGAGATGTAGCCATTCGCATCGGGTTTCACATTCGGATCGGTCTGCTTGTTAGCATAGGCCATGCCTGCGGCCGAACCTTGAAACTTGCGGTCGAGCGAATAGTAGGTCGGGGTATGGATCGCCCAGCCCAGCCGCAGATTCGGAATAGGCCGATAGACCACGCCCAGCTTGAAATTCACCCCCGTACCGTCGACAACGACGCTCTGGTTGAGTTTCGAATAGAGCAGCTGGTAGTCCAGATCCGCCGTACCGAATTCGGGATTCGCCTTACTTGGCGTCGCATAGACATAATCCTCGGCATAGTCGATGTATTTGCGCTGGTAAACGCTCTGAATGCCAAGCGTCGCACCGATGTAGAATTTGTTGTTGATATTCGCACCCACCGAAAGCACATACTCACCGATCGCACCTTTGCTTTGAAGCGTCGTATAGTGGCCGACATCGGCATTGTTGTCGATCCACGTCGGTTGCCACGAATCGGGCTTCGCGGGATCGACCTGATCGATTAGGAATGCCCGGTAGGCCAGTGCCGCATTCCACAGTTCGGGGTTGATCCCGTTCCAATTCCAGCTCCCAGAACCGTTGTCGGTGTAAAAACTGTTTTTCGACAACCCGCTCCAGACCATTTGACGACCGAACGCATCCCCGATTGAAGCACCCTGCCCCTGTCGCTGAAACGAATAGTTGTAGTTGAAATCCGCCAAGCGGTTGTAGCCGATTCCGACGCTGAGGCTCACGAGCGAACCCGTGCCCTGATAGGCATTGAGCACCACGCCGATATTGGACATGCTGAACCGATTCTTCGAGTTGCTCCCGTAGGCGGCGGCATTGGTCGAGGATTTCGCGAACGACATCATCGGAGTGATCGAAATATCGCTGTGGCGATACATACCCAGACCGGCCGGGTTGATCGACATCGAAGCCTGATCGGCCCCAAGCGAGGTGAACGCCCCGGCCATAGCCATCGAGCGCGCCGTACCGAAATTGAATTGGGTCTGCGAAAAATCGACCAAATCATTCGGCACCACCGATTCTTTGTTCATAATCAGTCCGCCCAGCTCCTGAGCCTGCACCCTTGCGCCCGCACAAGTCGCAGCGGCAAGGAGTATAACAATCAATTTTTTCATACGCATCATCCATTTACTCATTAACGGCCACCGGCATTGCGGTAGCTACCACCCGACGAAGAGGTTCCCGAGCTGCCACGCGAGCTGCTGCCCGAAGAGCCCGAGTAGCTGGAATTCGAAGAGCTTCCCCGATTGTAGGACGACGAGCTGCCCGAATCGTAGCTATTGCCACGGTTGTAGCTGTTACCGCCGGAGTTGCGGTAGGTCGAACTATTATTGTAGTTCGAGTTCGACGAACCCGAGTTGTAGCGGTTGTTGCGAATCGAAGAGCCGGAGTTGTTGCGGTTACCCGAAGACGAACCGCTGCGCACCCCGAAATTCCGGTTGCTGTTTCCATTCCCGCGCAGCGACGAAGCACCCGAGTTTCCGCGATTTCCCGCTCCGTAGTAAGTACCCGACGGGGAGCGATTGGCATTCGCCCGGTGTACTATATTAGAGGTGTAAGGCCGATGCGACGAACCGTGTCCGCCGTGCCCCCAACCCGGATAGTAGCCGGGATAGTAGCCGTTCCAGCAGTGGTTGTGGTGACCCCAGCCACCGCCCCAACCGCAGTACCACGGATCGTACCACGAAAGGCCGAAATTCCAGCCACCCCAACCGAAGCTCGGATAGCCCCAATAGGCATACGAGGGGGTGTAACCCCAGCCGAAATACCACGCATTGCTGTAAATCGACGGACGTCCCCACGACCCGAACATCGAGGTAATGTATTTCGGCTCGACCCACACCTGATCGCCCATGACCATGACGTTATAGAAGGCGGGATCATACGCCGAGACGTAGTTTATCGACGAGCCGTAACGGAAATTGTAGTAGCTCGACGGCATGTTGTAGGTCGGCGATTCGAATCCGCGCAAACGGCGCGCATAGGCACTCTCGTAATCATCAGCCAGCACATCCTGATAGGGGTTGCTGCTCCGGGAGTTGTAGTAATCATCTTCGGCCGCCGAAGCCTGTGCCTCGGCAATGCGCGCCTCCCATTCGGCTTTGCGAGCTTCGGCCGCAGCTTTCTGAGCTTCGGCTTCGGCCTGCTTCTTGCGAGCGATCTCGACTTTGTTGTGCATAGCATAGAGGTCATCGGACGCATAGCCCGACGACGCATAAAAAGCGGACGTACACCCTGTCGCGAGGACAGCGAGGACGGTAATTGCGATTAATTTTCTCAACGTTTTCATAGCGCAGTTCAATATTTGCGTTAGTCTTATGTTTGAAACGAAAACCATACCGGTTTTAGTGCATCTTCGTAAGGTAAACGGCGCAACAGGGCAAATACTGCACCTTCGAACCGCTGATATCCCTTTTACAAAGGTAGAAAAAATTCCATAAAAGTATCAATTCGAGCCGGCAGAATGGTTATTTTTCGACAAACTACATTTTTTTTGCCAGAAAATATGCAATAATAAAAAATATGTCTATATTTGCAGTCCCAAAACAACAGTTTTAGGGACAAAGGCACTTGGAAAGATGCCGGAGTGGTCGATCGGGCCGCACTCGAAATGCGGTGTACGGGTAACTGTACCGGGGGTTCGAATCCCTC
>CAZHEY010000054.1:0-9595 GCA_964532025.1 uncultured Alistipes sp. | reverse complement strand
ATACCAATATCACCAAGGAGTTTGACTTAAACCCGTTCGATATTCAAATTGGCGACGGCGATACGATTTAAACCTTTTTGAAAATAACACCTATTCTATCTATGGAAATTTGATACACTTTTTGTTCATCGTTTTAATTTTATTGATTGGAGACCGTTGCTTACAGAAAGTGACGGTCTTTTTAATCAACCAAATACTCCTAAAACACCTATTCTGGAAGTAACAAAAACATATTATCAGAATGGACGTAACTTTTGAAGGCAACTCTACAACAGGCAAAAACGAATGGCTAACCCCTCCTGAACTAATAGCAAAACTTGGATATTTCGATTTAGACCCTTGTGCTCCCGTAAACAGGCCGTGGCCAACGGCAACTCATCATTACACAATCGAAGATGACGGATTAAAACAACCGTGGTTCAACCGCGTGTTTTGCAATCCTCCGTATGATACAAGGCTCATTATTCAGTTTATTGAACGGTGCATAGAGCACAAAAATGCTATTGCTCTGACCTTTGCTCGGACGGAGACCAGACTCTTTCAGGAACTCATCTTCAAGAAAGCACACTCGATACTCTTTATCAAGGGTAGACTATCATTCCATCACGTTACGGGTGAACGTGGCGGAACAGCGGGAGCACCATCGTGCCTGATTGCTTTTGATGCGGCAAATGGAGAAATTCTAAAAAACTGCGGTATAGAAGGTAAAATTATCCTGCTCTAAACCTTTTATAAAAGATATGCCTACTCTGTGGGTGAACATTAATTTTCAAAACAACATGGAAGAAAAAACACTTACCCTCGTTCAAGAGGAGCAAATCAGAAAGAAGGCATTGGAACTCAAAGCCGAAAAGAAACTGCGTAAAGTATATCCTATGGTGGTTTTCGGTGATACGGATTGCGAAGAGAAGGAGGTCTATGTGGCTTATCTTGCCGAGCCTACATTTCCTCAGTTCAGTAAATTTATGGCCGCCTCGAAGAAGGATGAGGTACAGGCGATGCGAACTCTTGCCAAGGACTGCTTTATCGAAGGAGACAAAGACCTCGTGGATAACGAGTCGTTGTTCTTATTCGGACTGATGGGACAACTCTCTGAAATCATAACCACACGTCAAAGTACGTTGGTAAATTTATCCAAAGCTGGGAAGTAAAAGATGAGCAACGCATACGTCAGCGGATAATCTATGTCCGCCATTACTTTCCCGGCGTAAACCTTGATTCTATCTCAGATGATGAGTTTGCAATGCTCTCCGAGGAGGCTCTGTGGTTGCATCAGCAGATGACCATGAGCCGTGTAAACAACACATTTCTTGCAGCAACACAAAATCCTTAATTGACTCTTGCCAAGCCCTTGTCGAATAATCTCGACAGGGGTTTATTTTTTAATCGTATTTGTCAAACGAGGGCTATTCTACACAAAATTAGAATCTAATGGCCCAAGAACAGAACTATATTGTCGGCTATAAAATAGAGGTCGATGCTACCAAAGGAACCTCACAGGTCCAAGACTTTGCCAATGCTGTAAAAAGTCTGATGTTGGCGAAGAACGACATCACCCCAGCTGTCACCAACATCAAAAAGATGATGAGTGACATCGATGCTGTGTTTCGTACTAAAGGCGGTAAGAAACGGGATTTCTCCTATAAGATGCAGATCGACACGGCAAAGTCGGAAGAAAAATTGGGTCGTGTCAAGACCTTACTTACTGAGATTCGTGAGCTGTCCAAAGGAATCAACCTGACCATCAATGCCGGTCAGCCACTTGACTCCAAAACGATGAAAGCCAAAACCAAGGCTCTACTTGATAAGAAGTTGGCGGATAGTCGTAATGCGGAGATAGAAAAGAGTGCCGCCTCGTCTGTCAAGGCGATGATGGATAGTCAGAAGAGCATCACCAAGGTGGTCGGTAAAATCAACGCCGCACTTATTTCACTTGAGAAAGGTCGAGAGGTAAATATCAAAACCGATGTTGCCAAGCAACGTTTGTTGGAGATACTCTCTTTGATGAACCAGATAAAGGGAGCATCGAAGATGACTTTGGGTGTCGGTATGGGTTCGCCCGGCAAAGGTGCGGCAGTCGTTGCTCCGAATCACATCAAACCGCCCCTTGTCTATAATCCACAACGGGATTATGTATTGCCGCAGGCAGTCTCGGATAAGTTGCAAGAGCGACTTATTACAGGACGGGCTCTGAGAACACAGCGTGCCGAGTTTGCCCGTGCTGATGAAACCGCCAAACTGAATATGCAGCGAGCTCTTATCGAAGCCAAAGGCAAAGAGTGGGATCGCCAACGAAGTATCAGAACCAGTGAAGCAAACCAACGTCGTGCCGAAGCTGAAGCCGCAAAAGCCATTCGTGAAAGAACTCGACAACAGCAGCAGAATGCGGCACAGGCAATAACGGCAGTAAGACAACAACAACGAGCCGCTATGCTCGGTCAGACCAATAAGCAGAGGGCTGCTATCAACCGTCTGCAATATGTTCGTACTCCGTCTATTCGCAACCTGCCGATGATGCATATGCTCAACGCATACGCCATGTACGGTATGATGCGCAGTCAGATTACACAGGCGGTTGAGTACAGCAACATTATGACCTCCGCACAGAGTATTTTGCGTGTAGCTGATAATGACCTGACGACCTTCGAGAACCGTTTTTCGAAGATGGCTCTCTATGTGCGTAAGATTGGTGTGGAGACCAAGTTTACCGCTGTGGAGGTTGCAGGGGCTGTCAAGTACCTCTCTATGGCGGGTATGGGCATTGAGACGATCAATGAGTCCATTCGACCTATTACCAACCTCGCATTGATTGGGGATAACGATGTGTCCCAAATAGCCGACCTTGCAACCAATATTATGGCAGGGTACGACATCAAGAGCAACAGTATGAACTCGGTAGCCGATATTTTGTCGTCAACCATCTCTCGTTCCAATGTGAATGTTATCGAGATGGCCGAATCCTATAAGATGGCTGCGGGTTATATGAGGTTGGCGGGTGTGGAGTTCTCCGAAAGTTCAGCTGCAATTGGTATTCTGGGCAATATGGGTGTGAAAGGTACTATGGCAGGTACAGCCTTACGTGCTATGGCAACCCGTTTTGCAAAGCCGACCAAGGAGTCACAAAAGACCCTCGACAGGTTGGGTGTGAAGTTTACCGAGTATAGGGACATCTATGGTAAGCAGGTCGAGAAACTACGTCCACTTGCCGATATCTTTCAGGAGCTGAATGCCAAAGGAGCAACTATGGGCGATATGCAAGCCATCTTCGGTAAGATTGGCGGTAACGCCGCGATGATGTTTGTCCGCAACTACGACCAGCTACGAACCCTCAGCACGCAAAACAGCGGTTCGCACGGCATCTCCTCGGAATTGGCAAAGGTGAAGCAGGATAATACCAAAGGGCTTTGGGCACAAGTCACCTCGCAGTTCTCCGAGTCGTTTATGAAAGGGTACGATATTTTGGAACCTGTCATTAAAACGACACTGCGGGATTTCTTGGAGAAGTTCAAAACGGCTGAATTTTCAAAGGGATTGGCTTCTATCGGTCAAGCCCTGCTCAATCTTCTCTCTCTACTGGGCAACGTGGCTACGTGGTTCACCCGTAACTTTCATTGGATAGAGCCTTTGCTGTTTACCGGTTTTGTTGCCACCCGACTATTCAAACTTGCAGGAGCTTTGACCAACGTGGGTGTAGCTCTTGGTTTTTTAGGCAAACAATCCATTGCGGAAAGTGGACTACAAGCCATCTCATCATTGGTGGGATTAGGTGGTGACAAACTCACCTTTGGCAACAAACGAGCCCTTGTTACGGCACTAAGTGCGGCAGGAGTAACAGGGAAAGGTGCGATGACACAAGCATTGATGTCCAGCGCAGGAGGAGTTATCGGGCGTAGCGGATTGGGGCTCTTTGCTACACAAGTGGCTACCGGTAACGGGCTGATTGGGGCAAGTGCCTCTATCGGTGCTTTGGGTGCAGGGGCAATAGCAGCTACGGCAGGAATAGCCGGACTTATCGGTGCGCTCGGTTGGGTGGCGTACAAAACGTGGAAGGTCAAGGAGGCGAAAGATGCCGTGCTGGAAGAGATTATCGCCAATGAGAAGTACCGCTATCCCTCCATAGATGCACTGAATGCGTCTCTTTCTGAAACTTATAAGAATGCGGTTGATGCAAAGAAGGCTGTCGATGAATTGACAGCAGGAAAAACTATCGAAGAGTCATCGGGGCAAACCATTGGAGCCTTTACGGGTAATTGGTGGGCGGCACTCTTGAATCCATTTGCTATGGCTGGGCAAGCTGAATACGGAGGTACGGCTATTGATCGCTATACTTTTGCTGATGCCCGACAGGATGATACTCGAAGTGCCATACAGACCCTTGCCCGCAAGGATAGTCAGGCACGTATCAATTCGGCATACGCGGCACTGGGTAAAGCAAGGACTGATATTGAAATCGGAGCATTTATTCAGAACATCCAAAAGTCGTTTGGACAAGATGCCCCAAAGCCGGATGATGCGCTATGGACTCGGGACAAAGCGGGAAATATTATCTATAAGAAAGGTATTGGTGACTTAAAAGACTCTGATGCTCACAAGTTGCCACACTATGCCCAATACATGAACGGTACGGTGGTTCCACAGATTAACCTGATTGCCAAACGTTACCGTCAAATAATGTCCTCTCAGTCTACTGCACAAGCGGCGATGACAGCAGGAGGTTTTGACTTTGATTTACTGTCGAAAAGTGGATTCGTTCTGGGTAAGGATGGTAATTGGGCGCAAACCCCGTTGGGCAAAAACGCCACAGACCAGCAGCGAGAAGATGCGTTGGCCGATTATCAGGATGTGCACGACAAGGTGGTAAAATTCACAGCATCACTTCGGCAGACGTGGGGAGGTTCTGCCGAAATTGCAGAGAACATCATGAAGAAAGCGGGATTCACACGCTCGCTCTATTCCAATGAACCGGATATGGCAGACCCACAGCCTTTCAATGCCAATGGTATCACCTACAATTCGGGTGACCCCGACGATGGATTGGCTGGTGGAAACTATTCGGGTACTGGAAAACTTTCGTCCGCAGCTCCTAAACAAGTCATCGTCAATATTACTAATCTACTGAGTGTCGAAACTATTAAGCTGCTTAAATCAGAAAATGGGCAGACTCCCGAGATACAGAATCTCAAGGAACAGATGGCACAGGCATTAATAGATGTGGTACACGATTTCGATGCAAGTTGGAACGGCTAATACAAACAGGGCCCTTTATTATCACCAGATAAGTAATATGTTATGAGTAGATTATGGAATATAGGAAAATCGGTTCTGCTGAGTGGCGGAATCATCAGTGGCGGTTCGCTGGGCGGTTATATCAGTAATGCCGCCCGACGTACCCTCGGTATGGGATTAGCGGAATTTCAGGATGGTGCGGTTCACTACTTCTCGAAAGACAGGGAACTGCTCAAACGGGCAATCGTTCAGACTGTCTCGCAGGCGGCATACGGAGCTCTACGTTCCTATCCTCGTTTTATTCAATACTGGGAGCAAAAAGAACGTGACAAATACCTACAAAGCCAATCACAAACCAGTATCGCCAATAAAACAGGACAATACTATCAGCTTATCTCGGAGCAACAAGCCGTTGCAAAGAAGAAAAGCTACTCGGACAGCATTGTGGGTCGTGTGGTAGCAGATTATTTAGAGCTCGCTATATCAGGTGAAGGGAACTATTTTGACTCCAAAAGTGGCAAGGTGGAGGCCAATAGCAACTATGGGCTGGTGGAGTTTATCGACCTGCAACCTATTGTTCAGGTGAGTAGCAAAAATAATATCCTGATGACACAGGTTCAAGGGCGAGACTACACCCGTAAGGAGTTTATCTCGGGCGGAGATTTGGAAATTGCTATCAATGGCAAAATTACCAGTAAATATCCTGATATTTATCCCGAAGCGGAGGTCTCGAAGTTTCTGAAGTTGATGCAATTTAAGGGAGTGATTGATTGCGATAACACGATTCTCCGCCAGTTTAATATTGACAAACTGATTGTTCTGAACTACTCCCTTCCTGCTACCGATTGCCGTAATATTCAACCTTATACGCTTTCGTGCGTAGCCGTAGAACCATCGGAAAGCATCCAGTTAAAAATCGCTGCCGAGGAGAAGGTGGATGTAGCCATCAAACACTCGAACAAGTGGATAAAGATTGCCAAACTCGGAGCGAAAACTATCGACCCGTCCTCACTGCTTAAAATTACCAGATTATGGGTGTAGATATGTTGGATGTACTTTGTTGTCAAATCACTATCGGATATGCCGACCCTGCTAATCCGATGGTGATAAAAGATGCTATTACGCTGACTGAAGTTCAGGAGATAGAGATTAACGAGAGTTACAAAACGCTCATCGGCACAGCAAAGATTGTATTTCCTAAAGGTACGGTCTACCAGAGTACCATTATAGGCAACGCAACCATAGAGGGTCAAGATGCCTCACGTATCACAACGGAGATTATGCAGGACGGGGTAATTATTGAAAAACGCACCTCACAGCAAGCTATGACTGAAACCTCATTCAAAATTGGGCAGCGCATAAATATCAAGTTAGGTTATAACGGGGTGCTTAAAAATATGTTTGACGGCTATATTTCGGGTTATAACTCGGATTCGCAGTTTGAAATTCAATGTGAGAATATGGCGTATAAACTCAAACTCAAGCAGGCTCCGAAGTTTGAGACTAAATCATCTGTTAGTGTGAATGATGTGCTGGGTGAGAAATATGGTTTGCTGAAAGATACGGGATTTGAGATACATAGCGAGACCAAACGGTTCGATATTCAGATTGGTAAGGTGAAGATTACCGACAACTTTACCGTTGCAGATATTCTTTCGGAGTGGTCGAAATACAAGGTCTACTGCTATTTGAAATATGACGAGAATAGTCAGAACAATATGCCGACCATCGCCATTGGTCGCCCATACTCATCATTGAAAAGTCAGCCCGTATTTCCGCAGGATAGTGAAGCCAAACCGTTCAAAATCTACTTCAACTACCACGTTGCCAATAATGATTTGAAAATTGTGAAGACCGATCCGAAGTTTTTGGCGGTTACAGGCAAGGCGTTGGGGTCGGATGAGAAGTTCTTTGAAGTGACGGTTCGTATGAATCCAGATTACGACCAGGCAGTCAAAGGTAGCAAAGAGTTTCAGACGGTCAACGCTACACAAATCAGCAAGAAGACTCACAAAGTAACAGGTAACACTACTGCCCAAGGTGCTGCTACAAAGACCAAGGTTGATTTGAGTACCTACACAATTGTGCCGTATATGTCACCGAATATGAAAATCAACTCCGACAAACTGGTCGAAGAGTCGATTGAGTATTTTCGCAATTACAACCTGAACGGTATTACCGGACACTTGACCCTGTTTGGTGATTTGGCTCTGAATACAGCTGTTCAGGTGGCGCTTATTGATGAGCGTAACCCCTCCAAGAATGGAGTATATCTTGTTGAAGAGGTTACGACTACGTTTGGAGTGAATGGGTATAGGCAGCGTATAACGGTGCCGTATAAAATTTCGAAATGATTGAGTTCGTATTTCTTGGCACCAGTTAAATTCCTTTTACTATTCTTGTTTAGCCTCTATAAGTTGTTTTAGCTCCTCTTTACTTGGCAATACGGTTTGGTAACGGCTTGCAAAAATCTGATTGTTGTCCTCTGGAAGGGTTATTTCAACAAGAGCGTCTTTCTTGTCTCGACAAAGAATAATACCAATGGTTTTGTTCTCATCCTCAGTCTTTACAAACCGATCATAGTAGTTTACATACATCTGCATTTGTCCCAAATCCTGATGCTTTAGCTTCCCAATTTTGAGATCAATGAGTACGAATGAACGCAAAAAACGATTAAAAAACACGAGGTCGACTCTAAAATGTTCATCATCAAAAGTGAATCGAACTTGTCTTCCAACAAATGTAAATCCACGGCCTAATTCCAATAGAAAGTGTTCAAGTTTATCAATTAAAGCCTGCTCAAGTTCCGATTCACTATATGTATTTTGCTCAGGCAGTCCAATAAACTCAAGAATGTACGGGTCTTTAATAGCATCTTGTGCACTTTCTATTATCTGTCCCTTTTCGGAAAGTTCATTAACTTTCTCTTTATCACGACTCAATACTAACCTTTGATAAAGGGCAGAATCAAATTGCCGCTGAAGTTCACGTAAACTCCAATTGTTTTTGCGACACTCTATTTCATAAAACTTACGTTCATTTATGTCGTTTATTCTCATTAATTTAAGATAATGAGACCAACTGAGTTCAAATTTAGCAGACACTGTCTGCTGTTTTTCATAAGCAAGAAAGAAAGCTCTCATTTGTCGTAGATTCACAGTTGAGAATCCTCTACCAAACTCTTGAGTTAGCGTGTTAGAAAGTTCATTAAGTATATTCTCTCCATACCCAGCTCTTGAAGCTCCGTTCTGTTCCTGTTCCACAATACGCCTACCTATTTCGAAATAGGTAGATACCATTGCTGTATTTATTTGAGTCGTTACATAGTTACGAGCACTGTGTAACAATGCTTTTACTTCTTCGATAAACTTATCGATAGTAGGTACATTATTGATTAACATAGACATATCTGTGAGCTTTTATCTGACAAAGGTACACTTTTTCTTCAAACCGACCATCTGTTTTTCGACTATTCTTCCTTAAAAGCAAACTATGGAATCAAAGAATAGTCAGCGGATGATTAGTGAGGCTATCCGCAAAATAGCGTTAGGAAGAAGCATTGAGCGGGTGAATATGTCGGGCTGCGGTACCGGTGGTGTGGGCACTGCACGTATGATACACGGTTATGTTGCCAAGATTCACGAAGAAGGAGAACTATGCGGAACAATCGACGTGCGTGAGTTCCCGGATGAAACTGCCAGCAGTGAACCGATTACACATCAAGGCGTGTTGCTTGCCGGAGTGAAAGATAATTCCGGTGGTTTTCTGATTATCCCAACACTGTTTTCCGATGTGACCATCGTAACCGATGCTGCCACAAAATACGCTTATGTGCTGAATTTCTCGCACGCAGACTTTATACAGCTTCTTTCGCACAAGGAGAGCGTGATTGGCGTGGCTGAGACCGAGGAGTTAGACCCCGAAAGTAACGACTCTCCCGACTACGATGAGTTGGAGAAGACGGGCAATGAGACTTCAACCAAGTACACGGCAGAGGAGATAAAGACCATCGCCAAAAACAAGAACGACAAACAGGCGGAGATAACCGTAACGCCCGAATCTATCGGTCAGAAGGTCGATAAATCGGAGATTAATCAGACCAAAGACAAGATTGAGCAGAAGGTGAACAGTACCTCTGTGGTGGTTGCCGAAAATAAGGTTACCCTTGGGGATGAGCAAGCGACCGAGCCGTTGGTGTTGGGCAATGAGCTTGCCCAGTTGATGCTCGAATTTATCACCGAGTGCAGCAAGATTATGACCCCTACACTGATGGGAACGATGCCTGCCATCAACTGCCCTAACTTTCCATCCCTCGCTTCCAAAATCCAGAAGTTTCTCTCTAAAACAGCTTACACGAAATGAGTGCGGT
>CAZHEY010000053.1:0-10135 GCA_964532025.1 uncultured Alistipes sp. | reverse complement strand
ACATTTTTTACTATTTTTGTATCGAAAACCTGTAACGGTTTTTTAGGACGCGACAAGGATTCGGGATATCGCTCGTCGAACGTCTCTCGGTCGTTATAGAAATTTGCCCCTGTTGGATTTTTTCCGGCAGGGGCGAATTTTTTTTTGGGGCAGATGTTTGTCCTCGATCCTCGAGCCTGTCGAGAGGTCGCAGTTCGGTTTTCGATCCTCGAGCTATGTCGAGAGGTCGCAAAGATTCGTTGCAGATGTTTGTTCTCGATCCTCGAGCTTGTCGAGAGGTCGCAAAGATTCGTTGCAGCTGTTTGTTCTCGATCCTCGAGCCTTGTCGAGAGGTCGCAAAGATTCGTTGCAGATGTTTGTTTTCGATCCTCGAGCCTTGTCGAGAGGTCGTAAAGAATATCTGGTAAAAGATTTTGGGCGAGGTGTTTTTCGGCTTGCGCAGCAAGTCGGCAAACCTCCGCGTTGCGGAGGACTGCTATTTTGCTTCGCTGCATAGCCGTCTCCGCGAGCTGCTGACTGAAAACAGAAGGTGCGGCAAGAACCCGTTGCGACCTCTCGACAAGCTCGAGGATCGAGAACTGACTTCCACGCGCGACCTCTCGACAGGCTCGAGGATCGAGAACAGACTTTCATGTTCGACCTCTCGACAGGCTCGAGGATCGAAAACAGACTTCCATGCCCGACCTCTCGACGTAGCTCGAGGATCGAGAACTGACAGCCACATGCGACCTCTCGACTAAGCTCGAGAATCGAAAACAGACTTCCATGCCCGACCTCTCGACGTAGCTCGAGGATCGAAAACCGAACAGCGAAAAACGCACGAAACAGCAGCTCTTAACCTGCGTTCCGTGCGTTTCGTGTCTCCGGCAAACGAATGCTGGATATTATTGCTCCTGGCTCTCCTGTTTTTCGCGGCTGATTACGCGGTGGATGCCGAAGCAAGCCAACCCGCCGTAGACGATTGTTAGGATGAGAAGGGTCTTGATCTCGGCGAAAACTTCGTTGATCGAAGCCCCCATGGTCTGAATGCGAATAAATCCACTGATGCCGTGGCTGCTTGGGAAGATTTGACCGAGGTTGTAGAGCCAATGCGGAATGCCTTCGCGCGGATAGGAGACGCCGCTGAGCATGAGGATCGGAATGGATGTCCAGAGTAGCAGCAACAACGAATTCTCGCGGTAGCGGAAGAGCGTCGACACGGCAATGCTCAAAGCGATGCAGGCGGCGATGTAGACGGCCATGAAGAGAACCACCGCCCCCAGTGCCCCATTCATCGGGTAGTGGAACAGCCGGTAGTGCAGGCCGAGGACGTAGGTGCAGGTGACGGCATAGATCGACCCATAGGCCAAGGCTCGTCCTAAGACAATCGGTAGCGTCGACATGCGCTTACGCCCTGACGGACAGAGCTTGCGGTACAACCCGAACTCGCGCCACGTGCCGCCGATCATGCCGATGCCGATCAGCATCGTCTGTTGGATGATGACCAGAATGATCGCCGGCATGACAAATGTCCCATAACCCAGATAGGGATTGAAGAGGTTATGCGACTCGTAAATCACGGGCTGTGTTGTGGCTTGTGCCTGCGGAATATTTGCTCCTTTGGCGATCAGTCGCTGGAATTCGACCATAGCCCCGGTCTTGGTGATCGAGGTAACCACCTCCTGAAACACCTGTCGGTACATCAGGAAGTAGCTGGCATCCACGTAGATCGCGACGTTGGCCTGTGATCCGCCTAACAGCTCCTTTTCGTAGTTCGAGGGGATGTAGACGATGCCGTAGATCTTGCGGGCATAGAATAGCTCGCGCGCCTCCTCCATGCTGGTCGGATTGTAGGCAACGACCGTGTTCGGCCCGGCGTTGAACGAGTCGATCAGGCTGCGGCTGGTCGGAGTGTGGCACTCGTCTACCGCAGCAATCGGCACATTGCGAAGTACTTGCGATCCGTAGGCCAGCGAATAGGCCGTGGCGTAGATCAGCAACGCAAAGATTAGGATCAACATCACTCCGCCGTCGGTGAAGATCGTGCGGTATTCGTTGCGCATGACCGACAGCAGTTGCTGCCAGTAAGAGGTCATTTGGTGTGAAAATCTGCTCATATTATAGTCTCCCCCAGAATTTTTCTTCGGTGCAGATCTTCCGCAGACGCGGTAGGCACAGAAGTGGTACGACGACAAAGAGCGACATGTAGCACAGATCGGGCAACGAATTGACCACGGGAGCACCACGCAGCATCTGGTCGATGAAGATGTCGGTGTAGTAGGTGAACGGGAAGAAGCGGCTCACGACGCGCATGGCCGGCCACATGGCCATGATCGGAAAGGTCAGCCCCGAGAACGTGAATGCCAGAACCGAGTATCCGCCGCCGATCGAGAGCGACAGGCGCAGGTTGCTCATCAGCGTAACGATGAGTAGCGAAATGGCTTGATAGCTCAATATAAAGAGGAGTGTGCCGATCAGAATTACGCCGAGGCTGCCGTTGAGCGGCGTGCCGACGACTTTGAATATCACCACGAACATCACCAACGAGATGAAAAACATGATCGCTGTGATAGGCAACAGTTTGCCGACGACGGCTGCCGCGGGCGATCCCCCGGCCGTTGCGAGCCAGTCGCGTGCGGTGGCGTGTTTCAGCTCCGAGCCGATGGCGAAAATAGTCACCATGACCACGAAGATCATCAGCATCATCGGCATGAAGCTCGGCGAGAGGTAATAGCCGTAATTGATATAGGGATTGAACAATACGTGCTTATTGAAGCGTACGGGCATCAACTGCGCCATGGCCTGCCGTTCGGTCAGTCCCTGTTTGGTCAATAGTTGGATCTGGATGCCGGCGGAGAATGTCGCGACGGCGGTCTGAATATCTTTGGATATCAATCCGTTGACGGATATGTTCGTTCCCGAAACGTAGTTCTCTATCGAGGTCTGGCTGTTGCTCAGAATCCGTTTTTCGAAGAAAGCGGGGATCTGGACGATTGCCGAGATCTTGCCTTCGCGCATCAACTGTTCGCCTTCGTTCATGGATTGGATGCCATAGGCGATCCAGACGGTCGGCGTATCGTCGAGCATCTGCGTGATCTTGCGCGAGAGCGTCGAGTGATCCTCGTCGAGCACGGCTACCGGGATGTTGCGAATCTCGCCTTTGTCGAAAAGCAGGGCAAAGAAGGCAAACGAGATCAACGGCATCAGAATCATCAGCACGAAATATATCGGCTGGTGAGTCAGTCGCCCGATCTCCCGTTGCAGTACGGCGTAGGTGTTACGCAGAAATCCGCTCATTGCTACTTCGCGATTTTATCCCAGTCGACCAGTACGCTCATTCCCGGACGCAGGTGTTCGGCCTCCGAGGTGGTTTTGGCTTTGATTGCAAAGGTGCGGATGTCGAAGCCCCCTTGGGTGCGGGTTGCCGCCCACGTGGCGAAGTCGGCCTGCACGGCGATGTAGGTCACCTCGAATTCGAGATCGCGGTCGAGAGCTGGGACGTAGCCGGTCATGCGTGTGCCGATTTTGATGCCGGGCAGGAGGGTCTCCTTAATATTGAAAGTCACCCACATGTCGCTCATGTCGAGAATGGCAACCACAGGATATCCGCTGCCGACCAACTCCCCTTCCTCGGCGATGATCGTCGAGATTTCACCCGTCACGGGCGCATAGATCATTGCGTCATTGATATACGATTCAACCTCATTTATAGCACCTTGTGCCTGACGCACACGAGCCGCAGCGGCCTCCTTGTCCTCCGTGCGAGCACCGTCCATCGCCAAGTCATACTGTGCTTTGGCGGCTTGTGCCGTGGCCTGCATCGCCTTGTAGTTGGCTGTCGCTTCGTCGAGTTTCTGCGCTGCTACGACCCCGTCGTTGAACAGGTTGAGCACCCGCTCGTAGGTTTTCTGTGCCAATTCCAATCCAGCCTGCGCCTTCTCCCACATATTCATGGCGGCTTCAATTTGCTGTACGCGTGCACCTGCCACGGCAGCGGCATCGAGTGCCGAGGCGGCACTCTTCACGGCTTCTGCCTGCTGGAGTTTGGCCTCCAACTCGGGTGTCGAGAGCGTGTAGAGCAGCTGCCCTTTTTCGACTCGGTCGCCCTGTGCAACCTTCATGTCGACGATGCGTCCGGGGACTTTCGACGAGGCTTTGTAGGTGGTGCATTCGACCGTGCCCTGAATCAGCATCGGCGTGCGTTTGTTGAGATACCAGCTAACCAGCACGACCGCGAGGATGATGACGGCAGCGGCTGTGATGATTCCGAGAATGTTACTTCGTTTCATATTGCTTATCGTTTTTTATTTTTTATCATACACAATAACGTGGGCATCGTGGCGACGGGCGTATGCCGGGAATTCGTCGCTGATACCTGCGGCTTCGAGCAGTTGAGCCAGCGCAAGGTCGTAGTGGTAAGCGGCTTGCAGTCGCTCGGTACGCACTCCGGCCAGATTCAATTCGGCATCGATCAGATCCGACGACGAACTCATACCCTCGAGGAAAGCGGCGTTTTTCATACGCAGGTACTCCTCGGAAAATGCGAGTGACGAGTCGATCGAAATCATCTGGTTGCGGTAGTTGAGCATCTGGTTGTAGAGCTTCTCGACTAACACCGAGATATCCTTACCGGCTTTGTTCTGCAACTCCCCGACGCGCCGCATGGTCTGCTTGGCGGCCGAATATTTGTATTCGCGGTTCAGACCGTCGAAGATCTTGATGTTGACCCCCACGCCGACCGCCCAGCGCGGAACAAGACCGGCGACTTGGTAGTTGTAGAATGAGCCGCCGCCCATCGCAACGACCTGCGGCAGGAAGGCCGACCGCTGGGCACGCATGCCCTCCTCGGCCAGACGACGTTTGAGCGACACCTGATTGAGCAGCGGGTTGCGCATTTGCGCCATTTCCTGATAGTATTCGAGTGTCTCGACATCGCCCAGCAGGAACATCGCGGTGGCCGGATGCCACTCGTTTTCGCGCCCCAGCGTATTGCACAGTGCGCTGGCGATTGTCTCGGCCTGCAACTTGGCATTAGCCAATTCGCGTTCGGCCTCAGCCATTTTGACCTGCACGTAGAGCAACTCGCTCTGGGCGATCATGCCGTTCTTTTCGAGCGACTGTGCGTCTGCAAGGTGCTTGCGCACGCCGTCGACCACCTGCTGGCGCACAAGCACGACCTGTGTGGCCAACGAGAGTCCGAAGTAACGCTCCACTAACTCCGATATCAGCGCGTTGCGGGTTTGATTTCCCTGCTCGACGGCCGATTTTTCGTTGATCTTTGCGGCTCGGTTGGCGGCGTTGATCTTGCCACCCAGCCAGATCGGCATCGTCACCTCACCTCCGACGAAGCCCATGCTCTGATCCTGCACCTTCAGAAACCAGTCGGCATTCATCAACGGGTTCAGTAGCCCCTGAATCGAGGGGATCAACTCGGGCGGAACGAATCCGCTGCCGAGGATCTTGCCTGCGGCATCCTTCACCGGGGCTTTCATGTTGTTGAAGTCGAAGCCGATGTCTTTGGCCATATAGGTGTAAGCACCCGACACGTTGATCTGCGGCATGCGCAGACCGATGGCGGCGCGACGCTCCTGTGTGGCGGCCTTTTCTTCATAAGCCGCGGCTTTCAAGGCCGGATTTTCGGTGAGCGTTAGCGCGACCGCTTCTTCGAGCGAGAGCGTCTGTTTGACCTCCTGTGCCGCGAGGTGTGAGGCCGAGGCCAATACCGCCGCCGTGAGGAGTATTCGAACTGCTATTTTCATATTACTCATGCGTTTATTGGACAAAGATAAAAATTCTTGTGTAAAGTCGTGCTTTTTTGTAGGTGTTTAGAACATTATTAGGCCCTAAAGGACACTTTTTCCCGGTTATTTCCATAGGTGAGCGTTGATTGCACGCACCTCGTCACCCCACTCGGGGCAATGGCGGACATCAAGACCGGCTTCGCGCAGGGTCTGCGCCCCGCGGCAGCAGACGAAGCAGTCGGGTTCGTAAAGCGCGAATGCAACGTGCGAAAATCCGTGGCGCAGAATCAGTTGGGTACAGCTCTCCGGTTCGCTGGCGCGGCGCGAGCAAGGCTCCATGGAGGAGTAGATCGCTGCCCCGCGGAGGGTCGCACCGCAGGCGAGTGCTTTGGCTATCGCCTCCTGCTCGGCATGGTGCGTGGGTGAGGTTTCGTGGGTGTAGCCCGTGAACAGCTCGCCCGAGGGGGTGACAACCACCGCACCAACGCAATAGGAGGTGGCTTCCGGGGTGCACTGGCGGCTGGCATTGACGGCGAGCCGGAGGTAGTGGCGGTCGCTCTCGGCGGTGTTGGGACGCAGCGTGTAGGTGTCGACAAGCATGCCGCCCAGCTCCTCGTGGTGGCATGGTGTTGCGGCTGGAGCGGTGAATGCGAAGTGTGCCCCGCCCCGCTCGTGTCCGAACCGAAGTGTCGGATTGGTTGCCAGACGCAGGGTGTCGGCCATGCCTTCGGCCAGAAACAGCCGCAGGATATGCGCTCCGCCCTCGACGAGTAGGTGGCGGATGCCGCGCTTCTCAAGCTGGGTGACGATCTGGCTGGCGGTAGCTGATCCTTCGGTTTCGATGATCGTGGCAAGCCCCTTTATATCATTTATTTCGTGTGGTGAGAAGACGTAACAGTCGGCATCGCCTTCGGTGAAAAAACGCAGCGAGGCATCCAGCCGTCCCGACCGGGTGAGGGTCACCTTGGTCAGGTCGGGGCGCAAGCCCGATTCTACACGGCGTTGCCGGGCGAGGTCGTCGCGCAGCAAGAGTGTCGGATTGTCGCGGCGCAGGGTTTCAGCACCCACCAAAATGGCATCGCAACGACTGCGCAGTTGCATCACGGCCGCCCAGTCTTCGGGGGTCGAGATCATCTGCCGCGTGGGGCTGCAATCGTCGAGGTAGCCGTCTGCCGTGACGGCGGCGGAGAGGGTTACTTGCATCGTTTCAAGGTGATAAGCGTGATTTCGGGCCATGCGCCCAAGCGCATTGGGTATGCTACATATCCCGTGCCGTCGTTGATGTAGAGCGTGCGTCCTTGCGCATTGTAGCGGCCGCTCCATTGGGTGTAGAGCCACATGGCGGGCGACCAGCCGCGTCCCCACGGGCGGATTTTGAACTGCATGGCGTGGACGTGTCCCGAGAGGGTCAGATCACCGTAGCCCTTGGTGGTGACCGCATTCCAGAGTTGGGGCAGATGCACGGCGGTGATGTTGTAGACCTCCTGTGGCACATTGCGATAGGCCGCGTCGAGACCTCCGGCCGGCAGGTCGCGGTCGTGGCGGCGGTCGCGCAGTGCTGGATCGAACGAAAGCCCGGTGAGTGAGATGCTATCTGCGCCGCGGTGGAGGTAGGTCGTGGTATCCTGCAACACCGTCCAGCTCATAGCTTGCTGGCGGCGGATCAGCTCGCGCAACGTTTCGGCAGGGGGCAACGTGAGGGTGTCCTTGACGTAGTTGCCCACGTCGTGGTTGCCGGTGACTGAGTAGACTGGGGCTTCGATGCGTTGCAGCAGGCTGCGAATGGGGGCACTAAGCTCCGAGGCGCGGATGTTGATGAGGTCGCCCGTGAAGATCACCACGTCGGGATGCAGGGAGTTCACTTTGTTGGTTAGGCGCGTAAGCTCCCGTGTGGGGCTGACCAGCGTACCGATGTGCATGTCGGAGAGTTGTACGATACGCAGACCGTCGAATGCGGCGGGTAGCCGCTCGGAGCAGACCTCGACGCGGCTGACGTGGAGCGAGGTACGCCCGATTGTAGCACCCCAGACGAACAGGGCTGCCAACAGACTGGCGAGGATTATCCCGACGGTGGGCAGGCCGACCCAGCGGAACAGGTAGCAGATCAGACGGGGTATGACGGTCAGCATCCATAGCCAGATCAGCCACATGGAGATCGACATCAGAAGCGTGGAGTTGTCGCGGGCAGCCAAGCCGATAATCGACACGCCGATAGGCAGCAGGTTGGTGACGGCGATCCAGACGATGAGTCCGCGTCGGTGGCGAAGTTCGCCGCGGCGGTGCAGTCGGAAAAGATGCCAGAGATCGGCGGCAATGGCGGTGAGGGTGATACCGAATATCAGGATGAAAATCATATCGAAAAAGTCTATATGGAAGTCGTAAGTTGTTTGAGTATGCAAATATACTCTTTTTTTTGAATCGGAGGGTTATTTTCTTTGGCATATAACTTGCTAAAAGGCTCTCTGAAAACGACTCTCTGAAAACGAGCAGAAACATTTGAATAACCAATTTTGACTATCTATGAGAACATTACGACTTTTACTTGTAGCTTTGCTGATTACGGCAACAGCTTCGGCCCAACGCCATGCGGGGAAGGCACGTCATGGTGCTTACACCCCGACGGTCTACCTGATCTCCGCGCAGGAGGTCGACACGGTGTATGATTGTGCGTGTCAGGCACAGCGGATCGCCGCGGCAAACCGCATGGCGGTGAATGGTGCGACGCAGGATTACATGGATACCTATCGTCCGGGAACACTGCAAGTTGACATGCCGCAGTTCATCTTCGCCTCGAAGAACAATCGCTTCTCGTTTGCCGTCGGCGGATACCTCCAGCTCCGTGCGGGTTACGACTTCGACGGAGCGGTCGACAACCTCGATTTCATCCCCTACGACATTCCCGTACACGGCGACTATGCTACTCGGCAGAAGCTGATGATGGATGCTTCGACCTCGCGCCTATTTATTAAAGGTATCATCAACACCCGGGCGTTGGGGCGCGTGGTGGTCTTTGTCGACGGGGACTTCCGTGGCGGAGAGCCTGACAGCTATACACCCCACTTGCGCTCGGCCTATGTGTCGTTTCTTGGCTTCACGGCCGGTCGCGACATCACCACTTTCTGTGACCTGACGGCCGCGCCTACGACCATTGATTTCCAAGGCCCGAATGCCTATAACCTCAATTTCGCGACCCTGTTGCGCTACGAGAAGAGCTTCGCACGCAACCACCTGACCTTTGGTGTGGCAGCCGAGATGCCGGTGGTGAGCGCGACTTACAACGACAACTTTGCGCCTTTGGCACAGCGCGTTCCCGACTTCCCGGTCTATTTCCAGTATGCTTGGGGTGCAAATCGCGATAGCCACATTCGTGCATCGGGTATCATTCGCAACCCGTATCTGCGCAACCTGCGCACCAACGAGAACACGTCGTTGCTGGGTTGGGGCGTGCAGTTCAGCGGGAACATCAAGACGTGCAAGTGGTTCGAAATGTATATGAATGGAGTTTACGGCGAGGGGATTACACCCTATATTCAGGATTTGGTCGGATCGGGGCTTGATTTTATGCCCAATCCCGAAAATGCCGATCAAATTCAGACCGTGCCGATGTGGGGCTGGCAGGCTGCCGGCAAGATGAATTTCGGCTCGCGGCTCTCCGTGTCGGGCGGTTACTCAATGGTGCGCGTTGAACGTAAACACGGGGCTTTCGCCGACAACGAATACCGGCAGGGGCAGTATATATTCGGCAACGTATTCTACTCGATCACACCTCGTTGCAAGGTGGCTGCCGAATACCTTTACGGTACGCGCAAGGATATGAACAGCGACAAAAACCATGCAAATCGAGTCAATCTGATGGTGCAGTACAATTTCTGATTGCCACGCGAATAGCTGGAACGCACGGAACAGGGGTCTGCCCCGATGTTCCGTGCGTTTCTGTTGTATTTCTGCTCTTCCAAGCAGTTTGGTTTTCGATCCTCGAGCTTGGTCGAGAGGTCGCTGTGTTTTGTCCTCGATCTTCGAGCCTGTCGAGAGGTCGCAACCTATTTTGCCGTACCTTCCGATTTCAGTCAGCAGCTCGCGGGGGCGGCTAATGAGCAGCGCGAATTAGCAGTCCTCCGCAAGGCGGAGCTGCGGACTGCCGGCTTGCCGCGCAAGCCGAAAACATCTCGTCAGATAAACCTTTGCGACCTCTCGACAGGCTCGAGGATCGAGAACAGACATTTGTGACAAGTACTTGTGACCTCTCGACAGGCTCGAGGATCGAGAACAGACATTTGGGCTTAATAGTCAAAAAGTAGGATGAAAGCCTTGCAATTAACTGAAATAGTTATCTTTGCACTATTTCAAAAGATATGAACAAAAAATTATTGCTGTCCGATAAAACTCAGAAAGCGCAAAAAGAGATGGCTCAGCTG
>CAZHEY010000052.1:162-11232 GCA_964532025.1 uncultured Alistipes sp. | reverse complement strand
AGCATAAAACGACACTCGACCGCTGACTATCAGCAGCTGAGCCATCTCTTTTTGCTCTTTCGGAGTTTTATCGGACAGCAATAATTCGCCAATAATCTTTGCGACCTCTCGACAGGCTCGAGGATCGAGAACAGACGTGCATTTGCGACCTCTCGACAAGCTCGAGGATCGAGAACGGGCGTGTCTTTGCGACCTCTCGACAAGCTCGAGGATCGAGAACGGACGTGTCTTTGCGACCTCTCGACATAGCTCGAGGATCGAGAAAAAACCCTTCCTCCCTCCTGTCACCAGCCCAAACAAACAGCAGCGGCTTCCAACACATGTGGAAGCCGCTGCTGTTTCGTTTCGAGACGCTTAAAGCGGTCGATTTACCGAGCGGGAAGCCTGTGCGGCTTTTGCTCCGGCCTTTACCGATTCCGGGATCGCCGAGCGCGTATAGATATTGGTTTCACCTGCGCTATCACTTTTCATGGTCAGTGTGTTGCCGGTTTCGTCGAGCGAAATTTCGTAGGCACTTCCCCACGTGGTGTTGTCGCTGTATTTGCCCGAGATATTTGTCCCTTTGAGCAGGAAGTTGCCGGTGTACTTCTGATAATAGACCTCTTCGACCTGCTGATAAACGACAAATGTCTTGTCTGTATTGAATTGCAGGTAGGTGTCGAATCCCGAAGGCTTTTCGCCGACCCAAGCTGTCAGATGCCACTCTCCGGCGAGTGCTTTGAGTAGGGCAGGACTTGATTCCTCTTTTGAGGACGAGCCGCATCCGGAGAAGAGGATCGTACCCAGGATGACGAGTGTATAGATTATTTTTTTCATGATAACATTCTATTTATAACCAACCTCCGTTTGCTGTTTGCACGCCGCGTGCGATGATTGCGAACTCTTTGGTGATCGGCATGCCGCCCATTTGTCCACCTGTGCCGAGATTCGATCCTCCGGCTATTGCCGTGATCTTGATCTTCGCGATGCCGGGCTTGGTGCACTGGATCTGCAACTTGCCGTAGGCGATCGCGGGAGCTGTCGTGATGCCCAGTTTCGCCATCTCTGCGGCGGTCATTTCGACCTTGGTGTAGGTCAGATTCGACGCGCTTTTACCAAAGTATTTTGTTATGGCAATCACTTGATTGGTTCCGACTTTCACTTTGAGACAGGGCGTGCCTTCGATTTGCATCAGCATTTGATACGCATCAATAGCCCCGGTTCCCATTTTCTTGCGATAATTGGCCAAGTTCATGGTTATCTTGCTCTTCTTCGTGCCGTCGAGGTAATCCTCGAAGTCGTTTGTGGAGGTCAGCAACATACTCTTGAATGCCTCTACGGTGTATGTCTTTCCCTTTTTGAGTGCGTAGGAGAGTCCCAGCGCAGCGATACCCGACACATGAGGACAAGCCATCGACGTTCCTTGCATGTAGCCGTAGTCGTCCCCGCTGTTCACCTCCGACGGGAGGGTCGACAGCACCATGCTCTGCTCTCCGCCGCCGGCTATATTATACTCACCTCCGGGGGCTGCGATGTTGCTTCCCGGGCCGTAGTTGGTGTAGTATGCCGGGAGGAAATCGGGGGCAAATGCCGTCACCGCGATGTAGTCGCGGTATGCTCCCGGGTAGCCCGCCATGGATTTTCCGTCGTTTCCGGCTGCGAATATGACGATGCCACCGTCCACGGCTGTGCAGTTCTTGGTCGCGATGAAGTAGTCGATTGCCGCGCGTTCTACCGAGGAGTTGCGGTTGTAGGCATCATCGCTCGTGAAATCACCTGCGTCGTAGCCGAACGAGCATTGGATGATTGCAGCTCCGTGGTCGGCTGCGTAACGAATGGCTTCGGCCGTGATGGAGGACGTGCCGCCTTGGTCACCGGAGAAAATCTGGCACGACATCAGCTTTACGCCGTCGTTTTTGCCCGTGCCACCGGCTACTCCGCATACGCCCAAGCCGTTGTTGTTGACTGCGGCAACTGTTCCAGCTACGTGTGTTCCGTGTCCCGAGTCGCCATCGTTTTTCGGATCCGTTGGCCCGACGTTCCACGATATTGGGCCGTGCGTCACGAAGTTGAGTCCGTAGATGTCGTCGACATAGCCGTCGTTGTCGTCATCGACGCCCGCCGCGCCGTTTAATTCGGCCGTGTTCTTCCACATGTTGGCGGCCAAATCGGGATGCGAATGCTTTACACCCTCATCGACAACGGCCACAATCACCGTCGGATCACCCGAGATGATCGGCCATGCTTCGCCGGCATTTATGTCCGCTCCCGACCTCACGGCCGTCGCAATACTCTGGTCGCCTGTGTTGATGTAGTGCCACTGTTTCGAGAGATAGGTGTCGTTGTAAATTGCGCTTGCGGCGCGTGTCGTTGCTTCGGCTGTGCTTTTCAGCGGATAGGTTTTGCAATCCGATGCTTTCTTGACCTTCGTGTCGAATTGTACGCGCTCCACCTCTGCAATCTCGGCTAATTGCTGTGCTGCGAGATTGAGATCTTGGTCGGCGGCGAACGTTACGACATACCATTGATGCAGTCCTGCGGCGCGTGTCCGCTCTTCGCTCTGGGCGTTGTAGGGGAAAATTCGACGCAGCGAGGTGGTGTTCAGTGCGCCCAAAATCTCATCGACATCGACGATTCCCGATCGGGTCACTGCGGCGCGTGTGGTAGCTGCCGTCGCGGCGGCCTGCTCGATGCGCGCGATCGCATCCTCGTTGAAACGCACGATGAGCTGTCCTTGTTCCGATCCGGTTGACACATTGACGATCTTTCGCGCAATGTCCGTAGCCGGTGAGGTTGCTCCATTTTCCATCTCTGGGTCAGCCGAACAGGCGGCCAGCAGAGATAGACTGATAATCCAGAATTTGCTGTTTCTCATAGTTGGTTAGGTTAAAAAAAGGGGACTCAACCGATTCGGTCGGTCGACTCCCCTTCGAGTTATCTTTCTAATTTCGAGACGTTATTCGACAACGACTCGTTGTGTGCTTTTTCGTACTACAACGTTGCCGAATACCGGCTGCTCGATGCCCTCGCGGAAAGTCGTTGTGGCCTTTGCCACACCGCGGGACGGCATCTCAACCGGAACAAGCGTCGTTGCGCGGTTTACGCTCTTCTGCTTGCCGACCTGCTCTTTGATCAGGGCGCGCAGACGCTCGCGACCACGCAGCTCGACCAAGTTCGTCGGCTCGGTGAATACTTCGCGTCCAACATCCTGCAACTGCTTCAGCGTGAGCTTTGCGGTTGTGGTCGGTGTTGCAACGGCGGGATCTTCACACATGATATTCGAATAGGCCTCCCAATTGCCGGCTTTCGCCGTCAGTTCTTTGTCGGTGTAGGCAACAAGCAAGATACCGTCGAAATTCACTCCTTGCTCTACGTAAGCAGGATTGCCGACAAATGCCATATAACCCTCTGCTACAACGCCGCCAATCAAAGCCCAATTTGCGACAAATGCTTTACCTAAACTCGAATCTAAATAGAGGTTCTGCAAATAGAGCGTTTGTCCCTCATAATTAAAGTTACCCAAGTTTTCAGGTGCACCAGCTGCTACGATTCCGCCTGAATATTCCCAGGTTGCATGGTCTTCGGCAACTGCTCCAAGGGTCAGACCCGTCACATCAATGGCATCGACACTCTCATTTGGATCGGGATCTTCCACGTCGTCTTTCGTATTCTCGGCAAAGGTGATCGTGCCGAGCTTCTGACGTTTGCTGTTCTTTTTGTCGAAAATGTCGACAGCCCAGAGATTCCAGCTCTTGAACAGTGCCGGCTTCTCGATCTCATTCAAGTCGTTTAAGGTGTATTTGCGCTTCAGCGGATGCGGTGTGCCATTGGTTGTTGCCGTTGCAGTCTTCACTGCGCTTACGTAACCGTTGTTGGCCAGCAGGATAGCTGTATACTCTGTACCGCCTACCAAATCACCCACAACGACGGCATATCCCTTGTCGTTGAGCTTTGCGAGATCCTCGGCTTTGAGTGCTTTGCCTGCGGTTGTTACCAACTCAGCCAAATCGGTATCGGCTGTAAGGCTTGCGGTCTCGAATACCCCGAAGTAAGCCCACTCGATATTCTCGCCATAAGCGTAGAACTCGGCCGAATCCTCGGACGTGAAGCCCTCGGGTTTGTATTTGTCGGTGATGTCCAGACCTACGCTAACCACTACCGGAACTTCTTCCCCGGCGGTGATGTAACCGAATGTCAAGGATTTGTATCCCTCCAATTCGCCTTTCACATTGTAGATGTTGGCCACGATCGTGTATTTCCCGGTCTTCTCAAACTGAGCTTCGATCGTACCGGTTTTCGTAATCTCTACCGATTTGATATCTCCGGCATTGATGCCGACCGAATTCGTTGCGACGTCGCCTGCCTTCAGCGCACCTTCGAAGAATGCGTACTTCACCTTTGTGATGTCAACTCCCAGCTGTGCCGAGATTGCAACCTTGCCCTCTTTGGGCTCAGCGGCACTCAGTGCGAGTTTGTAGTCGTAGACCTTGGCTCCCGGAAGCAGAATAACCATCTCTATATCATTCATCAGATATCCGAAAGCACCCCCTTTGTAGTTGGCCATAGCAGCCATGATTGCCTCTTTCGGGAATCGGATCACGCCGTCTACCAAGTTGCCGTAAATAGGAGCGTCGACTTTGGGGAATATCTCCGTTACGTAGGATGCAAACGAAATTGCTCCGAAGTCAGTATCGCTTCCCTTGTTTACTGCAAGACCGATCTCTTGACGAGGAATCCATACTTTGTTCGCGTTGGTAGCGTCGATAATGATATTCGCTTCGTTGCCCCATGCTTCGCCTGCACCTTTGCCGAACATGGCATCGACCAAGTCGTTGTTGTACGGATTCTCGAAACGGTAGTATCCTTTGCGGTCGTCGCGCTCATAAACTTTGCACTTGCCCGCCGTGGGAGCAACGCCGAATATCGGGCCTACGATAGCATCTGTCCATATAGCCAACTCCTCGCTACCGGCTTTGACTTGATTCCACTTGACGCGGGTGATCGAGAAGTCGAATCCAACCGACTTGTCGCCGTAGACGAATACGTAGTTGGGATCTGTAACGCTGATGTTACACTTGTAGGTCGTACCAATTTCCGCGGTGGGGAAATTGATGGTGAACTCTGCGGTCTCCTGACCGTCGGCAAATTTCACCGGCGTTGCCTTGAAGATGCCTTCGGTGGGACTCGTGATGTTGATCGGAACGGTGATCTCGCCCTCGGATTTTGCGCGTTTCACCTCAAACTTCAGAGCGGTAGGATCGGTCGGGTCAAGTTCCAGATCGGTGGCATTTGCCTGCGTCGGGAAATATACGCCGTAACTCTTGTCGTTCTCGACCTCACCGGACGTGTAAGTTGGATCGTCCGAGCATCCCGAGAGGGCAAACGTAGCTACCAGAGCGCTCAATATATATTTAATATTCTTCATATTGGTTACCTTTTTGTTGTTAACACATTGTTTCTGTGCGACAAAGACTATTTATCAATCCATTGTGTTATTGTGCCCGAAGGGTCGGGGTTGTTGTTGCTCGTCGTAATGGCTGTGTTACCCTGCGATTCACCGCGAGTGATGACCACATTCCATGCCGGTGAGCGTCCGTCGGTGTTGAAGCAATAGATACCCGGGTGGTTTGTGCCGCGATAGCCGCGCGTGATGCCTGCGTTGAGTCGCTTGTAGTCGAAGACGAGCACGCCCTCACCCCAGAACTCGATACGCTTCTGCAACAACATCTCGGTCAGGAAGTCGTTCAGCCCCGCAGTCTTGCTCTTGCAGTCGTAGCTCTTGTCGGTGATACGGTTCTGCATGAAGCTGTTTAGCAGATCCTGCGCTGCACCCAAATTCGTGTGTGCGGTGGCCTCTATCTCGATGAAGTACATCTCCTCGACACGCATGATCGGGTGATCGGCGCAACCTCCGACGGCATAGTCGGCAGTCTCGCCCTGTGCGGGACGGAACTTCAACGACTGGTAATCCCTTGCACCCGCCAGGAATTTGGCGCGATCGCCGTTGATCTTGTAGGTGTAGTATGCGTCGCGTTCGGGATCGAGCCACGAGTGCTTGCGGAAGTCTTTGTCGCTCATCTGCTCGTAGAACCGTTTGTTGACGCCGATTTGGGCAAGTCCATTGGCGGCATATCCCCACGTTGCTTCGGTACACATGTGGGCGTTGAAGTGGAACAGGTTGCCGCTTTGCTCGGCGGCCAGTGTAAGTCCCCAGATCCAAGCTTTGTTAGCCGAACCCTTGTTGAATCCGTTTTGCGGATCTTCCCATTGTGCTTCAGTCAGCGGCGTGCAACCGCTGGTGGTGATCGCCTTGCGAGCGTATTCGGCTGCCTTCGTGTAGCCTTCGGCATCTCCGGCAGCTCCCATTTCAAGGTAGGTGCGTGCATAGAGTCCGTATACGGCGGCCAAAGTCGGCGCGGTGTAGCCGGTGGTTGCCTTCTCGAGGTAAGTTGCTGCCTTTTGCAGATCCTCGAGGATGAATGCGTACATGGCATCGTGGGTGGCGCGCGGGTTGTTCTTACCGTCGGCCTCGGTTGTCTTCTCGGTGACGATCGGAACGGTGAGTCCCAACACAGGCTTTACGTTCGTGTATTTATTCTCTTTCGGCTCGAACAAACGTGCCATATCCAGATAGCACATCGCCCGGTAGGCGTAAGCCTGACCCAGATAGATGATCGTCTCGGGGTTTGCCGTTTCGGGGGTAATCAACGAAATGACATCGTTGCAGTTCTTGACCCAAGCGTAGTAGCAGTCCCAGAAATAGGCACAAGAGATGTAGCGTTCGCCCATGCCGTCGTTGAGGGCAAATGAGTAGAAACGGTTGTAGTAGGGGTTATCGCCCAACGTTGCTACGTCCTCCAGCATGTTTTCGGTCATGATGTGCATGGCCGGCAGACCGAAGTCGGTATGCACACCGTACTTGGTGACATATCCGGCTGTGTTGGCCTTCATCATGGCCACCGGAATGGCGTTGACCATTGCTTTCAGTGCAGTCGGGGACTCGGATACCTGTCCCGCTGTAACCGATCCGCCCTCCGGAAAAGTCTCCTCGATACATCCGCTAAGTAAAAGAACAGAAGAGAGGGCTACAACAGATATTTTTAAGCTATTTTTCATATATTCAATTTTTCATCAATTAGAATGTCAGATTGATACCACCGGAGATGGTGCGGATCGGAGAGTAGCTGGCGTAGCTGGTAGCTCCGGTGAACGAATACCGGGGATCAAGACCCTTGCGATACGACCAGTAGTAGATGTTGTCGCAGGCCAGATAGACGCGCAGGCGGTCAACACCGAATTTCTTCGTGATTTTCGAGGGCAACGTATAGCCGACCTGGATGTTCTGGATGTTCAGGTAGCTTGCGTCAACCAAGAAACGATCGGAGGCCGATGCGAAATTCGTGTCGAGGTATTGCAGACGCGGGAAGTTCGATTCCGTATTCTCCGGAGTCCAAGCCTTCAAAACGTCTTTGTGCCAGTTCGAACCCGGCGTTCCGCCCGGAGAATCAACCGATGCTGCGTAACCCGAATCGTAGGTCAGACCACCGATCGAGTAGGTGAAGTTTGCCGAAATGTCGACTCCGTAGAACGACACGTTCGTTCCGAAACCACCATAGAGCTTCGGGGTAGGATCACCGCAGATGTAGTCGGTTGCGTCGGCATAGACATCGGTTGTTTCGCGACCGGTGACGTTGCCGTCAGCGTCCAGTACGTCCTTATACCACAGTGGTTTACCGTTCGAGTGGTCGATGCCCGCATATTTCGGGATCAGGAAGGTGTACAGCGGGAGGTCTTCGGCGTAGAATTTGTTGCCGCTGACGTAACCCTCATAACCTTCGATCTTGCGAGTCTTGCGCTCTTTGGGCAGCATCGTGATCTTGTTTTTGTAGTGGGTCATGTTGAGGTTGAAGTCCCATTGAACGTTCTTCGTGCGAAGCAGTTGTGCTTGGAGATCCAACTCAAAGCCGGAGTTGCGCATGTCGCCGATGTTGTCGTAGTAGCCCGAGTAACCAAGCGAAGAGGGAACCGAGAAGAAGAACAACATGTTGGCTGTTTGGCGGTAGAAGTACTCGGCCGAACCCGACAGGCGACCCTGCCAGAAGCTGAATTCGACACCGGTGTTGAAGTTGGTGTTGGTCTCCCACGTGATGTCGGGGTTACCCTTGTCGCTGAAGGTGATAGCCACCTCGCCCTCGTTGTTGTCGATCGAGTAGAGGTCGGTGTAGCGGTAGCTACCAATCTCGTCGTTACCCTGCGAACCGATTGAAGCCTTGATCTTCAACATGTCGATCCAAGGCACATTGAACCACGATTCCTTCTCCATCAACCAGCCAGCACCGACCGACCAGAAGTTACCCCAGCGGTTGCTTGGATGGAAGCGCGACGAGGCGTCGCGACGGTAGGAGGCACTCAAGAACAATTTGCTCTTGAAGTCGTATTGTAAGCGTCCGAAGTAACCTTCGTTGTTGTAATCGTTCATATAGGAGCTTGCGCTCTTGCTGTCGATCACAGCACCGTTCAACTCGTTGGTGTTCCCCGAGAAGAGTTTCGACTTCGAAGCACCTAACACATAACTTTTCGTGCGATAGTATTCGTGACCTACCATAGCATCGATGTGGTGGAACTCGGCAAAATCCTTGCTGTAAGAGAGCAACTGTTGCAGGTTCATGTAGAAATAGCGCGTGTGCTCTTTACGGATCGTACCGCCCGTAGGAGCAAACTGACCGTAGTAGATGTTGTTGGTCGAAGTAGAACGCGTCTCGTCCAAACCTGCACCGGCATTGAACGTGAACTTAAAGTCCTTGAGGAACGAAACTTCGGCAAAACCTGTTCCGTTGAATGCGTTACCTTCCGAATTGTCTTTGTCCAGCTTTATAGTCTGAAGGGCATTCGAATTTGCGCTGACGGGACGCGAAAAACCTCCGTTGCCGCCGTCACCGTAGTCGTACATCTGCATCCCGTTCTTGTCGATCATGATCTTGCCCTGAGCGTCGCGAATGTAGACCGGATAGATCGGGGCGATGCTCGATGAAAAGGCGAAGACGTTACCGGTTGATCCGGCATCACCATCGTTGGAGTTACCGTTATTCCAGTTGAAGTTGGTGTAACCGACGTTTGCGCCGACCTTCAACCACTTCTTTGCTTGGAAATCGGCCTTCAAACGTGCCGTGTAACGATACATGTCCGATCCGGAGATGATACCCTTGTTGTTCAGGTAGCCGAACGATGCGTATACCGAGCTGCGATCGGTCGTTCCCGATACGCTTGCGTTGTACTCCTGACGCAGCGAGCTGCGGTAGGTTTCGTCGAGCCAGTTGTCGGGCTTCACCAAATAATCCGTTCCTTTGTAATTAACGACTCGTCCTAACGTTGCGTTGGGATTCACCTTGCCGTTCGTTCCGATGAAAGCCTCGCCTTCGGGAACGGTGTAGACCTGATAGCCCAAACCTCCGTTTTTGACCGAGCCGGCAACGTTCTGGTTTGCCAGTTGGCGTGCGGCAGTCTCCGAAAGCTGCGACTTGTCGAGGTAGTAGTTGTACAGTGCACCGTAGTGTGTCTCGTAGTACTGTGCCGGGCTGGTGATGTAATCATAGGTCTGCAAAGCGCGGGAGTTCACACCCCACTTGGCATCAACGGTGATGATTGCATTCTGCGACTTGGCACGTTTGGTGGTGATCATGATCACACCGTTTGCGCCACGTGCTCCGTAAAGAGCATTGGAAGCGGCATCCTTCAGGACGGTCATCTTTTCGATATCGTTGGTGTTGATGTTGTTCATGTCGCCCGAATAAGGCACACCATCAACGATATACAAAGGCTCTTTGCCGGCCGTGATTGAGCTGACACCGCGAATACGAATCGACGGTTTCGACGACAAATCACCCGACGAGGTGGTCATCTGAACACCGGCAACCATTCCCTCCAAAGCGCGCGTTACACTTGTACTCTGAATTTTCGAAATGTCATCCGACTTGATAACCGTTGCTGATCCGGTGAAGGCCTCCTTCTTGGCCGTACCGAACGCCGTAACGATCACATCCTCGATAGACTGCGTGTCCTCCTTGAGCGAAACGTCTACCTTGGTTCTGCCATTGATGGCAATTTTTTGTGTTTCATAGCCGATAAACGACACGGCCAACATTCCGTTTGCTCGAGCCGATACGGTGAATTGACCGTCCGTGCCCGTTGTAGTTCCGGTGTGAGTTCCCTCTACAACGACGGTTGCCCCGGCGATCGGAGCTCCATTCACGTCGGTAACCGTACCAGAAATCTGCTTGTTTTGGGCCGCCGCGAAGGCGATCATACCCAGAATAGCAATTAACGATAGTACAAGTTTTCTTACCATAAGCGTTAATTTTAATTAAGTTTAGTATAAAAAGTTCAGTAACAAAGATAGTAGATCGATTGGTTATTTACAAGTAAATTATTAAAAAAATTTACCAAAATAATAAAAAATGCGTATTTTTGAGTCTGAAGTTATGATTTTTTTCAAAATGCGAGTTTCTGATTACAGTTCGCAACAACATGTTATTATGTATTTTTATGAATCTGGACGCTTCTGATGACTCGGCGGGGCTAATAATGGCTCTCTGGGTGGTTCGGAAGGGGTTTCGCGACGCGTTCGACGTGGTTTGGGGTGTTTTTGGGGGGGGTGTTTGGGGTTTGGGGTTGGGGGTTCTCGAGCCTGTCGACAGGACGCGGGTGTTTGGGTGTTCACGATCCTCGAGCAACGTCGAGAGGTCGAAAGGTGTTTTTTTGGGGGGCTCGCTCCTCGAGCGGTCGCGGGTGTTTGGGGTTCTCGATCCTCGAGCAATGTCGAGCGGTCGCAAGTGTTTGGGGTTTTCGATCCTCGAGCCTGTCGAGGGGTCGCAGGTGTTTGGGGTTTTCGATCCTCGAGCTTGTCGAGAGGTCGCAGGTGTTTGGGGTTTTCGATCCTCGAGCTTGTCGAGAGGTCGCAGGTGTTTGGGGGTTTCGATCCTCGAGCCTGTCGAGGGGTCGCAGGTGTTTGGGGTTTTCGATCCTCGAGCTTGTCGAGAGGTCGCAGGTGTTTGGGGTTTTCGATCCTCGAGCTTGTCGAGAGGTCGCAGGTGT
>CAZHEY010000051.1:0-11391 GCA_964532025.1 uncultured Alistipes sp. | reverse complement strand
CGATCTCGGTGTTCTTGAACGTATCGCCGGGGAAGATGACGTAGGCGCGCAAACGCGGTTCGGCATCCTTGAAGAAATCGAGCGGCGAGTCGTAGAGCAGGTAGTTTCCCTGCGTATTCGAAGCACCGTCGGTAACCTTGATCGTTCCGTCGCGGTAGTGGTCGAATCCGTCGAAGAGTTCGATGAAATCGAGCGTCGGGCAAGTTCCGGCCGACAGCGGCGAACGGAAGACGAACGGTGCGCTGTACGCATCGTATCCGTGGGTCAGCGTCGGGTAGCTATACTCCTTGACATAGATGTTCTCGGGGCTGCTCAGGTCGCTGAACATATCGACCATATTCTGGTACTGTGCATTGCGATCGGTTGCCGACCAGCTCTTCTTGTAGAGCGAGTAGCCGCCGGTTGCCATCACTTCGCGGGCTGCCTTGTAGGCTTCGCGGAAATACTTCTTCGATGCGGACTCCCAAGTTTTGGTATCGAAGCCGATCACACGCACACCGGTTTTCTGACCCAGACCCGTCAGACGGCTGGTCACGGTCTCGTTGTATTTGGCAACACAACCGGCATAGAGCATCGCCTGCGATTTGAACGCCAGAGCTACGTATTTGTTAGCATAGCCCGTTTTGGGGCTTTTGGGTTGCAGCAGCTCGATCGCCTTGTCGTAGTCGGCCAGAATCTGATTCCATGTCTCCTCCTCCGAAGCGCGGGGCACTTCGAGTTTGTCGGACGAAGCCGGGTAGTCGATCACACGGGTCACCAGCGGAACACCACCGAAGCGGCGCGCCATGGCATAGAAGACGGTTGCACGCACGTAGTATGCTTCACCGAGGTAGTGGTTGTAGGTCACCTCCGGGAATGAGCCGCCATAGGTCGGCAGCGATTCAATCAGGTAGTTGGCATCGCGAAGCAGCACAAATGCCTGACCCCAATATGCGGTATCCTCACCGGTGAAGGCGCGGCAGATGCCGTCGCGGTTGACCGCTTCGCCCGTACCGTCGATACCGGTCGCCGCCAGCCAGCCGTTGTAATTCAGACCCCATTGCCCCATATACTTAAAGTCCTCGAAAGGCATATTACTATACATGCGAGCCATGTAGATATCCATACCGGCCTCGTTCGACAACAGGTCACCGGCGGTTACGACATTCTTGGGCGGGATGTCCAAATCCACACAGGAGGTGGCCAACAGCAATCCGCACAAAGATGTTATCCATAATTTTTTCATAATTCTCAAATTTGTAATTCTCAACGTGTATGACTGTTAGAACGAGAGCGACAGACCCAGCGTATAGGTCTTGTTCAGCGGATAAAGACGGCCCTGCTCTTCGTCGGGGTGCTCCGGGTCGACAAATTTCACACCCGTAATCGTAAAGAGGTTGTAGGCATTGGCGTAGACACGCAGGCTTACCGACGAGAGTTTGCTGATGCGCGGCAGCGTATAGCCGATCTCAAGACTCTTCAAACGCAGGTAAGAGGTGCTGACGCGATTGAATTCCGAATTTTCCAACGGATAGCGTCCCGTATAGGCATAGTAACCGCTTTTCCACTCCGTAGCCGGATCATACGGGTCGGCCGTAGCGTCGACAGGATGCCAGCGGTCGAGGTATTGTTCGAGCGCACCACCACCGTTGCTACCCCAAATCCGGTAGAGCGGTTCTTGATACTGCATCGAGCCCAGAGCCGAGCCTTGGAAGAGCAGGTTCATATCCAGATTCTTCCACGAAGCACCGAAGCTAAGGCTGAAGTTGAGCCACGGGGTTTGGTCGAAGGCGAAGGGGTGCTCGTCCTGCGAGTTGATCTCGCCGTCACCGTTCCAGTCGAGGTATTTGTAATCACCCGGCAGGATGTCGCGATCCTTGTAAATCTGGTAATTCCAGATGTCCTCCCAATTCTGATAGCGACCGGCCGTTTCGTAGCCGAACTGAACACCCTGATAGCGGTTGTTGAGATTATCATTGCGCCAGCGGTCATACGAGTTACCGTAACCGCCATTCTGCACAGCCGTCAGGTATTTCTGACGCGTGATCGTAGCGATACCCTGAATGTTATAGGAAAATTCGCCGACCTTGTTGCGGTGGGTAACCACCAGCTCCATACCCATATTGCGGCTGCTGTTGGCATTCTGGCGGGGTGCGGTTGCACCGATCACCGTCGGGAAATCAGCTTCGGGACGCGCATAAAGACCCGACATGCGACGTTCGAAATACTCGAACGAGAAGCCCAGCAGGCCGTTCCATGCCTCGAAGTCGACACCCACGTTGAACGAACGTGCCGTAAACCACGAGATGCCCAGATTGGGGATCGCCTTCGGATCGACACCGAAGATGAATTCGCTGCCGAACAGGTAGCCCGGAGCATATTGATTGTAGTAACCGTTGTCGGGATTGCTGTTTGACGAGGGGTAGGTGTAACCCATCACCCAGTCGTATTGAGCACCCGAGTCATCACCCATCTGACCGTAGCTGGCACGGAACTTCAACTGATTGATGAACGAAAGTGCCGAGCATGATTTGAAGAAAGGCTCTTCGGAGAGACGCCAGCCGACCGAAACCGAAGGGTTGAATCCCCAGCGGTGGCCCTTGGCAAACTGCGAAGATCCGTCGTAACGGAACTGAGCCTCGATCAGGTAGCGGTCGTTGTAGGAGTAGTTCAGACGACCGATCAAAGCCGCATAAGCGTTTTCGTAGACACTCGACGCATTGGCGTTGCCGACCTGATTTTCGTCCGTTCCGTTGAACAGGTAGGGCGAAGCGAAAGCCAGTTCACGCATAGCGTAGAAGCCGTCGCCCTTGTTCTTCTGCACCTCCCAGCCGACCAGCGCACCGACTTTGTGGGCGTTGTTGAACGTCCGGTCGTAGTTGATCGTCAACTGCGCCATCGTCTGCTGACGATCGTAGAACTGGCGTGTGAGTTGGTTGGGCGAGCTGTTGTTGTAGATTTTGGGCAGATAGCTCTCCGTATCGGGGTCGTAAGCATATTGGTAATACTCCTTGCGGAAAAGCTCGTTGTTGTTCATCCGGTAATCATAGCTGATCATTCCCTTCGCCGACAAACCTTCCAGTGCCGGGGTCAACGTTCCGAAATCGTAGGTCAATGCAGCCGAAGCCTGCATGTTTTTCTCTTTGTATTTGCGGTATCCCGAGACATCGGAGGTCATTTTGGCCACCGTGTTCTCCTCCAAGTCGAGTCCCGAATAGTTGAGCATCGTATTTTCGGGGTCGGCATAAGCCGGGAACAAAACGCCCTGACGCCAGTAGTTACGGATGATATCCGTCGAGGTCGAGTAGGGATTGTTCTGCTCGTCGGCATATCCGCTGAGGTTGAAATCGAATTTCAAGCCCCGAGCAATCTGAGTCGAGATGTTCGAACGCAGGTTGAATTTGTCGTAGTTCAGGTCGCCCGAACGGAAGAAACCCTCCTGATAGAAATAGCCGAGGCTGACAAAATACTGCGTCTTATCCGTACCACCCGAGATGCTCACGTCGTGTTGCGTCTGCGGAGCGAAGTCGGCAAATATCAAACTATTCCAGTCGGTCGTGCGGCGCGTACCGTTGCGGAAAGCGGCAAAATCGGCCTCCGAATAGACGTGCGTACCACCATTGATATTATTCATCGACTGCTCGTTGTAGAGCGTCATCGTGCCATAGGCATCGGCCAGTTTAGGCATGCTCGACGGAACTTGGAACGTATACGAACCGTTGTAGCTCACCTGTGCCTTGCCCTTATCACCCTTTTTCGTGGTGATCAACATCACACCGGCACCGGCACGCAGACCGTAGATCGCCGAGGTAGCATCTTTCAGCACCGAAACGTCGGCGATATCGCCCGGATTCATACGCTGGAAATCGGCCATAGTACGCGGCACACCGTCGATTACCACCAGCGGGCTACCCATACCACGCACGTCAATGGCACTGTTGTAGCTTCCCGGCTCGGCACTTTTCTGCCACACACGCACACCGGGAAGACGACCGGCAAGCATGTTCACCGGGTTCTCGTTGTGGGTCTTAATCATCTCGTCGCCCTTGACGGCAGCAACCGCACCGGTGATCGCACCGCGCTTCTGCATACCGTAGCCGACCACCACGACGTCGTTAATCAGGGTCTCGTCGGCCGAGAGTGTCATGTCGATCACCGTGCGACCGTTGACCTGCATCTCTTTGGTCGACAATCCTACGAACGAGAATACGAGCACTGCATTATTCGGAGCTTCAATCGTATAGTGTCCATTGACATCGGTGACCGCACCGATATTCGAATTTTTGACCACGACCGTAGCACCGATAACCGGCTCTTTGCTGTCGTCGATCACCGTACCCGTCACCGTTGCCTTTTGCGCCAGCGCACTGCCGGTCGCAAAAACAAGGAGGAGGGTCGTCAGCAGGCCGAACAAACCCCGCTTCAGATGTGAAATTTTCTCCATAATTATTCGGTTTTTAAGTTGGTTTACTTTTCTAATTCGTAACGAGCCAGCCCGGCATACTCGGCCGCAAAGGCAAAGATGAACTGACCGTCGACGTTGTTCTTACCCTTATCCATGTTCCAACCCACCAGCAAATTAACCGGGAGAAGTCCATTCTTCAGGAAGTGCGTATAACCGTAATCGAGGTTGGCTTGGAAGCTGTCGATGGCGGTCGAAACCGACGGATAGAACTTGTGTCCGTCGACATATCCCCGCATCATGATTCCGTTGAACCAATCGTTGAAACCCGTAACAGCATAGGTGTAATAGCCCGGGACATTCTCGCCGAGTTTGCCGAAATAGTTGAAGCTGGAATCCGAAAGCTGCTGGAAATCGGTGAGGTATTCGTCCAGACGCGTCACCCGATAGAGGTCGGCGGCAGCCGAAAGCATCGAACCGCAGTTGTACGAGATTGCCGAACCTTCGCTGCGGCTGAGCTTCGTATTGGCACGGTAGCGCACTCCGTCGACGGTCTCATAGACCACGTCGCAACTCCCCACGCAACCGCCACGCATGTCGTAGTAGACTCCGTCGGCACGCAGCAAGGTCTGCTTCTGCCAGTCGTAGATCTTTTTGGCGAAATCGAGGTAGTAACGACTCTTCTTCACCACCTCGGTCTTGCGCTTGTTGTCGTAGTCGATATAGCGCGAAGTGATCGTGTCGTCCTTGCCTTTGTAAAGTTCATAGAGCCAAACCAACGGGCTAATCATCGGGCCGTTGCTGCACGCGTGCTTGGTCGTATAACCCGGGCCCCACGGAATACCGCCGTTCTCCACACCGCTCTCGTCGAGCGTGCAGTCCCAACCGTCGAGTACGTACTCGGTCAGGTATTCGGCTTTTTGCAGGTAGGTCTGCTCGCCCGTAAGTTTATAGGCGTCGAGCAGCTCGCGGATCAGCCATTGCTGGTCGTCGTAGACATTCATGATGCCTGCCACTTCGGCCGAGCCTTTGTCGTTGCCGCGGTTGACGGCATAGACCGTCCAGCGTTTGGTCTGAGTGAACGAGGTCAACGTGAACGTACCGAGGTAGTAATCGGCATTCTCATAGAGGTTGGCCAGCAGAGCTTTGTAACGCTCGAAGTGCTGGTCATACAGCTCCGTGATACCCTCCTTTTTCTGGACGGTCAGACCGTGCAGCACCGCATTGACAGCCTCGATCGCCGAGGTGTACATCCAGACGCTGCCTATTTCGCTCTGCTTCGTTCCGCTGAAGGGGTTGTAGTAACGCGACATGACCATGCCCGTGCCCTCGAAATAGCAGTCGATAGCCGTATCGGTCAGGGCCATTGCGCGTGTAAGATTCTGCACGGAAAGTTCCCGCGAATTTTCGGGAAGGTGTACCGTCGTAGTGGGTTCGTTTGTCTTGCTGCAAGCCACACTGACGGCAAGCAGGGTACAAAACGCGATCGTTATGATTTTTTTCATGAGTAAGTAATATAGGTTCTGCCACTTCGGGTATTCCTGCCGAATGTTCCGACTCGGCGAGGAATACCTGAAAGAAGACAGACTAATTATTAGTTCAGATTCAGATTGTAAATCACGAATTTATTCTCGTCACCGTTTTTCTCGCCCTTGTATACGCCGAGAACCAGCAGGACATCCTTACCGTCGAATTGCGACAGGTCGTAGTTGAACGTAGCGTAGCCATTGGGTGTTCCGGCATCTCCGGCGTTGTGGATAAATTTCCAGCAACCGTTGTCGGCAGCTTCGGCCGAAGTCGCCGTGTTCGATTCGGGCGAGAGGTGTGTTACGTTGCAATCGTTGTCGATTGCCGTCAGTTTGAAGAACGTATGAACCGATCCGCTGAACGTGCGAGTCTTCAGAGCCAACTTGTTGCAGCCGGCTGCGATGCTGAATTTCGCATAGAGATAAGCCTCCGGCTCAGTCAGATTGGCATCCGCACCACCGCGCGTCTTCATCAGGTAGCCTTCGCCGGGGAAGATTTCGGGGTCTTTCATACGCGGAACGAACGACCACTCGGCTGCGATGTGCGAATTTGCACGCCACGAAACGAAGCAAGCCTGACGGTTGTCTTTATCGTGGTTGCCTTCGCAGACGGTTATACCCGTAAACGACTTCTTGGTCTGCGGCATCGTCGAGCGAACCATCTCGCGCGTCAGTTTCCAGTCGGCAAGCTCCTCGCTGATCGCTGTGCCGGAGAGGTAGTTCCAGCCGTTGATAGCCGAGGTCGAGAAGGCGATACGGCGCAGAACCAGCTGCTTCCAGTAGTCGCCACTCTTGGCGCGATAGGTACCGATCGCAAGAACGACCTCCTTACCCACGTAGTCGCTCAAATCGAAGCTGAACGCCTTGTAGTCTTCCGATGCGTAGCTCTGGTTGTCGCCAATCTTCACGGCTTCGGGTTCGGCTGCCGACAGATCGACCACCTGCACACCGAATACGGCAGGAGCATCGGCCGATGCGCTGTGGGTGCGTACCTGTATGGTCATGATCTTGTTGTCCTCGGTGATCAGCTTGCTACCATATACATAGGAGTCGAAGATATTCAGCTCGGCAGGATTCTTCTGCTCGTCGCCCGTGTTGCGGATTTGCAGCGTCGTACCCTCGTTCTGCTCTTGCCATGCACCCACGAAATCGAGTGATGCCATGTAGTCGGTACTCCAGTCCCAATGCGGATAGCTCTCGGCATTGCCACCACCGCGATATTCATTATAATACCATTTGTCAGCCTCCTTCAGGTCATCGGCAGTCTTGCCGCGCAGCACCTCACGGTTGCCCATCGACAGGTTGATCTCCGCCACGTTATCCTCAAAGAAGTCGCGACCGATCCGCTTGGTGATCGTCGCATAGCCCTCGAGCGTAAAGGTCACCGTATAGGAATCGAGCGGCAGGTTGCCGATCTCGTAAGTTCCATTGGCGGCAGAGGTCGTCGACTGCGAATCGCTGATGCTGACCTTCACTCCGGCCAGCGGAGCGTTGTTGTTCTTGGCATCGAGAAGCGTACCTTTGATTTTAGCCGCTGCATAAAGCATCTCGGCGTTAACCGTCGCTACGCCCGACTCATTGAATTTAGCAGCCGTAAGGGTGATGCTCGTCGTCTGGTAATTTCCTTTGGTAAACGTCAGGACATGTGTTCCGATCGCCGCGTTGTCGATCGTATAGCTACCGTCAGCCGTGCTGGTTGCCGAAATGGTCTGCTCGGCATCAGTCACCGTCACACCCTCCAGAAGCGCACCTTCGTCGTCGGTCACCACACCGACGATCTGTCCGATTGTCTTTTTTCCGTCGGTCTCCGCATCGTCCTTGCTGCACGATCCGGCCGTTGCGGCCAACCCTCCAACGAGAGCCACGAGAGCGAATACTCGCAATAGTCTGTTTAATTTCATAAGTTAGGTTATTTAAGTAAGTTTTTAATTAAAAAATTTAAGAATATGGTATTCCTTTTATTTTTTGTTAAAATTCGCTCCCGATAGGTTAACGAAAGGGTTAAAATTGGGTTAAATGCCAAAAAAAATAGTTAATCGAAGAATTTTAATAATTGCTTCAAACACCGCATTAAACTATCCCACAGTCGATTATATCAAAATACGCAAAAATAGACATCCAAGGCCATTCTCAAAAAAATTGGGATATCGAACGTCCGATTACCCTTCGATCGTCAAAACGCACTGTAATAGGTTACAAAAATACAATGCTATTTCCAATAATTTACTATCTTTGCATACATGAACAGGAGATTACAACGATATATTTGGACTATTTTAGGGCTATTTTTCACCCTTTCGGGCCATACACAAGGGTTGAAATTCAACAATGCGGACTTGCCGATCGACGAACGAACCTCCTACAACGTCTTCGAGACCCAAGTCCCGGAGTTTCGTGGCTCATTCGATATCGAATTCGACATGTCGCTCTATCCGGTCGAGGAGATCGGCTACGTGATCCGCATCAAAAGCCAAAGCAGCTCCAAAATCTACAATCTCTTTTACGACGGGCGCGGCGACGACGTATTTAAGCTCAACGAGGAGGGTAAATGCAACCTCATCACCGCAAAAATCAACCGCCAGCAGCTCTTGGATGCCCATTGGTTTCGGATGAAGCTCTCGTTCGACATGCAGCGCGACTCGATCGGGCTGATGATTCACGACCGCAATTTCGGCGTAAAGAAGATCGGCCTGCCCGATTCGTATCGCCCGGAGATCGTCTTCGGAAAGAGCGACTACATCATTGATGTACCGTCGTTTGCGATCAAAAACCTCTCGGTCGGAAATCAAAAACGGTATTTTTTCCCGCTCAACGAGAGCGAAGGGGGCGAGGTCTACGACCAGCGGGGACGCCACATCGGCCATGTCTCCAATCCGGAATGGCTCATAAACGATGCCTTCCATTGGAAATACAAACAATCGTTTGCCTCCAAAACCCCGGCCGGAGCGGCATACAACGCCCAAAGAAAGGAGATTTACTACTACAACCGCGACACGATTTTCGTCTATAACATCCGCACCGAGCAGATCACCGTGCATCCGTTCCGCACGCCTTGCCCGGTGAAGGTAGCCCTCGGAATGAATTTCCTCGACACCTCGCGCAACCAGCTCTACACCTACGAGGTCTACGACGATACACAACCCGCCGGCGAACCGACTGTAGCCAGCTACGATCTGGATTCCGGCCAGTGGGAAGTTAAATGTAACCAGCAGCTCCCGACGCAGTTACATCATCACAGTGCCTACTTCGATCCCGACGCCGAACAATATACAATCTACGGCGGATTCGGCAACATGCGCTTCAGCGGCGCATTCAACACCTACGATTTAGCCACCCAGAGTTGGCATGTGCGCGAGGGGTTAAGTGGCGATCCGCTCTTTCCGCGCTACTTCTCGTCGATGGGATACTTAAAGCAAAACAACTCGATCTACGTTTTCGGCGGCATGGGCAACGAGTCGGGAGATCAGGCCGTTGGCCGATACTACCTCTACGACCTGCACAAAATCGACCTAAACACAAACCAAGTCACCAAACTTTGGGAGATTCCGTGGGATAAGACCAATTCTGTGCCCGTGCGAAGCATGATCCTCCTCGAGGAGAGCCACTTCTACACGCTCTGCTATCCCGAAAGCGTATCCGACTCCTACTTGCGACTCTACCGCTTCTCGATCGAGGACGGAAGCTACGAGATTCTCGGCGACTCGATACCGATCCATTCCGACAAGATCACCACGAATGCCAACCTCTATTACGATGAGCAGCAGAGTGATCTGGTCGCCACTGTGCAGGAGTTCGACGACAACGACATCGCCTCCCAACTGAAAGTCTACACGCTGGCCTTCCCGCCGATCAACGCCGCCCAGCTGAAAGAGCATGCCAAACCAAGGGGGGGGGTTGCACGACTGCTCGTTCCCGCGATCGCGCTGCTCCTCGTGTTAGCTGCAATCGGATTCGCTTTCAGGCGACGCATTCGCTCACGCTATGCGATTCACTCTGCCAATCGTGACGACCGCACCGACAAAGAGGAGAGCGAAAACAGCACAAAGCCCAATTCGATCTCGCTCTTCGGCGACTTCTCGGTACGCGACCGCCACAACCGCGACATCACCTACCTGTTCACTGCGCGCCAGAAACAGACGTTCTGCCTGATTCTGCAATACAGCACCGAGGAGGGCATCTCCTCGCAACGATTGAGCAACCTACTTTGGCCGGATAAACCCGAAGATCGGGTGAAAAATTCACGCGGAGTGGCGATCAACCACCTGCGCAAAACGCTTAAAGAGCTGGACGGCATCGAGTTGATCTATAACAAAGGGTGTTTCAAATTCACACAGCAAGCCCCGTTCTACTGCGATTACACGCGATGTGTCGAGCTTCTGACAGGTGAGAACATCGACGAAACCCGCGAGGAACTGATCCAGATTCTCACACGCGGCAAGTTCCTGAAATTCTCCGACCAACCACTCTTCGACTCATTCAAAGAGTCCGTAGAACGCCAGCTCGAGCCAATTCTTCAGCTGGAACTCGAGAATAGCTTCACCAAGGACGAGTGGCAAATCGCCCTCGATCTGGCAGAGGCGATATTCAATATCGACCCACTCAACGACAATGCCCTGACCTACCAGCTCAAGACATTGCACCGGATGAAACGAGACGACGAAGCCCGCCTAAAATATCAGGCATTCGTACTCGAATACAAACGGACGTTCAATGCCGAATATCCGCACCCGTTCAAGAATTATTAATTCACGAATAGGTATCTTTTTTGATGCAATGTATTATTGCACAACATAGGGCAACCCAAAATATGTCACACAGACAAGACCAAGGCAAGGGAGGTATAGGGAAAATATTATAACAAGGAAGCACCCTTGCACAATATTACATTGTACTAGTTGGTTCAGATCGCAATTATTTGACACAACGCAACGTGCTATCATTTCCGGATCAGCCCTCGACCCTCGAGTCTGCCGAAAGGTCGCAAAAACAACCCCTTCTCGATCCTCGAGCTTGTCGGGAGGTCGCAGAGATAGCCTATTCTCGATCCTCGAGCTTGTCGAGAGGTCGCAAAAACACCCCCTTCTCGATCCTCAAGCCTGTCGAGAGGTCGCAAAGACAACCCCATCTCGATCCTCAAGCCCATCGAGAGGTCGCAAAGATAGGCAGGGTGGACATTTAGGGTGATGAAATCATTGCAAAGATTTGATTTTCATAAATTTGTGGATATAATCATTAATATGCTAAAAAAAATTATTGCTGTCCGATAAAACTTTTAGAGAGGAGAATGAAATTAGGGCTGATTCCATTTGCAGGAGTCAGCCCCTTTTGGTTATCTTTGAGTTGCAACACTAAAAAGTATAACCATGGGTAAAAGTACACATTTTCTCGGACAGCCGCTCTATGGTCAGGTAATAAAATTGCTTGATCATTCAAAAATCCTTCAAATTAGCCGTGAACATGGCGGTGAAAGGTACACCAAGCGCT
>CAZHEY010000050.1:0-11642 GCA_964532025.1 uncultured Alistipes sp. | reverse complement strand
GTGTTCTGTTTTCGATCCTCGAGCCTATCGAGAGGTCGTAGCATTCTGTTCTCGAGCCTCGCCCCTGTCGAGAGGTCGCTGTGTTCTGTTCTCGATCCTCGAGCTTTGTCGAGAGGTCGTAGCATTCTGTTCTCGAGCCTCGAGCTTGCCCCGGAGGTCGCAAACTATTTATATAGGTGCATGCCCCTTTTCAGTCAGCAGCTCGCGGAGAACAGCAATGAGCAATCGCGAAATTGCAGTCCTCCGCAGGACGGAGCTGCGGACTGCCGGCTCGCTACGCAAGCCGGAAACAACTCACCATGTAGCCCTGCGACCTCTCGACAGGCTCGAGGATCGAACCCCCAATAGCCTTGCGACCTCTCGACAAGCTCGAGGATCGAAACCCCAATAGCCCCTGCGACCTCTCGACAAAGCTCGAGGATCGAAAATCCATTTCAGAAAAACCTGTTCTCGACCCTCGAGCTTTGTCGAGAGGTCGCAAACCATTCCGTTCTCTGCCCCGGAGGTCGCAAATTCGTCGAAATGCCCTCCCTGTCTGCTCTTTCGACGATTTGGAATCTCTTTTCCAACCCGAAATTTGCTAATCCGAAAGAAGTGCGCTATATTTGGACACAATACCTCACTCATCATTTATGAACGTAAAGACAGTCGCCTTTTATAATTGGCGCTATCCCTATGGCGGCGGAGAAGTCGTTACACATCATCTGGCTCGGTTCTTCCGAAGCCGTGGCCTGCGGGTCGTGTTATATACGGCTGAACTGATTGAAAACCAGCTCACAGAGGAAGATCGAGAGCTGTTCATCCTGCGGCCATTGCCCACTCCGGGCGGACAGATGCAACCCGAGAACATCCGTTTTTTCGCCACCTCGCTACGTGAAGAGCAGGTCGATGTCCTGATCGTCCAAGGCGTTACCGGCATGCCGTTCGAGGCACTGCGCAAAGAGGCAAAGATCATCTTCTGCCTGCACAACAAGCCGCTTTGGGAGATCGACTACCTGCGCAAATTGAGCCGCCACGAGATCAACCACCCGACCCCGCTCCGGCAACTCGAATTTCTGTTTCTGCGCAAACCCGCAAACTGCCTGACCAACAAAATCAAACGTCGCACAACACGCGACTACGCGTCGATTCTCTCACGCGTCGACCGCATGGTCATGCTGTGCCCCGAATACCGCCGCGACATGGAGCAGGCGATCCGTAGCTCCGGCTGGCCGGGAAGCGATGCTCCGTCCCAAGCATACGATGCCATTCTCAATCCGATGCTGCCCGTCGACGCAACGCCGACTCCCAAGGAGAAGGTGGTGCTCTACGTAGGTCGGCTGGTGAAGACCCACAAACGCGTCGACCGACTGCTGCAAATCTGGAAGAAGATCGAACGCACGAATCCCGATTGGCGGCTGATTATCGTCGGCACAGGCGAGGAAGAGCAACAGCTCAAGGCGCTGGCGGAGGAATCCGGATTGCAACACGTCGAATTCGCCGGCTACCAGAACGATGTCGCCCCCTACTATCGCCGGGCGACGTTCTGCTGCCTGACCTCCAATTTCGAAGGACTGCCGATGTGCCTGATGGAGGGACAGCAATACGGCGTTATTCCTGTGTCGTTCGACTCCTACGCCGGCATCCGCGAGATCACCGAAGAGGGGCAATGCGGATTGGCCATTCCCTCATTCAGCCTGCGCAAATACGCCAGCCGCCTTAGTGCCGCCATGTCCGACACGGAACTGCAAGAGCGTATGCGCACCCGGTGTTACGAAGCAGCCAAACGTTACGACCCGAATACGATCGGGGAACAATGGCTTCATTTATTCGAGAATCTATAACTATGAAAAAAATCGCATTCGTCATTTTTCGTTACGGCGAAGGGATCTACGGCGGAACAGAGATCCACACACGCATGCTGGCCGAACGGCTCAGTCCCTACTACGAAGTCGAGGTGCTCACCACCACCATCCACACCCCGTTTCTGCCCGAACGCGATTTCCCGGCAGGCGTATCCGAGCAGAACGGCATCCGCGTCCGACGCTTCAGCCACATACAGGTCGACTGGGCAAAGAGCAAGCGACTGCGCAAAACCAGCAACTACACCAAGCGGCTGCGTCACGCGCTCGACCGCATCGGGCTGCTGCGTCCGTTGGCCGATCTGCATCCGATCTGGTCGCATAGCCGCGACATCGAGCTGCAATACTACACCACCCGCGAGGAGTATTCACCTGATATGCAGCACTTCATCGAAACTCATCAGGACGACTACGCTGCCATAATCCCGATCTGCTACTTCTTCACACCGACGATCGTAGCGGCCTTGGCCGCCCCGCAGAAATGTATTCTCATCCCAACGGCGCACCCCGAAAAACCGCTCTACTACGGCCTGCTGACCGAGGTTTTTACGCGTGTGCGGCACATTGCATTCAACACTCCGGCCGAGGAACGACTCTGCCGTCGCATCTTCGGGCGGCATCTGGCCACAAACAGCATCGTCGGCATCGGCATCGAGGAGGCTGATCCGGCCGACTGGGTGGCGACAAAAGCCAAATACGGGCTACCCGACCGCTATGTGCTTTACGTGGGACGCGTGCAACCCAAAAAGATCAATCAGGTCGTGCCCGATTTCCTGCTCTACAAACGCGCTTTCGGCGGCGAGGTGAAGTTGGTGTTGGCCGGCGGACTCGATCCCAACCTCGCGCGCACGACCGATCCCGATGTGATTTACACCGATTTTGTCAGTGATGCCGAGAAAAGCGCAATCATCCGCCACGCGGAGGTCATGGTCAATCCGTCGCATCTGGAGAGCCTTTCGCTCCTCGCCCTCGAAGCGATGAATAACCGCATTCCGCTGCTGGTCAACGGGAAATGCGAGGTACTGAAAGACCACTGCAAGTTCAGCGGCGCGGCACTCTGGTATGACAACTCGGCCGACTTCCGACGCAAACTCCACCGGCTGCTCACCGACAAAACGCTACGCAGCAACATGGCACAGCGAGGCCCTCGCTACGTAGCTGAGAATTACAGCTGGGAGGTGATTATCCCTAAACTTCGGGCGATCATCGAAAACTTATAACCCCACAGAAGGGCATTTCCGCCCCTCAACCCAATCGAAGGAGTCGCATCCGCAATCGGAATCGTCTGTTCGGAACAGGGCGCAAAGAAGGTCAAATCTCTTTGCGCCCTACTTTTTTTGCCCGCCTATCGCAGCTGCGCACCAGCATCCACCCCTATCCTCACCACTTTCCGCCGCCCGACCCTCCACCCTATCCAGCGTGGCATACACTTTGCGTTTGTTTGGGATTGAAACGCACAAAAAAATCCACACAAAACGAATCTGCCATGAGAAAAAAGCTATTCATCCTGCTATATATCGGCATCTTATGTTCCTGCAACGAAAGCGATTCCGTCGCACCGAACGATTCCGACAAACAGCCGGCCACCGTAAGGTTGCTACTGACAGGCACGCAATCCGACGCCCGAGGTTCGCTCACCATTCCAAGCCAGTCGGCAGACAATAGCGTCAACAGCTTTCTGGTCTTCATCTTCGACTCTGCGACCAAGCTGCTCGACGTGATGAAGACGGCCTCGGCCGCCGAGATCTCCGCCAAGCAGATTCTACTCACCACGCCATCCGGGGCGAAAGATATCTATGTCGTCGTAAACCCGCAGGCGGCATCTCTTGCGGCTCTGGGAACCGTCACTTCGCTCTCCGGCTTGCGCAGCGTCGTATCCGACCTGAAGGCCGAAACCGAAGGCAACTTCATCATGCTGGGCAAAAGGCTCAACTACACGCTGACACCCACCGGCACAAACAACGTCACAGTCAGCGTCTCACGACTGGTCTCGCGCATCGTGCTGACGAACATAATCCCCCAATTCACCCATGGGCTTGCGACGAAATCGCTGGTCATTGATTCGATCTACCTGACCCGTGCCACGGGGACAAAATCATACGCCGACTCGGCCATCGTAGTCACGCCAGCGGTGTTCTACAACCGCAATCAGGCGGGATTCGCCTTTCCGATTTACGATCGGTTCTCGCCCGCCGTCACGATCAACAACACCACGCCGTTTGCCACCGTCAAGCCGAACGGCGTGCATTATTATGCCTACGCGAATAGTGCAAACAGCTTCGCGACCGCGACCAAGTTGGTCATCACCGGGCTGTTAAACGGCGTTCGCACCTACTACCCCATTGCGGTGAATGTGGCCGGCAACGGCTTTACCCCCACTGGCTCGCCGGGAATCGTGGCCAATACACAATACAACATCAGCGTCTCGCTCTCCGGATTCGGCTCTTCGTCACCCAACGAACCAGTGGAGCACGTCGGGTGCAGCATCACCGTAACTCCGCAGGAGTGGGCAACGATTCTCAACCAGAACGTAAATTATAATTAGTCAGACGAAAAGAGAAGACCGAAAAAATGAAAAAGATACTTTATTGCAGCTGTCTGCCGCTGCTGCTTGCCATGTGGGGATGCAGCGAATTCAACGAAGAGCCGCAGGGCGAGAAGATCATTCCGGGAAGAGCCGTGCGCTTGACGCTGAATATATCGGCAGGCGGAAATGCGATCATCACCCCCTCGAGCCGCAGTTTGGATGAGAACGCCATTCGCGACCTCAACATCTTCATCTTCAACACCGACGGCATGCTGTTGGATCAATCCTATTACAGTGCCATTACAGGTAACACAATTTCTATCAACACCACATCGGGTTATCGAAACATCGGTGTCGTTGCGAACTGGGGCAGCCAAATGACGACAGTTACCAGCCAACCCGACTTTAACGATGCCCTCTTCACCCCGACAAGCCCGCTCTCGCCAGCCTTCTGCCCGATGTCCGCCCTCCAGACCAACGTCGCCATACCGGTCGGCAAGACGGTCTCGATTGCGCCCATCACGGTCTCAAGACTCTATTCGAAGGTAACCGTCACCTTCAATTCGCGCGGAGTAACTCCGGGAGTGGTCATCAGACCCACGAAGATCGTCCTGTGTCAAGTTCCGAAGTCGTGTCATCTCTGCAACACCAACATCCCCACCGCCAACCTACTGTTGCGCGGCGATAGCCTCGCCGCCGCCACCGGACTTTTCTTCGACAAACATGCTACGGCCACACCGCTCTACCTCCTCGAAAACATGCAGGGGGACAACGGCACGACCACCGACGAGCGATACAAAACCCCGGCAAGCGGAAAAGCCTCCCTGTGCAGCTACCTCGAAGTGACGGCCGACTACTCCTCGCCGAAGAAAAAAGGCGTGGTCGTATACCGCTACTATTTAGGCAAAAACGTCCTGACCAACTTCGACATGCAACGAAACACGTGGTATCAGATTTCGATCGCCTTCAACGGTCAGGGCGGCATCGCCGAAAATACGTGGCGCGTGAATACGCAGGGGCTGATCGAAGAGCGAGCCGAGCAGGCTCTCTACCTGCCGTGGCATTTGGGTCAGGCCAGATACTTCACCCTTCCGGCCGATGTCAACACCGATGCCATATCACAGAACAACGGAGACAACATGGTGGTCGCATCGGTCGATTCGCTGAAGATTTTTCTCTGCAAAGCCGACAATGAGGCCAGCCCGAAACTCAACAACTGCATCGAATCGGCAACCACCAACACGACATACAACGTCTACCAACATGGCTACGACGACGACCAATCAATACAGGTCGATGTTTCGGCACTCTTCTTTCCGCAAAATGCGACATTCGGCCGGAGCAACTATCCGATCACACAATACATCACCCTCGTCGAAACCTACCTCAACACGCCGCAATGGGCGGCTACGACAAATGCCGATTGGGTCTATCTCGGCGACGGGCGACAGACCCGCTCGTTCCTGACCCTCGGCATCGCCGATGCAAGCGGCACAGCCAATATGCAAAACCGAATCCGCTCGGAAGACCTCACCGGTTCGACAATCGCCGTCCGGTGTTCGGCCAACCCGACCAACCGCGAACGCCGCGCCCAGATCATCTTCACCGACCTTTCGGGCAACGAGTTGGCGCGGGTCTTTGTGGCTCAGAATCCGTCGTCCTATCCGACCTCGGCCGTAGCCCTCTCCTACGTACCCGGCGGCGTATTCAAAGCCGGAGCTTTCGACTGCATGGGCAACACCCCGACGAAGCCGGCAACCCAATCGAGCCGAACCCCCGTATTTCCGCAGGTCGGGAGTTTCTATCTGGCGCGAACCGAATGCTCCGTCCAGCAGTTCTGCGACTACCTCAACGACATGCTGATTGTCAGCTTCGATCAGCTGACGAACCACAACCACCTCTTGGACAAGAGCGGCGACATCGACACCGATTACCCCGGAAAGAACAACTCGTCCGGCAACCTTCGAAGCGTGATGACCACGCCGCGGCCGGTCGTCTTATACCTCTCGGGCTGGCATCCGGCGCCGCAATCAATCCTCCTCACCTCCTCGACGGCAACCCCCACCCAATTCCCCTGTTCGAACTACCCGCTATTCGGGATCGACTTCTACGGCGCATGCGACTACAACTACTGGCTGTTGAAATACGCCGGAAAGTCACCCACCCGATCGAGCAGGATGCTGCCCACCGAAATGGAGTGGGAAGCCGCCGCCCGCGGAATCGACAACCGATTTACCACAAGGGCACAATTCATCGCCTCGACAACAAACCGGAAGAATGGAACATACCCCTACGCCTTCGCCGACAACGGCTGCAACAGCGGGCTGAACGGCACGGAGTCCGCCCTCGCGATTTTGCGAAACATCGCTTGGTTTACCTATGGGGTGCAACCGTGGCGGGTCAGTGCCCACGCGATGGTTCGAACCGGCATGCCACAAAGCCCGCACCCCTGCGCAACGCTCTATCCCAACGCATTGGGACTATACGACATGAACGGCAATGTCGACGAATGGGTCATGGATAACGCCACACCCTCCGACGACCTGCACTTCGTCGCCAACAAGGACATTGGCAACGTCTGCAACTACGAATCAAGCTCCAAGCGCGTAATTCGCGGCGGAGGTTCGGCTGCAACGGCCAACTACATATCCAATACCATTCGCGACAGTCGCGAAGCCGACCAGTGCGACGAGGGGGTTGGATTCCGGCCGATCATTCGCGAGTAAGACTCGTCCGGACATCGACTCCGGTGTAGACACAAAAACAAGGCGGCATGAGAAGATGCCGCCTTGTTTTGTTGCGTCGAGTGCACTACTGCTCCGGAATTACCGGAACAACACGCCAGCCGTTAATCGTCACCGCAACCACGACCTGATTGTCGAGTTTCAACTCGATATTAAACAGATCCTCCCGATCGAGATCCTCTTGCGTCGCGTAGGCCGGCAAGGACTGAATCAACGGAACAAGATCCAGACTCAGCACGTTCTGCATCGTGTTTTTGTCGTCAACAAACAGCATCACCGGACAGCCCTCGACCAACCGCATCACCTTGGTCGACGTGGTCACCGTATAATCGGCATATTGGTGCGGCGCGGTCAGGTACTTCACAACCGGAGTCGTCGGATCAATCGAATCGTCGAAACGATAACGCACGTTGCGGCTCTCCAGATAGATATCCAGCGGCGAGCCACTTTGCTCGGGCACTTGCCTCACCTCCGACACCGCAAGGCGAATCCAATGCGTGTTCCTTATCAGCCCAACCCGAACGAGATTCGTCTGCCCCGACTCGGCAACAAGCTCAACCGGCGCGCCAAAATAGAGATCGACCGGTTCTTCGGCAATCGGCTCGTGGGTAACGCTATCCAGATAGTAGCGAATCCAAAGCCGCATGTCGTCTAACTTGGTAACGCCCGGACGCATCCCCGGCACAAAGTTGTTTTGGTCGATTTCGCCCAGTTGATACCACGCCGGATCTCCACCCCACGTCACAACCCAATAGCGTCCCTTGGGCAGCGAGAGCCAGATCGGCGTGTCGTTCTTGATCAGCGCAGGGTCGGCAACTGTTTTTGAATCGTAGTAAACTCCGTTCTTGTCGAACAGATACAGCGTCACGCTATTCACCTCGCTATCATATAAATCGGCATTCTGATCGTTGAGCGTATACGAGTATACGACTCCTGTTTCCGACTTGCAGTCTGCCGTTTTTTCATCGACACACCCCACAAACGGCAGGGTTGCGCCGAGAAGCAAACAGGATAATAATCTTTTCCGCATAGCTTTTGGTCTCAAATAAAAAACGGACGTCGGAAGCGATTTTTCGATTTCGACGTCCATTGCCCTATCATTCAGTTTTGTTCCGGTGAGCTACATCGCCACACCCACATTCGATACGATCCAGTTCTCCACCTTGACAAATACCGTAACATTGATCTTCTGGGCATTCGGCGTAGTGGCCAGATTTCCCAAATTGAAGACAAACGAACCCGCCGGCACATTGTAGACCGTTCCCGGTTGGAAATTCTGAATCGTCCCACTGGCCGTCGTGAATCCGGTAACGGTGATGTATTGTGTTCCGATATTTACCGGTGCTCCGCCCTGTCCGTTGGTAACCATCACATCGGTCAGCTTGATAATCAATCGCGGGGTATTTGCACTACCACCCAGCGTAGGTGTCACCTGATAGCCCCACACCAAATCGCCCGTCACACCTTTAGCCTGCGCTGCGGTCACGGCTTTGGCTACGCTCGCAACTGCGGCAGCGGGAATATCGCACATCGAAGCTCCGAACGTTCCCAGCAGAGCGGCATTCGTTCCGGCGGTCTGGATTGTCCCAGCACCTCCCAGCGTCGGGGCTACGTAGAACGACGGATAGAAGTTGTCGACATACATGCCCGCGAACTTATAACTCAAAATCAGCGGATCGACCGTCTTGATGTCGGCCACCTGAATGCGTGACAACACGGGAGCAAGCAACACCTTGGCCTCGTAGTTCGCTCCATTGAGCTTGATCTGCGCATCGTAGGCCGCATTATTCACCGGATCGAGGGCATTCGCAAGCACGACATTTGCCGCACCGTCCTGCTGTGTCGTGATTGCTGCCGTCACCGCATGAATGGCCGAAATGGTCGTCGCGCCTTGGAGTGCAGTCATGATCGACGGCAGCACACCGTTGCAGTTACCGACGATATAGACCTGCGTGGCACTCGGTGCAATGCCCGAAAAGAGCTGTCCCGTCGCCGAAAGAACCGTAGCCGGGGCAAGTGCAGCATTGCTCAGCACGTTGCCTTGGGCATCGAGGAAGTAGACCAGTCCGTCGTTCAGCGTTGCCGCCTGACTACTCACAACCGGCGACTCGATTGCCCGAGAGTCGGCAATCGCCCCGGAGGCGAGTTTCAGGACGACCTCCTTGGTCGTCGGATCGTTCGGTGTGACATTGTGGTCGGCGTTCTCTTTCGTGCAGGAGATCATCGCCAGCAGTGCTGTCAAAGATACCACATAGGTGTTCCAAGTTCTCATGATTCTGATTTTTTTAATTAATAAACAGGTTGGTTTTTTATTTGAATTGCATTTTCAATTTTCTTATTCAATTCGACCGTGTTCTGTGCCGCCGCACGCAAACCCTGCTGCGCCGCCTTGTCGAAGAAGCTGCCGGCTCTCTGATAATCGCCCTCCAAGAGCAGCAGAAGACCCATCGTATTGTCGTACTGGGGCGGGGCGGTCGCCGCATCGACCTTTTGCAAATAGTGCTTTGCCGCAGTCAGATTCCCCTGCTTGAGTGCCGTTGTTGCGGCGTTGATGTTGGCCGGAGTACTTTCCGAAAACAGCTCGGCCGCTGTTATGAGCAGACTGTCGAACTGCGGAGTCCCCTCGCCATAGCTCTTGGCAATCTCGAACAGTTCATTCAGACTCAGGTTTTTGGGTTTAGTCCGGAGCATCTCCTTGCCTTCGGCCACAGTGAAAGGTTTGACCGTGTAGTCGACCGTATAGCCGACCTTGCGCAGTTGCGGATAGCAAGTGGCCAGCAAGTAACGATAGGGAATGCCCTTGTTCAGTTGCGCAATCTGCCGATCCTTGGTGTCGGGCGAAACATCGGAGTCGATGATCCGCAAGAGCTCCTCTTTGTCGGGAACGTCCGACGTTGTAACCAACACCTTCAATCCGGGCCAGTCCTCGGGCAGCGTGTTTATGGTAAAAATCGTGTTCGGATAGCCGTAGCGACTCTTCAGGTAGGATTCTACCGCCTGCGCACGCTGCTGCGCCAACCGCGTATTCAATGCCCAGCTACCTTCGGGCGAGCAAGTGCCGTGCAGGGTGATGCCTCGGAGCGTCTCGTCCGCTTTGTTGTCGACGATCGAACGAATGCTCTGGTTTATCTTTGCCAGCTCCGCGCGATTGTCCTTGAATCCGCTCATCAGACGGGAGCTTCCGACCGGGAAATAGAGTTGAGCTCCGCCCTCTCGACGCACCTTGTCAAGTTCTATGGCGGGTGTGATGTAGCTATAATGGGGGTTCACAGTATATACGGGAATCGGATCAATCGCCAACTTGACCTCGTTGGCCAGCAACAGGGGCGGCAAGAGGTATTCGTTGCAACAGCCCTCGGCTTTCAGATCGACCCGCAGCGACGACCATGCCATCTGCTTCTGATAGGGTATCGAAGCCTGATAATCGACCACATCGCCAACTTTAGCGACAATGGCATCGGGATTGATTTCGACGTCATTACGCTTATCTAAAATCCGCGCGCGCCTACTTTCGAAGATCACCGGCGGCAACGCGGTTTGCATCGAAGCGTTGTAGATCACGGGGGTGAGGGTCAACTTATAATTTCGGTTGGTCGATTTTTTCACCGACACGACCAGAAATTGGACAAGCACCTCATCGCCCATGCGCTCCATCCGCACGTTAGCGATCTCGACTCCGCCCTTCTCCTTGGCAACCAACGGACTACACAGGCAAACAATGCAGGTAAACAGAATGATTTTTCTCATGACATTCGTGCGGTTTTACTTGATAAAGAATAGAATCGAGATGCCGGCTCGGGTCGGCCCGAAGTAATTGCGCGTGGCGTTGCTCTCGATTTTCCGGCCACACTTGACGCAGTCGTATTTGTCGTAATTGAGCCGCGCATATCCCACGCCCACCGTCGCTTCGAGATTCCAGCGGTTGCCGAGCACAAATTGATACCCGATCGAGAATCCTCCACCTACGGCATAACCGTCGTAACGGTATTTTTTGGAATTTCGCCCCAGCAACAGCGGGAGATCATGCCCCGAGATGTTGAACTGCGAGCCCAAGAGGTGTGCCCCAAAAAACAAGCCATTGAACCGCTGACACGTCCAATACCTGAATTCGGCCTCCCCAAGCCAATGGGCGAGTTTTTTGTTGTTGACATCCGATCCGTTCCGATGCCAGGGATTGTATCCGGCCCCCAGATCGAGTGTCGTTTTTCGTCCTAACCCGATCTCCAGACCCAGATTCGGCGTATAGGTATAAGCGCCGTAAAGCAGGTTGGTCTTAATGCCGAGATCCTGTGCCTGAAGTGAGAAGGTCAGGATCGAGAACAGTAATATTCCGATTGTCTTTTTCATAGAGGAGCTGATTACGCTCGGCAAAAAGACAAATAGAGTGCCACAGTCGCAAACTTTGCCGCAAATATTTATTCTCGAGCCTCAAACTTTGCCGGAGGTCGCTGTGTCGTGTTCTCGATCCTCGAGCCTGTCGAGAGGTCGCAAAGGATTTTCTGTTCTCGATCCTCGAGCCTGTCGAGAGGT
>CAZHEY010000049.1:0-12505 GCA_964532025.1 uncultured Alistipes sp. | reverse complement strand
TCAAAAGGGCCATGAAGCTTCTTTTGTGGCTAATAAACAAAGTCTGCGAAACTCTCCCGATGAAGATAATTTTGCTGAACCATGCTTTTTAAGGGACGACTAATGAGCTCTGCGAAATAGCAGTCCTCCGCATGGCGGAGCTGCGGACTGCCAGCTTGCGCAGCAAGCCGAAAACATGCTACGAACAACCTCTGCGACCTCTCGACAAGCTCGAGGATCGAGAACAAATACGACAAAAGCACACAACCTCTCACAAAGCCCGTCACGCAGCCAGCATCTTCGTTATGAAGATTTTTCAGGCAAATGATTTCGATATGAAATATATTTTGCTATCTTTGCGAAACTCGGAACAGTAAATTCCCAAAGACTGAAACAAAGACAAACACAAAAACGAAGACCATCACCCATTGAAACACACAAACATAAACCGATCATAAAATGAAAATTAGAAACGGATTCATAGCTGCCCTGATGCTTGCGGCAGCTGCAAGTCCGCTCCGTGCCCAGCAAATTGTCGCGTGGGACGAGGCTTACAGTCAAGCCGACAAGAAGATCGCTGAACTGACACTCGACGAAAAAATCAACTGCGCTCGCGGTTATTCGCAATTCTTCTTCTACGGCGTACCCGAAAAGGGGCTACCCTATCTCTACCTCTCCGACGCCACACAGGGCGTACACATGCGCAACAACTTGCCCGACCCCGACATGGTCAAACAGCTCCAACGCTCCACGGCTTTGCCGTCGCCAATCGCCCTCGCCGCAACATTCAACCCCGCGCTGGCCTACAAATACGCCGAAGCTGTGGGTGAGGAGTGCCGCGCCGGTGGCATCGAAGTATTGCTCGGCCCGGGAATGAACATCTATCGCAACTCCCAGAACGGTCGCAACTTCGAGTATTTCGGCGAAGATCCGTTACTGGCCGCGCAGATCACAGCCGCCTACGTGCGCGGCATGCAATCAACCGGCACAGCCGCCTGTCTGAAACACTTTGTCTGCAACAACACCGAATTCTACCGTCGCCGCTCGAACTCCATTGTCGACGAACGCGCCCTGCACGAAATCTACATGCCGGCATTCAAGGCTGGAATTGACGCCGGTGTAGCCTACATCATGACCTCCTACAACCGCGTCAATGGCGAATGGACTGGCCAAAGCAAGACCGTGATCGAAGGGCTACTGCGCAAAGAGTTAGGCTTTAGGGGATGCGTCATGAGCGACTGGCGATCGGTTTACGACACCGAAAAAGTAGTAAAGAGCGGGCTGAATGTCGAGATGCCGGGACGCGATGAGTTTGTCGGCGATGTCCGCCGCCTGCTTGACGAGGGTCGCATCACCGAGGGGGAGATCGACCGCATGATCCGCCCGACCATTGCCACGGGGATCGCATTCGGCCTATACGACCGCGAGAAATACCGCACCGAGCTGCTCGACCGCATGCCAACGCACAACAGCACCGTCTTTGATGTTGCAGCCGAGGGGATCGTCCTGCTCAAAAACAACGGCATTTTACCGCTGCAACCCAGCACGAAGCAGATTCTTGTCACAGGAAAATTCATCGATGAGATTCCCCGCGGCTTGGGTTCTGCGGCGGTCAAAGGATACGACAACACCACGCTGCGCAAGGCTCTCGAAGCTACCTACAAGGCCAACGTCACGTTTGTTGCACAGCCCAATCCCACACAACTAACACAGGCCGACGCCGTGATTGTCAGCATCGGGACACTCGATGCGGAGTCCGCCGAACGCCCCTACGCGCTACCCAAGGACGAGGAGAAGGCCGTGCGTACCGCCGTGGAGAACAACCCGAACACGATCATAATCGTCAACTCCGGCTCGGGAATCCGCATGAGCCGCTGGAATGACAAAGCCGCGGCAATCATCTACGGCTGGTATCCGGGACAAAACGGATTCGAGGCACTGGCCGACATTCTGACCGGCAAGCGCAACCCCTCGGGCAAGTTGCCGATGACCCTCGAGCGCGAATTCAACGACTCACCTGCCAAAGGCACGATGCCGGCCGGAGCGCAATTCTACAACCTTGCGCCACGCGCCTACAACGAAAATCTGATTATGCTCTACGATGTCAACTACGACGAATCGGTGCTGGTCGGCTACCGGTGGTACGAAGCACTGCAGATCGCCCCACTCTACCCGTTCGGTTTCGGGCTTTCGTACACCTCGTTCGAACTCGCGAAGCCGCGCGCCGCAAAGACATTTCAAGCCGGCAAACCATTCCGGGTAAGCGTCACGCTCACCAACATCGGCCAACGCGACGGCTCGGAGGTCGTGCAGCTCTATGTCTCGGAAAACAACCCGACCGTACTGCGCCCCAAAAAGGAGCTGAAGGCGTTCCGCAAAGTTGAGCTGAAATCCGGAAAAAGTGCTGTCGTAGAGTTCGAACTCGACAGCATGGCATTTGCCTACTGGGACGCCGCAACACACGGCTGGAAGGTCAATCCGGGCGAATACACGCTCTCGTTGGGCACTTCGTCAGCCGATATTGCCGCCACACTGCCCATCACCGTAAAATAGCAACGCTCCTGATCGGATCGACATAAACCAAGAAACACCGCAATCAATGCGGTGTTTCTTGGTTTATCGGCAGTAAAGATTCTATTCTCAATTCCGCCGAGAGGTCGCAAATACCTCACGAGGTAGATTGTTCTCGATCCTCAAGCTTTGTCGAGAGGTCGCAAATACCTTACAAGGTGGATTGTTCTCGATCCTCGAGCTTTGTCGAGAGGTCGCAAAATCGTAGTTCTCGATCCTCGAGCCTGTCGAGAGGTCGCAAACTACAACCGTCCGCCCCTCAGTCAGCAGCTCGCGGAGGGCGGCTATGTAGCTCTGCGAAATAGCAGTCCTCCGCAGGCCGGAGCTGCGGACTGCCGGCTTGCACAGCAAGTCGAAACCCCGTTGCGAATAACCCCTGCGACCTCTCGACAAAGCTCGAGGATCGTGGACAACTCCACCAAACCCTTACGACCTCTCGACAAAGCTCGAGGATCGTGGACTACTCCGCCTAACTCTTGCGCCCAGAAAAAAGTTATTTTGTCGCAATCAGACACATGCGCTTCTTGTAAGTATGCACCTCCACCGACGTGAACCCCGCATGCACAAGCCGCCGTTCAAGCTCCTGCGGCGTGTAGGCCGTCATTCCCTTTATCTTCCGAGTCCAAACCACAGCCTTTACGGGATCGTTGGCCTCGCACATCACCAGAAAACGTCCTTTAGGCTTCATCACACGCCATACCTCACGCAAACAATCGTCAAGCGGCTGCCAAAAGTAGACAGTTTCGAATGCCGTTACCACATCGAAACTCTCCATTTCATAAGGCATTGCGTTCACATTTCCCTCGCTCACAGTTGTCCGGCCTTCGACCACCGCAACATGGTTCAGCGTCGCGGCTTTACGCACACTCGCGGGCGAGAAATCCAACCCGAAGACCAACGCATCAGGGCAGTTGCGCAGCATGGTTCGAATATTTTGCCCGCCCCCACAACCGACGTCGAGTATCGACTGCGCATTCCTCAAATCGAGAAAGCGCAAAGCCCACCGCGCACCGCCACGGTGAAAAAAATTCATTCCGCACAGGAACAATCGTCCGCCCCAATTATTTTGGGGCATGCGGGCATTCTGAAAGAGTTTTTTCAACATAAGCTATTTGTTTTGTGCAAAGTAACACCCAAACGCTCGGAAAAACAATACCCAATATGCACGACTCTCAGCCCGCCCGATCGCAATTTATAAGTACGGATTTCCATAAAAAAAGCCGCACCTCGAAAGGCACGGCTACTTGTCTCTATTCCCACTCGATCGTGGCGGGTGGTTTCGAGGAGATATCGTAGACTACGCGGTTGACCCCGCGGACTTTATTGATGATCTCGTTCGAGAGATTAGCCAGAAACTCATAGGGCAGGTGCACCCAGTCGGCCGTCATACCGTCGGTCGAGGTTACGGCACGCAGTGCCACGCAGCTTTCATAGGTACGTTCGTCACCCATGACGCCGACGCTCTTCACTGGCAGGAGGATCGCTCCGGCCTGCCACACCTGATCGTACAGCCCCGCTGCACGTAGCGAGTCGATATAAATCTTGTCGACATTTTGCAAGATTTCCACCTTTTCCGGGGTGATGTCGCCCAGAATGCGGATCGCAAGTCCCGGCCCGGGGAAAGGATGCCGACCAATCAGCTGCTCGGAGATTCCCATCGAGCGACCTACGCGGCGCACCTCGTCCTTGAAGAGCAGGCGCAACGGCTCGACGATCTTCAAATTCATCTTTTCAGGCAGTCCGCCGACATTGTGGTGCGATTTGATCGTCGCCGAAGGGCCATTAACCGAGCACGACTCGATCACGTCGGGATAGATCGTCCCCTGCGCCAGCCAGCGCACATCGCGGATCTGAATTGCCTCCTCGTTGAACACTTCGACAAAGTCGCGGCCGATGATCTTGCGCTTGGTCTCGGGATCGCTGACTCCGGCCAGATCGCCCAGAAACTTCGCCCCGGCCTTCACGCCCTTGACATTCAACCCCATATTCTTATACGACTCCAGCACATCCTCGAATTCGTTTTTGCGCAGCAGTCCCGAATCGACAAAGATGCAGTAGAGATTCTCGCCGATCGCCTTGTGCAGCAACACAGCAGCCACCGACGAATCGACGCCACCCGACAACCCCAAGACGACCTTGTCGTTGCCGATCTTCTCGCGCAGGTCGCGCACGGTGGACTCCACGAAACTCTCCGAAGTCCACGACTGCTCGCAGCCGCAAATGCCGACCACGAAGTTCTTCAACAGCTGTTTGCCGTCGGTCGAGTGGTAAACCTCGGGGTGGAACTGGATGCCCCATGTCGGCTCGCCGCCAACATGAAATGCCGCCACACGCACATCTTCCGTACTGGCAATCAGCTCATAGTGCTCCGGCACGCGGGTAATCGTATCGCCATGCGACATCCAAACCTGCGTCATCGCCGGCAGCTCGCACAACAGCGGATCGGCAGCATTGCCTACCGATAGCATCGCGCGGCCGTATTCACGGCTGGGTGCAGGCTGCACCTCGCCGCCAAATGCCGAGGCGAGGAACTGTGCGCCGTAGCAGACTCCCAGCAGAGGCAATTTGCCTTTGAAGGCCGAGAGATCGGGATTCGGCGCATGCTCGTCACGCACCGAGAAAGGACTGCCCGAAAGGATCACGCCGCGCACCGTGCCGTCGATTTCGGGGCACTTGTTGAACGGGTGAATTTCGCAGTAGACATTCAGTTCGCGCACGCGCCGCGCAATAAGCTGCGTGTACTGCGATCCGAAGTCGAGAATGAGTATTTTTTCCATGTGTGAAATTAGTTTTGTTTTTTAACAGGGCGGTTGTAACTCCCCGATAACCGCATTTCTGCGGCAAAAGCATCGTTGCCGATTTCGCGAAGACGTTCGATGCACCCACGACGGTCGGAGCGGAAAATCAAACCAAAGATTTTGCCCATAAAATTGTTGAATTTCGGACAGTCATTCAGCGGCATCATCCGGCAGTCGGCACAACTCTGGTAATCGTGTTCGATGCAGCAACGGCGTACCGTGCACCACTTTTCGGCTTTGAGGTTATTCTGGCAACCCGGACATTTTCCCTTTTTATAGGCGCGGCAAGAGCCGCAAAAAAGGCCGCAAGCTGCAATTTCGGGGTTGATCGTCGAATTCATCGTATTAGCGTTCGCTGCTGTAATTGGGTGCTTCGCTGGTGATTGCTACATCGTGCGGATGGCTCTCGTGCATGCCCGATGCAGTGATGCGGACAAACTGCGCCTGCTGCAAGCTGGCAATATCTTTTGCTCCGCAGTAGAACATTCCGGCGCGTACACCACCGATCAGCTGATAGACCGTTTCGCTCAACAGCCCCTTGAACGGCACGCGAGCCGCAATACCTTCGGGAACTAACTTGCTGAAATTCTTTTCGCAGTCCTTCTGGAAATAGCGGTCGGACGAACCGGCCTTCATGGCATCAATCGAGCCCATGCCGCGGTAAGATTTGAATTTACGGCCGTTGTAGATGATCGTCTCGCCCGGAGCTTCCTCCGTACCGGCGAACATCGAACCGATCATCACGCAATCGCCGCCCGCAGCCAGTGCCTTCACCAGATCGCCCGAGTAGCGCAACCCTCCGTCGGCAATGATCGGCACACCCGATCCGGCAGCAGCCTTTGCCGCTCCGAAAATCGCCGACAGCTGGGGCACGCCCACACCGGCAATGATACGCGTGGTGCAGATCGACCCGGGGCCGATACCGACCTTCACGCCGTCAGCTCCGTTATCGATCAGGAACTTCGCTGCCTCGGCCGTTGCGACGTTTCCGGCTACAACTTCGAGGGTGGGATATACAGTCTTTATCTCTTTGATTTTACGAGCAATAGCAGCCGAATGACCATGCGCCGAGTCGAGTACCACCGCATCGACAGACTCGTCGACCAGTGCCTTCACGCGATCCAACGCATCGGCCGTAATACCCACACCGGCCGCCACACGCAGACGACCTTTCTCATCCTTGCATGCGTTGGGGTGATCCTGCACCTTGGTAATATCTTTATAGGTAATCAGTCCCACGAGCACGCCCTCGTCGTTAACCACGGGCAACTTCTCGATCTTGTTGCGCTGCAACATATCCGAAGCGTGTCCCAGATCGGTTTTGTGGGTGGTGATCAGGCGGTCACCGGGCGTCATCACCTCGCCAATCAGACGCGACATATCGCGCTGGAAGCGCAAATCGCGGTTGGTCACAATGCCGATCAACTTGCGCTGGGCATCGATCACGGGAATACCGCCGATCTTGTTTTCCTTCATCAGATTGAGGGCGTCACCCACCGTATTCTCCTTGAAGATCGTCACCGGGTCGTAGATCATACCGTTCTCGGCACGCTTCACCCGACGCACCTGCGCAGCCTGCTCGGCGATCGACATGTTCTTGTGAATCACACCGATGCCGCCTTCACGAGCCAGCGCGATTGCCAGCGGAGCTTCAGTTACGGTGTCCATAGCGGCGGACACAATAGGGATGTTGAGTTTGATATTACGCGAGAAACGGGTCTGAACGTTGACCTCTCGCGGCAACACTTCCGAATAGGCGGGTATCAGCAGCACGTCGTCGAAGGTAAGTCCTTCGGGCTGAACCCTTTCGTTGATAAAAGACATAATGAACGTGGATTTTTGTTGCTCGCAAAAGTAATCATTATTTTCGAAAACACCTAATGAATTCAAAATTATATCAGGCCAAAGAATCCGAAAATCGAAAGTTTCGAGCAGATCCACCTCGCCATGCAACCTGCTGGTGAACTCCGAGCCGACAAAACGGATCAAGCAGTAATCCTTGTTGGTGAATTTCTTTTTAAGGGAGCATTGTTTTGGCTCTCGGGCCGCAGCTCGCGGGGACGGCTCGAAGCGCAGCGAAGAGCAGTCCTCCGCAGGGCGGAGCTGCGGCCTGCCGACTTGCTACGCAAGCCGATAATAACTCGCCAAGAATTTCTCAACCTAATTGCCGACAAAGATTACCGCTTGATCCGACAAAACAAAGGCGGCCACCGAACCCGGAAGCCGCCCATGACGATCGAATCGAAGATCAGACTAATACTGTTCCGTTTCGTTCGGGAAGTCGTTGGTTTTGACATCGGAGATGTATTGCGTCACCGCGTCGGTCATCACCGTATGCAGGTCGGCGTAACGCCGCAGGAAACGCGGCGAGAAGCCCTTGTTGATCCCCAGCATGTCGTGGATCACAAGCACCTGCCCATCGCAGCTGCCGCCTGCGCCGATGCCGATCGTCGGCACGGGAATCTCGGCAGTCACCCGTTCGGCCAACGCTGCCGGGATCTTCTCCAGCACGATCCCGAAGCAACCGGCCTCACTCAACAGCTGAGCGTCGCGAATCAGTTTCTCGGCTTCGGCCGCCTCTTTCGCGCGTACATTATAAGTACCGAATTTATGGATCGACTGCGGTGTCAGACCGAGGTGACCCATCACGGGAATTCCAGCCGAGAGAATCCGCTGTACCGATTCGAGCACCTCCGCACCCCCTTCGAGTTTCACCGCATCGGCTTCGGTCTCCTTCATGATGCGGATCGCCGAGTCGAGTGCCACCTTCGAATTTCCCTGATAAGTACCGAATGGCATATCGACGACAACCAATGCGCGTTGCACACCGCGGACAACCGAACGAGCGTGGTAAATCATCATATCAAGGGTAATAGGCAACGTGGTTTCGTAACCGGCCATGACGTTGGCGGCCGAATCACCCACGAGAATCACATCAATACCTGCGGCATCGACGATTTTCGCCATAGAATAATCATAGGAGGTGATCATCGCGATCTTCTCACCGCGCTGCTTCATCTCGGTCAAGCGATAGGTCGTCACCGCTCTTACCGTACTTTCTACTGACATTTCTTCTGTTTTTAAGTTTGTCGCGGCAAAGTTAGTGCTTTGGCCGAATTTGGCAAAAAAAGTTCCACAAGACCACCCCGCCCGACACCGATACGTTGATCGAATGCTTCGTACCGATCTGCGGAATCTCGATTGCGCCGTCGCAGAGATCCACCGCCTGCTGCCCCACGCCCATCACTTCATTGCCGAAGACCAAGGCATAACGCTCGCCCTCGACGGCACGAAACGCATCGAGCATTACAGCCCCCTCGACCTGCTCCACGGCATAGAGCCGATACCCCGCCGCACGCAGCACGGCAAGACACTCCTCGGTCGTCTTATAATAGACCCACGGCACAGTCAGCTCCGCCCCCAAAGCCGTTTTGTGAATATCGCGGTTGGGCGGCGTGGCGGTGATGCCACACAAGGCGATCTGCTCGACAGCAAAGGCATCGCCCGTGCGGAAAAAAGCACCGACGTTCTGCAACGAACGCACGTTGTCAAGCACCACCACCACCGACATCTTGGCCTGTCCGGCGAACTCCTCTACCGAGGGGCGATGCAGCTCCTCATTGGTTATTTTTCGCATAGAAACCATATTTGAGTGCAAAAGTAGATAAAATTAAAATCTTTTCCCTATTTTTGTGAGTTCTTTACGCCTTAAATTTATATGAAAATACTTCGCCCCCTACTATTCCTGCTCCTCGCTGCCTACACGACAGAGGTGTGTGCACAGGAGATTAAAATCGGTGCCGACTTCGAAATGTATTTCGACAACAAAGAGTTCGGCAACAACAAATTTGCCGTACCGGGATTGGACATCGAGTCGGGAACCGACTTCGCCGCCCGCCTCACACCGCGTATCGCGCTGGGCTGGGACGAGAAAAACACGCTGGTTTTTGCGGCCGAGATGCTCCAGAATTTCGGCGAGAAGAATTCGGGATTTCTCTCCGAGATAAAACCGGTTTTCTACTACCAGTTTCTCACCCCGAAGGTGAAGGCCGTTGCCGGTATCTTCACGCGCGACATGACCCACACCGACGACTATTCGACGGCCTTCTTCTCCGATTCCCACAAATTCATTCACAACCGCATGAACGGTGTGCTGGCACAATACAATTCGGGCGACAGCTACGTAGAGTTCATCTGCGACTGGGAGGGGATGTATTCGACGGCTTCACGCGAGAAGTTCCGCATCTTGAGCAGCGGACGCCACTACCTCAAGACCTTCTATTACGGCTACAACTTCTCGATGTTCCACTTCGCCGGAGCCAAAGACGCACCGGTGGAAAATGTGGTCGACTGCTTCTTGCTCAATCCGCGTATCGGCGTGAAGTTTAACGCCTATTTCGACTTCGACATCTATCTCGGCCTGCTGCAAAGTGCCCAACGCGACCGCAGCTTCGGCCACGCATGGGAGACCCCGCGCATGGGTGAATTTGGATTCCGGATCAGCCGCTGGGGGCTTTCGCTCGACGAGAGACTCTATGTCGGCGAGAACCTGCATCCGTTCTTCGAAGGCCACACGATCAGCAACGAGGACGGCACGACGACCTACGTTCCCTATGGCCGCGAACTCTATCCGGGCGAGAGCTTTTTCCGCACCGACCAACACATCTACAACCGCGCCGCACTCTCCTATTCCCGGTGGTTTTTCCGCGACACTGTGCGTGTGAAAGCCGAATTCGCCACCCATTACGACGGCACAGGACTGGGCTCACAGCAGAAACTGGAGGTCACGGTACGTTTCCTCAAAACAGCATACAACAGCAAAAATCACAAAAAATAGCATAAGAACCAACTATTTATGGCAAGCGAAACAAACGAAACACGAGAGAAGTCACTTAACTTCCTCGAAGAAATCATCGAAGACTCGATCGCAAAAGGTGAACCGCGCGTACAGACCCGCTTTCCACCCGAGCCGAACGGCTACCTGCATATCGGTCATGCCAAAAGCATCTGCATCAACTTTGGATTAGCCAAGAAGTACGGCGGCAAGTGCAACCTGCGATTCGACGATACGAATCCCGTCAAGGAAGATGTCGAATACGTCGATTCGATCAAGCGCGACATCCATTGGCTGGGCTTCGATTGGGCAATCGAACGTTACGCCTCGGACTATTTCGACCAGCTCTACGACTGGGCAATCGTCCTGATCAAAAAGGGGTTGGCCTATGTCGACGACCAGACACAGGAGCAGATTCGCGAAGGCCGCGGTACGGTATCCGTCCCCGGTACACCCTCGCCGTGGCGCAATCGGTCGATCGAGGAGAACCTCGACCTGTTCACCCGCATGAAAAACGGCGAATTTGCCGACGGCGAGAAGGTGTTGCGTGCCAAAATTGATATGGCGCACCCCAACATGCTCTTCCGTGACCCGATCATGTACCGCATTCTGCACACCGAGCACCACCGCACAGGCAACAAATGGTGTATCTACCCGATGTACGACTATGCTCACGGGCAGAGCGACTCGATCGAGCAGATCACTCACTCGATCTGTACGCTCGAATTCGACGTACACCGCCCGCTCTACGACTGGTTTATCGAGGCTCTGGACATCTTCCCCTCGCACCAATACGAATTTGCGCGCCTGAACCTCACCTATACAATGATGTCGAAGCGTAAGTTGCTCAAACTTGTGCAGGAAAAAGCCGTCATGGGCTGGGACGATCCGCGCATGCCGACAATCTGCGCGCTGCGCCGCAAGGGCTATACCCCCGCTTCGGTACGTAATTTCGCCGAAATGGTCGGCGTGGCCAAACGCGACAACACAATCGACCTCGGCAAGTTGGAATTCTGTGTTCGCGAAGACCTGAACAAGGTTGCCGAACGCCGCATGGCCGTATTGAATCCGCTCAAGGTGGTCATTACTAACTACGAAGAGGGCAAGACCGAATTATTCAAAGCCGTCAACAATCCCGAAAACGAAGCCGCCGGAGTGCGCGAAGTCCCCTTCTCCAAGGTGATTTACATCGAACGCGACGACTTCATGGAAGAACCGCCCAAGAAATTTTTCCGACTCTGCCCGGGTGGTGAAGTGCGCCTGCGCTACGCCTACTTGCTTAAATGCGAGGAGGTTATCAAAAATGCCGAAGGCGAGATCACCGAACTGCGCTGCACCTACGATCCGATGTCGGGCGAAGGTTCGTCGAGCGACGGCCGCCGCGTGAAGGGTGTGATCCACTGGGTGTCTGCCAAGGATGCCATTGAAGCCGAGATTCGGCTCTTCAACCCGCTCTTCACCAAGGAGAATCCCGACGATGTCGAGGAGGGTCAGAGCTGGGAGGATAACCTCAATCCCGATTCGATGGTCAAGATCAAAGGTTACCTCGAGCCGTCGTTACGCGAAATTCCGATCGGCCAAGCGGTACAATTCGAACGCGTCGGCTACTTCTGTCCCGATATTGATTCGACGCCCGAAAATCCGATTTTCAACCGCACCGTCACCCTGAAAGATTCGTGGGCCAAGATCAACAAATAGCCCTGCGTTCAGCCACCTATTCTCAAAACGCCCTGCAAATCGCAGGGCGTTTTTTGTCGCATAAGTGCAAACTCGACCACGAAGCGCAAGCCACGACAACCGAACAAATAGCGAGGGCAAACAAGTCAAAAAAGAGCATGGTCTGATCTGCATAGTTAAAAAGCGTTATCGGGGCTATTTCCATTCTTTTGCATAGAACAAAATGCCTTTTTAGGCTATTCAGCAACCGATTCTAACGAAAAAAAACTATCTTTGCATATGAAATATAAATGACGTCAGATGATGCATTTTTCAATCATATTCCTCGTTTCTCTGCTGATTATACTATCAGTCTACCTCATAATCCGGGTACTTCAACTGCGTCGCGCTTGCACGGAAAACAACCGCGTTACCGAGGAAATCCTCCGCAACATCGCCGCCTACGTACTACTCGTCGGCGATGATTTCAACGTACTGAAGACCAATTACTACAATCTGACCGGCACGTCGAAATCCGCACAAATGCCCAAAGTCGGAAACCTGCTGCGATGCCGAAATGCCGTTGATGCCGGACTTTGCGGTACGCACGACCTATGCGCATCGTGCCCCGTGCGCGCGGCCATAGCCCAAACGTTTAAGACCAAAC
>CAZHEY010000048.1:0-13535 GCA_964532025.1 uncultured Alistipes sp. | reverse complement strand
TGACCAATAAACCAAAACCGCCCCTATTTTATGTACTATTTTGACCAATAAGCCGAATTTCTTTTTAAGGGGAGCATTGTTTTTTTGCTCTCGGGCCGCGGCTCGCGGGGACGGCTCGAAGCGCAGCGAAGAGCAGGCCTCCGCGTGGCGGAGGTTTGCCGACTTGCTGCGCAAGCCGAAACCGACTCACCAAGAAATTCTCGACCTAACCCCAAATGGAGAGACCAACAAGGATTACCGCTTGATCCCAAAAACCATATCTTTCCGGCAAAATAGTTGTAGGTAATAAAAATATTACCTATCTTTGTACTACATACAAAACGACAGGGTATGCCAACAATACTAATTTTATTCGGAATCAGATTTTACTTTTATTCGCGAGAGCACGAACCGATGCATGTTCATATCGAAACAAGTGACGGCAACGCAAAATTTAATGTTGACCCGCAGGTGGAGCTGATAAAGAATAACGGTGTAAAGAACAAAGATATTCGATTGGCCGAAAGCATTATCGAGGAGAATCGAGAGCTTATAATCAAGGAGTGGAAAGAGCGTAAGGGGGAATAACCCTCCTTGCTATAAAATAACAATATGGAAGAGGTTAAGATTTGGTTTGACGATGAAAAGATATTCATCGAAACCGCCGGCAAGATTCGCAGCCAGTCGCTGAAATGGTATCCCCTTCTTAGAAATGCGACGCAGGAGGAGCGCGATTCGTATCGATTGACCTCTGACGGCATTCGCTGGGACGGCATTGACGAGGATGTGAGCTTCGAGAGCTTTGAATACGACAACAATCCCGAGCAGACACCCTTGCAGAATGTGTTCGAGAATCTTCCGGAGATTAACGTATCTAAATTTGCTGCGCGAATGGGGATACCGCAAAGTGTCTTTGCATCCTATCTCTGTGGAGCGAAAAAACCCTCCGCAGAGAGGCTCAAAAAGATCGAAAAGAACCTGCGCGAATTGGGCAAGGAGCTCCTGACGGTGAAATTATAGCACAGGTAGCAGGCAACCTCGCAAGCCCTTTCACTGGCGATTGGGGCGTTGCTGCGTGGGGCGGTTTTGGGGCGGAGGTAGGTCAATTCGATTTTTTTTGTTACATTTGCCCAAATTTTTAATCTAAAAGGTATGACACATCAGCTATTGAAAGGAAAGAAAGGCTTGATTTTCGGCGCGCTCAACGAGCAGTCGATCGCTTGGAAGGTTGCCGAACGCGCGGTGGCCGAAGGAGCCGAAATCGTCCTCACGAATACGGCCGTCTCCATTCGCATGGGGACAATCAACCAACTGGCCGAAAAATGCAATACGATCGTTGTTCCGGCCGATGCCACGAGCGTCGAGGATCTGGAGAGCCTCTTCGATAAGACCATGGAGCATTTCGGCGGTAAGTTCGATTTTATACTTCACTCGATCGGTATGTCGCCCAATGTCCGCAAGGGGCGCACTTACGACGATCTGGACTACGATTATCTCTCGAAGACACTCGATATCTCGGCTATTTCGTTCCACAAGGCGATTCAGGTTGCCCGCAAGAAGGATGCAATCAACGACTGGGGCTCGATCGTGGCACTCTCCTACATCGCCGCGCAGCGTACCCTCTACGGCTACAACGACATGGCCGATGCCAAGGCGTTGCTGGAGTCGATCGCCCGCAGTTTCGGTTACATCTATGGCCGCGAGAAACACGTGCGTATCAATACTGTATCGCAGTCGCCGACGGCAACGACGGCCGGCAGCGGTGTGCTGGGCTTGGGTGATCTGATGGGTTTCGCCGACAACATGTCGCCGCTGGGCAATGCTACGGCAGAGGATTGTGCCGACTACGTGCTGACGCTTTTCTCGGACTTCACGCGTAAGGTCACCATGCAGAATCTCTACCACGACGGTGGGTTCTCCTCGATGGGTATGAGCCGCCGCGCGATGAAGACCTACGAAAAGGGCATGCGCTTCGAAGATGTGCATGATAATCAGTTCCCTTTCGGTAAACAAGAGTAGACTTAACGATTCGAAATCGGGCTGCGTGGTAACTTGTCGGTTGTTGGATAAGACGCAAGCCCGATTTTTTTATTTTCACGCTTAACTCTTTATTTTGGTTCAATTAGTACTATTTGATCTGGATGGAACGCTGCTCGATACGATCGGCGATCTGGCTGCGGCGTGCAATGCCGTATTGGCTCGCCGTGAACTGCCGCAACACTCCTACGAGGAGTATTGCCATTTTGTGGGAAACGGGATTTTGCGGCTGGTTGAACGCGCCCTGCCCGAAGATTTGCGTACTCCCGAAATCGTGGCGGCCGTGCGTGCCGACTTCGTGGCGTACTACACGGCGCACATTGATCTCCACACCAAACCCTATGCCGGGATTCCGGAACTCTTGAAGGAGTTGTCGCGTCGCGGTATATCGGTTGCCGTGGCCTCGAATAAGTTTCAGGCCGGAACGGAAAAGCTGATCCGCCTCTTTTTTCCCGATACGGCGTTTGTCGCTGTTCTGGGACAGCGCGTGGGTGTGCCGCTGAAGCCCGATCCGACGGTTGTGCGCGAAATCTGCGCAACAACGGGCATCTCCCCCGAGGAAGTGCTCTATGTCGGCGATTCGGGTATCGACATGCAAACGGCTGCGGCTGCCGGCGTCCGCTCGGTGGGCGTCACGTGGGGCTTCCGTTCGCGCGAGGAGCTGATCGAGACGGGTGCGCACCATTTGGTCGATCGCCCCGAACAGATTCTCGCCCTATTATAAATAGGTCACCACGTATCTCTGTTTCGACCCGGCTTGAAGCCGATCATAACGAATAGGCCGCCACATCCTCGGCCGTGATGCGTTCCTCGCTGAGGATAATCAGCCGTTCGATGACGTTGCGCAGCTCGCGGATGTTGCCGCTCCACGGCATCTGTTGCAGGGCTTCGAGTGCTTGCGGGTCAATCGCCTTCACCGGTTGTCCGTATTCGGCGGCGAGGCTGTGGAGAAAGTGGTCGACGAGTACCGGAATGTCTTGCGGGTGTTCGCGCAACGGGGGGACGCGCACGATGATTACCCCCAACCGGTGGTAGAGGTCTTCGCGGAAGTTGCCGCGGCGGATCTCCTCGCGCAGGTTTTTGTTGGTCGCGGCGATCACACGCACGTCGACCTCCACGTCGCGGTCGCTGCCCACGCGGCTCACCTTGCTCTCTTGCAGGGCGCGCAGTACTTTCGCCTGTGCCGATAGCGACATATCACCAATTTCGTCCATGAAGAGCGTTCCGCCGTCGGCCAGCTCGAATTTCCCCTTTCGTTGTTTGACCGCCGAGGTGAAAGCACCCCGCTCGTGGCCGAAGAGTTCGCTCTCGATCAGCTCCGAGGGGATTGCCGCGCAGTTGACCTCGACAAAGGGTGCGGCGGCGCGGGCACTTTTGAGGTGCAACCAGCGCGCTACCAACTCCTTGCCTGTGCCATTCTCGCCGGTAATCAGGACGCGTGCCTCGCAGGGTGCAACCTTGGCGATGAGCTGACGTACCTGTTCGATTTCGGGCGATTGCCCGATGATTTGCTCCGTCTGCATCGTGCGGGTGCGGTGGGTGGAGCGCGTGGTGATGGACGCGGCGGTGGCGGCCGGTTGCGGATTGGCAAGGGTTCGGTGGATCGATTGCAGCAGGCGGTTCATGTCGATCGGCTTGGTCAGGTAGTCCTGCGCTCCGTTGCGCACGGCCTCGATCGCTGAGTCGATCGTGGCTTCGGATGAGAGCGCGATGAAGGGTATGCCTGCATCGGGGATTTTGCAGGTGGTGTCGGAGATGATTACATCGAAGGGTATTTTGCCGCACATGGCCGATGCCACGGCGGCATCTTCGGCGATCTCGGTGGAATATCCTTCGAACTCAAGTCGCTCGCGGAGGATGTTTCGCACACTTTTTGATTGATCGAGAATTAAAACTTTTGCCATAGCTTGTTTTTCCTGAAATTTTATCTACTTTTGTCCCAAAGTTATGACTTTCGGCGTGGTATAAACAATCTTAAGAGGTTTAGCCAGATTCGCCGAGAGGTCATGAAAAAGGTCTTGAATCGGTCTATTGCCGCAACCTGATCGGACGCTTTGCCGGACGAATTACAACAAGGTGCGGGGCCGCAACTACTGTATGAGAAAAAACTATAATTTTACACGTCGTAAGATGTTTTTGCCCGAATATGGGCGTCACATCCACGAAATGATTGATTCGCTGTTGGTGATCGAAGATCGCCGCGAACGGAATCGCCAAGCGCGTGCCGTCATTGCCGTGATGGGGAATCTCAACCCCCTGTTACGCGATACGTCCGATTTTACGCACAAACTTTGGGATCACCTGTTCATTATGTCTGATTTTCAGCTCGATGTCGATTCTCCTTATCCGCGTCCGTCGCGTCAGGAACTGACTATCACGCCGCATCAGATGCCCTATTCGCAGCAGCGCATCACCCACAAACACTACGGTCGCTATGTCGGGCAGATGATCCGCAAACTGGCCGAGGAGAAAAATCCGCAGACGGTGGCCCATACGGTCGACAATCTGGCTCGCTACATGCGTACCAAGAGCTACGAATACAATCAGGAGCATCCCAACAACGAGGTCATCATAAAAGATATCAAGTTGATGTCCAAAGGAACGATTGCCATCGACGAAGTGGCCTTAAACAACCTCCGAAGCGACTATAAACAACCCTTTTCAGCGCGTCCGCAAGGGCGTTCGCAGCAGGGACGTCCGCAGCAATATCCGCGTCAGCAACAGAAAAACCGCCCGCAGCAACACGGACGCAATTTCACGAAAAACAACGGGCCTCATCGCAATTCGCAAAAATAAGAAATCGTCGCGAAACGGAATTCGGTTTCTACATTGAGGTGTATTTGCGGAAATTTGCTATATTTGTACTCCTAAATGAGTAAATGACTATCCATGAATAAACAGACACTACTTATCGCACTCGTCCCGGCTGTGCTATTTTGCGGATGCCAATCTTCGAAAGTCCGGATTTCGGGGCGTATCGTCGGAAACGATGTGAAAAACATCTATCTCGAGCAGGTTTCGCCGCTTGCGCAATCGATCGTCGATTCGGTTGTGTTGGGTAGCGACGGCGGCTACCGCTTCGAAATCAAGGGTGTGACCAAAACCCCGTCGCTCTATAATGTGGTTTGCAACGGCGAGCGAATTCCGTTGTTGTTGGCCGGCGGTGACCGCGTGACGGTCAGCGCGACCGGAAATATCACGCGCAACTATACGATCGCCGGTTCGGAAGAGTCGGAGTTGCTGCGTCAATTCTACCAAGCCTTCGTCACCGGAGCACAGCGGCTCGACAATATCGCCCTGCAAGTGGCCGGTACGACGCAAACCGAGGAGCAGCGCACGGCCTTAATCAAAGAATATACGGCCGAATATTACCGGATTCGACGCGAGCAACTGCGCTTCATCATCGAGAATAAAGCCTCGTTGGCGGCGGTCTATGCCCTCTATCAGCGGTTGCCGGGCGACACGAATCTGTTCAATGGCGATAGCGATCTGGTCTATTTTCGCACCGTGGCCGAAGCCATCGAGGAGCGTTATCCCGAATCGCCCTATCTCCAGTCGCTTCTGGGCGAGATTGCCCGCATGGACGCACGCATCAGCCTCAGCGCACAGATCACCGAAGCCGGATACCCCGATCTGGATCTGACGGATATCTATGGCAAGAAAATCCGGCTTTCGTCGCTGGCCGGGAAGGTGATCCTGCTCGATTTCTGGTCGGCGGAGCAGGGAAATAGCAACGCGCAGAATGCCGATCTGAAACTCATTTACAAGAAATACGCCAATGCCCCCGTTGGATTTGAAGTCTATCAGGTGGCAGTCGATCGTTCGAAGGCTCTGTGGATCAATGCAGTGCAGGAACAACAGCTGCCGTGGATCTCGGTGAGCGACCTGCTGGGCGGGGCTTCGCCGACGCTCGGACTCTACAATGTGCAGAAATTGCCGACGAACTACCTGATCGACAAGCAGGGTGAGATCGTCGCCAAAGATATCTACGCTTCGACGCTGGATGCTAAACTGGAAGAGCTGACTCGATAACCTTATGTATTACTTTGCCTCGGATATTCACCTCGGAGCTGGCGATCGGGAGGTTGCCAGCGAGGTCGAACGCCGTTTTGTTGCGTGGCTCGAAAGCGTGTCGCGCGATGCCGAGGCAATTTTCTTGGTCGGCGATGTGTTCGACTTCTGGTTCGAATACCGCCGTGTCGTGCCACAGGGCTTCGTGCGAACGCTGGGCAAACTGGCCGAGCTGACCGATCGCGGGGTGCGCGTGGTCTTCTTTACCGGAAATCACGACATGTGGGTCGGCGACTACCTCACGCGCGAATGTGGCGTGGAGGTCTGCACGTCGCCCCGACAGATGACCTTGGCCGGGAAGCAAGTCTTTGTTGCTCATGGCGATAATATGAATATAGCCCACCTGCCTGTACTTCGATTGATGAACGCCGTATTCCGTTCGCGGATGCTGCGGTGGCTCTTCTCGTGGGGGGTGCATCCCGATCTGGCGATGCGCTTCGGGCACTGGTGGAGCGGAAAGTCGCGCAAGTCGCATAATGCGGCCGGCGGATTCGATGCGTCGCTGACCGAACCGTTGATCGACTATGCCCGCGACTATGCCCGGACGCACCGCGTCGACCATTTTGTCTTTGGTCACATGCACTTTGCCCGCGACTTTCACGAGGACGGATTGCATGTGGTGAACTTGGGCTGCTGGGAGAAAAATCCGGCCTATGCCGTGCTCGACGATGCGGGCAATTTGACCCTCAAACGATTGAACAGATGAAACAATACCTCGATTTGCTGCGTCGCATCCAATGCGAAGGCGTTGTACGCGGCGATAGAACCGGGACGGGGACGAAAGGGATATTCGGCCACCAGATGCGGTTTGATCTGGCTGCCGGATTTCCGTTGCTCACCACCAAAAAAGTCTTTCTGAAGGGGGTGATCCACGAACTGCTGTGGTTTCTGGCCGGCGATACGAATATCGCCTATCTGGTGCGAAACGGAGTCCACATCTGGGACAACGATGCCTTCCGCTACTACAACGAACTCTGCGTGAAGCAGGGGGTGCTGCCGTTTGATCGCGAGGCGTTTTTGGCTGCCGCAGGCGAGCCGTCACCTATCGAGGGTTATCGCTTCGGCGACCTGAACCACGTCTACGGCTACCAATGGCGTTCGTGGCCGGTGGCCGACGGGGTGGCGATCGATCAGATTGCGCAGGCCGTCAAGCTGATCCGCAAAAATCCCGAATCGCGGCGCATTCTGGTCTCGGCGTGGAATGTGGCCGAAGTCGGCGACATGGCATTGCCGCCGTGTCACGTGCTGTTTCAGTTTTATGTGGCCGAGGGGCGGCTCTCGTGCCAGCTCTACCAGCGCAGTGCCGATACGTTTCTCGGCGTGCCGTTCAACATCGCCTCCTATGCGTTGCTGACGCAGATGATGGCGCAGGTCTGTGGGTTGCAGCCCGGTGAATTTATCCATACGACAGGTGATACTCACCTCTACCTCAATCATCTGGCTCAAGTCGAGGAGCAGCTCTCGCGTGAACCGCGGCCGTTGCCGACGATGCGGCTCAACCCCGACGTGCACTCTATCTTCGATTTCCGCTACGAAGACTTTACGCTCGAAGGCTACGATCCGTGGCCTGCGATCAAAGCCGAAATGTCCTTTTAATCCGAAAAGAATATGGTGAGCATCATCGTTGCCGTGGCACAGAACGGCGTGATCGGCGATCAGAACCGAATGTTGTGGCATATCACCGAAGATTTCCGCCATTTCAAGGCGGTAACTTTGGGGCATCCCGTGATTATGGGGCGCAAGACCTACGATTCGCTGGGGCGGCCGCTGCCCGGTCGCACGAATGTGGTTATCACGCGGCAGCAGATCGCAATCCCCGGTTGTAGGGTAGTCCACTCGCTGGGCGAGGCGTTTGGGCTGTTCTCCGATGACGAGGAGGTCTTCGTGATCGGCGGTGCGCAGATCTATGCCGAGGCATTGCCGCTTGCCGATCGGTTCTATTTGACACGTGTCGAGCACGACTACGTGGGCGATACGCACTTCCCGGCATGGGATGAGCAGGAGTGGACGCGGATCGACTGCGAACGCTACGAACGGGGCGAAAAATACGAATATCCGTTTGTCTTCGAGTGCTATGAACGACGTTGAAATTAGGTATTTATACTACTCTCTCTCCCACGTGGAATCCCTACCTTTGCATCGGCAAAGGTTTTTTTGTGCCTTCAGTTTCCTGCATTCCGGTTGCGCTCGATAGGCTTCTTCGCAAAGGAGAGGGTTGGGCGGGTCGGATTTGCATACGGCGTATGCCGTGAGCAGGAATGGTCGGGCGCAGAAAAATTCCGAAAAAACAGGAGAGGAGCGAATTTATGACGACCAAATATTTCGATATGCTCATGCAGGATGTCCGCATGAAAGAGGGGCTTCAGTCGTGTATGAACTGCGGAGTCTGTACGGCCGTGTGCCCGGCAGCCGCGTTCTATAAGTACGACCCGCGGCAGATTGTCGATACCGTGCAGACGCGCGACGACGAGGCGATCGAAGAGCTGCTGAAAAGCGATACGATCTGGTATTGTGGCGAGTGCATGTCATGCCGCCCGCGTTGCCCGCGCGGAAATACGCCGGGCTATGTCATTCAGGCGTTGCGCACGTTGTCGCAGAAGCTGGGTTTCTTCGTCGAGAGCGAGAAGGGGCGTCAGCAGTTGGCACTCAAGCGGACGATCGGCGAGAATATTCTCCGCACGGGCTATTGCATCATCCCGCGCCTTGTCAAACCCGAGCTGCATCCCGAGCAGGGGACGGTCTGGCAATGGATCTACGACCACGACACCGAAGTCTTCGGCCAGTTCACGCCGGTCTACATGCGCCACGGAGCTGGTGCGTTACGACGTTTGGACGAGGAGTCGCTTGCCGAGATCAACCGGATCTTCGAGGTCAGCGGCGGCAGCGAAATGTTCGACACGATCGAACGCTATTCCGACCGGAAGGCGCGCGAAATGGGCTACGAAGAGGGTGCTGACCAAAAATATATGATGGATGTTTTTCTCCACAACAATAACGAACACTATTAGACGATGATAAAACGCAGCAGTTGGCGCGATTACCAGAAGCAGATCGCCGACGACAACTACTATTATGCACGCAGCTGTATCCGCCAGAACTTCTTCCCGGGCAGCGAAAAGGCGTTTATCGACATCCTGCGCAACAACTTGGGCAAGGATCTCTCGGACGACCCGAAACACTCGTCGTGTACGGGCATCGGCTACCATTCGGATATCGTGCCGCTGGAGACGATCATGACCGTCGTGGCGCGTCAATTCTCGCTGATGAACGAGGCTGGGTACGAGAATCTGGTCTCGTCGTGCATCACCTCCTTCGGCATCTACTCCGAGATTCTGGCCACGTGGCACGAATTCCCCGAGACCGAGGAGCAGACGCGCGAGAACCTGCGCAAGGCCACGGGACGCGAATTTGTGAAGCCCAAGAGTCTGGCTCATACCTCCGATATCATCTTCCATTTCCGCGATCGGATTGCCGAGCAGGCCAAACACCGCTTGGTGAATGCCGCTACGGGCGAACCGCTTCGGGTGGTCGAGCACATCGGCTGCCACTACTCCAAGATCTTCCCTAAATCGGGCATCGGTGGCTCGGAATTCCCCTACGTGCTGGCCGGCATGGTCGAGTCGTGGGGTGGCGAATGCGTCGACTATCCCGAGCGGCGGCATTGCTGCGGATTCGGATTTCGCAACTACTTGGTGCAGGCCAACCGCGGCTATTCGATCGCCAATTCACACAAAAAGCTGGAGAGCATGGCTCCCTATAAGCCCGATTTCATCGTGGCAAACTGCCCCGGCTGTGCGATGTTTCTCGACAAATGGCAGTATGCTATTGCCGAAATGGAGGGGACGACCTATGGCGCAAACGGCCATGGTATTCCGGTGCTGACCTATGAGGAGATGGCCGGATTGGTGTTGGGTTACGATCCGTGGGTGTTGGGAATGCAGATGCATCAGGTCGATGTTGAGCCGCTGCTCGACAAGATGGGCATCGACTACGACCCGGCGGCCAAATACTTGGGACATAACGGAAAACTGATTGGAAAACCTGCGTCGGCGGTGGTTAACTGCTGTTCGACCGATACGATTTACGATAGGAAGGAATAATGGAAAAACGAATCATCGTCATTGGCGGCGGCATTGCCGGGATGCGTGCGGCGTTGCGCCTTGCAGATCAAGGCCTTGAGCCGATAATCATCGAAAAAGAGCCCGAGTTGGGTGGTAAACTGCGCGGTTGGCACGTGCTTTTCCCCTCGTTTACCCCGGCCTCGGAGGTTCTCACCGAACTGCGCCGCCGGATCAAGGAGCGCGGGATCGAGGTGAGGACTTCGACCGAAGTCAAGTCGTTCACGCACACCTGTGTGACCCTTGCCGACGGCTCGACACTCGCATGCCGGGCGGTTGTCGTCTGCTCCGGTTCGACGCTTTTCGATGCGTCGATCAAGGAGGAGTACGGCTATGGAATCTACGACAACGTGTTCACCTCGGTTGACATCGAACGGATGCTCAACGAGGGGCAGGTGGCCAAGGCCGACGGGTCGCGTCCCCGGCGTATCGCTTTCCTGCATTGCGTCGGCTCGCGCGACGAGAAGGTCTGCCAGCGTCATTGCTCGAAGGTGTGCTGCATCACGGGCGTGAAGCAGGCCATGGAGATGAAGCAACTCTTTCCCGAAGCCGATGTCTTCAATTTCTATATGGATATCCGCATGTTCGGCCCCGGCTACGAGGAGATGTACCGCAAGGCGCAGGAGGCGTATAACATCCACTTTGTCCGCGGTCGGATCTCCGAGGCCAGCCCGACGATCGACAACCGCATCCAGATCAAGGCCGAGGATACGCTGACCGGTCGCCCGTTGCACATGAGTGTCGATATGCTGATCCTGCTGGTGGGTATGTGCGCCAACGACGACAATGCGACTTTTGCCGAAAGTGCCGGTCTGCAATGCGCCGACAGCGGCTTCCTCGCACCCCGCGACCTGTTCCTGTCGAATGTGAAAAGCCCGGTCGACGGTATTTTCTATGCCGGAACGATCACAGCACCGAAAAATATCGGCGAGTCGTTGAACGAGGCGATTGCAGCGGCCGATGCCGTTGCCGAATTTGTGGAGGCATAGCGATGGCGGCAATCAATTTCGGATATACGATCAGCAAACCCCGCGCCATTGACATCGATCGCAACAACCTGCGCAAGAGCGACGAAATTCTGCTCGAAATGCCGGAGTTGCAGACCTGTATCGGATGTGGGGCTTGTACGGCGGTCTGTACGGCCGGCAACCTCACGCAGTTCAACTTCCGGCGAGTCCATACGCTGGTGCGTCGCGGCGAGTATCAGGGTGCTTATGAGGAGATGAACAAATGTATGTTGTGCGGAAAGTGCCGGCTGGTCTGCCCGCGCGGTATCAATACACGCGGTGTGGTGATGCTCATCAAACGTAAACTGGGGGACTTCTGACATGACATTCTTTGCTCCTTTCTGCATTCCGTTTATCGTCGGTGCGGCTGTGATGTTTGCCGTGCTGCTGCTCAAGTGGTCGCTGTGGCTCTACCGCCTGCCGCGTGCCGATAAGAAACGCATACTCTATGGCATCCCGACGCGTAAGACGCTCGGTGCTGCTTGGGAGGTGGTGCGCGAATCGCTGCTCCACCGCCGGATCTTCCGCGTCAATCCGCTGCTGGGCTACATGCACATGAGTCTGGCGTTCGGCTGGTTCTTGCTGATCGCCGTGGGCTGGATCGAGACGGTCGCCTACCTTGGATTCCGCTATGTGCCGTTGCAGGGGCACGTCTTCTTCAAGTATTTCTCCACCGGGCTGGAACACAAGCCGATCTTCGACTTCGTTATGGATCTGCTGCTGCTCTTCGTCCTGTCGGGTGTGGCATTGGCTTGGAGCAAGCGGTTTTTCTCGAAATCCATGGGCATGCGCCGCACGACCAAACACGTGGTCGGCGATCGGGTTGCCCTCTCGGCATTGTGGTTTGTCTTTCCGGCGCGTCTGGTTGCCGAGAGCGCGACGTGCGCACTCTATGGCGGCGGCGGATTCCTCACCGGCGGGCTGGGCGGCTGGCTGGCCGAACATGTGAGTGTGCTGACGCTCATGAACCTTGAGACGGCGACGTGGTGGGTCTATTCGTCGTGTCTGGGAGTCTTCTTCGTGGCATTGCCCTTCTCGCGATACATGCATATTTTCACCGAGATTCCGCTCATCTTCCTGCGCCGCTACCGGTTGCAGGCGGGCGAAAAGGAGTCTTCCTACGATAATTTTCAGGTGGAAGCCTGCTCGCGTTGCGGCATTTGCATCGACCCCTGCCAGCTGCAAAGGGTGCTGGGTGTCAATGAGGTGCAGTCGGTCTATTTCCTGCGCGATCGCCGCTATGGCATGCTGCGCCGCGAGGTGGCGGATAACTGCCTGATGTGTGGCCGTTGCCAGACCAAATGCCCGGTCGGTATCGACCTCAATACCCTGCGGCTCAACTCGCGCGACACGATGCGCAATGTGCCCGACGAACGTCGTTACGACTATTTCAAGGGTCTCGACCGCTCGACCGGCGAGGGCAAGGTGGGCTATTTTGCCGGATGTATGACCCTGCTCACGCCGCGCACGCTGTCGGCCATGCAGCGGATTTTCGATGCCGCAGGCGAGGAGGTCTGGTGGGCGGATCGCGACGGCGGGGTCTGCTGTGGTCGCCCGCTGAAGCTCTCGGGCGAAACCGATTCGGCACATAAGATGATGCGCTACAATAACGACCTTTTCCGCAAACACGGCATCACGACGCTCGTGACTTCGTGTCCGATCTGCCTCAAGGTCTTCCGCGAAGATTACAACCTGCCGGGCATCGAGGTGCTGCACCACTCGGAGTATATCCTGCGCTTGATGCGCACCGGACGGCTCGATGTGGCGCACGACGTGACGCGTTTTACCTACCACGACCCCTGCGAACTGGGACGCGGCAGCGGCATCTACGACCAACCGCGCGCGGTGATCGAGGCACTCGGCGAACTGCTCGAGCCGGCCGATACGCGTGAAAACGCACTTTGCTGCGGCTCTTCGGTCGCCAACACCGCGATTTCCGATCGCGAGCAGGTGCAGATCGCCCATTCGGTAGCCTCGGAACTCGAAGCGACTGGGGCCGAGGTGATCGTCACGGCCTGCCCGCTCTGCAAAAAAGCGATTGCGCGGGGTACAAAGAACCCGGTGCGCGATCTGGCCGAGGTTGTGGCGCAGAGATTAAAATAATTTTTCGCTTTTAACTCACTGACCGATAGTGCGAATTGCGGAATCTTGATTCTTCGCCCCGATTTTTATTTGGCGAAGCCGATTATTTGCCTTATCTTTGCAGTCACAAAAGCGATAGTATATCACAAAAGCCATATCGCGGGATGGAGCAGTTGGCAGCTCGTCGGGCTCATAACCCGAAGGTCGGAGGTTCGAGTCCTTCTCCCGCTACCAAAGAGGT
>CAZHEY010000047.1:0-14291 GCA_964532025.1 uncultured Alistipes sp. | reverse complement strand
CACTATGCCACGTTCAGTCAACGCTGTTGCGTCACGCGCACGCAGAAAGAAAGTTTTGAAACTTGCCAAAGGTAACTTTGGTTCAAGGGGAAACGTTTGGACCGTTGCGAAAAACACGGTCGAAAAGGGTTTGCAGTATGCTTATGCACACCGCCAGCTCAAAAAGCGGACATTCCGTTCGCTGTGGATTACGCGTATCAACGCCGCAGTCCGCGCGCAGGGAATGACCTACTCGCAATTTATTGGTAAACTCAACGCCAAAGGAATCGTCCTCAACCGTAAGGTTATGGCCGACCTGGCAATGAACGAGCCGAAAGCATTCGAGGCAATAGTTAATGCAGTTAAATAGTTCTCCTCACGGAGGATTTTGTAGCGGCGGACACTTCGGTGTCCGCTTTTTTTGGGCTACGAGCGAAGGCTCTGTGCCTCTCGAGAGACTCGAGGCTTTAGGAGCGAAACCAGCAGACAATGGCGACCTCTCGACAAGCTCGAGGATCGAAAACCGGCAGACCAACAGCGACCTCCGAGGTAAGCTCGATTGAATGGGTGTATTCTTCTGGAATAGAAAGTTCACGATCCTCGAGCTTGTCGAGAGGTCGCAAACTTTTTTTTCAGTCGGCAGCTCGCGGGGGACGGCTGATGAGCGGACGCGAATAGCAGTCCTCCGCAGGCCAGAGCTGCGGACTGCCGACTTGCTAACGCAAGCCGAAAACAAGTCGGCAATAACCCTTGCGACCTCTCGACAAGCTCGAGGATCGAAAACCAGCAGGCAACAGCGACCTCTCGACAAGCTCGAGGGTCGAAGACGGAACTTGCGGCAAACCCTTGCGACCTACTCTTTTCAGGCAGCAGCTCGCGAAAACGGCTCAAGCGCAGCGAAGAGCAGTCCTCCGCAGGCCGGAGCTGCGGACTGCCGGCTCGCTACGCAAGCCGAAACATACGCTTGAGCTGAACTCCTGCACCAAAAATCAATAGCAGATTGCGACCTCTCGACAAACTTGAGGAGCGAAAACCGGCAGACAACTGCGACCTCTCGACAAGCTCGAGGATCGAAAACCGGCAGACAACTGCGACCTCTCGACAAGCTCGAGGATCGAAAACCGACCAATCAACAGCAACCACCGAGGTAAGCTCGGATTGAATGGGTGTATTCTTTTGGAATAGAAAGTTCACGATCCTCGAGCTTGTCGAGAGGTCGCAATTTTTTTTCAGTCGGCAGCTTGCGGGAACGGCTCAAGCGCAGCGAAGAGCAGTCCTCCGCAGGCCGGAGCTGCGGACTGCCGGCTCGCTACGCAAGCCGAAAACAACTCGATAGAAAATTTTCTCAACCTATCTCTCGGCCTAATCCCCAATGGAGATACCAACAAGGATTCCTGCTTGATCCGCGAAAACCAGCCAGCCGCCACCCTTCACCCTACCCACTCAGCCACTACTCCCCCCCCCTCACAAACACAAAAAACACAAAAAAAAGCCCCGACCACATCAATGTGTCGGGACTTAACTTGCGTGACGGCGGATCTACTCCTGCAACCCCTCATCGGGGTCAGCAACCAGAATGCGGCCGCAATATTCGCATACAATAATTTTCTTTCCGTGACGGATATCTACCTGACGCTGGGGCGGAATCCGATTGAAGCAACCACCACAAGCATCACGCTTCACGGTCACCACGCCCAAACCGTTCCGGACATTGCTACGGATACGCTCATAGGCCGAAAGCAGTCGTTCGTCGATCTTCGCCTTGGCACGCGTGGCCAACACTTCCATTTCCGCAACCTGCGGAGCAGTTTCGGCTTCGATACCGGCCAGCTCTGTCTTTTTCGCAGCCAGATCGGCAGCACGTTCTTGGAGCGCAGCTTCCGCCTCTTCGAGTTGCATTTTTTTGGCCTTCACGCCCACCGAATACTCCTTGAGTCGTTTTTCGGCCAATTCGATCTCCAGTTCCTGATACTCAATCTCCTTGGTAATGGCATCAAACTCGCGGTTGTTACGCACGTTATTCTGCTGCTCCTTGTAGTTGGTAATCGCGACCTTCGCTTGGTCTACTTCGCGTTTGCGTTGTTTGGTGAGGTCGTTGAATTCGCCGATCTCGGCATTGATGTTGTCGACGCGGGTTTTCATGCCGGTCATTTCATCCTCCAGATCCTGCACCTCCAAAGGCAGTTCACCTTTCACCTTATTGATTTCGTCAATCTTGCTGTCGATCTTCTGAAGCTCATAGAGCGCCATGATCTTCTCCTGCATCGAGTAATCAACCTCGGCTGTTTTCTTTTGTGTTGCCATATAATGTTCTGTATAATTTAGACTTAAACCAGATAATTCACAGGATTACGCGAGCGTTCACTCTTGCGAACCGCAAAGGTAGAAAAATTTTTCGACAAAATATCAAATATAATGTTAATTGCGCAATATTCACTTTCGAAATGGCCTATATCGGCCACTGTGAGCGCATTATCGGGGGTCATGAAGTCGTTGTACTTCATGTCGGCCGTGAGGTAAAGATCCGCCCCAGCACGAAGCGCATCGCCAATCAGCGAAGCCCCGGCTCCCGTGCAGACCGCAATCCGGCGCACCTGTTCCGATGCCAGATCGCTATGCCGAATAACCTGCACCCCGAACGTCTGCTGTACGCGTTGCAAAAAAGCCCGAGTCGCTTCCGCGTGAGGAAGATCGCCAACCACGCCGAATCCGACTTCCGCATCTCCGGCCGAAGGTTGCAACACGCTCAACTCCCCCACGCCGAGCATCTCGGCAACCCGCCAACTCATGCCTTGAGGGGCACTGTCGAGGTTCGTATGGCAGGCATAGAGCGCAATTCCTTTGCGAATCGCACGTTCCACACAACGCTGCACGCCGTCCGCCGAGTTAAATCGTTTCAGCGCATGAAAGATAATCGGGTGGTGCGTAATCACCAGATCGCACCCCTCGGCTTCGGCCTCATCAAGCACCTCCTCGGTCACATCCACCGCCAGCAACGCGCGGTGCACCTCGGCATCCGGCCGACCGACCACCAGCCCGGAGTTGTCGTAAGACTCCTGCCAGCGAAGCGGCGCAAAGTGCTCTATAACATCGGTTATCTCTTTAATTTTCATCGTTTTCACGCGTTAGAATAACGATTGTTCGTAAAACGCGAACAACTCCTTGTTCTCCACATCCTCTTTCTTCCGACGCGGTTTACGCGTAGGTTTGGCTTTTGCCGCGACCTCACCCTCGGCAACCTGCTCGGAAGCTGCCGAAGCGTCCGAAGCCGAAGCCGTCGAAGAGGCCGAAGCAGCCACCTGCTCCGACGCCGTTTCCTGTTTTGTAACCGGTCGTTCCGAATCTGCCGATTGCGTCTTGCTTTTCTTCTTGCCTCGCGAAGCCGCGATCGGCTTCACCTCCGGCTCGGTCAGCGGATCATCGGAGGGCAGGATATCCGTCGCACCGACCTTGAGGTCTTCGCGCACCTCAACCAGCAGCGAACGAATGTGCTGCAAACGCTCCATCAGCTCGGCATCGCGCTCTACACCTGTCTCGGCCACCGGATTACGCATGGCACGCTTCGCCCCTTCGAGCGTCATGCCGCGCTCCTTGACCAAATGGTAAATCAACTTTAAGTTCTCGACATCCCGCGGCGAGAAGAGACGATTGCCTTTCTTGTTGCGCTTGGGACGCAGGACGCTGAATTGCGATTCCCAATGGCGGATGAGCGACTGATTCACGTCGAACATCTCGGCGATGTCCCCCATAGAATAAAAAAGTTTCTCGGCCATATATCTTACAAATTATTAATTTTCAACGAATTCGGATACATATTATTGACCCGTGCGCCGATCCGTTTGGCAAAGCCCAGCGGCACGTTATGCGCACAAACCAGATTCATTCCCTCGGCAAAAGCCTCAACGGGAAGCTCCTGCTTACGCAGAAACTGCAAGGCTTGCTCGTCGGAAAGCGACGCGACCTCCACCGCCATACGGTTGAGTCCGGTGAAAAACGCCAGCGAGGGATCGGGCTTCAAGCGACCCTTGAACACCTGTCCCAGAGCCACCCCCGAATAGATCACGGGCAACACCTCCGAAAGGGCTTTCACCGCGTCGAACTGCGCTTCGCGCCACGCATAGCAGCTATCCGCCACCACCGAAAACCGCAGGGCATCGGGCTGTTGCACCCAACGTCGCAACTCGGCAAGCGTCGATTTATCGGGTGCAGAAAAAACCGCACGCCGCGCCTTGGGGGTACGCATGCGCCCTCCCGCATCGAACGACTTCCGTGCCACGGCCGCAAAAAAACCTTCGCCAGCGCACCGGTGCGGATAGAAATGGAAGGTCTGAAACGCCCCGACCCGGCCACAGGATATACCCCATGCAGCATCGACAGCCACCTCCTCCGAGGGTGATAGTTCGTCACCGACGGCTTCGAGCAATCGCTCGAGTGCGCCCTCGTCCTCGTCGCGGTTGAACGTACAGGTACTATATATAAGTGTACCGCCGGGCTTGAGTGCCCGCCACGCTTCGAACAGAATCCCGCTCTGCCGCGCCGCACACATCTTCACATTTGCTTCGCTCCACTCCGCACGCGCCTGATCGTCCTTGCGGAACATCCCTTCGCCCGAACACGGCGCATCGACCGCCACCACGTCGAACCAGCTCTCGAAATCGCCGATCAGCCGCGGTTCGCACACCGTGACCGCCACATTGCCCGTTCCCCACTTGCGTACATTGTCGACCAACACCTGCGCCCGACGACGGTCGATCTCGTTGGCAACAACCAGCCCATCCGCTCCGACCAACGAAGCGTAGAGGGTTGTCTTACCACCGGGAGCGGCACACAGATCGAGAATCCGTTTACCGACAGGATCGGTCGTGGCAAGCAGCCGCCCGACAAATTGCGAAGCGGCCTCCTGCACGTAATAGATCCCGGCATGAAAATCGGGATCGAGCGTAAATTGCGGCCGAGCCGTAAGATAATGCCCCGTCGCGCACCACGGCACGCGCCCCGAAGTCTCCAGCCGCAGCGCAGCGGCCTTGTCCGGATTGAGCCGCACGGAGACAGGCGACGGCGTATCCAACGCCGCGCACAAGGCGCACCCCTCCGGCTCACCCAGATCGCGGCAAACCCGCTCTACAAATTTCTCCGGTAACGTCATCCTCTTTTCTCCGCAGCCTTTAGCGCATCCAGACGCGCACAAATTTTATCGAGTACCGCAGGATCGGAAAAATCCTCGTGATCTTTGTCGATCACCAGCACCTCCCCGTCGTAGCTCTTCTCGATCCAGTTGCTGTATTTGTCATTCAAGCGTTTGAGGTAAAGCTCATCAATATTCATTTCGTACTCGCGGCCGCGCTTGCGGATTTGCGAAATCAGCGTCGGCACGCTGGCCTTGAGGTAGATCAACAGATCGGGTTTGGGGATCAGGGTGGTCACCAAACGGAATATTTTCATGTAGGTTTCGATATCGCGCGTCGGCATCAGCCCCATTTCATGCAGGTTGTCGGCAAAGATATGGGCATCCTCGAAGATCGTCCGATCCTGAAATATATCCCCCGCAGAGCTTTCGTTGAGCATATTCATCGTCTGCTGAATCCGGCTTCCGAGGAAGTAGATTTGCAGGTTGAACGACCAGCGATTCATGTCCTCGTAAAAGTCGCCTATATACGGATTGTTGGTCTCTTCGAGGTAAGACTTGGCGTGATAACGCTTGGTCAGAATCTGGGTCAGCGTGGTTTTACCACTTCCGATATTACCGGCAATTGCAATGTACATGATTCTAATTATAGTTTTATTATTCGTTTTTTTGTTCTTCCGCTCGGCGAGTTGCTCGCTGCACCTCAACCGATTCGACCGTCCCAGCCACTACCCCCCACCGTTCCCGGCGCAGCAAATGCGAGGATCTCTTCGGCCACATGGCGGTCGTTGACCAGCCGCGGGACTTTGTTCTTGCCGCGTGCGCGCAGCCAGCCGAGGAAATGCCCCCGGTCAATTACCGTCACACGCTGTCGATCGAGTGTCGTGCGACGCTTGGCATCGTAGTCGGAATTCACTGCCCGCAGCTCGGCATCAAGCTCTTCGGCAAAACGCTCGCGGCTGTCCGGTTCGCAATCGAACTCCACGATCCACTCGTGCGCTCCCTGTTCGCGCAACGACATGTAGCACGGAGCTACCGTATATTCGCTCACCACCGCTCCGGTTTTGCGGCATGCGGCAGCCAATGCCCGATCGGCATTGTCGGCGATCAGCTCCTCACCAAAAACGTTGATATACTGGCGAGTGCGTCCGGCAAAGCGGATGCGGTAGGGATTCGTCGAGGTGAACTCCACGGTATCCCCGATCTCGTAACGCCACAACCCGTTGTTGGAGCTAATCAGCACGGCATAGACCTTTCCGCACACAACACCCTCCAACGGCACGATCTGCTCGCCGTCGCGGAACTCAAAGAACGTCCCGTAGTCGAGCAGCAGCAACATATCTTCACGCCGCGGATCATCGGCCAGCGCAAAAAAGCCCTCCGAGGCGTTGTAGGTCTCCATATAATTCATCTTCGCCGAGGGGATCAGTGCCTCGAACGACCGACGGTAAGGGCGAAATTCCACTCCACCGTGGGTAAATAGTTCCAGATCGGGCCACACCTCCAGCAGATTCTGCTTGCCGGTGTAGTCCAGCACACGGCGCATCAGCTCGAGATTCCACGACGGCACACCGGCAAACGAAGTGATTCGCTCACCGACACACTCCCGGCAGATTGCCGCAGCTTTCTGGTCGAAGTCGGCAATGATCGCCGTTTCGATGCGCGGCGCACGAAACCAGCCGCTCCAGAATGTCGTCCGGCTGATCAGTAGAGCCGAGAGATCCCCCACCAAATTGCCCCCTTCGCGGCTACACGAACCGCCGAGGGTCAGCGTCTTGCCGTCGAAGACCTTCGACTGGGGGTGTGCCGCGGCATAAAGCGTCGCCACGTCGCGCATGCCCAGCGTATGATTCCACCAGAGCGACTCATCGGTCACCGGAATGTATTTGCTGCGGTCGGAGGTCGTTCCCGACGAACGCGCATAGAGCGACACGCGTCCCGGTGCAGTAACGTTGCGCACGCCGAGCATCATGCGCTCGACATAGGGTTTGAAGTTCTCGTAGTCGAAGGTTGCCACGCGCGATTCGAATGCCTCCACCGAGTGAATCTCGTACAGTCCGTATTCGCGGCCAAATTCCGTCCGCCGTCCGCGACGCAGCAGGGCACGAAACATGCGCTCCTGCACCTCGATCGGATGCTGTCGGAATTTGTCGATTGCCCGCTCGCGCTGCGAGAACCAAGCCTTGAGTATGTAATTGCGCGCCGACATCCGTATTCTCAATTAAAATACCAGCCCACGTGTTCCACCGAGCCGGGCATGGCAAAGACCACCACCCGGTCGTAGGGATTGATCTCCATGTTGTCCACGGCGATAAAGACTTTGTCGCCACGGACAATTCCGCCGACAATCGTATCTTCGGGCAGGTCGAGATCCTTGATTCGCGATTTGGTGGCCGGCGAGTTGGGTTTTACGATGAACTCTAACACCTCGGCATCGCTCCCGGTCAGGCACTTGATCGCCTGCACGTCGGTCGACATCGTGAAACGGAAGATATTCGATGCGGTGACCAGCTTTTTGTTGATGATCGTGTCGATGCCGATCGACTCGGCCAGATTGATGTAGTTGAGATTCTCGACCTCGGCAATCACCTTCTTCACGCCCATGCGCTTGGCGAGCATCGCCGCCAGAATATTGGTTTCGCTGCGTCCGGTGACGGCCACAAAAGCGTCCATATTGGCCAGTCCCTCTTCGAGCATGGCTTCGGTATTTCGACCGTCCTCGTTTATAATCAGCGTCTTATCGAGCATCTCGGCCAACCGGTAGGCTTTTTCGGCGTTGTAATCCACCAACTTGATATTCACCTCGTCCTGCAATTCGGTCGCAATGCGGATGCCGATTCGCGAACCGCCGAGGATCATCATGTTTTTGATCTCGATATTGGTCTGGCCGGAAAGCTCCATGACTTCGTGCAGGGCATCTTGTCGCGTAATGACATAGATCATGTCCCCCTCGGCAAAGTGTTCGCCCGACCGGGGAATGATTGTCTGCCCGCCACGTGTGATCGCCACCGTGCGGTGGTTGAGCGGCGTGAGCACCTCGCCGAATCCGGTGAGTGCCTGTCCGACAAGCGGCGAAGCCGGATCGAGCCGAAAGACCACCAACGAGAGTTTGCCGCTCGAGAAGTCGACATACTCCGTGGTCGAAGTATGCCCCAGCAGGTTGATGACCTCGCGGGCCGCGACCTTCTCGGGATAAAACAGGTAGTCGATGCCCATGTCGATGAACATCTCCTTATTATTCGGTTCGAGGTATTCGTTGTTATCAATGCGGGCGATCGACTTTTTAGCGCCGAGCTTTTTAGCCAGCATGGCCGAGACGATGTTGTCGTTCTCCTCGTGGTTGACGGCGATAAAGAGGTCGCACTTGCGCACGGCCGCCCTGCGCAACACGGCGAAGGTTGTCGAATCGCCTTCGACGGCGATCACATCGGCCAGACTGCCGACTTCGGCCAGCATCTTCGGATCGGACTCCACGACCGTAATGTCGTGACCATTACCACTCAACATTCGAGCTAAATGGCTGCCCATCTCTCCCGCACCCGCTATTACGATTTTCATAGATTGAGGTTTATTTCCCACAGCCGCCTTTCGGTTCGGCTACATTTTTGCAATTTACTCTACAAATGTATACATTTGTCGTCGAATGCCCAAATTTACGGGTCACTAAAATACCATTCATACCATGTCAACCGGATTAATCGTAGTACTTTGCTCCATAGCAGCCGTCGGGCTATTCGTTTTGGGTCTGTCGCTGACCCTTATGATCAAGGGTCACCACATCGACTCGGAGATCTCGACCAACAAAAACATGCAGAAGTTAGGCATCAAATGCGCCGTGCAGGAGACCCGCGAGGCCGACGGCCAAGCCGCCTGCTCCGACTCGGAGTCTCTGCCGGGCTGCTCGGGTAATTGCGGCGCATGCGACATCGAACACAAATAACACCGCGGGGAGATTCGCGCCCGAGCCGGCTCTCGACGATCGTATAGTTTTTGCCTATGCCGACATCAAAAGATTCGATGAAAAAAGTTGAATTTCATCGAATTAAATACGTATGTTTGCAACAGGAGATTCGGGAGAAAGATCTTTTCGAATCGAAAGACTAATCTAAGACGACGATTATGGAAAAAGAGAGCAAAAAGAAATTTCTGACAAATGAAGTCGGAGCGCCCGTCGGCGACAATACCGACTCGCAAACGGCCGGAGCGCGCGGCCCGATCATGATTCAGGATGTGTGGCTCATGGAGAAGCTGGCACATTTCGACCGGGAGGTGATCCCCGAACGGCGCATGCACGCCAAAGGCAGCGGTGCATTCGGCCACTTCACAACCACACACGAGGTAACACGCTACACCTGCGCCAGCCTCTTCTCGCAAGTCGGGAAGCGCACCGAGGTCTTCGCCCGCTTCTCGACAGTCGCCGGCGAACGCGGTGCGGCCGATGCCGAACGCGACATCCGCGGTTTTGCACTCAAATTCTACACCGACGAGGGCAACTGGGATCTGGTGGGCAACAACACGCCGGTCTTCTTCATTCGCGACCCGCTGCAATTCCCCGACCTGAACCATGCCGTCAAGCGTGATCCGAAGACCAACATGCGTTCTGCACAAAACAACTGGGATTTCTGGACGATGCTTCCCGAAGCACTCCACCAAATCACAATCGTGATGTCCGACCGCGGCATTCCGGCCTCCTACCGTCACATGCACGGATTCGGCTCACACACATATAGTTTGGTCAACAAAGAGGGGGTTCGTGTCTGGGTGAAATTCCACCTGAAGACACAGCAGGGCATCAAGAACCTCTCGAACGCCGAAGCGGCCGCTATCATCGCCAACGACCGCGAAAGCCACCAACGCGACCTATTCGAGTCGATCGAACGCGGCGATTTTCCGCGGTGGACGTTATATTTCCAGATCATGACCGAGGAGCAGGCGCGCACGTACAAGGAGAATCCATTCGACATCACCAAGACGTGGAGTCACAAGGAGTTCCCGCTGATCGAGGTCGGAGTTCTCGAACTCAATCGCAACCCGGAGAACTACTTTGCCGATGTCGAGCAGGCCGCATTTGCCCCTTCGCACCTCGTGCCGGGCATCGGGCTCTCTCCCGACAAGCTCTTGCAAGGACGGTTGTTCTCTTATGGCGATGCGCAACGTTACCGGTTAGGGGTCAACAGCGATCAGATTCCGGTCAACCAAGCCCATTGTCCGGTACACAGCTACCACCGCGACGGCATGATGCGCGTCGACGGAAATGCCGGAGCAACCAAGGGATATGCACCCAACGGATTCGGCGAATGGGATGCACAGGCCGCCTATCGCCAACCGAGCTTGGAGACGGAGGGCAACATCGACCACCACAGTCCCTATGACGACCGCACGGACGACTGCTTCTACCAGCCGGGAGATCTCTACCGACTGATGACTGCCGACAAGCGCGATCTGTTGATCAACAACACCATAGCCGACATCATGCCGGTGAGCGAGAACGTCAAATACCGCCATGCCGCGCACTGCTATCTGGCCGACAAGGAGTATGGCACGCGTATCGCCAAGGGGTTGCAGCTCGACCTCAAAGAGGTGGAGAAGTTGGCCGCCATGACCGAAAAGGAGCGGTTATACGCCACCCGTTGCCGCCAATAGTGGGGTAACAAAATAGAAATAGCCGGTGCAAATGGATGTTGCACCGGCTATTTTTATGTATGTCCTGCGATAAATTCTTCTCGCGCTGTCGCGGTCTATGCTTTCGAGTACTTCGAGCGGCAGACGAACCACGGATTGTGGAGGTCGACCTCGTTGTAGCGCAGCTCCCCGTCATCGGGCAACGAACGCGTCTGACCGCCCGACTCGGCGAGGATCAGCTCTCCGGCCGCCGTGTCCCATTCGAAGGTGTGCGTGGTGCGGACGTAATAGTCGATGCGCCCCTCGGCCAGCAGGCAAAACTTGTAGGAGCTACCCTGTTCGACCACCTCCAGATCGGGAAAGCGTCGGCGTAACCGGGCGATATGTTCGTGTGTTTCGGGGGTCTGGTGCGAACGCGATACGGCCACCTGCAACCGCTCGTGGTGGGCTTCCGAGGGCAACGGCAGTGCCACGGAGTCACCGACGATCTGGTCGAACGAGTAGTTGGCATCGGGATCGGAGGGCACGTGGTCGATCCGGAAAGCACCGTCGCCACGACCGGCAAGGTACATCTTCTCGTAATAGGGCACGTAGATCACCGCCGCGATGCAGATGTTGTTCTCCATCAGGGCAATGTTAACCGTAAATTCGTTGTTTCCCTTGATGAATTCGACCGTTCCGTCGAGCGGGTCGACCAGCCAGTAGAGTTCCCAGTTGCGGCGTTCGTCATAGCCCATTTCGCGCCCCTCCTCGCTCAGAATCGGGATACGCGTCGAGCCTAAATATTCGCGTATGATTTTGTGAGCCTGCCGATCGGCCACCGTAATCGGGGTCATATCGTCCTTGAGGCTGATGTCGTAATCTTCGGGGTGTTTATATATATTTAGGATCGAAGCACCGGCTCTGACTGCCGCATTAAAAAGCGGCGGCAACAGCATTTGGCCCACCTTATCATTTATCATCGCAAAGCTATTTTGAAATTAGCGGAAGTAAAGGTAACGGTATTTTGTGATATTGTGAAATTTTTCACGCTAAAAAACGGTTAACAAATTCAGAATCCTCCGAGCGTTCGCACGCGGTGTTCACCTCCTGTTGCAGGTAAAGTTCTGCCGATATTGCAAATAATCCGGCAGATAGGCAGGCGGCCGCACCCCACCACCCCACCACAGCCGCCGCAACGGCAAAAAGTGCCAGCACCAACGACATCCCGCCCAGTCGCCACATGCGGCGGCGGTGCAATCCCGGAGTCACCAACAGCGGCATCCACGACACGCGGCGTCGACTTGCGGGAATCTGCCGCCGCACACGCGACCCGAAGCCACCAGCGGCCACCACCGCCTCGCGCCTTACCACAACATGTGCCCGACCGAATCCGGCCGATTGCCAATCCCAAGCACCGCATGCGACCTCACCCAGCTCGGTCACCAGCCGTTCGATCGCTCCCGGCAACAACCGCACTCCAGAAGCCAAAGGGATCAGGAAGTCGTAAGCCGCAACCGCCGCACCAGCGTTGTAATCGCCCACGCGATCACCACCCTCGCGATCGACCAACACCAGCCGCCGGAAACAGCGTTTGCGCGAACGCCCCACCGCGCGGATGCCCGCGACATCCAATTCGCCCGCGACATTCCACTCCACGCGGATCATCCGATAGCGGCTGACCCATTGGGCAAAGAGTTCGGGGTGGCGCATCGCATCGACCACCACGACCACCTCATAACGGGCATACTCTACCGCCAACAGATTCTCCAGCTGCGCCGGATCGGTCGTGCCGCTGCACAACACCGAGACCCCGATCGTATCGGGCGCGTCACACCGCGCACCGCGCATCATCGCAAGCACCCTCTGTTTATTACGCGCGCGAAGCACCCCGATCAACCGCACCACAGCGAAAGCCGCCACCAAAAGCGAAAGCGCAAACAGAATCGTCGTCATGCCAAGCTCCGTTTGTAGGATTGGACAAGTGCCCGGCAATAGGGACTTTCGCACTCCCCGAAGAGCCGCTGCAACAGACCGGAGGAATAGCCCTCCGTTGCCATATAACGCAGCAGCGACTTGCGCTCCGCAGCACGCATCGTGGCCAGTCGCGCTTTCACGCCGCAGCACTCAACCGGCCGGTGCATCGAGCAGAGCGCATAGAGTGCCTCGCGCCCCAATTCGGGAACTTCGTCTTCGGCCACCAGACGCAGCAGCTGCGCCTCGGCCTCCACGATGCCAAAACAACGCACGATACCCAGTCCCACCAGCCGCAAATTGGCATTCGGAGAGCCAATGAGCGGATCGTAGGCAATCGGCAGCATGCCCCGACGAAGCACCGACATGATTTCAGTCACTTCGCTCGGCGAGAAGAGCGACGGATAGTCCGACATCAGACGCAACGAGGTCGACGGGTCGGCCGCTAACTGCGCCAAGAACGCATAGAACCGCACGTAGCGGTTGCGGCTACGCCGGTAGCGGGTCAGCTCCACGGCCACCGATGCCGCCACAGGCAGATTGGCCAGCAACGCCAGATTCTTCGCCCGACGATAACCCAATGTTCGGCGGATGCGGCCAAGCAGGTAGCGATCCAGCCCTTCGCGGCAAACCACCTCACGCAGCAACGTCACATCAAGCCCGTGGGTTGCCCCGACCAATCCGCCAAGCGTCTCGATCAACAACAGCCGCGCACCGGGGCGATCAATACCCGGAAAACGAAGCGGTGCAACCGACCTGTCAAACAGCCCCGACATCAGCACACGAAGGTATTTATCGCGCAAAATTCGGTCACGCGTCCGACGGCGGCGACCAAGCGCAGCCAGAGCAAGGGCGATCAACAGAGCCATAGCCCCCGATGCCATACCTATAAATAAAACAACAAACAAAATCCGGCTCATCACGATCGGCATAATTCGTTAGCAACTTTCACCCGCAAGCGTTGCAGGTTGATCGGAAAGGTGAAGTATTGATCCGCCCCGCACTCGAGCAGCCCCAACACCGTCTGTTCGGATTGCTGCCACGTCAGCACATAGATCAACGGCCGCCGCAACCCCTCGGGACGCAGCCGCCGCACGGCATCGTCGCGACACAAAAACGGCTTCGAACCGAGCAAAACCACCAGATCGAAAACCACACGGTGCGTCAGCCGCCACAGCGCATCGCCCGTCTCGACACAGCGCACCTCGGCATTCAGTCCGGAGAGCGTGAGGCGAATCATCTCGCGCAAAAACAGATCGTCGGATACAATCAGAATACGGTACATAGCTTCATCAACCGGTTCGTCCGGCGGCCAAACCGCGCCTAAAACCATGCCAAAATCACACGCGACGATTTTTTTTGGCCGAGGTATTGCTTATACGATAAATATGCGTATATTTGCACCCGAATTATGTTCTAATACATAACAAACTATTTTAATGTACGTTATAGTAGAGATTGCAGGTCAGCAATTTAAAGCTGAGAAAGGTCGGAAACTTTATGTCCACCGTCTTCAGGGCGAAGAAAATTCGTCCGTAAGTTTCGACAAAGTCCTGCTCACAGACAACGACGGTCAGGTTAAAGTTGGCGCACCTGTTGTAAAAGACGCCAC
>CAZHEY010000046.1:2811-14338 GCA_964532025.1 uncultured Alistipes sp. | reverse complement strand
GTGGGAGCTGAGGGATTCGAACCCCCGACCCTCTGCTTGTAAGGCAGACGCTCTGAACCAGCTGAGCTAAGCTCCCGTAGTGAATGGCTTGGGACTGCAAAGGTAATTCAATTTTTTCGAACTCCAAATTTTTCATCAAAATTTTTCGTCTTATTTTTTTATCACCCTTTACAGGCGTTACTGAAAGAACCTTTACGCAACCCTCGCGCATCTGCGCCTGAACAAGGACTTGAACCTAGGACCCCATGATTAACAGTCATGTGCTCTAACCAACTGAGCTATTCAGGCATTTCGATTCGGTAGTTGTTTAACCGTTTCGGAGTGCAAATATATAGCAAAAATTCATTCCTGCAAAATTATTGCGCAAAATTTTCATAAAAAATATATCTTTGCATAGTTTATAACACGACAGATTATGCAAAAAGCAAAGGTCATACTCTTCATTCTCTTTACAATAGCCTCCTTGCGCGGTATGGCGCAGGGGCAAATAGATTTTTCATCGACTGAGTGGGATTTTGGCTCAATCCGCGAATCGGACGGGCGAGTGAGCCACGTTTTCACGGGAACGAACCGCGGAAACAAGCCCCTGGTGATCCTCGACGTCGTATCTTCCTGCGGATGCACGGCGTCTGAATTCTCGCGCAAACCGGTTGCGCCGGGGGCTGCCGTGCAGGTTAAGGTGACTTTCGATCCGACCAATCGCCCGGGGGCATTCATCAAGGAGCTGGGGGTTTACACCTCCGAGCGGGAGAAGGCGGCGACGTTAAGCGTGCGCGGCACGGTGATTCCGCGCAAAAAATCGGTCGAGGAGCTTTATCCGGTCGATGCCGGCGGCGGGGTGCGTTTTTCGGAGAGTCTTTGTGCTTTTTCTTATATATATATAGGTCAGTCGGTGCAGACATCGGTGGGCTACGTCAATACCGGTGACCGTGCGGTGCGGCTTGAGCTACGTCCCCAGCTCCGCAGTCGATTCTTAACGATTGATGCCGCGGCGGAGATTGCGCCCAACCAGCGGGGTGAAGTGGCCTTCTCCTACCTGATTCCGAGTGATGCTCCCCATTACGGGACGGTGCGCGATGCGCTGGAGGTTTTCGTCGACGGTAAAAGCCGCGGCACGATACTCGTTGTCCACGGAATAGCCATTGATCGGCCGGTCGAGGGAGGACAAAATGCTCCGAAGGCCGATTTCTCCGAAAATATGATTAAATTTGGCACGGTGAAACACCATGAATCCTTGCAGCGACGTGCATTTACACTTACAAACACGGGTAGCGGCGAGTTGATTGTGCGTGCCGTTGAGAACCAAGGGTGTGTGGCAACCACGCTGACCCCCGGGCTGCGCCTTGCACCGGGAGCGACTTTTCGTGCCGAGGTGATGCTCTTGCCGAAGTCGCAGGAGTATGGCACGCTGGTCGACCATTTGGTCGTAATCACCAACGATCCGTCGCGGCCGATGCGCCGTTTGCGCGTCACGGCCGTTGTCGAGGAGTAGAATTTATGCGGAAACAGGACTAAAACAACAATACGATGTACCCCATTCTTGAAAAAAGATGTCTCGCCGAAGGCATCTGGTTAATGAAGATTCATGCGCCACGCGTGGCCACGTCGGCTCAACCCGGTCAGTTCGTCATTGTGCGTGCAGATGAATTCGGCGAGCGCATTCCACTGACTATTTGCGATTTCGATGCCGAAGAAGGCAGCGTGACGATCGTCACGCAGGCACTCGGTGTGTCGACGCGCAAGATTTGCAGCAAGGAGGCCGGTGAGGCATTGGCCGATTTTGCCGGGCCGTTAGGACAACCTTCGGAGTTTATGAAGATGCCGCTCGACGAGCTGCGCAAACACCGCTACCTCTTCGTGGCGGGCGGCGTAGGTACAGCTCCGGTCTATCCGCAGGTGAAATGGCTTCGGCAGCACGGCGTGAAGGCCGATGTGATTATCGGAGCAAAGAGCAGCCGAATGTTGATCTATACCGAGCAGATGCGCGCTGTGGCTGAGAATCTCTACATCGCGACCGACGATGGTTCGGAGGGGTTCAAGGGGTTAGTTACCGCGCTGATCGACCAGCTGATCGAGCAGGGCAACCACTACGATGAGTGTGTGGCAATCGGCCCGATGATTATGATGAAATTCGTGGCACTCACCACCAAAAAATACGCGTTGAAGACCACCGTGTCGCTGAATGCCCTTATGGTCGACGGCACAGGTATGTGCGGAGCATGCCGCGTAACTGTTGCCGGGAAGACGCGCTTCACGTGTGTCGAAGGGCCGGAATTCAACGCCCACGAAGTCGATTTCGACGAGGCGATGCGCCGTCAGGGTATGTACCGCACCCAAGAGCAGCGTGCCGCGGCTATCGCCGCCGAGCGCGAAGCGGGTCACGTCTGCAAAATCGGATTGGATAAATAGCGAACCACCTGAATTTTAGAATTATGGCAAATAAAATAGCGCGCGTTGCTGTGCGCGAACAAGATCCGATACGCCGGGCAACTAACTTCGAGGAGGTCTGCTACGGTTACAACCTCGACGAAGCCACTATGGAGGCTTCGCGCTGCCTGCATTGCAAGAATCCCCGTTGTGTTGCGGCCTGTCCGGTCGGCATCCGCATTCCCGAATTCATTGCTGCGCTCCACGCAGGGGAGTTGCGCGAGGCTTCGGAAATCATCGCCGCCGACAGCTCACTGCCTTCGATCTGCGGCCGCGTTTGCCCGCAGGAGAGCCAGTGCGAGGGGGCGTGCATTCTGGGTATCAAGGGCGAGCCGGTGGCTATCGGAAAGCTCGAACGCTATGTCGGCGATTGGAAGTTGGAGAATCCGGGCGAAAGCCCCGCAATCGCCCGCAACGGCCACCGGGTTGCTGTGGTGGGTAGCGGCCCGGCAGGTCTTGCGTGTGCGAGCGATCTGGCCAAAGCCGGTTACGAAGTGAAGATTTTCGAGGCGTTGCACAAGGTCGGCGGCGTATTGGTCTATGGCATTCCCGAATTCCGTCTGCCCAAAGAGCGGATTGTCGCCCGCGAAATCGAGGAGGTGAAGAAGTTGGGTGTGGAGATCGAAACCGACGTGATCGTCGGCCGCACCGTCACAATCGACGCGCTGCTGGATGAGGAGGGTTTCGATGCCGTATTCATCGGTTCGGGAGCTGGACTGCCTCGTTTTATGGGTATTCCGGGCGAGAATCTCAACGGCGTGGTCTCGGCCAATGAGTTTCTGACGCGTGCCAACCTGATGCGTGCCTACGATGCGCAGTATGACACTCCGATCTACATCGGACAGCACGTGGTGGTGGTCGGCGGTGGCAACGTGGCTATGGATGCCGTCCGCACAGCCAAACGACTGGGCGCGGAGGCGACGATCGTCTACCGCCGCAGCGAAACGGAGCTGCCGGCACGTGCCGAGGAGGTGCATCACGCCAAGCAGGAGGGTATCTGCTTCCGTATGTTGACCAATCCCACCGAGGTGCTGGGCGACGAAAAGGGCTGGGTACGCGGCCTGCGATGTGTCGAAATGGAGTTGGGAGAGCCGGACGAAAGCGGTCGACGCTCGCCGATCGTGAAGGCCGGGTCGGAGTTCGATGTGGCGTGTGATGTGGTTATTATGGCGTTGGGGACATCGCCCAACCCCCTGTTGTCGGCCACTACGCCCGGGCTGGAAATCAACCGCCGGGGTTGCATCACAGCCGACGAGCAGGGTACGACCACCCGCCCGGGAGTCTTCGCAGGTGGCGATGCCGTGACGGGCGCGGCGACCGTGATTTTGGCGATGGGCGCAGGTCGCACAGCGGCAAAAGCAATCGATGAGTATATAAAAAAGCACTAAAAGTGAACAGTATAGCAATTTTTGTGTACTTTTGCATCAGAAAATTAACCTTTAATTCTTTATTGAGATGAAAACCATCAATTTATTAGTTGCTGCCGTAGCAATTTTCGGCCTTACGGCTTGTGTTGACAACACGCCCAAACAATTCACCGGTTTTATCGTTGACGGAACGATGAACAACGTTGTAGTCAAGGATCTTACCTCCGATGCAACCTACGATTTCTCGACCATTGAGGCCGATAAAAGCGAGGCCAACGGATTGCTGATCGGCTCACCGATCATCGTTGAATACAAGGGCAAGCTGGAGAACGGAATGCCTGCAACAAAAGTTGCTACCGATGCAACCTATAACGACGCTGTCGGACGTTGGACGATGGTCGATCCGATCGACTCGACCAAGGTTATGGGCATTGAGTTGGAGATCGAGGGTGTTGCTAAATCGATCAATATGGCAACGCTGGTATATAGCAGCTGGGAGCTTCAGGGCGAGGCTAATAAGATCCTGTTGAAGGGTCAGAGCGTCGGCAACGGCCAGACGATCGACTTCACCGAGACGGGTGTGATTTCGAAGAACGAAGAGGGTAAACTCTTGCTTTCTATTGAGGGCACGGAGGTCGTTTATACCAAAGCCGAGTAGTCGCCGACTCTATTTTCGCGACAAACACAAAAAAGCGTCTGGGGTTTCCCGGACGCTTTTTTGTGTGCTGTATAGCTCGCCTTTTGTGATCGGGGTTTGCAAACTCCGGGGCAGGCTCGTGGGTATGATTTTGCGACCTCTCGACTGGCTCGAGGATCGAAAACTTCGGCGGCGGAACTTGCGACCTCTCGACAAGCTCGAGGATCGAAAACAATTTGTTGCAAAAGTCTATCCTCGATCCTCGAGCCTGTCGAGAGGTCGCAAATTATTGCGGATCACGCAGTAATGCTTGTTGGCGAATTCCTTTTTAAGAGAGTATTGTTTTTGTTCTCAGTCGGCAGCTCGCGGGGGACGGCTATGCAGCAACGCAAATAGCAGTCCTCCGCAGGGCAGAGCTGCGGCCTGCCAGCTTGCTGCGCAAGCCGAAAATAACTCGCCGGGAAATTCTCAACCAACCTCTTCGAGGATCGAAAACTTCGGTGGCAGAACTTGCGACCTCTCGACTGGCTCGAGGATCGAAAACTTCGGCGGCAGAGCTGCGGCCTGCCGACTTGCTGCGCAAGCCGAAAACAATTTGTTGCAAAAGTCTATCCTCTATCCTCGAGCTTGCTCCGGAGGTCGCAAACTATTGCGGATCACGCAGTAATCCTTGTTGGCGAATTCCTTTTTAAGAGAGTATTGTTTTTGTTCTCAGTCGGCAGCTCGCGGGGGACGGCTATGCAGCAACGCAAATAGCAGTCCTCCGCAGGGCAGAGCTGCGGCCTGCCAGCTTGCTGCGCAAGCCGAAAATAACTCGCCGGGAAATTCTCAACCAACCTCTTCGAGGATCGAAAACTTCGGTGGCAGAACTTGCGACCTCTCGACTTGCTGCGCAAGCCGAAAACGTCGGTTTATTTGCCGACCACCGTGGCCACTTGTTGTACGATTTGGTGGGGTGTCACCGCGCGCATACAGCGGTAATCGCCGTAACGGCATGGTTTTCCGCCGAATACCGAACAGGGGCGACACGTTAGATTGGCCTGAAGCACCAGCTTTGGATCGCAGCCATAGCCCAGAAAACCCAGTCCGGGATGCGTAGCACCCCACACCGATACCACCGGCGTTGCAGTCAGTGCCGCCAGATGCATCACCAGCGAATCCATCGACACCACGCAATCGAGCTGTGCGATCAAATCGATCTCCCCGGCAAAGCGCACCTTCCCGAATAGAGCCGTCACATTGGGGTAGTCGCGCTCCATCTCCTGCGCGAACTCCTGCTCGCGTCCGCCGCCACCATGAACAAACACCCGGTCGTAGCGTTTGGCGAGCAGTCCTATGGTCTCCCGGCTCAACTCCGCGGGATAGCTCTTGCCGGGTTGCGCCGAGAAGGGGGCGAAGCCGACCCAGATTCCCTGCTTCTCCCCAAACGGGTTGGCGTGTGTGCCCGGCAGGGCGGGTTGCGGATCGTCGAAGGTGAATCCCAATCGCCGGAAGACATCGCAATAACGTAGCACGGTGTGGCGTAACCACTCCATTCCGTGCCCTTTGCAACGAATGTAGCGGCGTTTTTCAGCGCGACCCTTGCGGATAGCAGCTACCGGCAGCCCGTGCAGCCACATCGAAAGCCGAAAAGCCTCCGAGCGCAGCACGCCGTGTACATCGGCTACGGCATCGACCCCCGCGCGTCGAGCCTCGGCCGCCAGTGTCCACATTCCGCGCAGCGAGTGGTGTTTGCCGCGCGTATCGACCTCCAGAAAATCGACCTCCAACCCTGTAAAAAAAGGCTTGAACATCGCCTGTGTCGCCACGGTGATCCGCAGGTCGGGATAGGCTGCACGTAGCGCGCGCAGGGCGTGCGGCAGCATCGCGACATCGCCCATAGCCGAAGTGCGCAGGACGAGCAGATGCTTGGGCAGTTTTTTATTTTTTCTGAGCATAAAGCACCGGATTCAACGCCGGGTCGTTGTACATCTTCATCTGTTTGTAGGTCTTCATATACTTGCGGCCGGCCTCGATGTCCTCGATCAGCTCCTCGATAGCCCCCGAAAGATCGACCTGCTGCGAGAGCAGCACCTCCAGCTTCTTCTGACAGGCGGCGTGGTGTGCCTCGTCGACATCGGTACGCTTCACCTCGGCTGCCATATGGTAGATCTTCAATGCCAGAATCGACAGGCGGTCGATCGCCCACGCCGGGGTCTCGGTATTGAGGCGCGCACCGGCTACGGGCTTCACCTCCTTGTATTTGTCGAGCAGGTAGGAGTCGACGTATTCGACCATATCCGTGCGCTCCTGATTCGAGCGGTCGATGCGGCGTTTGATCTTCAACGCCTCGACGGGGTCGATCTGCGGATCGCGGATGATGTCCTCCAGATGCCATTGCACGGTGTCGATCCAGCATTTGTGGTAGAGCAGGTGATCGATCGTCGCTGCCGGGTAGGGATTTGCTATCGGCTGATCGACATCGTTGTGCAGGTGGTAGGCATCAATGGCCTGATTGAAAATTCGGTTTGCATTTTCAGTAAACATAGTCGTATGGTTTCTTGGTTTTGATTGTATATCTCGCTGGAAAATTATATCTTTGTCCGTAAAGTTTCAAACAAAGATAATGAATATTTACAAAAAAACAATAAGCCTGAGCACAATCCTGCTCTGCATCGCAGGCTCGATCGTAGCGCAAAACCGTTTCACGCGCGAGGAGTATGTCGACCGCTACAAGGCTCTGGCCATATCGCAAATGGAGCGTTACGGCATTCCGGCCAGCATCACTATGGCGCAGGGTATTCTGGAATCGGATTGCGGCAACAGCCGGCTGTCGTTGCAGTCGAACAACCATTTCGGCATCAAATGCAAGAAAAATTGGACGGGTGAGAGCGTTCGTCACGACGACGATGCCAAGGGCGAATGTTTCCGCGCCTACCCCTCGGTCGAGGCTTCGTACCACGATCATGCCGAGTTCCTCGACAACCAGCCGCGTTACGATTCGCTGTTCGTCTACTCCTCGAGCGACTACAAGAGTTGGGCGCGCGGACTCAAGGCGGCCGGATATGCCACCGCCCCCGACTATGCCCAACGGCTGGTGCGCATCATCGAGGAGAGTCAGCTCTACCTGCTCGACCAGCCTGACGGCGAGCGGCTCTATGCCTCGCGCTATGCGGCCCAAGGCGACACGCGCGACTGGTTCTCCGATCAGAGCGTGACCGATCGCACGGCGACGAGCGATGCAGCGATCGACCCCGACAACTACCGCGTGACGATCAACGCCCACGAAGGGTATAACGTCTATGCCACCAACGGCGTGCACTATGTGCTGGCCAAGGAGAATGACTCGTTCGAGAACATCGGACGCAAATTCCGTATCTCGCCGCGCAACCTGCGGAAGTTCAACGACCTGAAGGACAAGACCGCGCAGCCGATGACCGACGAGGTGATCTACATCGAGCGCAAAAAAGCCCGTTGGGAGGGCAATGCCCGCCACCACATCTGCCGGACAGGCGAAACGGTCTATGCCGTCGGACAAGCCTATGCGATCCGCACGCGCAAGATCGAAAAACTCAACCGACTGAAAGCCGGAGCTGTGCTGACGGCCGGCGACCAAATACGTATTCAATAAAAAACGCAATAACCTCTATGGAAAATAACGAGTTACGAGCTAAAATTCTCGAAAGTATCATCCGTAAATCAACCCTCAAACAGCGGGTTTTCGACAACACCTTCTCGGCCTTCAACCTCCTGAAGGAGACTTTGTTGGAAATGGCATCGGAGATGGACGACGAGCTGGACGGCAAACTCGACCGCCGCGTGCGGCTCGAATACCGCGACCGCGGCAAGTTTGAGGCCCAGTTGCAGGTGGCCAACGACCTGCTGATCTTTCAGATGCACACCGACATCTTCGAGTTTGAGCCGAACCACCCGATCTGGCAGAACGCCTATGTGCAGTCCGAACGCGAGAACTCCTACTGCGGTATGATCAACATCTATAACTTCCTCTCCGACTCGTTCAAGTTCAACCGCAATGCCGACGAAGGCTACCTGATCGGCCGGATCTTCATCAACCGCGAACGCAACTACTTCGTCGAGGGCAAACAACAACGCTCGATGCGGGCTGCCGAATTCGGACAGAAAGAGATCGATCACGATGCCTTGATCCCGATTTTGGAGTCGGCCATTGCCTATTCGATTGATTTCGATCTGCTTATGCCGCCTTACGAGGACAACAAACGGGTGACGGTCGACCAGTTTAACACCAAAATGGACAACTCGAAATTCACCACCGGCAAACGGCTGGGCTACGAATTCGATATTGAAGATATTTAGAACACCTCTCATAACCGAAATTAACATTGAAAACTCGATTCTTACTCCTCCTGCTGCTTGCCGGAGGAGTTTTTACGACACACGCGCAAGATGAATATGCCGGAATTGCCCGGTTACGCGCGATGAACGAACGCGTGGGCGGAATCCGCTCTATGGCCGACGGGGAACACTATACAACGCTGTCCGATAACGACATCCGCAAATTTGCCTATGCCTCGGCGAGCGAGGGCGAGAGCCTACTGCCCACCTCGGCGCGGATGACGATCACCGACTATGCGCTCTCGCCCGACGAGCGGTCGATTCTCATCGCCTCGGGGCGTAAGCCGATCTACCGCCGCTCCTACACCACCTCCTACTCGCTTTTGCGCGACGGTGCGGTGCAGGGTGTGCTGCCTTTGGCCGAAGCTCCCCGCGATGCCAGCTTTTCACCCGACGGCGCACAGATCGCCTACTCGGATCGGAACAACCTCTATGTCTATGACATCGCTACCAAGAAGACCCGGCAGTTGACCGACGACGGGGCGTGGAACAGCGTCATCAACGGTACGACAGATTGGGTTTATGAGGAGGAGTTCGGCTTCACCCAAGCCTATGCTTTTTCGCCCGACAGCCGCCGGATCGCCTACCTGCGGTTCGACGAGAGCGACGTGCCGCAGATGGAGATGATGCGCTACGATGCCAAGCTCTACAACCACGCCTATACGTTCAAATACCCCAAGGCCGGTGAGCGCAATTCAACCGTCCAGCTCTGGGTCGCCGACCTCACGACGGGGCAAAAAGAGCGCATCGACACCGGCTCGGAGAGCGATCAGTATCTTCCGCGCATCGGCTTCACGCCCGACGGCCGTGTGTGGTACTACCGGCTCAACCGGCGGCAGAATACCTTCGAGGTGATTGTGTGCGAACCCCACGGGGCACAGCGCACGGTCTACGAGGAGCGTGCTCAGCAATATGTCGAACGGGTTGACGATCAGACGGTCACCTTCATCGACAAAGAGCGTTTCCTCGTGCGGCAGGAGAGCCACACGGGATTCATGCACCTCTATCTTTACGGCATCCGCAGCGGCTTTATCGCGCAGGTGACCAAAGGGGAATGGGAGGTGACACACGTGGTCGGAACGACGGATAAGCGGGTGTGGTATCTCTCAACCGAAACCTCGCCGCTGCGCCGTAATCTGTATAGTGTGCGGCTCGACGGCAAGGAGAAACGACGCCTCACCACCGGCGAGGGGTTCTACTCCATTGCGCCGAGCCGGGGGATGAAATACTACATCTCGACCTTCTCGAATGCGACGACGCCCAACCTCACTACGATCTGCAATGCCGAGGGCGAACTCGTGCGCACGCTGGCCGACAGCCACGCCCTGCGCGAGGAGCTTGCCGCAGCCAACCGGCCAGTCAAGGAGTTCTTCAACTTCACGACCGAGCGCGGCGATACGCTCAATGCCTATGTGATCCGTCCGCGCAACTTCGATCCGGCGCAGCGTTATCCTGTGCTGCTGACCCAGTATTCGGGCCCGGGGTCGCAGCAGGTGTGCGACCGCTGGTCGCTCGACTGGGAGGATGCGTTGGCCGACAAAGGCTATCTGGTGGTCTGCGCCGACGGTCGTGGCACGGGATTCCGCGGCGAGAAGTTCAAAAAACTCACCTACGGCCGATTGGGGGCGTTGGAGGTTGAGGATCAGCTCTCGCTGGCGCGCTATATGGCGGCGCAGCCCTATGTCGATGCCGCGCGAATCGGCATTTACGGTTGGTCTTACGGCGGATTCATGGCTGTGAGCTGTGCCTGCAAAGGCTTCGGCTTGTTCAAAATGGCGATTGCCGTCGCGCCCGTCACCTCGTGGCGTTACTACGACTCGATCTACACCGAGATCTACAACAACCTGCCGCAGTACAATGCCGCCGGATACGACGACAATTCACCGATTAACTTCGCGCGGTTGCTCGACGATCGGAAAACACGGTTGCTGCTCATCCACGGCACGGCCGACGACAACGTGCATTTCCAGAATACCGTCGAGCTGACCCGTGCGCTCAACCGTGCCGGCAAGCAATACGATATGATGGTCTATCCGGATCAGAACCATTCGATGCTGCCCGATGCGACCACCCTTGTGCGACAGAAGATGATCGACTACACGCTGCAAAATTTGTAGTCCGTGATCCGCACCTGCCACCTCGAAACTCCGATCGGGATGCTCTGCATCTCCGCATCCGAAGTCGCCGTAACCGAACTTTCGTTCTGCGAGGAGCGCGGTTGCGCAACCGAGAATCGAGAATCCCTGCCGCCGTTGCTGGAGCAGGCCGTGCGGGAGTTGACGGAGTATTTCGCCGGAGAACGTTCCGACTTCACCCTGCCGCTTGCCGTCGCCGGAACGCCCTTTCGACAAGCGGTTTGGACGGCACTGCAAACCATTCCGTGCGGCCAGACGCGCACCTACGGACAGATTGCCGCGCAGATCGGTCGACCGCGTGCGGCACGTGCCGTAGGCATGGCCTGCAACCGCAATCCGATCGGAATCATCATCCCTTGCCACCGTGTCCTTGGCGCAAACGGTACGCTGACCGGTTATGCCGGTGGGGTAGCCAAAAAAGCGAGCCTGATCCGACTGGAACAGGCTCACACGTAAAAATCTCGATCCTCGAGCTTTGCCGAGAGGTCGTAACAGTCGCGGGGTGTCATTTTCGATCCTCGAGCTTCGTCGAGAGGTCGCAAAGGTTTCGGGATGTCATTTTCGATCCTCGAGCTTCGTCGAGAGGTCGCAAAGGTTTCGGGATGTCA
>CAZHEY010000046.1:0-2711 GCA_964532025.1 uncultured Alistipes sp. | reverse complement strand
TTTTCGATCCTCGAGCTTCGTCGAGAGGTCGCAAAGGCTATTGGCGAGGTGGCTTCGACTTGCGTTGCAAGTCGGCAGTCCGCAGCTCCGTCTATGCGGAGGACTGCAAATTCGCTAATGCTCATAGCACTCCCCCGCGAGCTGCCGACTGAACAACTGTCACAAAAAACAGCCGTTTGCAACAGCCCCCCCCTCCTCGCAGCTCTATTTTCGGTTGTAACGCTCCTCGACTCTTTTCCAGTCGATGATCGGCCACAGAGCCGAAATAGCATCGGCGCGGCGGTTGCGGTAGTCGATGTAGTAGGCGTGTTCCCACACATCGAAACACAGCAGCGGCTTCATGCCGTAGCGCAACGGGTTGCCGGCATTCTGCTCGCTGATGATTGCCAGCCGTCCCGACTTATCCTCGGACAGCCAGACCCAGCCCGATCCGAATAGTCCGGCTGCGGCCTTGTTCATCTGCGTCTGCATGGCCTCGAACGATCCGAAACTGGTGTTGATCGCCTCCAAGAGGTTGCTCGTGGGGGCTTTTTGTGGCTTGGGCGACAGCCCGCCGAAGAAGAAAACATGATTCCACGCCTGTGCGGCATTGTTGTAGATCGCCCCGTCGGCCGCGAGCAGAATCTCCTCCAACGGTTGGTTGGCATAGGGCGTGTCGAGAATCAACTCATTGAGTTTGTTGACATAACCCACGTAATGTTTGTCGTGGTGGAAACGCATTGTCTCCTCCGAAATGGACGGTGCAAGGGCATCGTAGGCGTAAGGCAACTCCTGCGGAGTGATGCGAATCGTTGCGGTGTCGGTTGTCATAAGCAAAGTTGTTAGTGTTGCGATTAGTGGAAGCATATTTTTTAGATGTTGGTTTCGTTCAGGGTAAATTCAGAAATCAGTCCGAAAAATCGGCTCGGCAACGCCTCTGTTTTTAGCGGCACTCACTCTTCCAAAGGCTCGAAAGCCCATTTCCCTTCGCCGCAAACCGGGCAAGTCCACCCCTCGGGCAGGTCGTCGAAAGAAGTTCCGGGTTTGATGCCGTTTTCGGGATCACCCAACGCCGGGTCGTAGATGTATTCACATACGGTGCAACGATACTTTTTCATGGCCAAAGATTGTTAAAATTTCTGATATACCTAACAAATTCAGTACCTTTTTTATGAATATCGAAAATATTTCGTATTTTTGAAAAACCAACTTACAATCTATCACCTAAAACAGTCAAAACCATGACGCTTCCTTATGCCGAACCCTACAAAATCAAGATGACCGAAGCCATCCGCACCTCGACCCGCCAAGAGCGCGAGGAGTGGATTCGTCAGGCCAACTACAACCTTTTCAAACTGCGGAGCGAGCAGGTGACCATCGATCTGCTGACCGATTCGGGAACTGGCTCGATGAGCGACCGCCAATGGGCGGCGATGATGACCGGTGACGAGAGCTACGCAGGTGCTTCGTCCTACTTCCGGCTCAAGTCTATCATCGAACAGCTTTTCGATATGCCGTGGTTTCTGCCGACCCACCAAGGTCGCGCGGCCGAGAATGTGATCTTCTCCGCGCTGCTCACCGCTGGGGATATTGTGCCGGGAAACTCCCATTTCGATACGACCAAAGGTCATATCGAATTCCGTCATTGTCACGCCGTTGACTGTACGATTGCCGCCGCTGCGGACACCCAGCGCGAACTGCCGTTCAAGGGCGAAATGGATATTGCCAAACTCGAAAGCGTAATCCGCGAGCATCCGCGCGCGAAGATTCCGTGTGTCGTGCTGACAATCACCAACAACACCGCCGGCGGACAGCCCGTGTCGATGCGCAACATCCGCGAGACGGCCGAGGTCTGCCGCCGTTACGGTATTCCGCTGCTGATCGACTCGGCGCGCTTTGCCGAAAATGCCTATTTTATCAAGACACGCGAGGCCGGTTATGCCGACAAAACGATCAAGGAGATTGTGCGTGAGATATATACCTATGCCGACATCATGACCATTTCGGCTAAGAAAGACGGTACGGTCAATATGGGCGGATTCGTGGCTATGCGCTCCGAGGAGCTGTTCCGTAAAGCAATGTCGTTCAGCATTATGTTCGAGGGTTATGTGACCTACGGCGGTATGTCGGGACGCGATATGGACGCGCTGGCAGTCGGACTCGACGAGAATACCGAATTCGAACAGCTGGATGCCCGCATCCGTCAGGTGCAGCTGCTGGGCGACCTGCTTGATGAGTACGGTGTGCCCTATCAGCGACCCGCCGGAGGTCATGCGATCTTCATTGATGCCAAGAAGGTGCTGCCCAACCTGCCCAAAGAGCAGTTTATCGCGCAGACTTTGGGCGTGGAACTTTATCTCGAAGCCGGTATTCGTGGCGTAGAGATCGGCTCGATCCTTGCCGACCGCGATCCCGATACCCACCAGAATCGCTATCCGGCACTCGAGCTGTTGCGTTTGGCCATTCCGCGCCGCGTCTATACCGACAACCACATCCGCGTCATCGCGGCCGCCTGCCGGAATATCTACGAACGTCGTATGGAGATCACCACCGGCTATCGCATCTCGTTCGAAGCTCCGATCTTGCGCCACTTCACCGTGGAATTGGAGAAGATCTAACCGATCGAGCCGTAATCCTTGTTGGTGAATTTCTTTTTGTTCTCGGGCCGCGGCTCGCGGGGGACGGCTCGAAGCGCAGCGAAGAGCAGGCCTCCGCGTGGCGGAGCTGCGGCC
>CAZHEY010000045.1:0-14356 GCA_964532025.1 uncultured Alistipes sp. | reverse complement strand
TACTATTTTGACCAATAAGCCGCCGATTGAATCCGCTTTCGCGGCTGATTTGATGTAAGTGGCTGAAAAACAAGAAAGGGAAAGGTGTAATACCTTTCCCTCTTCGTGACACCGACAAGACTCAAACTTGTAACCTTCTGATCCGTAGTCAGATGCTCTATTCAATTAAGCTACGGTGCCGAATTGCGAGTGCAAATATAAGGCGAAAAACCGAGTTGTGCAAATTATTGGTTCGCTTTTTTCGCAAAAAAATTACACCACTCGAATTGCTGCAAGGCCATTGTGCCGATTATCAGCCGAATGGATGATGCAAATTATTTTACCTTACGGCTCGGATTTGCCTTGACAAATTGCTCCCAACTCTGCGAACCGCCCTTCGACGCAGCTTTTTTGCCGCCACCGAGTCCCTTGACCCGTTCGTCACCCAGTGCCGCGGCGAGTGGGCTTGAGGTGGTGTAGTAGTGGCACATTGCAACCGCCATTCCGTCGGTCGCATCCATGCGCTTTGCCGGTTGGTCGATAGACAGCGTGCGGCAGACGATCGCTGCCACCTGCTCTTTGGCGGCTGATCCGCGGCCGGTGATCGACTGTTTGATGCGCATGGGCGCATACTCGAATACGGACAGATCGCGGCTCAATGCGGCCGCCATGGCCACTCCCTGCGCGCGCCCCAACTTGAGCATGCTCTGTACGTTCTCGCCGAAGAACGGCGATTCGAGTGCCACCTCGCGCGGATGATATTCGTCGACCAACGCCCCGACGCGTTCGAAGATGTAGCGCAACTTGGCGTAGGGATCGGTCAGCTTGTGGAGGTCGATGTCGCCCAGGACGACCGAGCGCAGCGTGTGTCCTTCGATCTCCAGCACGCCGTAACCCATGTAGTTTGTGCCGGGGTCGATGCCCATGATGCGGTATGTTTCCGATTTGAGAGCCATAGGGTTGAATGAAAACCCCTCCGACAGCGAGGCGGTCGGAGGGGTGTGGATATTGGTGAATTTATTCGGCCAGCAACTCTTTGATCTTCTCGTAAAGGTCTTCGCCGCGAAGGTTCTTGGCGACGATCTTACCCTCGGCGTCGATCAGGAAGTTCGACGGAATGCCTTGGATTGCATAGTCTTTAGCAGCTTGGTTTTCGAAGCCGTTGACATCGCTGACATGAATCCAGTTCATGCCGTTGTCTTTGACTGCACCCAGCCATTTTTCGCTGTCCTTATCGAACGAAACGCCGAAGATCTCGAAGCCTTTGGCGTGGAATTCGTCGTAGGTCTTCTTCAGCGTGGGAACTTCGCCCATGCAAGGGCCGCACCACGAAGCCCAGAAATCGAGCAGCGTGTATTTGGTTTCCGGATTCTCAATAGCCGATTTAAGTGCTACCTGTACACCCTCGGCGTTGTTCTGCACCACGTCGATGTAGGGCTGGCCGATGTCGGTCTTGATCTTCTGCTCGGCCTGCTCCTTGAGTTTAACCAGTGCCTCGGTCTGCTGCATGGCCGGCGAGAATTTAGCCACTTGATCCAGAATCTCCTGACCCGACATTTCGTAGGCCAGATCGGGCATCAGCGCGACGCCGAAGTAGTTGTCGAGGTTGGCTTCGAGTGCGGCTTTGCCCAACTCCTCATACTCCTTTTCGATTGCCTCGCGGCGCTCGTCGGTTGTCCCCTCGGCACGGTATTCCGTGGTCAAGGCTTTGCCTGCAACGCCATAGGCCTCCATTGCGTCGTTGGCCGGTGTGCCCGTTGCGCTTTGGCTTTGCGAGTCATCGTCTGCGGCTTTGACCGTGATCTTGCCCGGTTCGAGGATCATGCGGACGGCGCGGGTCACGGCTTGCGGGTTGCGTGCGTCGATCAGGTAGACCATTTTCGGCTGTTCGGCAATGCCTTTCAGGGTATACGCACCGTTCTCCACCACAGCGGAGTCGATGATATTCTGCTGATTGTCGGCCAAATAGACCATTTTGCATTCGCCGTCGATCTTGCCTTCAATCGTGTACTGGCTTTTGTTTGCGCAACTGCACAGAGCGACTGCGGCGGCTGCGAGAATCAGGATTTTTTTCATTTTATTTTTGTTTAAGTTCTGTCAACTGTTTCTCCAAATCGCGCACTTGACGTGCCAGATCGGGCAGGTTTTTGAATATGGCCGAGGCGCGGTGGTACTGCATGCCCGGCAGGGCGGGGTAGCCCAACCGCACTTCGCCGTCGGGAACATCCTTGTCGATGCCGCTCTTTGAGCCGATCTTCACCCGGTTGCCGATCGTCACGTGGTCTGCGATGCCGACCTGTCCGGCCAGAAAGCAGTTGCTGCCGACTTTCGATGTGCCAGCAATGCCGGTCTGTGCCGAGGAGACGGTGTTCTCTCCGACTTGCACGTTGTGTCCGATCTGGATCAGGTTGTCGAGTTTCACTCCGTGGCGAATGATCGTCGAGTCGGTTTTTGCCCGGTCGACACAGGTGTTTGCGCCGATCTCCACGTCGTCCTCGATCACGACATTACCCAGCTGCGGAATCTTGTCGAATCCGCCCTCGGCATTGGGCATGAAGCCGAAGCCGTCAGCTCCGATCACAGCCCCCGCGTGGAGGATGCAGCGGCTGCCCACCTGGCACCCCTCGTAAATCTTGACTCCGGGATAGAGCGTGGTTTGGTCGCCGATCGTCACGCCGCGTCCGAGATAGACCTGCGGATAGATCTGGCAGTTTTTGCCGATGCGCACGCCCTCCTCGATGACCGTAAACTCCCCGACGAAGCAATCTGCGCCGAGTGTTGCTTGGGCCGAGATCGCGGCACTGGGGCTGATACCCTGTCTGCGGGGCTTCGCGGCGTTGTACATCTCGAGCAACTTCAATACGCATGTGCCGACATCCTCGACCTGTATGAGCGTCGCCGCAACCTCCTGTGAGGGGGCGAACGAGGCATCTACAAGCACAATTGATGCACCGGTGGTGTAGAGATAGGGTTCGTATTTCGGGTTGGCAAGGTAGGTCAGCGATCCGGCTTTGCCCTCTTCGATCGAGGAGACCGTGTGTACTTTAGCCTCTTTATTTCCGACGATTTGTCCGCCCAGAAATCCGGCGATCATTTCGGCTGTAAATTCCATCATATACTTTTATAAATAGTGGTTAATGTCAATTCCAACGGGTAGGAACTCCTCGACCGAGCGGCCGAATGCCAACACTTCGCGCACGGTCGACGACGAGATGTCGGCCACGGGGGCGGGGGTGAAGAGCATGACGGTCGTGATGTGGGGGTAGATGCGGTGATTGGTCGCCTCCATGGTGCGTTCGTATTCGAAATCGGTGGTGTTGCGCACGCCGCGGATGATTGCGCAGGCGTGCATCTGCTCGGCAAAATCGCCGGTCAGCCCGGTGTAGATGCGTGCTTCGACGCGCTCGACTCCGGCGTATACATCGTCGATGAGTCGCTTGCGGTTCTCGACGCGCAGCAGTCCCGGCTTGGACGAGTTGTTGCCAATGCCGATCACCACGCGGTCGAACAGGCTTAAAGCCTCGGAAACTAACGCGTCGTGCCCGCGCGTGAACGGGTCGAATGACCCGGGAAAGATTGCTATCCGCTCCATAAGCGACAAAGGTAATAATATTTCTTAATTATCCGTCTATTGGTGCTGCGGACGCAATAAATCCTGTACGATTTTCACCGGCGAGAAGGTCGAAATCGGCACATCGACGAAGACCGTATTCCAGCGCGCCATCGCTCCGTTCCACAATCCGGGGAGCTCCTGTGCGCGCAACTCGCGGCCGCCCGACGACTTCGACGAGATGAATCCGGTCGTGGGGTCGGTGAATTTGCGCAGGTCGAATTTGTGACCCTTCGAGTCGCGCACGCCGCACACCAGATCGACTGGGTTGAAGTGTGTCGCCGACTTCATGAGCGGCAGATCTTCGGGCGCTATCTGGCTCGATTCGGCGATCTGGAGCGACTCCGTGCCGTCGGGATTGGCGGTGCGGAACGGGCCGCCACCCGGTTCGCCCTCGTTGCGCACCATGCCGCAGACGCGGATCGGGCGGTCGAGGATCGTGCGCAGCAAGGCCGTGTTGTAGTCGGCCGGCAGCTTCACGCAGAGCCGTTTTTCGATGAATTCGGCAATCGGCTCCAGCTCTGCTCCGCCCACCTCGAGTGCTCGGAGGTACTCGAAGACGTGCTCCTGCACATCGAGCAGGATGCCGGCGAGCATCTTCTTCGAGCGGATCGTGTCGCTGCGCAGGGAGTCGGTCGTTACGTTGTCTATGTTCTTGATAAATACGATGTCGGCATCTATCTCGTTGAGGTTTTCGATCAGCGCGCCGTGGCCTGCCGGACGGAACAGCAGCTGCCCCTTGTCGGTGCGGAACGGGGTGTTGTCGGGGTTGACGGCGATCGTGTCGGTCGACGGCTTCTGCACGGAGAACGAAATCCGGTAGCGGATGCCGAACCGTTGCTCGTAGGTCGGAATCTTCTCGGCGAGCAGGGCTTCGAATCCGGCGCGGTGTTCGGGGGAGACGGTGAAGTGGATCTTCGCCTCGCCGTTGGTTGTCGCGTAGGTTGCCCCCTCGACCAGATGCTCTTCGACAGCCTTGCGTGCCCCTTCGGGATAGGCGTGGAAGGTCACCAGCCCTTTGGGCTTCTGTCCGTAGCCGAGCCCTTTGCCGACAATGGCCTCGACGATCGTGCGGTCATCGGCCTCTGCCGGCAACACGGCCTTCAGCTCCGGCCAGAAGGCGAACTGCTCGATCTTTTCGAGCAGCAGGTCGATCCCCTTGCCGCGTTTTCCCTCGTTGACAAATTCGAATAGCTCCTTGAACATGCGGGTGGCTGCGCCCGATGCCGGGACAAACTTCACTACATTCAGCCCGGTGGCGGCTTGCTCGTAGCGTGCGACCGCTTCGGCGGCCTCGGCCTCTCCGACCAGCGTCACGCCGTCGCCGGGCGAAGCAGCACGCACGACGGGCAGGAAGGGAAATCCGCGGCGGAAATTTTCGAGTTGAGTTTCAACCTGCTCGCGTGTCAGGCCGTGCTCGGTAATCTGTTTGAGGTCTTGTTGGGTAAACATAGTTATGTAGTAGTTTTATGTAGCTATTTTTTGTTTGGTGCAAAAGGTTCATTCGAAATGCGGCAATCGCTGCACAGAATGCTCAAAGTTAATAAAATAATTTCTAACTTTGCACATCATGATCCGAGAATTTCAATCAATCAGTCTGCGCGAACGCACGAGTTTCCACGTCGCACAGCATGCCGCACGGCTCATCGAATTCGATGACGAGGCGGATTTAGAGGCGATTTTCGCCAAGGAGACGCCGCCCCACTGGATGGTGTTGAGCGGCGGTAACAACGTGCTGTTTACGCGCGACTACGAGGGGCTGTTGCTGACCCCCGTGGCGCGGCAGATCACGCCGCTTGCCGACGACGGCGAGCAGCTGCATGTGCGTGTCGATGCCGGAGTCGAGTGGGACGATCTGGTCGAGTGGGCCGTGGCGCATGATCTCTGGGGCATCGAGAACCTCTCGCTGATCCCCGGCAAGGTCGGGGCTGCCCCCGTGCAGAATATCGGCGCATACGGCTGTGAGGCCAAAGATGCGATCGTGCGAGTGCGCTTTTTCGATACGGCGAGTGGCACCATGCAGACCCTCGAGGCGGCGCAATGCGAATTCGGGTATCGCGAAAGTGTTTTCAAACACGCCCTGCGCGGCCGCACGATCATCACCTCGGTCGAGTTTGTGCTGCACCGCACGCCGAGCCCGAAGCTGGGCTATGGCGATGTAGAACGCGAGGTTGAGGCTCGCGGTGGCGCGACGCTGCGCAACATCCGCGATGCGATCTGCTCCATTCGCCGAGCCAAATTGCCCGATCCTGCGGTGACGGGCAATGCCGGAAGCTTTTTTAAGAATCCGGTGGTTGATGCCGCTACCGCCGCACGCCTGAAGTCCGAATATCCCGACATGCCGATCTATCCGGCACACGATCCGGCACTGGCCAAACTGGCGGCCGGTTGGCTGATTGACCGCGCTGGGATGAAGGGATACCATGCAGGCCGTGTCGGAATCCACGACCGGCAGGCACTCGTGGTCATCAATTTGGGCGATGCTACCGGCTGCGAAGTGATCGACTTTGCCGGGCGGGTGCAGGCGAAAGTTCGCGAAAAATTCGGCATCGCGATTGATACCGAAGTAAATATAATATAGACTGCCTATGGCACTTTTAGATGCTTTTCAACGCTATATAGAGGAGAATAATCTGGCTACGCACGACGATCGGATTCTGCTGACCGTCTCGGGCGGTGTCGATTCGATGGTCATGCTCTCGCTCTTCACCCGGAGCGGCTATTCCGTGGGGGTTGCGCACTGCAACTTCCAACTGCGTGGCGCGGAGAGCGATGAGGACGAGGAACTTGTCGAGACAGAGGCGCGCAAATATGGCGTGGCCTGCTACAACCGTCGCTTCGAGACGACGGCCGAAATGGAGCGCACGGGCGAATCCATGGAGATGGCTGCCCGGCGTTTGCGCTATGCGTGGTTCGATGAGTTGAGCCGCGAACAGAACTATTCGATCGTGGCTGTGGCTCACCACGCCGACGATTCGATCGAGACCTTCTTCATCAACTTGCTGCGCGGCACGGGGTTGCGCGGCCTGACCGGAATATCGACTCACATCGGCAAGATCATTCGGCCGCTGATGTTCGCCTCGCGCAAGGAGATTCTCGAATACGCCGTGTCGAATCACATCCCGTTCCGCGAGGATTCGTCGAATCGTTCGACCAAATACCTGCGCAACAAAATCCGGCTGGGGCTGATTCCGCGCATCCGCGAGATCAACCCCAAGTTTACCGATCTGATGCGCAAAAATATCGGGCGGCTGACCGATGCCCAGCTCTTCATCAACCACGGCATCGAGCGCATCCGCACCGAGGCACTCATCTCCCAGAGCGGCATTGATACGATTCACCTCGACCGCATTGATCCGGCATTTCCGCGCAATTTTGTGATCTACGAGTTGCTGAACTCGGCCTACGGATTCAAAGGCGATGTGATTGATTCGCTCTGCCATGCGCTGGAGCAGGAGGCTACCGGACGACGCTTCTATGCGCGCGATCGCGTGGCCTCGATCGACCGCGGAACGATCGTCATCGCTCCGATCGCCCCCGACGATTGCTGTCGCGCGACGGTTCGCCAAGGTACGTTGCGCAGCTACTGTGGCAATTCGGTGCTCTACTACGAATATTGCGATATCGACACCATTCAAAACTTCGGCGTGCCCGAAAATACAGCGCAGGTCGATGCCGACCGCCTGCAATTTCCGCTCACGCTGCGCCGTTGGCAGGAGGGCGACTGGTTTGTGCCGTTCGGCATGACGGGGCGTAAGAAAGTCAGCGATTTTCTGATCGACGCCAAGGTGTCACTCGCCGAAAAACAGCGGCAGTTTGTGCTGTTGTCGGGCGACGACATCGTCTGGCTGGTCGGCCGCCGTATCGACGACCGCTACCGCCTGACCACCGAAACCGAAAACGTGTTGCGTATCACCAAAGAGATTGTCTGAAATGGCCAAAAGCACCCTCAAATTCCGCGATTCCGTCGCCTGCTTTGACCGCATGGCGGCCGACATCAAGGCGCGTAAATTCGCTCCGATCTACCTACTTATGGGCGAGGAGAGCTATTTCATCGACACCCTCACCGACCAACTTGCGGCGGGCATCCTCGACGAGGCTTCGCGTGCGTTCAACCAGATCACCGTCTATGGCCGCGATACCGAGGCCGGGCAGGTGATTAACCTCTGCCGTCAGATGCCGATGATGGGAAGCTATCAGGTGGTGATCGTCAAGGAGGCGCAGCAACTCAAAGGGCTGGAAAAGCTCTCCTATTATACCCAGAAACCTTCGCCTACGACGGTGTTGGTGCTCTGCCACAAGGAGAAAAATGCCGATAAGCGATCGGCTTTCTATAAGGGATGTGCTGCCAACGGGGCGGTCTTCGAATCGGTGCGGCCGCGCGACTACGAAATCACGGCATGGTTGCAGCAATTCATTCAGTCGAAGGGGCTTGCGATCGACGCCAAGGCACTCTCGATGCTCACCGACCACCTCGGAACGGAGATCTCGAAAATCTCGAACGAGCTGAACAAGCTGGCGGTGTCGATGCCGCAGGGCACGCAGCGTATTACCGATGCCGACATTGAGGCAAATATCGGTATATCAAAAGATTATAATAACTTCGAGCTTTGTAAGGCCGTTGCCGTGCGCGATCGTGCGCGGGCATTGATGATTGCCGACCACTTCGCTCGAAACCCGAAAGATAATCCGCTGCTGGTCACCGTGATTGCACTCTTTGGTCTGTTCAAGGAACTGTTCGTGGTCAACTACCTGCGCTGGGTCGCCCGGCATAAGGGACAGCCCTTTCCGGCCGATACCGAACTGATGCGCATCTTGCGCAAGAACAATACTTTTGTGATCGGCGAAATCAAACAGAACGCCGCCAACTGGGACAACCGCAAGGTCTTCCGGATTCTGGGGCTGCTGCGCGAATACGATGCCAAGAGCAAAGGTCTCAACGCCGGCGGAGCTTCCGACGGGGAGCTGCTGCGTGAGCTGCTGTTGAAAATCTTCTTGCTGTGACCGAGCTTTACCTATATCAAATAGTCCACCTCGCCGGGGGGCATGCCCGCAACGTGAAGGCACATGTCGCGCTGCTCGATGCCTCGTCGCGTGAGCTGTTCGATCGCCCCTATGCGCCCGATATCCGCCGCCTTACAGCGTCGATCGAGGCGATTTCGGCGGCCGAAGGCTACTCGCGCGATGTCTCCTCCTTCGTGCGTATCTGCTTGATGCCGAATGGTGAGGAGCGGATCTGCTCGGCCGGGACTTCGTTCTACGACGGATACGCATTTCGCAGTCTGCAACCGGTGGCCTGCTCGCTCGAATACGACTTGCCGCTTTCGGCTGCCCCGACCTCGGCACGCGAGGCGGTGGCGTTGCTGGCTCGGCAGTGGGCACTTCGGGCGGGAGCTGATCTGGCTGTCCGCTGCGACCGTGCCGGGATCTTCCGTGCGGCGGACGATGCGCCGCTTTTCGGAGTGCGCGCCCACACCGCCTACTTTCACCCCGACACCCCGTTTGCCGAACACGATTGGGCACTTCGTGCCGTGGCGGCGGCCGGATTGACCCTGTGTGAAGAGCCGTTTGGTCGCGCCGAGCTGAAGCGTCTGGACGAGCTGTTTTACATCGATCACCGCGGTGTGACGGCTCTTTCGCGTTGCGACGGACAGCCGTTGATGTCGCTTGCTGCCGAGCGGGTGGCAGGGCAGTTGGAGCAGATTGCCAAAGGTCGTAAATTGTAGAAATCGAAACGGTGTCGCGTGGGCTATCTTCGCTGCAAATTCGCTACACCATGAAAAAATATCTGTTCCTCTATGCCGCGGTCGTCACCGCGGTCTGCGTATGGGCATTCCGCCATTACTACGCTGAAAATCAACGTTTGCGTCAAAGCATTACGGCTCTCTCATCCTCCGAGATGCACTACCGTACCCGGGCTGGCGAAGAGGCCGCCTCGGTGCAGGTGTTGCGCCTGCGTCTGTCCGAATTTGAGCAGCTGCATCGCACCGATGCCGAGCGCATCCGTCAGTTAGGTATCCGCCTGCGCCGGGTGGAGGCGAGGGCAACGACGGCCGTCGAGACGCGCGTCGACCAACTCGTTCCGCTCTACGATACGGTGGTCGTGCGGCCGCGCGATACGGCTCTGCTTGTGCGTGATACGGCTCTGCTGCGCGACACGCTTCGGACGTTTCGTTGGAACGATCCGTGGGTCGAGCTTGCGGGGGTGATTCGCCGCGACTCGGTCGCCTGCCGCATCCGCTCGGTCGATACCCTGCGGCAGGTCGTCCACCGCATCCCGCATCGGTTTCTCTTTTTCCGCTGGGGAACCAAGTCCTTGCGGCAGGAGATCACTTCGGCAAATCCCCACACGCGGATTGTCTATGCCGAATACATAAAGATCGAAAGATAGACGCTCAAGCGTCTATCTTTTTTTTATCCCTGCGAGATTCGTCTTTTTTTACCGGAATATTGTCTTTAATAGGAAAAATTGTTCGCGAAAACTGCCTTTTTCTGTGAATATTTTATATATTTGTGTGCGCAAAATGAAAAACAAGAATCAAAACTATATTCTACTATGGAAAACAAACTTCAACAGTTGACCCAAAAGCTCTACGATGAGGGTCTGGAGAAAGGCCGTACCGAAGCCCAGAAGCTCGTGGCCGACGCCAAGCAACAGGCTGCGAAGATCGTAGCCGAGGCGACAGCCCAAGCGGAGGATATCGTAAAAAAAGCCCAGCTCAAAGCCGAGGATGTCGAGAAGAACACCCTGACCGAAATCGCGCTGGCCGGAAAGCAGGCCGTAGCCAAGATCCGCAGCGAGATCGCCGGGCTGATTATCGCCAAAGCAACCGCAACGGGTGTGAGTGAAGCGGTCGTCGATCCGGCTTTTATTCGGGAGATGCTGGTGGCGGTAGCCAAAAACTGGAACGGCGCGGATGCCGGTAAGGTCGAGCTGAAGGCCCTGTTGCCCGAAGGCGAACGTGCCAAGCTGGATGCGGCCTTCGAGAAATCGGCACAGGAGCTGCTGTCGAAGGGAATCGAGGTCGGCTATTCGAAAGAGGTCAAGACCGGATTCAAGGTTGGTGCAAAAGAGGGCGGTTACTACATCTCGTTTGCCGATGCCGACATCGAGGCGCTGTTGAGTGAGTATCTGCGCGAAAAAGTCTCCCAGTTGCTCTTTAAGGCGTAAGGGGCATGTTTGCGACCAACTATTATTCGTTAGTTGCCGGTCTGCGCGAGTATACGCTCGATGCCGAGACCAAGGGCTTCGACGCTCAGGCCATCATCGGCGAGATCCTCGCCGAGGTCTCGTCGGCCGATGCCCGTCAGGTGCGGCTGCTCTACGGCTACTACGACTGTGAAAATCTGGCGGCATTGCGCGCCGGACGCTCGGCCTTCAATCCGCTGGGAACGCTCTCGGCGGAGGAGCTCGCCGAGGAGCTGAAGTCGCCGCAGCGTTTGCCCGCAGCGGTGGCTGGCGTGGTGCGTGCCTATGCCGATCCCGAAGGCGAGGATGCCGAGGAGATCGACACGACGCAACGCTTCGAAACGGAGCTTTTTGCGGCTTACTATGCGGTATGCGAGAAAACCGGATGCCGCTTCCTGCGTGCTTGGGCGGCTTTCGACCGCACGCTGCGCAACGTGGCAGCGGCGGTAACGGCGCGCATGACCGGGCGTGCAATCGACCAAGTGACGGTCGGTGAGGGCGACGTGGTCGACCAGTTGCAGCGCAGTTCGGCTGCCGACTTTGGGTTGCGCGGCGAATTGCCCTACATCGATGCGGTGATTGCGGCGGTCAACGACGAGGCCAATTTGGTGGAAAAAGAGCATAAGATCGACCTGATCCGCTGGAACGAATCTTCGGAACTGGCGACCTTCGACTATTTCGACCTCAATGCGATTCTCTCCTATCTGGTGCGTGTGAACATCGTGGCACGTTGGACACGGCTCGATGCCGTGCGCGGCCGCGAAATGTTCGACCGTCTGATTGCCAATCTCGACGGGAAAGATCTGATAAAAAAACAATAAAAATATACTGATGGAAACTAAAGGACGTGTAAATGGTATCATCTCCAACATCGTGATCGTCAAGGCTGACGGGGCTGTCGGCCAGAACGAGATCTGCTATGTTTATGCCGGGGATACCAAAATGATGGCCGAGGTCATCAAGGTCGTGGGCGACAGTGCCTATGTGCAGGTGTTTGACAGTACGCGAGGGCTGAAGATCGGCGATCAGGTCGAATTCGAAGGCCACATGCTCGAGGCAACGCTTGCTCCGGGTCTGCTGTCGCGCAACTACGACGGTTTGCAAAATGACCTCGAGAAAATGGACGGTTTGTTCATTGCGCGCGGTTCGATCACCGAGCCGATTGATTTCGAGGCTGAATGGGAATTTACGCCGCTGGCCAAGGTGGGCGACAAAGTTTCGGCCGCATCGTGGATCGGTGAGGTTAAAGAGCAGTGGGTGATGCACAAAATCATGGTTCCGTTCACCCTGACCGACACCTACACCGTGAAGTCGGTGGCCGCTGCCGGGAAGTACAAAGTCACCGACACGATGGCGACGGTGGTCGATGCCGAGGGACTCGAGCATACGATCACCATGGTACAGAAATGGCCGGTGAAACAGGCCGTGCGCTGCTACTCCGAGAAACCGCGTCCGTCGCGTGTCATGGAGACCGGTGTGCGTGCAATCGATACGTTCAACCCCATGGCCGAAGGCGGTACGGGCTTTATCCCCGGACCGTTCGGAGCGGGTAAGACGGTGCTTCAGCACGCCATTTCGAAACAGGCCGATGCCGATGTCATCATCATGGTGGCTTGTGGCGAGCGTGCCAACGAGGTGGTCGAGATCTTCAAGGAGTTCCCCGAGCTGGTTGACCCGCGCACGGGACACAAACTCATGGAGCGAACGATCATCATCTGTAACACCTCGAACATGCCCGTTGCGGCGCGTGAGGCGTCGGTCTATACGGGTATGACCATTGGCGAATATTACCGCGCCATGGGTCTGAAGGTGCTGGTTATGGCCGACTCGACTTCACGCTGGGCGCAGGCGTTGCGTGAGATGTCGAACCGTCTGGAGGAGTTGCCGGGTCAGGATGCCTTCCCGATGGACTTGTCGGCAATCATCTCCAACTTCTATTCGCGTGCCGGACTGGTCAAGCTCTACAATGGGCAGACCGGCTCGGTGACCTTCCTCGGTACGGTGTCGCCCGCGGGCGGTAACCTCAAAGAGCCGGTGACCGAATCGACCAAGAAGGCAGCACGTTGCTTCTATGCCCTTTCGCAGGGACGTGCCGACTCGAAGCGTTATCCGGCTATTGATCCGCTGGAGTCCTACTCGAAATACCTCGAATACCCCGAAATCCGCGAATACCTCGACTCACACATCGAAAAGCAGTGGGTCGATCAGGTCTATGCCGGCAAGACGATCGTGCAGCGCGGTAAGGAGGCCAACGACCAGATCAACATCCTCGGTGACGACGGTGTGCCGGTCGAGTATCACGAGCGGTTCTGGAAATCGGAGTTGATCGACTTCGTGATCTTGCAGCAGGATGCCTTCGACGACATTGATGCCAACTGTCCGATCGACCGCCAGAAGATGATGTACCAGCTGGTGCTTGACATCTGCCGCAAGGAGTTCGTTTTCGCCGATTTCGAAGCATGCTCGCAGTTCTTCAAGGGACTTATCAACCTCTTCCGCCAGATGAACTACACGGCGTGGAAGTCCGAGAAGTTCGAGGAATACCGCACGCAGATCGAGCAATATGTGAGTGAAAAAACAAAATAAGCCATGACAACACGAGCATTTCAAAAGATATACACCAAAATTGACAACATCACCAAGGCGACCGTAACCCTGAAAGCCTCCGGTGTCGGCAACGACGAGCTGGCTACCGTGGGCGGCAAGTTGGCGCAGGTGGTGAAGATTATGGGCGAGAACGTTACCTTGCAGATTTTTGCTGGTACGGAGGGTCTTGCCACCAATTCCGAGGTCATCTTCCACGGTGAGCCGCCGAAACTGAAGGTTTCGGACAACCTCGCCGGACGCTTCTTCAACGCCTATGGCGAACCGCTCGAGGGCGGTGAAGCCGTCGAGGGCGAGGCGCGCGAGATCGGCGGGCCGACGGTCAATCCGTTCCGGCGTTTGCAGCCCTCGGAGCTGATCGCTACGGGTATTGCCGGTATCGACCTCAATAATACGATCGTGACGGGTCAGAAGATCCCCTTCTTTGCCGACCCCGACCAGCCCTACAACGCCGTGATGGCCGATGTGGCTCTGCGTGCCAAGGCCGACAAGATCATTCTGGGCGGCATGGGACTCACCAACGACGACTTCCTCTACTTCAAGGCGGTATTCGAAAATGCCGGTGCACTCGACCGCATCGTTTCGTTTGTCAATACGACCGAGAATCCCCCTGTGGAGCGTCTGCTCGTGCCGGACATGGCACTGACGGCCGCCGAATACTTCGCCGTCGACAAGGGCGAGAAGGTGCTGGTGCTGCTGACCGATATGACGCTCTATGCCGATGCGCTGGCGATCGTGTCGAACCGTATGGATCAGATCCCCTCGAAAGACTCGATGCCGGGATCGTTGTATTCCGACTTGGCGAAAATCTACGAGAAGGCCGTGCAGCTGCCCAACGGCGGTTCGATCACCATCATCGCGGTGACGACGCTTTCGGGCGGCGATATCACCCACGCGATTCCCGACAATACGGGTTACATCACCGAGGGTCAGTTGTTCCTGCGTAACGACTCCGATACGGGTAAGGTCATCGT
>CAZHEY010000044.1:0-14425 GCA_964532025.1 uncultured Alistipes sp. | reverse complement strand
ATTACTATTAGGTATATATGTATTATAATATATATACATGGTAGTTGCCGAACTTTCGATATTTTAGCAAATCACACATTATCAGCAAATTACAAGAAACACTCACTTTATCTTCATAATTCAACTTTAACCGACAGCCCAAAACGACTGAATATTTCTTGGACAACAAGGAAGTTCTCCTTATTCAGCCACTCTTTAGCCACGTTATAAGCCAGTCCTTTGCTGAAAACATAGTTCTCCGCCTTAATATCGTGGCGTGAAAGTCGCCCCTCGGTTGGCTTAAGTCCAAAGTCGTGTAACTGGCACAATCCGTCCTCGTGAAAGATGCACCAACCCTCGTGAGTCTGAATAGCCTGAACCATCGCAATGGAGTAATCCAGTTTTCCCAATACCATACCGACACACCAATAAGTTGGTTTTAGCTTCTCTATGTATCCGGCTTCTATCAATCTTAGAATGTCCTGCGGTGTCCCCAGACACGGAGTGCGACACTGGTTCTTGCACGCTTGACATCTACACTCACTCGGCTTACGACCTGTCTTTCTAATAATCTTCTGCAATATATTCTCAGCCATACTATCTCTTTTTTGGATACATTTCAGGATGTTGCTCACGCCACAGGTCGATGATATATTCACGTCCTGCCTGAGTCCATCGTTTCACCGAACCTGTCGGATAAAGCTTACCATCGCTCTTTTCCCACATATACGGCACATCGGTTTGAAGTGCCTGATGCTGGGTCAAAACCACCCAACGGTAGTTCTCAAAGCGAATGATGTTGTTCTCAGCCAAAAAGCGATGGAGTTGCACCGTGGAGATTTCCAATTCATCGGCTATTCGGGAGCTTTTGAAATAATCCCGCTCCTCGACAAAGGATTCATAGAACTCGACTTTGGGTTGGTCTTCCCGAATCTTACGAGCTTGTTCCAAGGCTAACTCCAATGCCTCCTCGAAATTCTGAGGAACGGGCATGTTTCCGGTCGGTTCGCCAAAAGCGTATCGAGATTTAGGTTTATGTGACCCCATCGACACATAGCCCTTTGTCGCCAACTCCTTGATTCGTTCATTGCACCAATCGGAAAATTCGGGTGAGAGCCAACGGGCAAACTCCATTGCCAGAGGCTCTTCAATCCACGTAGCACCATAGTGACCTCGTGTAGTCATTACCTGATTCTCCATTGATAGCGATTTACCGTCACGCACAAGCGATGACCGAAATTCTGTTGTAGAGGATAGCGTAAGCCAAGTGGAAGGTAACTTGTCAAAACTCTTGGCCATCTGGGTAGCATTGACATAGATTCGCCCACTGTCAGCCTTGAACGTGTTGGGAAATTTGTCTTGATAGGTAAATACTATGGGCTCACCAACAGGGGCAAGCAAGGAGGATCTATTGGATTGTGGTGTACCACAAGGCAGAGCATTTACCCACTCCTGCAATCTGTCGCACGTTCTACCTACCAAAGCATTTTCGGGGCGAATGGTTCGTAGCAGGTTATGCACATCGTATGGTTTCACACCCCAACGGTTACGTCCGCCGTCCTTAAAGGGAATGCGCAAGGAAGTTCTGCAAATTCGCATTGCAGAACCTTTATCCATCATACTCGTGCGGTCGAGTGCTTTCAACAAGTCATTCAAACAAATCCACTGTACAGATTTGTTGTCATCGTATATTAGGCGAATAGGCGTTCTTTCAAATCTAACAACGCCTAATTTGTTGTTATTCTGCTCCATCAGCTTCTTCGTTTTGATTGTTTTTACGTTTGTCCTCGGCTATCTTTCTGCGTCGGGCCATCTCTCTGACAGAATGGTATCGACGCTCATTTTTGCACATCTTGTCATAATCCTGCAACTTGAGGGTGTCCAAATCGGCAATTTCTATCTCAATGTCGGGATGGATATGACGATAATAAAAATTACCCGCAGAAATCGCTCGCCCTGTACAGGCAAACGAGATAGCTTGTGGGTTGCCTCCAGATATTTCAGAGGCACTGCGAATGGAGCGTGTAATGCCAACCAGCACGTAAGCTCCATTAAAAATTAAAACCGGCTTGGGTTTGTGAAATACACTTCTTCTCATAATTCTTCAATTAAATTTGACAATGTTTCTTTCGTTAATCTTTCTCTGACTATTTGCATAATCCGGGTGTCCGAAAGTGTTACACCGTCAAGAAGCATCTCTGAAACTCGTTCCAGCATATAAACCCCAAAACCAGGATCAATATATGCCACAAAAAGTAAAGCCAGTGATTCGTCAATTAATACGTGCCCGGTTGCCTCATCCGTTATCACAACCTCATTGTCAGGTATCTCATAAGCCATTTTCACACTATCAAACCAGTGTGAAAACTTGCGAATGAAATCTACTGGCGAATGCTTTTGTGAGTCTCCTTTCTGCGTAACATAAAGGGTGGCATCAAAGTATACAATACCATTGACGGACTTCCCAAACAGCAATTCCGGAAATTCCCTATACTTTAAAGTGTAGGGAGTCAGAATTTTAAGTTTCATTCATATCCATATTTGTTTTTACGGTTAAAAAATATGCTGCAAAGATAGTCAAAACAGTGCTAAAAATACCGTTTTAATCGACTTAAACAACTGTTATACAGATAGTTATATAAGCGTCTTCGGGGGATTATGGTGCGATTTAGTGTAAGGCAAATGTTAATTAAGTAATTGGCAACTTGATGATTATTACTATCTTAGTCTGGATATTCTGATTTTATTATCAACTTTTTTTCGTGGGGAGGGCTATTCTATTGTAAAATCCAGTATATGCAGGTAGTTACAGCCCAAAACTCGTTCAATGGAGAGCTTTTAGAGAGTATATTTCGCACCAGTAAAAAGACCATCACGGAATATGTTCGTGAGATCGAACGCAACAACCGATACAAATCCGTTCGGCAGGATATTACGTTTGGGACAATCCTTGATGACCGCTCCCGGTTGATAGACCTATACGAGGCTTGTTTGGAACAGGACGCTCATATCAGAGCTGTTATAGAGACCCTTGAAAGTCAGATTTTAGGCGACCGTTATATGCTCGCCCGAATGAACAACAAAGGCAAGTACGTCAAGGATATCCAACACACACAGAAGGTACAAGGCTCCCAGTTCGATAAAATCATCAGGGGAATCGTGGAATCCAAGCTCTACGGATTTTCCTTGATAGAAATTATGCCACACATAGACGCTAAGACAGGGAAGTTGGCAGAGGTCAATCTTATCGAGCGGCGTAACGTATTACCCGATCAAAATACCGTGGTCAAACGTCAAGGTATCTGGCTCCCAAACTGGAATGTTGCTTCTAAGGCATATCGCTCAAACTATGTGTTGGTTAATTCGGGCGGTATCGGACTTTTCTCGGCGACCACTCCGCTGATACTTGCAAAGAAATTTACCGTTGCCAACTACGTGAACTTTTCACATACCTACGGGCAACCTATTATTCACGGAAAAACAGTCAGCGAAAGCAATGCAGACCGTAAACGCCTTGCCAATGATATAGCCAACGCTGCACAGAACAAGGTGGTGATTACCGGTATCGAGGACGAGGTGGATATCAAGACCTTTACCATGTCGAACTCCGAGAAGATATACACCTCGCTCATCGAGTTTGTAAACCGAGAGGTCTCCAATCTGATTCTGGGAAGTGAATCAATGGCGGGAGCCACCCAATCTTACGTTGGTTCCACCAAAGCACATCAGGACATATTCAGGGAACGTATTGAGGTATATCGTCGCTACATCGAGAATATTATGAACGAGGAGGTGATGCCTCGTCTGGTAGCAATGGATTATGTACCCGAAGGCTTGGAGTTCAAATATTCCAACCGCATCGAGATGAACAATGAAGACCGCATCAAACTCTACCAACTGATTACCGACAAGTACGAGGTATCAGCCGATGAGATTGAGAAAGAATTTGGAATCAACGTAGGTAAACAGCTCAACGCCACGCCTATGGGTTCTGGTGTAGGAGCTGAATCTAACATTAAAGACGGTACAACAAATGACCGCCGTGTGATGAGTGATGAGGAGTACTACCGTCGCTACGGACATTCCAGAGGTAGTCAGATTGCTAATTTCTTAAAACAGTAATCCGATGGCAGAAAAAGTAGAGATACAACAAAATGACAAAGGGCACGAGGAGTATTTGCTTATCCTCGATGCCTTTCGCCGTATGGTCTATAACGCTGAAAATAGTGCCGAACAATTAGAGGTGTTCGATGATATCATATCGCTACGTGCCTCTTTTTTGATAGACAGAGTACTTGACGGGCTACGCATTGACTTTGACCGTGCATTAGAGATTTTGCAAAGTAAAAATATTAGTCTCACCGAACGAGAAGAGTTGGAACGTAATACCTTAGTCGCCGCCATTGACAACTTAGTGGATTTTGCGGTAGCCGAAGAGGTGGCTATGATGCAAGAACTGCCGGAAACATTGAGTCTGGCAGAGATGGAAACATACGAACAAGTATGCCAAAAGTATAATGAGATTTATGCAGAGGTAGAGAATGGTCAGGTGCTTCACTCGGCAACCATAGCGGCTTGGTGGATGGGAGTTTCAATGGACAGCATCGTTACGTTCAACACCCAGAATGATGAGCGTGTTCGAGCGTGGCACCAATCGTTCGATGGGGTATCATACCTGAAAAGTGAGTTTCCACCTGAACTGATACCGCCTATCGAATGGGCTTGTCGTTGCTATCTAACGTCTGATGGTTACGGTTCTGTTTGGGGCTCTATCCTAAGACCTGACTTCAAAGGCAGCGTTAATCCAATTTTTACAGAGAGTCTGGCAACGGGTGGACGGATATTTTCTCTCTCACACTCATATTTTCAGTATCCATTACCCACAGAAGTCGAGGCTATCAAACTACGCATCAAACAAAAATTCGGTATTGTATGAACAAACTCACATTAGACCAGTTCTGTAACCTTTGGGCCAAGGATATAAGGTCAAAACAGTGGCACAGCATATTGGCAAAGAACGCCGAGGATTTTGCGACAGAGGCAGGTGAATATGCTCTGAGTTGCTTTCGAGAATCATTCAACCAAGGCGGGTTCTACGGAAGCGGAACAAAGTGGGCTCCCCGTGAGTCGAAATGGGGAAAGAAATTTACCCATCCGATTATGATTGACAGGGAGGAATTGAAAAGCAAAATAAAGGGCGAAACGAACAAGTTAGGTTCATACAGTGCATTCGGCAAACGGGATTACCGCCGTCGTTACGGTTATGACATTTGGACGGATGAGAAGAGTGTGCCGATAAAAGGCAAACGTGGTAAGAAACGAGGTCGCTACCAGAACTATGCAGCAGTGCATAACACTGACCCTAAATTCGGATTGTACACCGTCAATCAATACTCATCTCATCGTCCCGTGCATCGGCAGTTTATCGGACACAGTCCCAAAGTATTGGAACATATAAACTCAGTATTAATACCAACAATATTCAAAGGATTTCCTCACACATGATAAAAGATAAGAAACAACCTGACACAGCAACGACTCCTGCTTCAAACAAAACGCCCAAAGTCTCCATACCTGAGGAGGTGACAAAGAATCCCTTTGCCGAGATGTACTATGCCGTAAAAAGAGCATTGCTTACAATCCGTGAAAATCCAGAAGATCCAACCTCTTCGCCGTTTTTCAAAACCATAGCCATCGACAATGGTCAATACCTACGCATTATCCGTGATACTAACTTAGAAATGGAGGTTGCTTTCCCTGCAATCTTCGTCCACTTTGTCAATGTTCGCTATCTGGTACAACAACAGCGTATCGGTGAAGGTAGAGCAACAATGCGTGTAAGATTCATCTTAAACAACCTGAATAACAGCGACCCAGATAAAGAGTGTGAACCATTCGAGGTATTCCAACGCATCAATGTTGCTATTCAAGATGCCAAGAATAGAGAGCCTGCACTTAACGAACGCTGCAACTTGACCTACTTCGATATGCCACAAACCACCAATATGCTTCAAGCCTACTGGATAGACTACGAGGTGTGGTTCCGAGAAATCTCTGCGTGGAAGTATCGAGACTGGGTGGAGCGTTATCTTGTGATACCACCATTCACCAACCATAGCGATGCACCCCAGCACGATGTGGGAAATCACGGCAATCATTCCAAGCCCATTTACAAAGAGTCATCAGGTCTGGTGCCATCAGTCGAAGAGCCGGGCACACCCGAAGAATCGGGACAAGAAATTGAATAAAACTACGAAGCGAGGTGAATATTTTCATCTCGCTTTTCCCTTCTATTAAAAATTCTACGAATTTATCAAAAAAGTCGGAAAAATAGGTCACGCAGAAAATCATCATTATCAATATATACACCCAATCAGTCTCAAACAGCCGTTTACAATATACAGTGGACAGAATGCAAATTGTCTGCCCATTAATCTATTGTAGATTTGGTTGTTATCAAATATGCATCAACTTCACTTATACATAGAGAAAATAAGGCTAATTCTCTGTATAGGCAACTTCTGCCATTATGCGTCTGAGAAGTAAGAGCCTTCGTGTGCAGTTTGCTTACTTACAATAAGTAAGTAAATACAAAAACGAGACTTGAAAAATTCCCCTTATCTCACGTATGTACCTCGCACTGGCAGGCACACCCTCCCCAATCTTTTTAATTTTATCACACCGTTGGATTTCAGTTAGTTAAGTGGTTTACTTATAGGCAAAGTAAACCGTTTTGGTCTGTATATTCTGTTTTTAGTTTCAATTTGAAAGTAAAAAAATATTATTCTTTTGAAGTTACTTATTTGTTCAGTTTATAACTATCTATATATCAATATGTTATAATGTGGTTTCAATTTAATACAAACGTACATTCACACCCAAAACGCAAAAACAGAATAAAAAATATTTTTCAAAAAAATAATCTTTTTTCTTTTTGATTGATATTCAAACATTTACAGCCTCTCCCTCGCGCGTGTATGTGTTCAAGTCTATTTTAGAGGCTTTTTGACCACACCCACAAAAAAATATTTTCAAAAAAGTTTGGAGATTGAAAAAACGGTGTTATACTTAATCAAGTCCAACGGCAAACGAAACAAGCCGAACGACAAACAAAAAACAATATTAAAAATCAAATTAAAAAACAGTTTTAGAAACGAAACAGAAAAGCCAAAGAGTAGAACAACCCGAAACGTTATTTTAGAGCGAAAGCAATTTTTTGACTGTATAACAAAAAATTCACTGGAGCGTATTGGAACGCTTAATTGAGGTGTCAAACAACCACACCCCTCCAGCCTACAAACCAATGTAGTGTTACGGAACGGCAAAAGTACGTGTACTTTGACCGCCTAAACAAAACGCAATAATTTGGGAGCGTGAGTTTTAGGGAATAAGGACGTGAAAAAATAGTGCCATAAGTCTGCCCAGTTGTAGCAGGAAGTAAAATTCACGATAGTAGGAAAAACAGCCTACACGGAGCTTGAGAAAAGAGCATTGCCAATGTTATGCCCATAATCACCAGCCGCCCACCGCCTTACTGTTAGCTGTCGCACTGGAAAAGGTGCGAGACGTGCCAAAGAAACGCCTTTGCGAAATTGGAGTACCAAAGGGTTTGCCACGATGCAAAATAGTATGTATTTGCTTTGTCAATAGTGCAAATATAACGCTTTTTTTTGTGGAGCAAACTATGTGGCACGTTTTAGTGAGTGAGGCATATTGAAAAAAATTGCACGCAGTCAGGTGAAAAGGATTGCGTGCATTTTTTATGGGCTGACGGTAAGGTTACCGTGTTTTGCTATACTCTGGCGAAACGTGGGGTTCGATTCCCCACCTGCCCACAATATGCACTTTTGCATAGGTTCAAACAATTCATTAACAATCTAAAAATTAAAAGATTATGGCAACTTGTAAGTTAAATGCAGAACAATTCGCAAATTTGAAATCAAATTTTGCAGGTGTAGTTTTGGTGTACAAATCAACCAACAAAGAGGGCGTTGAAACACAAACTGCACAACATTTTTTCGGGGCTGACTATGAAGCGACCGACAAAAGCGAAAACGAGATTTTCCGTGTGTGGAAAAACGTTGTGCAGACATTTTGGGACGTGAAAGTCAAAGAAACATCATTGCGTGAAGACAATGACGGCATCCGCTCAAAACTCCGTGCCTCTACTCCAGCCGCTGTTATCTTCAAAACCAACAAGGGCGAAACAGTAAAGCACTTTGACCTTGAGCAATCCGTGTGGCAAAAAATCGGTCTTGTTCCGACTAAAAAGGATTTGGAACGTACTGCAAGGGACTACAAAAAGGCAATTCACGCCGCTACAAAGGCAAGTTTTGACGCTTTGGGGTTCCGTGTGGAATTGCAAAAAGAGGCTGAGAAACCCGCCACAAAAGTGGCTGAAACAGAAACAAAAACCCAAAAAGCGACCAAGCAACCACAGATGGCTCAAGCCGCTGCATAATTGCAGAAAAACGGTTTAGTGGTTTGGGTAGATGCAGGTAGTCGGCTCTTTTATAGAGTCGCTATCTGCATTGTTTTTTATGTGCCACACGTATGCACTAATGTGTTACGTTGACATTATTTGTGGGCGATTTATGCCCGTGATATGCCCCGATTATAAATTATAACGTGCCGATAATATGTATAAATTAATATCTTTTGCCGATGTCTCTCAGAACTTTACCGTGCATTTCAAGATGTGCATCTCGCCATTTTTTGATAGGCAAACCAGTAACAAATCTGGGAAACTGGTATTTCTCACCGACAAGTTTGTGAAGTACCTGATAAAAAGCCGTGGTTATGGCGGTAGTGCCCACGAACCCTTGCAGAGTTATATCTGCCGAAAATTCGGGGAATCTGCGTGGGTTTTCCTCAAACGCTTAATGTAATTTTCAATAATTTAAATATACCATCATTATGATAGAATTACACGATGTCAAAGGAACCAAAAGTTTTGGTCGCTTTAAAAATTTCAAATCCTGCAAGAGTACACTCCAGTTACTGAAAGATAATGGTGAATTACGAGATAACCGTAATACTGTTGCGGTGTGCAGTTTCAAAAACAATGTGCTGCAACGAGCTTACAATGTGCGTTTTCTCCGTGATAAATGGCGGCCATTACCTCCGACTCCAGCAGCATAGTACCTACCTTACACGTTCGTAATTTGCAGGACTTTTCCTGAATCAACTTAGAACTAAAGAGCATTTGGCAAAAGTCTTATGCTCTTTTTCTTTACACCAATCTAAAAAATCAGAATTATATTATGCTTTACTACAAATTCCGCAATTTCGAGGAGTTCAAGGAGCTGTTCGGAATCCAACATCACGGCAATGGAGAGAAAAGCCGTAAGAATAAAATTCTACTCTCCTACATCAAAGATAAGTTATTGCTTCATAATGCCATCGTCTCGGGAGATTATCATCTGCTCCATATATCGAGTATGGCTGAGCTGAAACAAAGTATGAATGTCGAGATATGTCGTTCGGGGAGTAATCTACCTCACAATGTAGTTATCCGCGACAACATATATCGTAGTGCCTTCTTCTGCACTGATGAGAGCAACGGATTGTGTGAGGATGGCGATTTTAGTGCCATACGTTATGTCAATGCCCAGAATGGGCGGGTTTTCAAGATGAAAATCGGCAAGTTTTACCGCAAACTCATTCTCGAAACACTATTTGGGCAGACTCTACCTCCTCAGGTTGTTACATATCTCTGCGAGGAAATGACACAAGAGTGGCAGTCTTATACGATGAGCCAACTACCGAAAAACAAACTCTTCGTCAATCAGGAGTTCAGTCGCATCTATGATTCATCACATTGCGAAGGTGACTTTTCCAGTTGTATGGTAAATAGATACTATCACGGCTTTTATAGTAATGCTGTTGACGCCTCTGCCGCCTACCTTGAAAATGAGGATGGGAAAATAATTGCTCGGTGCATTATCTACAACAAAGTAACCGACCAAGATAATAAGGCCTGGAGACTTGCCGAGCGGCAGTACTCAACCGGTTGCAACGACATACTCAAACGTGCCCTTGTGGATGCCCTAATAAAAGGTGGTCATATTGACGGGTATAAAAGTGTGGGGGCAGGTTGCTCGGATTCTCGTGCGTTTGTGGATAACGAAGGGAATTCACTTAGTAATCACCAATTCTCCATCGAATGTAATCTCGACTATGGCGATACGCTTTCCTATCAGGACAGCTTCAAGAGTTATGATATGGATGAAAGAATTGCCACGAACTTCGGAGAGGGAGATATTGATCTTGCAACTACCAATGGCGAAATAGAGGGAGATGATGAGGATCGTGTATATGATGATTATCACGAAGAGTACTGCGATGAAGTAACTCGTGTTTATCGTAACGGGCGTGAGTATTCTTGCGACAGCGACAATTTGGAAGATTTCCGTTGGGTGGAGAGTGAACAAGAGTACTATCACGAAGATGATGTCTATTGTTGCAACCGTTGTGAGGAATACTTTCTGTCGGAGTATAACCACTATTCGGAACTGACAGAAGAAGATTATTGCTGCGAGGATTGCATGGAAAAAGCAGAGACGGAATACAAGGAAAACAATTGGACTTACTCCGACTATGACGAAGAATACTTTGAGGATGAGGATGACATTACAACCTATATGCGTTGGGAGTGCGGAATATCTCGTTACGTTGAAAGCAGCATTAGCACCAGTTCGCTCGACACACAGATAGAAGAGGGTGATTTTCATTGTTTTGACGGCATTGCCTACGATGCCATTGACCCTGAATCCCGACTTCCGTATGGAATGTGCCTGATTCAAAAAACAGAGAATACACAAGCTGCTTAAATATTAATCATTATACATAAATTAAATGGAATTACTCAAACAATTATACGCTATACACGCTAAAAGCGGGCAGGAAAAACATATTCGGAAATTTATCAAGCGATATATAGCCGACAATAGTCCTAATACTAATATTCGCTTTGATAAACTCGGTAACATCTACATCACCAAAGGCAAATCGGAGACATACCCGTGCATTGTTGCTCACCTCGATCAGGTGCAGAGAATACACAGCAAGGATTTTCGTGCTATCGAAACATCTGATATAATCTTCGGCTATTCATCATCCAACCGCCGACAGGAAGGATTGGGGGCTGACGACAAGAACGGTATATGGATCGCCTTGAAAAGCCTGATGAAAAACGAAGTATTGAAAGTTGCCTTCTTTGTTGGAGAAGAGGTCGGTTGTGTAGGAAGTAGTGCAGCCGACCTCTCCTTTTTTGAAGATTGTCGGTTCGTTATCGAACCAGACAGGCGTGGATATGACGACCTTATCACAGAGATTTCATGGACGAGTTTGTGTAGTGAAAAGTTTCTATCCGATACTCAATTTGAGCGATTCGGGTACAAACAAACCGAAGGCCTGATGACAGACATTGAAGTGCTTCGTGAAAGAGGACTTGCAATCAGTTGCATCAATCTCAGTTGCGGATATTACGAGCCACATTCCGATACCGAGTTTACCATAAAGAACGACCTGCGGAATTGCCTCGACTTTGTGCAGCATATCATCGAACATTGCACAGATGTCTATCCACACGAGTTTAAGGAGCTTCCATACGAATATTATTACGGAGACAATGGCTTTGTGGAAGATGAGTTTCTTGAAATGATGATGGAACATCCGGACTACACGGCCGATGATATGTGGGATGCTTACCAGACAAATTTTCCAGAGTCCACAAGGGAAGATTTTATCGCCCTGTACGAAGAGTATGCCCTTGCGTACGATTTCGATATACCTAAAGCCACAACAAAGAGGAAGAACTCTAGACGAAAGGATTATAGCACGGTGGAATACACTTGCGTCGGCAAACAGAAACCACAAAAAAAATAAAGGGAGAATAAACTTTCAGAACCTTTGATGGGCTAATCCTGAATATAAGTAACAATCAAAAAATAAATAACTATGCCAAACTGGTGCAATACAGATTATAAATTTGTCGGTCATGTTGACGAAATTGCCGACTTATACAAAAAACTGAAGGAATTGGAAGATATGCCTGAACCTCTTGTCAAGAATGGTTTTGGTAAATTATTTCTGGGCTGTGTAGTCAATCACTTCGGAGGCGACTGGGATAAAATCTATTGTCGTGGAGAGATTGATTATATGGAATTGTGTGGAGAAAATATGCTACAACTCTCTACAATGACCGCTTGGGGTGATTTGCCGGAAGTATGGGATTTTGTCTGCAAGAACTATCCCAGCATAGAATATTATTACATCGCTGAAGAGGGCGGAGTAGGCTACTATGTCAATAGCGACACAACTGGCGAATACTTCCCCGAGAAATACTACGTCTATCATGCAGAGGGTCATTCGGAATATTTCAATGACGATGAAGAGTTGCTTGAATACATTGCAACGGAAATCGGAACGGATAAGATTGAGAGTGTTGAACAACTAAATCAATTGCTTGAACAATACAACGAAGAACACCCCAATGAAGAGATTTATTTTTACGAATTTAAGAAGCCAAATCAATAAGTCGGCATACAATCAACTGAAATATTAATTGACAATAAAAACCAAAGTTTATGGAAGGTAAATATGCAACCCTCCTGCTCCCTTATTGTGGGTACAGGACTATCCGTCTTATTTGCAAAGAAGGCTACTGCTGGACGGCAGAGATATGTGATAGCGGTAAAATAATAGAAGTGCATGAGGATGATTTTGTTCTCGACACATAAGTCATAACAAACTAAATATTAACGATATGAGCGAGAAACAATTATTAAAACTTGCCGAAAGTGGCGAGTGGAAAGACCGAGCGATTGAATTACTCCAACAGCAAACAAACGCCTGCTTGGATGTGATTCTATCGTTCGTCTGCGACCATTGGCAGAACCTTGCCAGTGATGAAGAGAACCTTTACAACTTCGAGATATACGAATCTGAATATCAGGAAGTGTATGCGTACTGATGACAAAGCTGATACAGCTACAATCCGTCAGCTCAAAAAGGGCGAGTTCTTTCGCCTGAGAGATTGTGAGACTTCCCCTGTCTGGGTTCGTGGTGAATATATCCCAGAAGCCAAGAAGTACAGTACCTATAAGTTTGAAGATGTAAATCACGAGGTTCTACGTAAAGGGGATTTTGTGGTTTTCGTCGGTTTTACATTCTAACTGAATAAACTATGGCAACTCCTATAACATATCTTCTTCCTGTCTATTGGGCTTGTGCACTTATCAACGATGACTACACGGGTCTTAGTGATGAAGAAGAAAATCAAATAAAGGACTTTCTAAAAACAACAGAGGGTCACCCAGTCAGTGTAGATTTTGAAACAGAAGGCTTTTATCGACACAACGATGCTCGTACTTTGCCCGGAAACTGTGCAGAATACACCTGTCTGATTGATGTGTCTATCTAAAAAATCAAACAGTATAAATCAATAACTTCATTTCCGCAGCAGGATAACCCTCCGCATGGATATAGGATATTTCTTTCAGCTTCAACGCACCTTCAAGGGCGGTGGGGTAGTTGTACCCACGACCGAGATAAAGGAAGTTGCGGGCATAGGTGTATATCTTCGACAAGTTCTTGATTTTGTCAGCAAGTCCCAACACATCTTTTATATATAGGGGCATGTTCTTCAACTCCCGGACAATCCTCTCTACGGTTGCATCATCCACAGTACCACGCATCTGTCCCACGCAGAGGGCAAGCAGCATCAGCACCGTTACCTGTCCTGTAAAAGCCTTGGTAGAAGCCACACCTATCTCAGGTCCTACATGGATGTATGTCCCGGAATCCGTATTTCTTGGGATAGAGGCACCCACGACGTTGCAGATGCCATACACAAAAGCCCCCTTGCTCCGTGCCAACTGTATGGCGGCAACGGTTCCGAGCGGTCATACTTCCTTTGCAATTCCATACATTTCTCAAAGGAGAAGTCGGATGCCTCAAAAAGAGGCTGGATAAGGTGGGCGCATTCGTTCAGCAGTCCCTTGACGATGTGGATGTTCATCTCGTGGCAGTTTCGGCAAATTGCACTGTTGCAGTTGATATACCGATGACTGTTGATGAAGTCATCCACATAGCGGTCATACCGCTTGCCATTCAAAATCACATCCTGAAGATAGAGTTCTCTCGCTTCTAAGAGTAACTCAAACAATTCTTCTGCTACATCCTGTTCGGTAGCGAAGTGTGTCAGGTGTTGCTTCTCTTCAAAAAAAGAGAAGACTTTTTAATTTGTTTTTGCATACTAAATTACTTATTTATAAGTTTATGACGACTGAAATATAAAAATTACACAACATGGTTCAGTATTAGGTTATAATTCTTGTAAAGTTACATTCCTCCTCCCAACGCATGGTAAAGTTTAATTATACTTTGTATGCGTTCAAAACGAGTTTGTAACTGTTGCACTTCCGCTTCGAGAAGAGACTGT
>CAZHEY010000043.1:0-14533 GCA_964532025.1 uncultured Alistipes sp. | reverse complement strand
TTATGAAAATCAAATCTTTGCAATGATTTCATCACCCTAAATGTCCACCCTGCCCAAAAGTGTGGTTTTTTGCGTTTTTCGGGGAAATAAAAATCCCTGAAACTCATTGAATTTCAGGGTTTTGTGAGATTTTGCATCTCTTTGAAGTGGTACCACCAGGAATCGAACCGGGGACACAAGGATTTTCAGTCCTAAAAATAGTGTTTTTGCCAGTTTTGGCATTTTTTAGAATACACTTACAAATCATTGTTATTCAGCGACAAATATAGTATTTTTATTTTAATTCTGTTTTGTTTATTTTAATATAATTCTTACCTTTGTGTTTAAGTTGTGTACCCGAAATGTACCGGCACACAACGATACAACGCCGAATTTGGGACATCTGTGTCTAAATTTTGGCAAAAAGGTGCGAATTATGAATTTTAACTACTCAAAAGACGGGATCACGGTGGCGGCAATGATCGATACGGGACACCCCAAACTGAACGAAACATACCCCGTTCGTATTCGGGTAACGTATGCACGTGTTCGGAAGTATTACCCAACGGGTAAGGATATGACCGTATCGGAATGGAATTCACTTCCGACCACCAAAGCCCGAAGCCTCTCCGCTGTGCGCAAAGACATCGAAAGCAGTTTCCAGATTGTGCGTAAAAATGTCGAGGAACTGGCTGCATCGGGCGGCTTCTCGTTTGAGATGCTCGATAAGCGACTGAAAGCCGGTGCCTCTGATACGCTGAACACGGCGTTTCGGACAAAGATCGAAGCGTTGAGGCGGCAGGAACGAGTAGGCACGTTAATGGCTTACGGGGTTGCGTTGAAAGGCATAGAACGATATGCCGGTACAAGTATTCCGCTCGATAAGGTTACGGAAGATTGGGTGCGTAAGTACGACCGTTTTTTACATAGTGAGGAAAAAAGCCAAACAACGATCGGGATTCATATGCGACACCTTCGGGCGATCCTCAACGATGCTTTGCACGCTGGGACGATCAAAGAGAGCCAATACCCGTTCGGTCGGGGACGTTATGAGATTCAAGCCGGAGAGGGTCGCAAAATGGCTTTGACGCTGGAGCAGATAGGACAGATCGCCCGGTTCGATGATAACAACGAGCACACAATCCGACAGCGGGATTACTGGCTGTTCCTCTACTTGTGCAACGGCATCAATGTAGCGGACTTCGTGAAGTTGAGGTATCGGGACATCGTAAACGGCGAAATCTGTTTCGTTCGGCAAAAGACCGAGCGCACCACCAAGACACGAAAAGAGATTCGGGCGATCGTTACCGAGCAGATGCAACAGATCATCGACCGTTGGGGTAATCCGAAACGCTCTGACAACTTTATATTCCCGATTCTCGACGGCACCGAAGATGCGTTTCAACGTAAGGCGAAAACACTAACGGCAGCCGGGGCAATCAATGTGAAATTAAAGATGATCGGTGAACAGTTGGGCATCGGTCGTATTTCGACCTACACGGCACGGCACTCGTTCGCTACGGTGCTGAAACGTGCCGGGGCAAACATCGCATACATCTCCGAATCGCTGGGGCATCAGGATTTGAAAACCACGGAGAACTATTTGGCCAGTTTCGAGCGAGAAGAACGGCAGAAGAATGCAGAATTATTGACTAAATTTTAGAGGGGTATGGAAAGAGATGAACGTTTCAATGGTGGTGTTCTAATTTCAACGATTGATGAATGTTGCTTTATGCTGCGACGTGCTAAACACGCATTTAATCAATCAGATGTAGATGCGGTTGCCTATTATAAAAAAACATTTTATGCTGACAAGGGTATTTCGTCAGATGTGTTATTAGACGTAATAGAAGAAATTGATATCGAATCCGCAGCCGAATTAAATCAGATTTATGATCGGCTTTGCGAGGATATACGATTGCATCATTTGGATAAACAAAAAAGCATTTTATACCGATTGAGTATGGTCGATCCCCCCGAACATACTATAACCAAAAACAACGATTATTATGCAGGCGTGGAAATTTGCGTACATCTGTTGCTAACGGTTTATAAAGTGGTAAGAAACAAAATGTATTCGGTAGGCAATTACGATAGACGCTATTTTGCAGAACTTAATATGTGTATTGATGCTGTTGAGAAATTCGCAGTTGAAGAATTGAGTGAGTGGAATCATACCCCTGCCGATATTTCAGATTCGAAGCCGGGGGAAATAGAGACAAGTAAGAAAGAACAATTATCCGATTTCATCATAGTAGACAACAAAGCCGAAATTATTGATAAGATCGGACGCTGTATTACCCTCGGATGTAAAGGGAAAGGAATTGCAACTATTATTTTCGCATTACAAGAATTGAGCTATATTAACGCATTAACTGGTAATTATAGTGCTCTATATCGAGCAATACGAACCCAATACAATGTAGAAATAGGCTCGGATGCAGGAATAATGAAATACATATCCAATCCCCAAAGCATACCACGCCAAGACATCGAAAATACAAAAAATATATTGAGATAATCACTTTTTTAGTTGTCATTGGTTGTCATTGGTTGTCAGCAACTAATGACAACTTTTGTTTTGCTCTATTTTATTCAAAACATTCCACCTTTGTGTTGTCGACAGACGCCGCCCGATCAGCGGCAATGTTTAACTAAAAAACGACAGCATAAAAATGGAAGCAAATTCCGTAATAGTAACGACACCCGCCGAACTGCAATCAATCTTACACGATGCAGTTCAGGCAATCCTGCCCGAATTAGCCAAATACCGAGCACCTCAATCGCCCAAACCCGACACGCTGAATGTCGGGGCGGCTCTCGAATGTCTCGCTGAATTGGGATCACCAACCACACAAAGCAGCCTATACAATCTTGTTTTTAAGGGTTCTATTCCTTTCCGCAAAGTCGGTAAACGCCTATTGTTCTCCCGCAAGGACTTGACCGAATGGGTCGAATCACGCACCACGCGCCCCGATGATCGGTGCGCCGAAGCCGCGCAACGTTTGGCAAAATCCGTAACTCGTAAATCCGATCGTTGAGGTTATGGCACAAAAGAAGATCGCCCCCGATACTCGTAGCGAGCACGCAGGGGCAACCTCAACCGTTGAAGGCAAAGATAATCAAATTCGAGTAGGGTTTCACGAAAACCGCGTATTAAATTTGCTATTGGACGGCATCCACCGTTCAGCGGCCGACATCTCAATCGCATTACATAATAGCGATCCGCGTGGTATCATTCGCAATTTACGACACAAAGGCGTACAGATCGCCGATGAGTGGTGTGACGCTGTGCACGGCAGTCGTTACAAACGTTATTTCATTCGGAAAGGGGGCGTACAATGAGCAAAGATGTTTACTACTTCTCGCACGACAGCAACGCCAAAGATGATCCCAAATGCGTGCTGCTGATCGAACAGTTGGGAATGGAGGGCTATGGCATTTATTGGATGCTAATTGAAACGCTCCGGGATCAGCCCGATTACACCTATCCGGTGGCAAATATTCCGGCATTGGGACGTCGTTACAACACCACCGCCGAGAAGGTGAAAACAGTGGTGTATAATTACCAACTTTTCACGGTAAAAGACGATAAAATATTCTTCTCCGAGAGCCTAAACCGGCGAATGATTTATTTCAATGATTTGCGTGCAAAACGTTCAGAAGCAGCAAGATTGGGCAATGAGGCAAGGTGGAGAGAATCGCAAACGGATCGCAATGCGATCGCAAACGGATCGCAAAGCATCGCTATTAAAGTAAAGGAAAGTAAATATAAAAGAGAGAATAAAGAGAAAAAAACATCCGTTTTTTCTCCACCCACACTCGATGAGGTAACCGACTATTTTGCTACGATCAACGGGACACCCGAAAACGCCGCAACCTACTTCGATTATTTCACCTCGAACGGCTGGAGAGTATCAGGCAAAGCCCCGATGAAAGACTGGCAAGCTTCCGCCCGTAACTGGATGCGTAATCAATCCAGATTTACCAATTCAAACAACCTCAACAATGAACCCGCAAGAAAACATAATTTTGTTTAATTCACCCGCACTGGAGACCGCTGTATTGGGCGCATTGATTCTCGAACACGAACAATTCGATACGGTAGCGGGAATCCTTACCCCCGAAACATTTTGCGACAAGATTCACCAAACGATCTACGCCGAGATGCTCCGAGCCGATCAGACTGGCGAATCGTTCGACCTCTATACGCTTTCTCTCGTTCCGGCTCTGCGGTCGCAACGTGCCTATCTTGCCCAACTGACCAACGGTGTTGGCAGCGCGGTACAGGTGATAGAACACGCCCGGCGATTAAAAGCCCTCGAAATACGCCGCCGAATGGTCGCTTATGCTGAAGAACTTCGGGCACGCGCCAGCGCCAATGATTTCGATACGGATGAATTGCTGACGTGGAGCAATAACCAACTCGACACCCTGCGCAATGGGGCTATTTCGGGCAACCTGCCGCGTTCGATGCGTGAAATTATGGCCGACACCCTCGCAGAGATCGAACGCCGCCAACAAGAGAGCGCACAGGGACAACCGGCCGGCATCACCACCGGATTACAAAAACTCGATCAGATGACAGGCGGCTGGCGAGGTGGCCAGTTGATTGTGGTGGCTGGCCGTCCGGGAATGGGTAAGAGTGCCGCAATGCTCCATTTTGCCAATGCGGCCGCCAAAGAAGACCGACCGGTCGTGATCTTCTCGCTCGAAATGTCGGATCGAAGCCTATGCGAACGCCTCACCGTCGGAGAAAGCGGCGTGCCGTCCGACCATATCCGGCAGGGACGAATCGCCTCGTCCGAATGGCAACAGATCGAACAAGCGGCCTCTACACTCTCCAATCTGCCGATATGGGTCGATGATACCGCCGGCATTTCAATGCGCACTCTGTGTGCAAAGGCAAAGCAGATGCACCGGCAGGGACGCTGCGAAATGGTGATGATCGACTATGTGGGTCTGCTCGACACCTCGACCGGCAACCGCAATAGCATTCGAGAGCAGGAAATCGCCCGGATCACTCGTGCCGCTAAGATTCTCGCCAAAGATCTCGACATTCCGGTGTTTCTACTCTCGCAACTCAACCGAAACGTAGAAACCCGACCCGACAAAACGCCTCAACTCTCCGACCTGCGCGAATCGGGCAGCGTGGAGCAGGACGCCGATGTGGTGATTCTGTTGTACCGTCCGAGTTACTACGACATCCGAGAGATCGACGGCGGACGCTACGGAACGATTTCGACCGACGGCCTCACCGAATTCATCGTCGCCAAGCAGCGCGACGGGGCGACCCCCACGGTGCTGGCTCGCTGCAATGAGAGTTTGACAACCTTTGCCGATTACGATTCCGGTTCATCTGTTGAGGCGACTAATTCGCAGCCGTTTTGATCGCCTTGTGAAATAGCCGATTTAAGCGCGTTAATTCTCGAAGTGGCATAAGTACCCACAAACCCGATTAAAATCAATCTAATCTAAAACCCTCTATGCAGAAACGCATATTTTACTCTGAACTCTCCGATGAGTTTACCAAGTGGGGCGATCATTTCGTCCGAATTGCCCACAATCCGGCGAACGGGATGTATTGTTATCGACGCACCACACCGGAGGGGCAAACCTATTTTGAGGTGTTCAAAGCACCGATAACGCAAGACGATACCGGTCGCAAATACGAACGCTATCCGAGTACCTCCGAATTCGGGTTCGGTACGGCTCTTTGCATCCGTTCCGATCGCCAAACTACCGAGAAAGTGGCTTTCTATTTAGCCAATGGATTCAATACCGGAAGATTCAACAAATTCAACACTATAAAAAATGACTGAAAACACATTAACAATTTTATCGCAAGATGCGATAATGCAAAAGGGCCTCAACTTAAAAACCTATCTTGAGGAGCAGATAAACGCACTCGGTTCGGGTGCTGTCGATTTGTCAAACTTGAAATTCGACGGAGCGGAAATCCGCAATATAGATTTGCACGGTGTAAAACTGTATGGCTCGGAGTTTTCCAATGCGTCTATCCAGTGCGCAAACTTTGGCGAATCCGACCTTAAAAAAGTCGCATTCAGGCGGGTTAATTTATCGGGCGGGTGTTTTCGTGCTGCTATGCTCGATAACGTAGTATTTGCAGAAAGCAATCTATCAAATGCGGATTTCAGGGGGCAAATGTCGGGGCGAGAGGTGGAAACTCCACAGTTTTGCGGCTCAGATCTTCGAGGCGCTAATTTCAGCGGAATATCGCTAAAAGGGCCGGATTTCACGGGGTGCGATCTGCGTGGTGCGGATTTTTCGAATTGCACTATCGATGGAGGAAACTTTACGAATGCCAACCTGCAATCGGCTGTCCTAAAGGATGCCTGTTTGCGTGATTGTATTTTCAAAAACGCAAATCTCAAACACACGGATATGTTTGGGGCTATGTTATTCGGGGCTAATATCGAGGGAGCGAACATTGCATCGTTGTGCTTTTCGGTTATATGCGACAACAAAACCATTAAAACAGACTATAACCAGCGCGTGATAATGATGAACTTTATTTTGCACTGGATAGCCGGATGTGATGATGCAACCGATCTCGAAAAAGAGGTCTATGCAATCGCCGCAAAATACGCCAATGATCGCCTATTTACGGATTGTGTTTCGAAAATGAATCAAAATTCACGGTTGCATTTCCCGGAGGATGTACCGGGTGTTCAATATATAAGCGTGGAAGATGCTGAACCGGACAAATAAAAACGAACAATCCGAACAGTCAAACGCGCGTGCGCACGTGCGCGTAAGGCGACCGGAAATCAAGCATTAAACAAGCGTCAAAGACTACAAAGACTACACTATAAAAAAGACGATGAAACCGCCCGAAAGAACCACCAGCCAAGAAATCCGAGATGATCGGGATTGTGAGTGCTATATCGACTGGAGTGCTATGCAATTATCGAAATATTTTGAAGGCATCCGCAAGGGCTCTATTCGTCAGGCTGTTAGGAGTGCAAAACGATGCCGAACAAAAACACAATCGCACACGTGCGCACGCACGTAAGCCGATGCACATCCGGCACGATTCTCAATCAAAAAGAGCGACTACCTCAACGGCGGTCGCTCTTTTTGTGTGTAGCCTTGCTATTCTTTGGTTCTCGGTTCGTAACCCTCGTAGTAGTATGATTGGGTGATACCCTTGAAGATCACCTCCCGATCATCCACCCGATCGGTCAAGGCAGGCAAGAGCAACACGCGCAGTTCGAGATCGTTGATCGGGCTGCGCTCCATAGCCTGCAAATAGGAATCCTTATCCACCTGCTGCCAATCGACCACCTTTCCGAGCCGTTTTTTGAGAATCATATCAAGCCAAATCCGAGTGGTGCGACCATTGCCCTCCATAAACGGGTGAGCGATATTCATCTCCACATATTTAGCGATAATCTGCTCGTAGGTCGCTTCGGGCATCTGTTCGATTACCGGTAAAATAGCATCGAGATAGAGGCAATTCGCAAACCGAAAACCGCCCTTTGCAATATTCATCGTGCGAATCTTTCCGGCAAAGTCGTACAGCCCTGCAAACAAATACCGGTGAATCTCACATAATCCGGCTGTTGTCCCAACCTCTATACGGTTGATGTCGCCCGATTCAAACAGAGCGTGCGCCTTTTCGAGGCTTTTTGCGTCGATTTCCTGTGTATTCATATCTGTGTTATTCTTTCTCTTTAATCTCTAACACCGTGCCGCACTTCGGGCATACGATCATATTGGTGGATTGAGGGGCGAACAGCTCCGGCACGCTGACACCGAGAGCGGCGGCGATCTTTTCAAGAGTATCCGTGGATGTGCTGTTGCTGCTTATAATTCTGCTCAGGCTCTCCCGCGCTAATCCGATTCGGGCTGCAACCTCTCCAACGCTCACGCCTTTGATCTTGCAAATTTCCTTAATTCTTAATCGCATTGATGTGATGTTTTATGTTATTTCGCAAAGGTATAGATTATTTGGAAAGAATCAAAAAAATAACATTAAAAATCACGTTGTTATATATAAGTAACGAAATTCATCAAAAAAAATTGCGAAAATATTTGCGAGTTGTGATGTTTAATGTTATATTTGCAGTACAAAATAACACAATAGCTCACAAACTAATACTTGCAACTATGAAAACTTACCTTGCTACTGCACACCTTGCCAAATGGGGCAACACCGATGAACGCAAAAACAACTTCTTGCAAAAGCAGTTCACCAACAAGCGCACCGCTGCCCAGTGGGTGAACCGGGTACGTGCCAAATTCTCGAATAATAACACTACGGCTTTTTGCTCGTGGGCATCTATTGACGAATTAAGATAACAACACGATGAACCCTACTACCGCCCCCGAAGTGCAAACGCTCGCCCAGTTGGTCAGAACCGAACTGAAAAGCGATAACGAGCCGCGTGGTTTTGAAGTGATCTACAACGGTTATATTGTATTCATCAACTACGAAGCTGAATACCGCGATGCAGTCGGCGGCTCTTATGAGAACTACGAATTTGAGCACATAGCCGAACTGGTGAGCGAAACGGTAACCGTGGCCGATGTTTGGGACGCAGAGGGCAACGAATACCCCGAAATGGTCAATACCCTACAACTGATGTTAAACTAACAAATAGCCCAAACAACTATGAGCAAGCAAAATTTATCTTCGATTATGCGCCAAGCGTGGCGATTTTGGCATATCACCCGATGCGCCTTTGCCGAATGCCTGAAACTGGCGTGGCAAAATTTTACCCTTGTACGCAAGATGCGCGCCGGTGTAGTGCGGTTTTACTTTCGTAAGGTCGACGGCACTTTACGTGAGGCGTGGGGCACGCTCAATAGCGACCTTGTGCCACCAGTTGACGGTGATGATCGCCGAGCCAAAAATGATACCGTACAGGTGTTTTATGACACCGAAAAGCAAGAATGGCGGTGTTTTAAGCGGCTAAACCTTTGCAAAATAGCGTAACTTTGTTAACTTTACAACAAAATATTAAAGCAAATGAAAATCAATGTAAACGGCCAGCAAGTAGAAGCCTATTCGCTGGTGATGCAACGCAAGTTCGCCGAGCAAATCAAAGCCGGCACAAAAAAGGTCGAGTTTCGAAACTACAATGACTACTATTACAGCCGCTTTATGAATCTCGACGCGGTAAAGCGCAACGAGAAAGCCGGGTTGCACTGGGGCGACGAAGGGTTTGAAGATGATTTTAAGCAAGTCGCCTATATTCATTTTCACGATTACAATAACTCGTGGTTTCTCAACGTCGAGATAGACGATATTGGTATGTTTATCGTAGATACGCAAGATATTGACGAATACGCCCCCGATTACCCCGACTTTGAAGAATTCAGAGCCGATGCGATCGAGAACGACAAACTACCCGAAGGCGATCGGCCAGCATTGTTCTACCTCGCTATTCACAAAGTAATCGCCACAAACCTCTAAAACTCGACGACAATGGAAGCAACGAACACGAGCACGAGTTTTGGAACTTGGCAACAAGCCATCGAACGAGTATCTATTAGCGACAACACCCGACAGATGTTGATGATATGGGCTAAATTGCAAGATGCCGATGATGAATATGTAAATCTACTTACGAAGATATACGGAGAAGATCGAGCCGGATCATTGGCAGAAAAGTTTATCGACGGCATAGGTGTTGCTTGTACCGAAATAATCGACGGGCTAACAGATAGAATATATGATACTCTTTCAAGAGACGGCAACCCCGAAATTTAGCGACCGCCTATAAAAACAAGTTGCAAACGAGTTGCCACTCCAAAATCTTACTTTTCTGACTGCTATAAAAAGAGCACGCCCCGAAATTTTGAGCCTACCGCCAGCACCCCGTTCGGCAAAGAATCGCCGAAGTTGTGTTTAAATTGTGTACCCGCCCTAAAACGGAACAACCACCTACATTGCTGTAAGTGGTTGTTTTTTAGTGTGGTACCACCAGGAATCGAACCGGGGACACAAGGATTTTCAGTCCTTTGCTCTACCAACTGAGCTATGGCACCATCACGTTTGCGGTGAAGCGAACTTCGTTCCGTATTAACGTGGTGCAAAGGTAAGCAAAAAATCCAAACTTGCAAAAAAAATGCTACAAATTTCGGGCATTTTGCCCTTTGGCGCGCACGCAGACCCGATTGAGGGTGTTATTTTGTTTTATAGCCGCAGCGGTATTTGCCTTTGGCGAGGTTCTGCAACTTGCCTTTTATGAGATTTCGACGAATGGGAGCAATGCGGTCGGTGAAAACCGTTCCTTCGATGTGGTCGTACTCGTGCTGGATGACCCACGCTTTGAGTCCAGTGAACTCTTCGTCGTGCTCGACAAAATCGGCATCCTGATAGCGCATACGGATAGCCAGCGAACGCGTGACATCAGCATGAATGCCCGGAAACGACAGACACCCTTCGTTGTAGCTTTTTTTCTCCTCGGAATAGGCGTAAATCTCGGGGTTGATATAGGCCCGTTTGAAGTCGACGCACGACGGATCATCCTCGCCCCAAGGGGTGCAATCGATGATGAACAGCCGAATATCCTTGCCGATTTGAGGAGCAGCCAGACCGACACCTTCGGCCTCGGTGAGGGTCAAAAACATATCCTCGATGAGCTTTTTCACCTCGGGATAATCCGACGAAATCGGCCGGCATTGCTTGTGCAGAACTTCAGCACCATATATAACGATAGGATAAATCATAAACAATTCTTATACATTATTTCTTTTATATTAACTCTTCACATCCACCGGAATCAGTTGCCGGTGAACTCTTTAGACTCCATATAGCTTTGCAAAATGATCGTCGCCGAAATTTTGTCAACCAGTGCCTTGTTACGTCGCGCCATTTTGCCGATTCCACTTTCAAGCATCGCGCGGTGGGCCAATACCGAGGTAAACCGCTCGTCGTGCAACACGATCTCCTTGTCGGGGTAGGCGCGGCGCAGACGAGCCACCAGCGGCTCGATAAAGCGCCACGACTCGGAGGGCGATCCGTCCATCTGCGACGGTTTACCGACCACGATTGTCGTAACGTCCTCGCGCGCGAAATATTGCGCAAGCCACGCCTCCAAGCCCTTGGTCTCCACGGTCTCCAGCCCTCCGGCAATCAAGCGCAGGGGGTCACTCACGGCGATTCCCGTGCGCTTCGTGCCGTAGTCTATCGAAAGGATGCGTCCCATAAGCACTCACTCATTATCCGACATGGCGATTCAGCCAGAAATCCGCAGATAGCCACCCCACCAATAGTCCCAGCGCGAAGCTGATTACGATCACGCCCCAGCGCGTCGTTTGGGATTTGCGAGGTTCGGCCGCCATTTACAGGTTCAGTTTCTTGAACAGTTTGCGGTAGGAGCACTCTTCGTCGACCATTGCGTGCAAGGCGTCGATCGAAACCCGTTCCTGCTGCATCGTATCGCGGTGACGCACGGTGACGGTGTTATCCTCGAGCGTCTGGCCGTCGACGGTGATGCAGAACGGCGTTCCGATAGCGTCCTGACGGCGGTAACGCTTGCCGACAGAGTCTTTTTCGTCGTAGACTACGTTGTAGTCGTATTTCAGCTGATCGACAATCTTCTGCGCCACTTCGGGCATACCATCCTTTTTGACCAACGGCAGCACGGCAACCTTGATCGGTGCAAGTGCCGGCGGGAAACGCAGAACGATACGCGACTCTCCATTTTCGAGCTGCTCCTCGGTGTAGGCTGCCGACATCACCTGCAAGAACATACGATCGACACCGATCGAGGTCTCGACAACGTAAGGCACGTAGCTTTCGCCCGTTTCCGGATCGAAATATTGCAGTTTCTTGCCCGAGAGCTTCTGGTGGCTGCCCAAGTCGAAATCGGTACGAGAGTGGATGCCCTCGACCTCCTTAAACCCGAATGGGAAGTTGTATTCGATATCAGTTGCGGCATTGGCATAGTGCGCGAGCTTCTCGTGGTCGTGGAAGCGGTAGTTTTCGTCGCCGAATCCCAGCGCGCGATGCCACGCCATACGGGTGTTTTTCCACTCGTTCCAGCAGGCCATTTCCGTCCCGGGGCGCACGAAGAACTGCATCTCCATTTGCTCGAATTCGCGCATACGGAAGATGAACTGACGTGCGACGATTTCGTTGCGGAAAGCCTTGCCTATCTGGGCGATACCGAATGGAATTTTCATACGGCCGGTCTTCTGCACATTGAGGAAATTGACAAAGATGCCCTGTGCCGTTTCGGGACGCAGGTAAATCAGGTTTGCACCCTCGGCCGTCGATCCCATTTGGGTCGAGAACATAAGGTTGAACTGACGCACGTCCGTCCAGTTGCGTGTGCCCGAAATCGGGCATACGATCTCGCAGTCGATGATGATCTGACGCAGCTCCACGAGGTCGTTGGCATTCAGCGCATCGGCAAACCGCTGGTGCACTTGGTTGCGTTTGGCGAGTGTCTCGGCCACGCGAGGCGATGTTTCGCGGTATTTAGCCTCATCGAACGTCTCTCCGAAACGTTTGCGCGCTTTCTCCACCTCTTTTTCGACCTTCTCGTCTTGCTTGGCGATCCAATCCTCGATCAGGACATCGGCACGGTAACGTTTTTTCGAATCTTTGTTGTCGATCAGCGGATCGTTGAATGCGCTGATATGACCCGAAGCCTCCCACGTTTTGGGGTGCATGAAGATTGCGGCGTCCAAGCCGACGATATTTTCGTGCAGCTTGACCATCGAGTCCCACCAATAGCGTTTGATGTTGTTCTTCAGCTCCACGCCGTTCTGTCCGTAATCGTATACGGCACCCAGTCCGTCGTAGATTTCACTTGACGGAAAAACGAATCCGTACTCCTTGCAGTGCGCGACCAGCTTCTTGAAAAGTTCCTCTTGAGTCATTGTATTTTGTCTTTAGATTATTTTCTAATTTGCAAAAATACAAAATAAATAGATAAGGGAGGTGATGTTCCGGGAATTATTTCTACTACGGGCTTCAATCGAACCCCAATATCGCGTGAATTGCAGATTGTATCGCGATTTGGTGCGGTTTCGATCCACGGGCGCGCCGGAGTTGGAATTTAATGGATGCCAGTTATATATCAACGGTGAGCCGTTTCGATCCACGGGCGCGCCGGAGTTGGAATTCGGGGTTCGGACGGGAAGTATCGCCACTACGAGGTTCGATCCACGGGCGCGCCGGGTTGAAATTCGGATGCCCGTGAACAAGCCCAATCGGGAGTTCGCTATTGGATCAATCCGGCACGCAAAAACGAGAAGTCGCCTTCACGTGCGATGATTAGGTGATCGAGCAGGCGGATGTCGAACAAAGCCGCAGCCTGCGCAATGCGCGTAGTGAGCACTTTATCCTGTGGGCTGGCTTCGGCCGTCCCCGAGGGGTGATTATGAACAAGGATGAGCTGCGTCGCCAGAAGCTCCAGCGCACGTTTGACAATCAGCCGGTGGTCGACCACCGTGCCCGATACGCCGCCTTGGCTGATGCGCTGCCGTTCGATGATCCGATTCGAGGAGGTGAGGTAGACCGCCCAGCACTCTTCGTGGGCGAGTTTCTCCAGTTGCGGACGAAACAGCTGTACGACGTCGTTGCTCGTGGTGATTACCTCGGCTTGTTCTGCCTGTGCCGCGACCGCCCGGCGTCCGAATTCAGCCGCAGCAAGCAGTGTGCGTGCGCGCCGCAGCCCCAGACCGCCGATCATACGTAGCCGCGCTTCCGGCTCTTCGCTCAATCGCGCCAGCGATCCGCCGCAAGCGTCCAACAAGACGGTCGCGAGCGATTGGTCGTCAATCAGCAGAGCCAACAATTCGTTGTCGGTCAATGCTTCAACGCCCCTCGATGCCGTTTTGTCGAAGATCTCTTTCATGGTTATTTTGCCAGTCCGTCGACCTTATCGAGTAGCTGGCCGCACTGTTCGTCGCTCATATATTGCGATACGGAGAAGGCGGCGCGTTGCTCAGCCTCCTTTTTCGAGTCGCCCGATCCGTGGCCGACCTCAAGGTCGTCGATGAGAACCGTGCTATAAAACACCGGGTGATTCGACGCATAGCCCTTGTCGTGCTCCGTGCGGAAAATGACCTTGTGGCGGTTCTTCTGACTCCACTCGATCAGTCGGCTCTTGAAGTCGCTTTCCGATTCGGTGAGTTGTTGCAGGCTGAGATGCCCAGAGTATATTTCGTTGATGAGCAATCGGTTGACGAAGTTATAGCCTTGGTCGAGGTAGATCGCACCGATCATCGCCTCGAAGGCATCGCCGAAGATATGTTTCTGCGAAATGGTCACGCCGGCATTCGAGATCACTTGTCGATCCAGTCCAAGGTTCACCGCCAGCTCGTTGAGCGAATGGCGCGAAACGATCTTCGACCGCATCTGGGTCATGAAACCCTCATCCTGATCGGGATATTCAATGAACAGGTAGTCCGAGGTAACAGCCTCAATGACAGCATCGCCCAGAAATTCAAGCCGTTCGTTGTTTATAGGGCGACCGTCATCCAACACGAAAGAAGCTGACTTGTGAATCAAAGCCAGCTTGTAAAGTTCGATGTTATGCGGGATAAACCCGAACATATCATCAATAAT
>CAZHEY010000042.1:0-15161 GCA_964532025.1 uncultured Alistipes sp. | reverse complement strand
CCCCCGACCAGCTGATTACAAATCAGCTGCTCTGGCCAACTGAGCTACATCGGCAGTATACACCGTAATTGGTTTGCAAAAATAGGTATAAAAATTTTACCAGCCAAATCTTTCGGGGTAAATTTTTTATTTTTTTTACTCTTCTCAAAGAACGTGATTCGCGCCCCAATGATTCAGGGACTAAATCGGGTGCAAAGATAGGAAAAGTTTTGGATAACGCAACAGAGAACTTCAAAAAATAATACACCTTTTCACAAGAATACGCACTTTCGTTCCACAGCAAACCCACACCTATATAATATAGCACCCGTAGAGAGAGCCAACAACCGGATTGCAAGGGGCAAAAAATCGGTCTCCGACGCAAAAAAAATCCGAAGGTACTTCTGCACCTTCGGATCTGCGTGAGCCACTTCGACTACGAAGGGGCTACCCCTCTTTGATCGAAGCGATCAGTTGTGCCGGGGTTGCCTGCAAGTAGTTCTTACAGAAGCGACTGAATTGGGTATAGTGGTGGAATCCATATTTATTCATCAACACCTTGGTACTATTTTCGCCGTCGCGGATATCGGAGAAGATCTTGAGTGCTTTCTGCCGCATCATCCAGTGGTAGACGCTGTCGTTGAAATGCTCGGCAAAACGACGTTTGAACACCGAAAGGCTCATGCCTGCCAGCGAAGCCAACTCGGCCACACCCTGTGCCTTGTCGTAATTGTTGCAGACGAAAACGCGGAAATTGTCGCGCGGCTGAATCATTGACTGGAAGAAGTAGGCGTGTTCGGTCGAGGTGTAAAGCACCTTGATCATCATGAACAGCTCCGAAGCCTTCAGTTTGTGAAAACGGGCGCACTCGCAAAGTTCGGGCACGGTGAAGAAGGTCGAAAGCAGCTGCTCGATAGCCGGGTGGGTCGTAAAAGCAGGAATCGATTCGGTAGGAATTACCGTATCGAAAGGCATTGCTTTATCAAAAATATCCTGCTCACAGAACTCGATACGATGAATCAGCGAGAGTACGATGATGTGCGTATCCTCATCCTGCGCCGTAGCGACAAACTGCTCGCCGCGCGCCAGACACGCACATTGTTTTGAAGTCACCAGACGCACCGGATCGGCAGCGTGCTCAAATTTGAGCGAGCCGGACAATACGAACACAATGCGAAGCATACGATCTCCCTGAAATGTAGTGCCTTGCCCTGCTCCAAAATTCAGCTGGGCAAACCGACAATAGGTCGAATCGCCAATGCGGCGAAAGGGCGCAGGGAAAATAGGACAACTACTACAATCCGCAGGACAACTCTCCTTCAATGCAGACTCTATAAACTGCGGTTTGGGTTGATAATCCATAAAGAAACGAAATATGATATGTAATTAATTAGGTGCAAAAGTACAAAAAATTAACGTAAGATAAAATAGATCCGGTCTATAATTACACAAAACAGTCCTCGTTCGCGCGAGGACTGAAACAAGCCAGACTCGGTAACCGCCCCCAAAGCAGTTGCACAAGTAGCCCAATCTATTACTTATAGCTGATAATCAACACCTTTGACGACTCCCAGAAACGGGCTGGATCGGTAATAATCAATTTGGTCACGACTTTGTTGCCGTCGGCTACCAATTCATACGAGCCTTCGGGTTGCGAAGTGACAACCGTCACCTTCTTGTGGCCAATCGGAATTTCGGTCAACAGGCGCAGATCGCCCTTGGTGAAGCTGTCGAATTTGCTGTTTTTATTGACGGTCAACGTTCGGCCAATAAATCCCTGTTTGTTGATAATCTGAGCATTGCGCAACTCTTTTTCAGCCCCCACGATGTAATAAACCGTATTGAGCTGATTCTCCAGATCGGTCTTTTTGCCGCTCAAATCCTGCACTTCGGCACTGCGAGCTGCCACCTCGGCCGAAAGGGTCTGCACCTTGACGCCCATCTGGTTAAGCTCCCCACGCAGCTGCTCGATTTCGGATGTCTTCTCTCCGACCTGCGTATTCAGGTCAGCGATCATCTTCTCCAACGAGCTGATTTTCACATTCGCTTTGCGAAGTTGTGCTGCGGAATATTGCAACGACGCGATCTTCGCCTTATTCTCCTGCAACAAACGATCAATCACCGCGATATCGTTGTTGATCTCGTCAGCCGGACGACGCGCACCCTCGCCGTTGTTTGACATCGTAATCACGTTTTCGCGCGTTTTGATGAGTGCCAGATTTTCCGAAATGGCATTCAGATCAGCAAACACATTGTTAATCAACGAATCCTTGGCACTGACAACCAGAGCCAACGAATCACGCTGACTCTCTGCCTCAAGAGCCACTTTTTTGCTAACACACGAGGTCAGCAAAACCACACCGCCCAGCAGGACGGCGATCAAGAACCCAATTTTGTTTTTCATAATCTTAACATTCTAACTTTTAAGAATTTGTTTTACTTTCGACGCAAATATAGATATAAAAACAATAGTTTGTACCAAAAACATCGGAAACTCGTTTTTTTTGTTCAATCTCCCCAAAATAGCGTTCAGAACGCCCTTTCAGAGGGGATGGGCACTGCCCACCACACACGATTCCAGCGCACAGCGCACGCCGCTCCACACCTTTGTGGGATCAAGCTGTGATTCTTGCTGGTATCTCCATTTGGGATTAGGTCGAGAATTTCTTGGCGAGTTGTTTTCGGCTTGCGTAGCAAGTCGGCAGGCCGCAGCTCCGCCACGCGGAGGCCTGCTCTTCGCTGCGCTTCGAGCCGTCACCGCGAGCTGCCGCCTGAGAACAAAAACAATGCTCCCATAAAATGGAATTCACCAACAAGAATCACAGCTTGCCCCCCTGTACACGCCGCCCCCACACACACCTTTACGCACAAAAAAACAGCGGGTCACACAATGAAGTGCGACCCGCTATTTTCTAACACCGAAACGAAACTATTTCGTGGCGGCGTTCTTCTTATCGTAGCGTTTTGCGTAACGGTTCATAAACTTATCGACGCGACCGGCAGTATCAACCAACTTCATCTTACCAGTAAAGAACGGGTGCGATGTGTTGGAGATCTCCATCTTATACACGGGATAGGTTTCGCCGTTCACTTCGAGAGTCTCTTTTGTCGAAACGGCGGACCGACACAAAAACACGTGGTCGTTGGACATGTCCTTAAAGGCCACCAAACGATAAGTTTCAGGATGAATACCCTTTTTCATTACGCTGTTTTTGTTTTTAATTGTGTGCTTAAGCGAGGCAAAGGTACAAAATATATTGCAACAAACAAGTTTCGGAACATTTTTTTCACATCAACACCCCCGAAGGTTGTGCATTTTGAATAGTTTTTTTAACTTTGCGCCACCAAAGCGGACAAACCGCCGACAGGGACCCATAGCTCAGTTGGTTAGAGCAGCGGACTCATAATCCGAAGGTCGTGGGATCATGCCCCTCTGGGTCCACTCGAAAAAGTTACACGCAATGTGTAACTTTTTTCGTAGGTACAAGCCCCTCGCCGCTCGTTGGGCAACCGAGGAGCGTCTCATGTATAATATAAATAGGTATCAACCGATGAAACAACTCCTTCTTACCCTGCTCGCATTCGGCGCATTTACCGCCTGCACACACTCCCTGCCGCCCGCCGTGGAGGAGCTGCAACCCAAAGTTGAGACGAAACTCGACGAGGAGAGCTACCTCAAAATCTTTTTAGCCGGAACGATCGACATGGGCAACAGCGTCGATTGGCAGGCCGCCACAATCGACCGGTTTCGCCAACGAGGCACGGGACGCTACCTGTTTTTCAACCCCCGGCGCGCCACAGGACTCGACGGCACGAAGGAGGATCTGCACTACCAAATCCGCTGGGAGCTGGAGCATCTCGAGCGCGCCGATGTGATCATCATGTACATCCTCGGCACGAGCAAATCGCCGATCAGCCTACTCGAAATGGGGATTCACATCCATTCGGGGAAACTTCTCGTCGCCTGCGAACCGGATTTTTATCGCTACGACAACCTGAAGATCACATGCGAATACTACGGAATTCCGCTCTACAACTCATTGGATGAGCTTCTTGCAAAAAGATTCGACGAATAAATCGCTTCTTGCGCAGCCTTTTTCTCAAAAAAACACTACCTTTGTAAAAACAAAAATAACTCAAACATCATGGAATTCGAAGGAACAGTCTACAAAATACTGCCCGTAACCAAAGGAACGTCGGCACGCGGCGAATGGCAACGTCAGGATGTCGTTTTCGAGATGCAGGAGGGTACATTCACCCGTAAAATCTGCGTCACCTTTTTCAATAAGCCCGAAGATGTAGCCCGCCTGCAAGAGGGTGCGGCCTATACCGTGTCGGTCAATATCGAATCGCGCGAATACAACGGCCGGTGGTACACCGACATACGCGAATGGCGCGTGCAGCCCAAGCTGGCCGAAGCACCTGCCGGCGCAGCACCGATGCCCGAAATGCCGCCGCTGGCCGCAGAACCGAGCTATTCCGCAGCTCCGACCGCCTCGACCGAAGTCGACGACCTGCCGTTCTAAGGCGAGACCCAATAAGCAAAAAGGTCTGCATCTCTTTGAGATGCAGACCTTTTTTGTTAGGGATGCTTGTAAGATGACTCTTGCGACCTCTCGACAAGCTCGAGGATCGAGAACGATTCCTCCTCAACCTTTGCGACCTCTCGACAGGCTCGAGAGGTCGCAAACGCGTTTATCCAAAAATACACTTTCGGGGATCAAGCAGTGATCCACATTCGATCCTCGAGCCTGTCGAGAGGTCGCAAACTATTTTTATAGCGGAAAACCTATCCAGTCTGCAGCTCGCGGGGGACAGCAATGAGCAAACGCGAAATTGCAGTCCTCCGCAGGGCGGAGCTGCGGACTGCCGACTTGCTGCGCAAGCCGAAAACGGCTCACCTTGCAGCTCTTGCGACCGTCCCCCTCACACTCCCCCCCCTCACCAGAAAAACAAGAGCCGGACGCGCTAATGCACATCCGGCTCTGTAAAAATTTTGCCGCAACTTATTTTGCAGGCTCTGCTGCCGGAGCAACTGCCGTCGAATCAGCAGGAGCAGGCTCCTCATAGGGAGTGACGTCGATCAACTCAACCTCGAACTCCAATGCCTCGTTCGGGCCGATATCGCGACCTGCACCACGAGCACCATAAGCCAACTCGGCAGGAATCCACAACGTGATCGTACCACCTTTGCCTACCAGTTGCAGACCCTCGGTCCAGCCCGGAATCACTCGGTTCAGCGGGAAATCAATCGGCTCATCCTTATCGAAATCATCGGGACGCTGCTTCTTGATCATCTCCTGCTGCTCTTTCGAGCGATTGGCAAATTTCGAAGTATCGAACACCTTACCGTCTTTCGTACGGCCGGTATAATGAACAAACACGACATCGCGCGGATCGGTCGGTTTCATCGACTCGTCACCAGCTTTAGTCACCTTGTAGAGCAGACCCGACTCGGTCTTCTTCACACCCGACTTCTTCTCGATTTTAGCCAACCAAGCCTTCGAAGCCTCGGCATTTTCGGCCGGACGCTTTACCATGAAGTAGTACTGGAGGTACTGATTCACCTCGTCCTCAGTCATTTTCGGATTGTTATCGCGCACGTTCTGCATAGCCTCAGCGATCCAAACCAGCTGAATCGGCATGCCGCTCTGCGAAATATTGAAACCGATGTCGTTACCGAACGCATAGGACATCTCGGTACGCTCCTGCTCCGACTCGAACATTTCGGGATCGGCTACGGGGTAGTCGGCCTTGGTCGAATCGCCGCCAGCTAAACGCACGCTATCGGCTGCTGCACGCTTGGCTGCAATGGCGTGTGCACGCTCACCGCGTTTAGACATGAAATATTCGCGCAACATATCGAGCGATTTATCGTGTTCTTGAGTAGCTTTACCCAGTGCACCTTCCTGAACGCCCTTGTCGATTGTCTTGGTATCAAAGGGAATATCCTTCATTTCCGTATTCATGCTGAATGCGATATTCGCACCCAGAGCATACGAAAGCGAGTCGAACTCCGACAAACTTCCCATCTGTACACCGCCTTTGTTTCCGCCACAGGAGGCAAGCATAGCTGCACCCGCAAGTGCCGCCGCAAAAAAGATTTTTTTCATTGTAATTTAATATGTTTTAATGTTCTTATTATTCTGCCCGCGCAAAGATATAAAATAATTGCAACATCGCGATATATTATCGTCTTAAATTATTGCGTCTTGACTGATTCGCGTATTTATCAACTTCGATCAACTCTATTTCGTAGCAAAGCGTCGTATTGGGTGCAATTCCGAGCGACTTATCCCCCTCGCTGCCATAGGCCGCCGCAGCCGGAATCCAAGCCGTGATCTTGCCTCCCTTGCCGATGAGTTTGACGCTTTCGCGCACTCCCGGGCGCAACTCGTCCACCCCGATACGCACCGTATCGCCGCGCTCGTAGGAGGAGTAGACCTCCGCCCCGTCCGAAGTCCGGATCACCCAACGCAACGCCACACTATCGCGGTCGGAGTTGGGAATCAGCTCTTGATTTCCGACCGACTCAACCGTATAGGTCACCCCCGACGAGGTGCGCGCATAGGAGCGGTTCGAGGAGACGATGTCGGCCAAAAACTGCTCTTCGTAAGCACGCGCCTTCTCCGGCAGGGAGAAGTTACGAAAACGCAGGAAATAGGCTTGTGCATCGGCCGTCGAGAGCTTCGGCACACGATTAAACGCATCGCGAATGCCTTCGCAGACAGCCGCGATATGGAGTGTCGAGTCCATTTTCAGCAGGTTCATCCCCACGTTCATTCCGATGATGTAGGCCACCGAATCGGCCTCGTTTTTGAGTTTGATCGAGCTGCTCTTCTTCTTCGAGCATCCGCCCAGCAGCACGGCAAAACAGAGTAGTACAAGAATATTCTTTTTCATTTTAAGCTTTTTTTTTCGAAAACAGGAAAATCAGGAAACTACCCAGCAGCGCGGCACCAAGCGAACCCATCAGGATCGCAATCTTTCCGCGGTCGATCAAATCGGGGTCGTTGTAGGCAAGCGAATCGACGAAGATCGACATCGTAAAGCCGATACCGCCCAGACAAGCCACCGCCAGCAACATGCGCCACGTTGCACCTTGCGGCATCTCGGCAAGCCCACTCTTCACAGCCGCCCAACTGGCAAGAACTATGCCCAACGGTTTGCCCAGCGTCAGGCCAAAGAATACACCCATACCGACCGAACCGATGTCGGGCGTATGGTGGAAGATATTGAGGTATTCCAGCGAATTGATCTCCACGCCGGCATTGGCCAGCGCAAAAATCGGCATAATCAGGAAGGTTACATAGGGATCCAGCGCGTGTTCGAGCCGGTAGCTCATGCCCACCGAGTTTGTCGAGAGGTCGTGCATCCGTCGCAGGTAATGCCGATGCTCCTCATTGGGGAAGTCCGTCCCGTCCGAATCAACAGCCAGCAACCCCGCACGCAGGACGCGCAGTTTGTGGTCGAAATACTCCTTGCTGTAACGCGCCTTCATCGGGATCAACATGGCCATAGCCACGCCCGAAATGGTCGAGTGCACGCCCGAATAGTAGAACAATCCCCACACCAGCACGGCCGGAACCAAGTAGAGCAGCATGCGCTTCTCGCCCATGCGATTCAGGAAATAGACCCCCAGCATGATCACCAGCGCAATGGCCAGACAGCCCAGCTGCACCGCACCGCCATAGAAAATCGCAATAACCAGAATCGCCCCCAAGTCGTCGGCAATAGCCAACGCCGTCAGGAAGATCTTCAGTGAAGCCGGCACGCGATCGCCCAGCATCGAGAGAATACCCACCGCAAAGGCGATGTCGGTAGCCGTCGGAATACCCCAACCGTTAGAGGCCGCCGTGCCGCCATTGAACACCGTGAAGACCAGTGCCGGAACGAGCATACCACCGGCCGCGGCCAGCACGGGCAGGATCGCGCGCCGCATCGACGAGAGTTGTCCGCAAACGATTTCGCGCTTGATCTCCAACCCGACCGAGAAGAAGAAGATCACCATCAGGCCGTCGTTGATAAACTTCTCGACGGTCATTTCCCGCGGGAACACCCAGTTAATCAAGCCGTTCGGTGAGTGAACCAACAGCGACAAATCGGTCTGAAGCAGGTGGTGGTAGTAGAGTTTTGTCACCGGCAGGTTGGCCAGCAGCATGGCGCAGATCACCCCCACCAGCAGCACAACACCCCCCGACCACGGTGCTTCCATAAAACGGTGAGCTCGCAATCCCGCCTCGTGGCGCAGGCGAACCCAGCTATACATTGATAATGGTTGCATCTATTTTACCTATTTTTAAGTTTTTAAGTTCGGATTTTACTCCTGTTTTTTATTCGAACGCAGCGTCTGCCCGCAGAGTTTCCACAACATGCGCGCTCCGGTAATGGCATCAATCCGATCCGTCGTATCGGGGCAGACTTCAACCAGATCGAAGCCGATGATACGGCGACCCGATCGTGCCACGGCGGCCAGCAGCCAGACGGCCCGGTTGAACGAGAGCCCTCCCGACACGGGTGTCCCCGTATGCGGACAGTTCTCGAAGCTCAATCCGTCGATATCGAAACTGATGTAGACCTCCTGCGGCAGCGACTCGACGATGCGGCGACACTGCTCGTCCCACGTCACGCCGCCAAACTCCGCCTCGCAGAGCGACAGGTCGTCGAAACTCACCACACGCTCCGAAGCTGCGGCCAGCTGCTCCTCGGTTTGGCTGAAATCACGCACGGCAACCTGCACGACTTTAGCCACCGCCGGAATATCGCGCAAGACGTTGTAGAAGATCGAAGCGTGCGAGAATTCAAACCCCTCGTAAGCCTCGCGCAGGTCGCGGTGGGCATCAATATGCAGCACACCGAAGCCTGAATGTCGCTTGCCCAATGCACGGATAAGTCCATAGGGTGTCGAATGGTCGCCTCCGACCAAACCCACAACCTTCCCGGCATCGAGCCACCTCGAAGCCTGCGCCTCGATGTTGGCATTCATCACCACACACCCCTCGTTGACGCGGCGCACCTTGCGCACCACATAATCGTCGTCGAGTGCTCCGCCCCCTTCGAGGTGGGCGATCACCCGTTCGGCATCGACACGCAAGCGTTGCGACGACTCCTGCAACGTATAGTCGATATCGGCCGTCGCCACGCCGGCACGCCACGCACCGGGGGCAAGCGGATCGTAGAAGTCGAGTTGCGTCGAGGCCTCGATGATCGCATCGGGCGCATAGGCCGTTCCCGATCCATAGGAGACCGTGACATCCCACGGAGCTGATATCAGCACCAACTCCGCCTTTTCGGGAGTGAAGGGCAATCCGAAATAAGAGCCGTTATCGACACCTACGCCTTCGGGATCAAAAGTTATCTCATCCATTACTATTCCTTTTAACGAACAAAGGTACAAAAAAATTAAATTTTCGTATCTTTGTTTCCCGGAAAGAAAAAATCCGAAGAAAAAAAGACCAACATGAAAGTAGTTGTCGATTGTGCCATTCCCTTTTTAGAGGGGGTTTTAGAGCCTTATGCCGAGGTGGTTTATCTGCCCGGAGCTGCCATCACGGCCGCCGACGTGCACGACGCCGAAGCATTGATAATCCGCACCCGCACCCGATGTGACGAAGATCTGCTGTCGGGTTCAGCCGTGCGGCTGATCGCCACGGCGACAATCGGCTTCGACCACATCGACACGCATTGGTGCGCGGCGCACGGAATCGAGGTGCACACCGCCGCCGGTTGCAATGCGCGCGGGGTGTTGCAATGGTTCGCCGCCGTGGCCGCCTATCTATCGCGCACGCAGGGCTGGCAGCCTCGCGAAAAGACCCTCGGCGTGGTCGGCGTGGGACACGTCGGCTCACTGGTAGCGGAGTATGCCGCAGCATGGGGATTCCGCGTGCTCTGCTGCGATCCGCCGCGCGAAGCCCGTGAGCATAGCGGATTTCTCCCGCTGGAAGAGGTTGTCCGCCAAGCCGACCTGCTCACCTTCCACACTCCGCTGGATTCCACAACCCGCCATTTGGCCGATGCGGCGTTGCTGCAACGGATGAAGCCCCATGCCGTGCTGATCAACTCGTCGCGCGGCGAGGTGGTCGACAACCGGGCACTCCTGCAAAACGGACGCCCGTGCGTTCTCGATGTCTGGGAACACGAGCCGCACCTCGACCCCCAGCTGCTGGAACAGAGCTTGCTGGCCACGCCCCACATCGCCGGCTACTCCGAGCAGGGCAAGGCCAATGCCACAGCCTGCTCCGTGGCCACGCTGTCGCGCTTTTTCGGGTGGCCCTTGACCTCGTGGTATCCGCCGCAAGCCGCCCCACAAGCACCGCGCGCGATTTCGTGGCAGGAACTTTGCACAACCATCGGCGAACCGTTCGATATCGAAGCCCAAAGCAACCACCTGAAGAGCCACCCCGAGGAGTTCGAACCGATGCGCGACGGGTATCACTACCGCCGCGAATACTTTTAAGGACGTTTATCGAACTCACATTCAAACAAAAACAGCCTCTTCGCAGACATCTGTTTACAATCTCCCCTTTTTTAACTACCTTTGCGTCCAATTGGATAAATCAAGATGTACCAGCAACTCATAAAGCCCCTGCTCTTTTCACTCGCAATCGAACGCGCGCACCACGCCGTGTTGTTGTTGTTGCGCGGCATCGGGCTGATTCCCGGAGGCCGCTGGCTGCTGCGCCAATGTTGCGCAGTGGAGCATCCCGCCCTCGAACGCGAGGTCTTCGGCATCCGCTTCCGTAACCCCATAGGGCTGGCCGCCGGATTCGACCACAACGGCGAAGCGTTCCGCGAACTGGCGGCACTGGGCTTCGGCTTTGTCGAGATCGGCACGGTCACGCCGCGTCCGCAGGCCGGGAATCCGCGTCCGCGCGTCTTCCGACTCCCCAAAGACCAAGCGATCATCAACCGCATCGGAATGGCCAACCGCGGACTGGAGAAGACCATTCAGCACCTGCGCCACCCCCACCCGGACGTGATCGTCGGCTGTAACATCGGTAAAAACACGCTCACAACGCCCGAGGAAGCCCCCAATGACTACCTCAAGCTCTTCCGCAGCCTCTACCAATACGCCGACTATTTCACGGTCAACATCTCCTGCGACAACTCCTGCCACGAAGGGCGAGCTTATGCGCGCGACTACATTCTCCGCATCCTCGAACCGCTGTTCGACTTCCGCCGCGGACAGAACCAATACCGGCCGATCATGCTCAAGATTTCGCCCGACATGGACGACAGCGTGATCGACGAGATCACCAGCATCCTGATCGAGACATCGCTCGACGGCATCGTCGCAACCAACGGCACACACCGCCGCGAAACCTCGATGCGCACGAGTCGGACCACCCTCGACAAGATCGGAAGCGGTCAGCTGAGCGGTGCTCCGCTGACGGCACGCGCCGTGGAGATCGTCCGCCGCATCCACACCCGCTCGGGCGGCAACTACCCGATCATCGGAGTCGGCGGTCTGATGTCGGCCGACGACGTATCGGCCATGCTCGAAGCCGGAGCTGATCTGGTACAACTCTACACCGGATACATCTACAACGGGCCGCGCCTGCTCAAACAGATCTGCCGCAAGCTGATTGCCGACAGCGAGCAGCACGCCCGATAAATACCCATTCTTACCATGAATGCAACCATAATTACGATCGGCGATGAGATTCTCATCGGCCAGATCGTGGATACAAACTCCGTATCCATCGCCAAGCAACTCAACACAGCCGGCATCGTCGTCCACGAAAAACTCTCGATCGGCGACGACCGCACCCAAATCGTCGAAGCAGTCGAACGGGCACTCGGCGACTCGCAGGTCGTCCTAATCACCGGCGGCCTCGGCCCGACCAAAGACGACATCACCAAGAAAACCCTCGCCGAGCTCTTCGGCTGCCGCCTCATTCCCGACCAACGCGTCGCCGATCACGTCCGGCGAATGCTCGAAATGCGCGGCATCGAATTCAACGACCTGAACCGCTCGCAAGCACTCGTCCCCGACGGCTGCACCGTGCTATTCAACGCCCACGGAACAGCCCCCGGCATGTGGTTCGAGCGCGACGAACACGTCGTGATTTCGCTGCCCGGCGTGCCGTTCGAAATGCAGCACCTGATGCAGGACGAGGTGATGCCGCGGCTGAAAAAACGATTCGCCCTGCAACAGATCGTCCACCGCACGCTCATCACCGCCGGACTGGCCGAGTCGATGCTGGCGAAAAAGATCGAGGCATGGGAAGAGTCCCTGCCACCCTACCTGAAGTTGGCCTACCTGCCCAATCCGGGAGCTGTGCGGCTGCGACTATCGGCCTACGAAGTCGACGGGGAGCGCATCTCAAAAGAGATCGAAGCCCAATTTGCCGAGCTGCAAAAGATCATTCCAGAATACGTCATCGGATTCGAAACCGCCTCGGAGCAGGAGCTGATCCACCAGCTGCTCACCCAACGCGGCCGGACGCTGGCGACAGCCGAAAGTTGCACGGGCGGCACAATCGCCGCGCGATTCACAGCCATGCCGGGAGCCTCAGCCTACTTTCGCTGCGGCGTGGTGGCCTACCACAACGAGGTAAAAACCAGCCTGCTGGGCGTCCTGTCAACCGACATCGACCGCTACGGAGTTGTCAGCGAACAAGTCGCCCGCCAAATGGCCGAAGGCGCACGCCGCATCGCGCAGGCCGACTATGCGATTGCCACAACCGGCATTGCCGGGCCGACACGAGGATCGGAGGCGACGCCCGTCGGGAGCGTCTGGATCGCCGTGGCGACGCCCTCGCAGACGATCGCTTGCCTGAAGTCCTGCGGCACGGATCGCAGCCAAATCATCGACCGCGCCAGTGCCTTTGCAATCGGCATGCTGCGCAAGGTGTTAAACGAAGAACACGACCTCTAAAGGCCACACATAACCGACGGTTTATCCTATAAAAAATTTCGAAATATTTCGAAACTTTTTGTTTTATAGAGAATAAAGTGGTAATTTTACGAGAAGTTCTAAAAAACATGACAATTACGCAACAACACATAAGAGCGAAACGGATTTTTCTACTCGCATTTATTTTGCTTGTTGGCTGTCGGCTCTGTCTGGCTCAGTCGGTCGAAAAACAGATAGATAGCGTCCAACTCTCCTACTACCGGTGGTGCACCAGACATGCCACCGACCCTATGTGCCTGCTCAAAGCCGACACCCTGTTTCAGCTGGCCGGCCGACAACAAAATCGCCGCATGCAGGCGGTAGCCCTCTGCCTGAAAGCCGACCACTACTACTTTCGCGGCGAGCTCGACTCGTTGAAAGCGAACGTCGATCGCGCTCGCCAATTCACCAAACGCTACGACCAGCCGCCCCACTATTTCAGCGCATGGTCGCGCTTGATCCTCTTCTACGCCAAACGCACCCAATACACATTCACACAATACGAATTAAACGCCTTTCTCAAAGAGGCCAAAGAGAGCAACTATAAACCCGCAATCGTGCAGGCTTACAAGCTAATGGGCCAGATCTACACCACGCGCGGACTGGTTCACAACGCCGCAGATGCCTACCAAAAGGCCATCAGCTATGTGGAGGAGGAGCAGCTCAAAGACTCGAACATCTCGTATCTCTATTTGCAGTTGGCTCAATTAGACATAAGTCTCGGCGATTACGAGCAGGCGCGAATCCTGATCGAGAAGGCCGAAAAGGCGATTCCGCTTCCGGAGAATATCTGGAGAGTACGTATGGGAAAGGTACGATTGCTGGCTTGGGAGGGAAAATATGCCGAGAGCGAGCAGTTGCTCGATCAGGTCGAACTGCACAGCAAGGGCCTCATCCCAAAGAATGCCCTGCAAGAGTTGCGATGCTTGATTCTGAAAGAGACGGGACGTTATGCGCAGGCGTTGCAAGTAGAAAACCAGATCCTCGACCAGTACCAAAAGACGGGCGATATCGACGATCCGAATTCGGAATTGGCCTACCTCACTCCAACCATCTATACCACCCGAGCCGAAATATATGCCGGATTAAATCAGTATAAAAACGCATACCTCGATCTACAAAAGAGCACCAAGCTACAAAGAATCCTCAAACAACACGACAGCGAACAGGCGTTCGAGGAGCTCACCGCCCTGCTTGACGTCGACCGGCTCAACCGCGAAAAATCCGAAGCCCAGCGTCTGACGCAGATCGAACGCAGCCGCCGCCTGCAAACACTCGGCATCACGCTCTCGGTCATTCTGTTGCTGGCTGCGCTACTCATCCTCGTGCTGGTACTTTTTGCCCGCCACCTGATACACGCCAAACAAAAAGCCGAAGCCGCCAGCCGGATGAAAAGTATCTTCATCCGTACCATTACCCACGAAATCAACACCCCGCTCAATGCGATCGTCGGCTTCTCCGAATTGGCCGGCACAAGCCCGATCGAGGAGGACGACCGCCGATCGTACCTTGATTTGGTACATGAAAACAGCCGCTACCTCCAGAAGATCGTCGACGACATGCTCTACATCTCCGACCTCGAGTCAAGCGACACGCCTCCCGCGACCGAGCTGGTCGACCTGCGCAAGCTCTGTCAGGAGGCCATACGGCTAACCATTAACGAGTTGCCCGCCGCCCAGCAGATCGAATTCGCAGCCGAAAGTCCAGCTTACACACTCGCCACATCTCATACGCTCGTCCTCAAGATCCTGCGCGAACTGCTCCACAACGCCGTGCGGTTCTCGGGATCGGGGCAGGGCGTTACGCTCGGCTACACGATCGCCAACAACGGGCGGCACGTCACCTTTACGGTCACCGACTGCGGCGCAGGCATTCCGGCCGATGCTGCAAAACGCATTTTCGACCGATTCGTCAAACTCGACACCTTCTCACAGGGCATGGGGCTTGGGCTATCGGTATGTAATCTAATTGTCAATGTGTTACACGGTTCTATCGCGTTAGATAGCACCTACACCGAAGGGGCACGGTTCACGGTAACTATTCCAGATGCAAATAGCTTATAATTAGCGCATTAGCATCATGAACCGAAAATAAATGCTCAAAACGCATGATCTATTCCTATTTTATTTGTATATTTGCACTCCCTAAAATGGGGTATTATAAAATTTTATTAAAATGAAAGTTTGCGAAATCACAGGCAAGGTCGCGATCGTCGGTAACAACGTATCGCACTCGCACCACAAGACCAAACGCAAATTCAGTCCCAATCTGAAAACCAAGCGTT
>CAZHEY010000041.1:0-17441 GCA_964532025.1 uncultured Alistipes sp. | reverse complement strand
ATGAGCCAAATTTATTTAACTTTTAACCAGTCCCAATTTTAACGGGACACTAATGTTTTATTATTATAAATTAATACTTACCTTTGCGAAAACAATCGATCCAAATAGAATGGCAGACACCATGGACGCAGCCGATAAACGACTGATACTGATAGCGGAAGATGTGGAGAGCAACTACAAATTGCTCGAAATTATCCTTCGCAAGGAATACAATTTATTATGGGCCAAAAATGGCAAAGAGGCCGTAGAACTCGCTTTTGAACGCCACCCCGATGCAGTATTGATGGACATCAAGATGCCGGTCATGGACGGAATTCAAGCGTTGAAGGAGATCCGTACTCGCGACAAAGAGCTGCCTGTAATCATGCAGACCGCCTATGCGTTCGATACCGATCGCCGCATCGCCGAGGAGGCTGGGTGTAACGGATTTATCACCAAACCGGTCATTCCGCGCGAACTGAAAATGTATCTCGACAAGAGTTTCAACAAATAATATTCATATTTTACCATTAAACGGGTCGGATCTTACATTCGATCCGTTTTTATTGTTATTTTTGTGAACCTTTCATAGAGTTTATGTCGACCTATCGTCACATATTGTTATTCATCTGTGTCCTGTGTATCTCTTCGACACACGCCTCGAACAACTGGCAAGCCGCCGAGGAGCTAAAAAACAGACTTACGCAGACAACCGATCCGCGACAGCGCATTCAGCTCCTGCTCGATCTGAAAGACCTCAACGAAGATACCGACCTCAACCTCTCCTATTCAATCCGGCTATTCCACGAAGCTGCGGCCGTCAACGACACCCACGCCATGGCCATCGCCGCCCTGCCGATCGTCTTTCGGTTTCAGCCCTACCCCGAAAAGAGGGACACCCTACTCCACTACATCGCAATCCTGCGGCGCGCCACGCGCCACACGCCCGAAGAGGGCATCGACGCCTATCTGGAGACCAGCATCGAGCTGGGTCGGCTGAACACGGCCGAGACCAAAGAGCAGGTGATCCGCGTCGCGCACGAACTTAAGACTTGGTGCAACTCGACCGCCCACCCCGGCAACATCTACCACCAAGCCAAGCTGATCCTGCTGCGCGCATCAATCGAGGTGAACCTCGACTATTTCGAGCGAGGCGTAAAGCAGCCCCTAACGCGGCAAGTCGAGGCGTGGAGCAAAGCCTACGCCCTCACACACCAGATGCGGGGAATGATTGTGCGCCAGCAGTTTGCCAGCACGGCCTTTCGCATGCTGGGAGCTTGCTATGCGCAACAGGAACGCCACTCCGATCTGGTGGAATTGACCAACGACTACTGCGCCCTGCTCGACGATTATGTCGAATTGGAGCGGCAGCACGGCAACCGTCCCTACCTATACATCGGCAACAGCTACATGCGTCCCTACCAGGAGCTGCTCTATTGCGCACGCCGCATGGGTCGTCCCGACCTCGAGAAGAGGCACTTCGAGGAGTTTTGCCAACGCATCCGGGAGAGCGATCCCCGCAATTCGCTGCGCAACAAGGCGTATATCTATAAATTCGGATACAACTGGAAGACCGGAAACAATGAGCTGAAACCGGCACTTTGCTACTGCGATTCGCTCGTCACGCTGCTCGAAGGCCATCCGCAATCGTTCGAAAGTTTCCACAGCCAGAGCATGGAAATCTACCGCGACAGAGGCCGCATGTTGCTGCAATGCGGGAGACCCGAAGAGGCTCTGACGGCTTACAGGCAGACACTTCGGGTGATCGACACCACCTTCAAGGTGCAGCATCGGGAGCGCAGCAAGGTGCTCCGCGCCAAGCTCGAGGCAAATCAACGGCGGCTGGACGATGCACTGAATCGGAAATACGCCCATGCCATTGCGATCTTCGCGCTCGTCTTCATCGGGCTGTTGCTGATCGGCGCAAGCGTCTACCTCTACAAATCGCTGCGCTACAACCGTCAGCTGCAACGCCGCATCTCCGACCACAACAAGAAAGCACAGGAGTGCGAGCAGATGAAATCCTCGTTTGTCAACACAGTTTGCCGCGGCATCAGTGCTCCGCTAAACGCAATAGATCAGACTGCCTGTCATTTGGCGAGCGAAAATCCGACCGACGAGGACAAACAGAATGCGATGCGGATCATTCGCCAGAACACGACCCTGCTGCTCTCGGTGTTGAACGACATGCTCGAGGCGGCCAACCTCAACAGCCTGAACGAGCTACTGCAATTTTCCGAGGTCGATATCAACGAATTGTGCAGCGCACAAATGCACGAGGCGATATACAGCAAGCATCAGCCGTCCGTCGACTGCCGGATCGAAGCCCCCGCCGGCACATGCAGCATCCGGAGCAACCCGCAATACCTCTCGTTCGTGCTGCACAAACTCCTCGAGAACGCACGTCGGCACACCCAGCAGGGCAGCATCACCCTCCGGTATGCGATCGACGAATCGGCGCGCGAACTGCACCTGTCCATCACCGACACGGGAGTCGGCATTCCACCCTGCTACCGCAGCTTGGTTTTCGAACCGCACGGCGACCACCGAATCGACACCTCGGGGCTGAACCTCTCGCTCTGCGCGCAGGTCGTGCGGCAGCTACACGGAACGATTTGGCTGGACGAGAGCTACACTTCGGGAACTCGAATCTGTCTCACCTTACCCGTCAAACCATGAGCAACGCAGCAAAACAGATCGCACGCATCGGAATCCTACTGCTGGGCTGGGTTCTCCTCACCCCGGCGGCCATGGCACAGCCGTGGTCACCGGACAACGCGCCGACGGTGAAAACCGACGACCCCGCGGCCGACCTCTTCACGCCGAGTTCGTTTCTTGAGCGCAGCACCCAAACCGTGCGTATCCTCCACATGGTCTACCTGCTCCAAGAGGATTTACGGCAGGCCAATCTCGAGCACAACTACGAGCAGGCACTCCGCATCACCGATTCGATCATATACATCGCCGAGAACTACCCGATCCGCGGAACTCGCTTATTCAAGGGCTATAAGCTGCGCGCCCAGATGCTCGAGAAGTTGCATCGTCAAGCCGACGCATGCGCCGCCTACGACCGCGCGATCGAGGCACAGGAGGCGATTCTGCGCTTTCAGCAGAATCAGGATCTGCAAGAGATGAGGGACACCTACCAGCTTGATCTACAAGCACTCGACAAGACGCTTCTCTCCTTGCAGACGCGCCACAAAATCCTGATAGGACTAATCGGATTGCTTGCGATTGCCCTCCTCATCCTCGGAGTCATCTACCTCGCCAACCGGCATACGCGGCGGCTTCAACAGGAGCTGCTGCGCCAGATAGAGCAGGTGCGCGTTAGCGAGGCCAAGAAGAGCGAATTTATCAACCAGATCTGCCACGAGGTGCGCACGCCCCTGAACAGCATCAGCGGATTTTCGGAACTGCTCTGCGACGACGACGTTCCGCCCGAAGCCTACGCCCAATACACCGACATCATCCGCAACTGCCGCCGCCAACTGCGCTACCTGTTCGACGACCTGCTCGAAGTCGCCGCACTCGAAAATGGGCAAGTTCCCCTTCCGCTCGAACCCGTTGCGCTCTGTGCGCTCTGCCGCGCACTCTTACGCACCGCGGTGGGTCACAACACCAACCGAGCCGTGAGCTACCAAGGCGACATTTCCGACGAGGAGATTACGCTCGAGAGCCACCGCCGCTATCTGATTGTCCTGCTCACCGCGCTGCTGAGCAATGCCCGAAAATTCACGACCAAAGGCCAGATCACCCTCGGCTGCCAGCGAAAAGACAATGCCGTCGAGATCTCGGTCACCGACACGGGATGCGGCATCGCCCCCGAGAATCACAGCTACGTCTTCGAACGGTTCACCAAACTCGACACCTTCAGCCAAGGCAACGGGCTGGGGCTCTACCTCTGCCGGCTGATCGTGGAGCGTCTCCACGGCCAGATCCGGATCGACCCGAGCTACACGTCCGGCACGCGCGTCCTCATCCTGTTCCCCGAAAAATAACCGCCCCGCAAGCATCTCTTGTGCCAAGGGTAATTTCCGTTGTGCATTTGCGACCTCTCGACTATGCTCGAGGATCGAGAACCCGCAACCCCGCAAGCGCAAAAAGGGGGTGTGCCGCGTTGGCACATCCCCTCACACAGGTATTTACTACACAGTATTTTAGTCAGTTAGTAGATTATAGGTAGCTCATAATTGGCCGCAAGAGACGCTACCGCTTAACTCTTGCACCAAGTACAGACTAAACGCTGTACACAAACCTCGAAGCTAAAAAATTCGCAACCAATGTGAATCTATTGGGCAATCGCATCGGCATAGGTAATCGTGTGGCCGGTGGAAACGAACGTCCAGTCCTGCGCGCGGTTACCATTCGTGCAGGTCACACCGGTCTCACCCCATGCACCGTCGGCAATGGCGCTGAACAAAGCAATCGGATTCGCTTGTGATTTCTTCCGCAGATTGAAATGCATAATTGCGCCATATCCTGCCGTAGCTAAATCATAAGCTTTGTCTCCATAGTAAGATACATTACTGGGAATCGATCCCAAATTGATCGACAACGGAGCAAAATGACCTTTGGCAACCCCGGCTACACCGATGTAAGTGCTATATCCGAAGTTAGCGTAAACGTAATCAATCTGAGCACCTGCCGTCGCATTGATCTGCGAAGAGCCATAGTTGCCCCATTGGAATACCGTGATGAGTTTACCGGCCGGCATCAGTGCACGCAGTTTGGTGATGATACTGCCGAACGAACCGCTGACATCGGTCGTCGATCCGGAATATTCATCGTCGAATCCGATACCGTCCAATCCGTACTTATTGACCACATAGGCGAGGATCGTAGCAAACTGGGTTGTCTGGGTGTCGTTCATGCTGGTGACTGCGATATTCTGCCAGTCGCCCAACACGGTGAGCAATACTTTGATTCCCATATTCTGCAACGGTTTGACGTAGGTGAGGTAACCGTTGTTCTCCAACAAGTTGGTCATCTTGTCGTTGAGGTAGAGCGTCGGGCGTACCTGTCCGCCGACCGTCTCTTTGTGGAGGTTCGATGCAAACAGTTCAACAATATCGGCATAAGGTGCGCCGTTGGGCAGTTTGTAGTCTCCCGCATTGAGCGGATTGATGTCGTTAGTCTCGACATAAATGTGGACCTTCGGAGTTTTATCACCGTAAGCACGGGTTACCTTTGCTTCGGGTTGAGCGGCGTCCACCATCGGTTCTTCAGCCTTCTGGCACGAAAACATGACCATTGCTCCAATAAACAGAGCTGCGATTGAAATAAGATTACGTTTCATATTTTTTTTGTTTTATAAGTAAAATTATTTGATCCTCAAAATGCTTCTGTCGCGCATTTGCGACCTCTCGACTGTGCTCGAGGATCGAGAATACAGACAAATTGCGACCTCTCGACTGTGCTCGAGGATCGAGGATACAGACAATTTGCGACCTCTCGACTGTGCTCGAGGATCGAGAGCACAGACTCCCTTTGTTGCAAAAATTTTATTCGATCATCGAGCTTGTCGAGATGTCGCAAAATTTCGCTGTAACGTTTTGCCAACAAATCATGATTCTCAAGAACTGATTGAGGAGATCCACACTTTCATATTTGTTGGCGCGAATCAGTAGGGTGGCGTCATCGTTTTTAGGGTTTAGTGGGTTTTAGGGTAGACTATTCTACCAATCTTTCTGCCATTTTCCATAGCCTGCTATACCATTAGGCAATTGAGAAAGGTTGTGATTGAGAAAAGTATAACTATATCCCTTTCTGCTTCCAAGAATATATTTGTTTTCTGCGTCCATATACGTGCAGAATTCCGAAAAATGGAAATCCCAAACCGTTTCGTAGTTATCCTGCAAGTTGGCCCTCAAATCGTCGAATACGATGATTCCGTTGGGCTGGTACGCACCCTGCACCCAGTTCACCAGAAACGCAGGGTCTCGTTGTACAGCCTCTTCAGGTGACGTCGTTCGCGGATACATCGGAAAGTTGATACAGCCATAGTGTTCCTTGGGCAGATTCGCAATCGGCTTTTGGGTATAGGCCGACACATATTCCAACTCGGGATGCCACGGGTCGAGCAGTTGAGGTGCTTCCGAATTTTTGTTATAGCCCGACCATGCGTAGTCGATATAATCGCCGACGGCAATGCCGCCCGTAGCTTCGATATCGTAGAATGTTTCAGTCGGTTTGTCGTAGACCGTAACGGTGAGTAACTTCTCCGCACCCAGTGCTTCGCGCAGGGCCTTGATTAATTTGGGATAAGAGGTGGTGTTCATGGCAGGCATCCCCTCCTTGCCGTAGCTCGAATTGCGATCCCAGAGATTGATCCCATCGAGATTATAGGTTTCGACAACAGCTTTGATCTGTGCCGTAAAATCCGTGATTTGAGCATCGGTCAGATTGCAGAAACCCAGACCCGTACCGCCGCCCTCGATCGAGATGCAGACTTTGCGCCCCTGATCCTGCAAAGGCAGGATGTATTTTGTCGTATGGTTGAGCACATAGGTCATATCTGCGCCGAGTTTGAGTATGGCACGTTTGGCTGTCGATTCGTAGTCGAGCCGGACGGTACGCAGGTTGATGATATTACCGACCGTACCTTCCCAAGCGACCGTCGAACCCCGAGCCAGTTTTTTCAGAAGAATATAGTCTTGCGCCAACAGCGGTTGGAGCTGGTTTGTATTGATATAGAAGACAAAGAATAGATCGTGGCCGTCGTGCAGTTCGTGTTCACCCGCATAGGGCTGACGAACCGTGACGTTGTAGTAGAGCGTCTTGCTCTTGTCGGGAGTGTCGGCGTTGGCGGCAGTCAGCGGCAGCACATATTCGCCCGCTTCGAGTCCGGCGGATAAGAACCGGATGCGTTTCCACGCCGAGGTTTGCGCTTCGGGCGACAGGTCGAGATTCTGACCGTCGGGAAATTCGTAGTTGGCTTCGGGCAACAACTTTCGTTCGACATCGGCTTCGGCATTGTAGGCGTCGAGCAGCGTCGGATCGGCCCACACCTTGAGCGACGTGGCGGATTCGGCCGGTTTGGTCTGTTGGAAGTAGAAATCGCGGGTTACGAACCCATTCCCCACCGAGAGCATGACATCAATCGAGTTTTCGGTGGTGATGCCGCTACGCAGCATTCCATAGGTGTTCTCCAGTGGCTCCTTGTCGGGCAGTTTGCCGCCCTTCATTTCCACGGGGTCGACGACGCAGGCCGTCAAGCCTACGATCGTCGCCGCGCAGAAAAGCGTCACCATTAATTTTATTTTCATAGTCTTCATAATGGTCTATTTTTTAGCGTTAAGAATAGGAATTTCGATGCCGTCGGGCCACGTGAGGTCACTCTTGGCCTCCCCGTTGTTGCCATACTGCGAGTAGTCCTTCACGGTGTTACCCTCGCCCTCGTTGAACTTCCAATAGCCCAGCAAGGTTGCATCGTTTTGCGGATTTTCGATTCCGTACATTGATTCGTTGATCTGCTCCGGTGTGCGAGCCACCGACCAGACACGCGCTTCGGCGATCATACCGTTCAAAGGCCGGTAGTCGTTGTAGGAGTAGCTGATGAAGAACTGGCGGGCATCGCCGAAGGTGTTGTACTTGTAGTCGTCGCCTTCGTATTTCTTTTTGGTATCGGGATCGGTCTCTTTGTTCCACAGGTCGTAGAGCGCGCGGCGAGCCAAGTTGATGAAATTGGCCTGCGTCTGCGCCGCCGGGCCCATGTCGGAGATTTCGCTCTGCACCTTGCCGTCGACCAACACACGCACGACACGCGTATTCATATCGTAAGAGCAAGCCAAGTGATACCAACGCCCCTTTTCGAGCCGTTTGGCCGGATCGCGTCCGGGGAATTTGCCGAAGCCCACGCCCGAACCGTCGAACTGCAACTGCTCGCGCTCGAAGTTCGTATCGCCGATACGCAGCAAAGCATAGTCCTCGATACCCATCACCGTCGAGATATTCACGGGGTTGTTCTGCGCATCTTTGGTTGCGAATTCGTCGATGTAGACAAACGCCTCGTAGGTGAATGCCCGCAGGTTGTTCCATGCGGCACTCTGCGCACCGGCTTTGTCGAGCGAGGCAAATTCGATCCAGTTGTTGGTCAGCTGCGCCGCGGTGGTAATGGCCGAGGAGCGTTTGACAACGTAGTAGGCGATATCCGAACCGCCGAGCGTCGCGAGCGACGAATTGACAATACGCACGGGCAGCAGATAGGTCGCGTCGATCGGCAGCGCACCGGTCTGCTCTTCACCCTCGCCCATAAGCTCTTGCAGGCGGAGCGTCACCACGTCGGAGGTTGTCTTACCGGCCGGAATGGTTACATCGTTGGCCGAAAGGTCGTAGTATTTGCTATCGAGCATCGGCCACAAAGTTCCATAACGGGCATTGTATGAGGCGATAAGCGACGGATCGACCGTAAGCGACACGGTGACATCGTGTCCCGCGGGATAGGCCAAAGTAGCCTGAATCGGCTTCTCGATCGTCGGCTTGTTGTTGCTGAATGTCGTCAGTTGCACCTCCGAGGTCTTGGAGACATCGAGGTAGACGGCATTGTCGAATTTATGACCGTCGGCATCGTAATTATCACAAGCCATGAGGGCGAATAACGCCATGACGGTCAGTATCATGTATTTTTTCATAGGGCACATTATTTTGAAGGATTCAACGTTTGAATGGCCTGCCGGATCAGTCGGTAATTCTTGTCGGCATTGTAGTAGTCGCCGTCAATCTCATAGGCGGCAAGTCCCGCAAGCGGGCCATACTCGACCACGCGACGCGACATCTCCTCGACGGCCGCATATTCGATGCGGTCTTCGTCTTTGAGCGAAGCCCCGACTTCGGCCGCCAGCAGCAGTTTAGCAGCAGGGATCTTGGCGTAGTTGAGCGCATTGAGGGTTTGCAAGCGGACTTCGAGCACCTCTTCGGTCGACTCGGTATTCAAGATGAAGTAGTCAATTCGGTCACGATCGGCTGCGGCGACCGAGAGCGGGTTGCCCTCGAAAACGAGCAGCTGCCCCTCGGCTTTGGCCGCCGAGAGTCGCTCGACGATCTGCGCCGTCAGCTCCTCGGCCAGCGGCAAAGTGGTGAACGAATAGCCGTCCAGCCCCTCGGCCTTGACACTTGCCACGACTTTGTCGAGGTATGCGCCCAATTTGGCAGCATCGTTCAGCTCCTCGGCACGCGCGACATAGTTCACCTGATAGAGCACCTTCGTGCCCTTCTCGCGCATAACCGACAGATCCTCACGGTCGAATTTCGAGAAGTTGTCGGCATTGGTCAGCGACACGATGTCCAACGAGTCGGGCAGGCAACGCATGAAGTCCTTTTCGCTCGCAGCCGCGGCTGGTGAGTTGTGGAGCCGGGCGTAGACGATGAAGTGGTTCGAGGCTTTGTAGGCTCGGAGTGCCGCCGTATATTGCGCCCACAGTTCCGGATTCTGCTCCCACGGTTTTTCGACCGTGTTGTCCACGGCTTCCATCTCCGTCCAGTCGTTGCACGAAGTCAAGCCGCCGAGCAAAAGCAGAAACAGGGCAAATGTAGTGATGATTTTAGTCTGTTTCATAGCTATCAGTTGTTATAAGGTTTGCAATCCCACCATACGCGAGTTCCCATAACATCTCCCGTGTGAGTTCCATTCTGCTGCTCCGCATCGAGATTCCCGATCGCGGACTGCACATTCGCGCCGTTCTTCTGGTACTCCTCGACGGGATAGATCAGCCGGCGTGCACCCTGTGCCAGATCGACCGTGCCGCCCGACTTGTCCTCGATAGCAGGCATCAGACGCGGATAACCCGTGCGGCGATGCTCGGCCCACGCCTCCATACCCAGCGGGAAGATGGCGATCCACTTCTGGGTGATGATGCGTTCCAGATTGCGTTCGGCAATAGCTGCTTTGTCAGCCCCTTCGGCCGAATCATCCTCCCAAGGTACGTTGATCGTGCTCTGTGCCGGAGCGTTGTACTTGCCCATCGGGTCGGCATACGCCGTAGGTACGGCCTCCGTGGCGGCAAGGTAGACATCCGCCCCGTTAGCACCTCGCTCCTCGAAGGACAACATAACGGCCTGCTCGTAGAGCGTTTTTGCCGTCTCGACCGAGCCCCAGCGCAGTTCGTATTCGGCGCGCAGGAAGGTCACCTCGGCCGCATTCATCCACAGGTAGGGGGTCGAGCTGGTCACGATCAGGTTCGAACAGTTGGTGATGGCGGCCGATTTGCTGCCCACGTCGATGCCGATGCGGATGCCGGCATATCGTCCGGCCTCGTTCTTGGTAAACATCTTCTCCAGACGCGGATCTTTGTAGCCGTTCATATAACAGAAAATGTCGCCTCCGACCCGGTGGTCGCTCCAGTCGTTGTAGATGAGCGTCGTGCGGTTTTCGGCGGCGTGCATCGCAGCGTTGTCGGCATTGAGCGTGATCACTCCGGCGGCAATCGCCTCGGCGGCCTTGGTCTTCGAGAGCTCCGGCTTGACGTAGCTCAGACGCATCGCCATACGCAATTTGAGCGAATTGGCATATTTGAGCCACTGGGAGATATTGCCGTAGTAGACCTGATCGTAACGACTCCATGCGTCGGCCGAGAGGGTCGTATTCGACTGAAAAATGGCAATCGCCTCGTCCAGCTCGGCGAGCATCTTGGCATAGACCTCCTCCTGCGTATCGTACTCGACATAGATCGACTCCTTGGTATTTTCAATGATCTTCGAATAGGGAATCGGACCGTAGGAGTCCGTCACACGGTGCATGATCGCCACACGCAGCGTCTTGGCAAGCGCATGTGCCACCTCGTCGTCCGTGCCGTTGATAATACCCTTGTACGGGGTGTAGGTCTCGGTGATGACGTTGGCAAAAGGCCACTTACGCCAGTCGGCCGAGGGATTGAAGGTCTCGAACTTCGTGCGCCACGTGTCCACCGTAGCTCCGATGTAGCCGCCGAACGGCCCTCCTGCAAGCGATTCGTTGAATTGGTACATGTGTTCCTGAACCGGAACGACCAAACTCTCGAGTGCTTTGACTTTCGTGCCGACTTTGTAGTTCATCACGTCCATTTGGCCGTCCGTCACCTGATTGGGGTTGCGATTGATATCCATAAAATCGTTCGTACAACCCGTCAGGCAGAACCCCACGACAGAAAGCAACAGTAACTGCATATATATCTTCATTTTTTTCATACTGTTCCTATATTAAAATTCCAATTTCACATTGAAGCCCAAGCTACGCAGCGACGGCATCATGAAGTAATCGATGCCCTGATAGCTCATTCCGGTCGAAGCCACAGCCTCGGGATCGAACGGGGCTTTGCAGTAGATCATCCACAGATTGCGGCCAACGAACGAAACGGTAAGCCCCATTTTATTGCGAAACCACTTGCGCGGAAGCGTGTAGCCCAGCGACAGCTCCTGCAAGCGGAGGTTCGTCGCCGAGTAGGTGTAATACTGCGGCAGACCCGACTGCGAGCCGATGGCCTGATACCACTTCTGCGGATCGACCGTTTCGCGGCCATTGATGCTCACACCGCCTGCATCGCGCGCCGCGGCCGAAGCCTCCGACACGCCGTAGAGGTCTAAGTTGGCCTGTGTCGCCGAGTAGCAGATGCCGCCCAGACGCGCCGTGAAGAGCAGACCGAGGTTGATGCCCTTGTAGCGAAAATCGTTGCGCCATGCGAGGTTCTCGCTCGGGAATACCGAGCCCAAATAGATCTCGTTGCCCTCGTCGGTCAGCAGCAAATCGCCCGACTTATCCACCTCGACATACCCGTTGTCGTTGAATTTCAGATTGGAGGTCGTATAGAGGTCGCCCAACGTACCACCTTCTTTCAGGATATACTTCGCCTTACCCAATCCCTTGATGTCCAGCTCGGTCAGGTTGAGCGGTTCGCCCGTGACGGGATTGACGGCATTGGCGGCCAGATCCACGATCTCATTCTTATTCCACGAGAAGGTGAAATTCGACGACCAACCGAAGTCGCGCCATTGGTTCGAATAGCCCAGCGAAGCCTCGACACCTGTGTTGCGGACGTGTCCGGTTTGCAGATAGATCGTCGTATAGGACGATGAGGGCGGCAGCGACGGGTCGAAAGTCTGGTTCTTCGTGTCGGCCGAATACCACGATGCCGACAGACTGAGGTTTTTCCACAGACGCATATCGACACCCACCTCGTAGGTGATCGTGCGCTCGGGTTTCAGGTCGCCGATCGGATAGTGCGTCTTGTCCTTCCAGATCTTGTTCGTAGCGTCGTACTCATAGGTCGGCGTCATCAGGTAGCGCGGGAAAGGCAGACCCACCGAGGCGATCGAGCCGCGGAGCTTGAGGTAGGAGATCGCTTCGCCCAAATCCCACGTCGAGGAGGGAACCCACGAAAGGCCCACCGAAGGGTAGAAGAACGACGAGGAGGACGAACCGGCGATCTGCGACGCCCAGTCGTTACGCCCCGTGACGGTCAGGTAGAGCATCTGCCGCCACCCCACCTCAACCGAGGCGAAGATGGATTGCGTCTGGTCGTGCCAGCCCGCTTTCTCCGCCCGTTTTTTCGCGTCGTCCAGATCGAAGACGTTGAAGATATTGGGCAGTCCGTTCTCCTGAATCGGGCCGCGGTACGACAGCTCGTCGGTCTTAATGTTGTTGAGCGAAGCACCGATGTTGGCCTGCAGCGACCAATCCTCGCCGAAGGTCTTGTTGATGTTGAGCATCACGTCGGCATAGGTCTGCGAGTCGTAGGCGCGTGCCTCGGTGTAGTGGCCGTTCTTGCCACCGTCGGTAATGGTGGTGTTCGAAGTGGCGTAGAGCTTCTGCGTGTAGAGCGAGTTGGCGTTGTCGAGCCGCACACGTCCCGAGATATTCAGCCACGGCAGGATGTCGTAGCTGGCCGAGAACGAGAGCATGTAACGCTTCTTGTCCGTGTTGCGCAGGTTGCGGTGGGCGATCCAGTAGGGGTTCTGCATGCGCAGATCACCGCCCTCCATGTCGCCGCCCCAGAACTGCTCCATGAGCTTCGTACCCGCATTGTAGCGTTCGAAAGCCTTGTAGATTTCGAAATTCTCGCCCCGCGGAAAGAGGTAGGTCGGAACCAGCGGGTTCGAATAGACACCTTGGTTGGTCATGTTCTGATCCTTCTGGTAGATGTACTGCGCGCTCGCGTCCAGACGCAATTTGTCTTTCAAAAAGTAAGACGTGTTACGGAATGTGAAGTTGTAGCGGTCGTACTCATTGTTGGGAACGATGCCGGCCGAGTTGGTCGAAGCTGCCGAGAAGTAGGTCTGGTTCTTGTCCGTACCGCCCGAAACCGTCACCGAGTTCATCAACACATGCCCCGTATCGAAAAAATCGTCGGGCGTATAGCCGTAACGAGCCGCCGGGCGAAGACGCTCGCCCCAACTGTAAATGCCCGATCCGCTGCGATTGCCGTGGCTACCCGTGCCGTACCGATTCTGAAACTCGGGTTGTGTGAAGGGCGACAGAAAGTCGGTGCTGCTCGAAAGCGACACGCGCAATGCGCCGGCCACACCCTTGCGAGTGGTAATCATCACCGCACCGTTCGCAGCATTCGAACCGTAGAGAGCGGCCGCCGCAGCACCCGTGAGCACCGACATCGACTCAACGTCCTCGGGATTGATATCGGCAATCGACTCCGTAGCACCGCGCGAATCGAACTCCGTACCGCCGCCACCGCCGAAGTTGTACATCGGAATGCCGTCGATGACATACAACGCATTGGATGACTGCGAAATGGATTTGTTACCGCGAAGAACGACTTTCGATGCACCGCCCACACCCGACGACGAGGTGTTGATCGTCACACCGGCGACCTTACCCGTCAACGAGTTGATGAAGTTGGCGTCCTTGACCATCGTAATGTCTTCGGATTTCACCTGCTGGACGTTGTAGCTCAGGGCCTTCTGCTCGCGCTTGATGCCCAGAGCCGTGACGACCACCTGTTCGATCTCGGCGGTAGACTCTTTCAGCGTGATGTCGAATACGGTACGACTGCCGACCGTCACCTGCACGGGTTCATAGCCCAAGAAGTTGACTACGAGCTGCGCCGTTGCCGCAGGAGCGGGAACTTGAAGCGAGAATGTGCCATTGGCATTCGTACTGGTTCCGAGGGTTGTCCCTTTGATCACGATCGTCGCGCCGATAATGGGTGCTCCTTTCACATCGACAACTTTACCCGTCACAGTAACGGACTTCCGGACACCATTCGGCTTGTTGAAAATGATGATATTCGCACCGTTAATTTGGTAGCCGATGTTGAACAGAGCAGAAATCTGGTTCATGGCTTCGGCAATCGGTTTATCCGAAACCCGGATACTCGCCCTGCGGGAATTCACATCTTTTATGTCCTGATTGACAAAAAGATACCTTGTTTGGTTTTTGATCTCGAACATAACCTGCTCCAGCGTTGCCTGCTTCATATCAAGCGTAACGCGGGCGGTCTGTGCTTCAGCCGACAACACGGTGAAGCTCAACCAGACAAATAAGGTTAGTCGAAACAGTCTTCTGACTTTGAGAAACACTGTTTTTTTCATACTTTTGCGGTTTAATGGTAATAGGTTGCTTAGTTTTTTAACTGACTATTGCCGCCGGTCTGCGAATGTCCTAAATTCGCAGACCTTTTTTGTGCATAGTCAGCAAGTCGGAATGATACAAATAGTTAAGTTTTCATAGGCGATTCGCTTAAGGGGTTTCTATCATTTGATTATAATCTCGTTCGTTTTTTCATCACGAGAATAGGAAAATCCGGTTGAGACCTGCTGCAAGACATACAAGGCGTGCTCCACGCCATCCGAGATCCGAATCTCGCCGCTCATCACATTGAGCTCGGGCATCGTTTCGCGGTCGATTACAATCTTCACGTCAAAGGCTCGCTTGAACGTATTCATCAACTCTTCGAACGGCATACGCTTCAAGTAGATCAATCCGTCGACCCAACATAATTCCGCAAAATTCGTCGTCTGTGTTTTATGCAGGCGACCGTTGGAAAGCGTCACGACATCGTTGGGGTGCAGAATGAATGCATCTTCGGGACAAAACCGGTTGGTGACTTTGATCGTCCCCTCGACCAACGTAGTCGAAAAACGGTCACAGTCGGCATAAGCCTGCACATTGAATTTCGTTCCGAGCACCTGAATATCCGATGCAAATGTTTCGACGATAAAAGGTCTGCGCGCATCGTGCGAAACCTCGAACATCGCCTCTCCAGATAACTTTACGCGACGCGATTTCCCGGCAAAGAGTACCGGATATTCAAGAACAGCTCCCGAGTTGAGTTGAATTTGCGAACCGTCGGCCAAGGTGATCTGCATGCGCTGTCCGGCAGGAACAGAGATGACGGTTTCTTGCCGAGATAAGGCATTGCGATAGACTGACTTACCGACATAAGCAGCACCGACAACGAGCGCAACAAGTGCCGCTGTTTGAAGCGCATAACGGGTAATTCGACGCCACACAGGCCGTTTTTGCGGCTTCATAGCGGCCGAATCGGCTCTCGGCGCATAAAGAGCCAACCCCGCAAAAATCGTGTAGGCCATTCTGTATTCGCGCCGGTTGGCGGAATCTTTTTCAATCCACTCGAGAATTGTCGTCTCCTCGTCCTTTGTGGTCTCTCCGCGAAAATATTTGAATAACAGCTCCTGTTCCATAGTAAAAATTTATTAAATTTATTATTGGTGTGTTACTATTAAGTCGGATAGGAGCAGGCATGTTTACCCCCTCACGCGCAAATAAATATCTTTACTAATATTCTAAAATAATTCACTAATTCGGAAGGGGCTTCCAAAAGGAAGAAACGTGGCGGATTTATTCCTTTTTTGTTAATATTAAGCTATCTTTGGATTTCAAATAATAACACATCACAACGAATCGATGCCAGCGGTGACGATAAATATGTCTGAATTTGACCGGCTGTATGCCGAATACAAGCCTCGGTTTATTGTGATTGCCAATGCCGTGCTTCGGGACAAGACATTGGCCGAGGATTTGGTGACAGACGGGTTTCTCTATTTTTGGGAGAAACGTGCCGAGATCGCATTGGTCGCAGACAATATCCCGGCCTACATTTTAGGAATCATCCGCCACAAATGTATCGACGCCTTGCGTGAACGGCAAAGCCGATTCCATGCCCAACAGCATATCTATCAAGACCAACTACGGGCAATTCGCGAAAATCTGGAAGTCCTCGAAGAGTGTGATTTATCAAAAATCCTCTTTCATCGGGATGTCGAAGAGATCTTCCGCCGCCGTCTTGCCGAGATGCCGGAACTGACGGCACAAGTTTTTATGGCAAGCCGTTTCGAGGAGCTTACCTACGAAGAGATCGCACACAAATACAATCTGTCGGTGCGTCAGGTCACACGAAAAATTCAGCAATGCCTGAAAATATTGCGCGACGATTTAGGCGACTATCTCCCTCTGGCTCTATTGATTGCCTCGCAGACGTGGCACAAATAAAAAGGGCGTGGCAACAAAATAGACAGTAACAGCTGAATACAAAGGATAAAAATGTATTGAAATGTGAAATATTTGCCAGTAAAATCTAAAACTGCTATATTCGCGATATAACAGAGAGTGATATGGCAACCGTTAGATTCGAGGTAAATAAAAAGCTGACCCTCGAAGAAGCGGAATCGGGTTGGTTGTTAACGAGAGTACCACTCGACGATCTACGGCAACTCCACAAACTACATCTACCTGGGCCAATACCGGCTGTATAGATTTTATTGAAATGGAGTTCATGTCGCGTCCTAAAAAACCGTTACAGGTTTTCGATACAAAAATAGTAAAAAATGTTTAATTGGAGTTGCTCGCGGGCAACTCCAATTTTCGTCTATACGTTTTAATCTTCACTTCGCTTTGGCGGTGCATCTGGTTGGGCGTAAGCATTGCGCACGAGCAGTGCGGTCGCATCGAGTTATAGATTCCGATGCTTTCTCTCACCACTTGGCGTTGTTCGCGTAGTGGCAATCGCAACTCTTCCAACCCAAACTCCTGCTTCAAGATGCCGTTCACGCGCTCAGCAACCGCATTTGCATACGGGTCATAACTCTCCGTCATACTTACTGTTAGATTACATCGTCGCACCACTTTCCGATACTCGTCACAACAATACTGTATGCCTCTGTCAGAATGATGTATCAGTGGCAGTTGCCGATACGCTCTGTTTCGGTTTGCCATTTGCAAGGCTCTTACTGCTCCCGAGGCTTCCAACGAATCAGACAGGTCATAACCCACTATCTTCTTTGAATTATTGCTGTCCGATAAAACTTTTAGAGAGGAGAATACAATTAGGGCTGATTCCATTTGCCGGAGTCAGCCCTTTTTGGTTATCTTTGAGTTGCAACACTAAAAAGTATAACCATGGGTAAAAGTACACATTTTCTCGGACAGCCGCTCTATGGTCAGGTGATAAAATTGCTTGATCAGTCAAAAATCCTTCAAATTAGCCGTGAACATGGTGGTGAAAGGTACACCAAGCGCT
>CAZHEY010000040.1:0-17668 GCA_964532025.1 uncultured Alistipes sp. | reverse complement strand
TATAAGGATAATTTGTTGTATGTCAGTAGATAAAGGTGATTTTAAGGGGCGACTACATAGCCGTCCCCCGCGAGCTGCCGACTGAAAAGGGCGATGAAATAGTTTTGCGACCTCTCGACAAGCTCGAGGATCGAAGAGTGACTTTACTGCAAAAATAATTTGCGACCTCTCGACAAGCTCGAGGATCGAAGCGTATTTTGCTATAAAAACAGGTTGCGCCCAGAACGGGCTGCCGGTTAGTGGTTCTGCCGCAGGTTGTGGAGAATGGTCACTACCGAGTGGTCGGGGATCTCGCCGCGCCGCTTCATCTCGAAGATCGTGCGGGCGATGTATTTCTCGATGTCGCGTTGCAGCCGTTTGTAGAGCGGGCAATTTGTGTAGTTCTCGTTGTCGAGCAGCACATCGCGGATCGAACGTAGCGAATTGTTGTAGTTTGACATCTCGTTTTTGAGTGCCACGCCGCGCTTTTGCGATGCCACGATCCGGGCAATCGAGAGGGCGCGCAGCTGTTCGCAGACCGAGTTGAGCAACACCATGACCACGTTGTCCATCAGGGTGTGGCCCTGCATAAACAGGTAGGCCGTTTCGGGTGTCAGTCCCCGTTCGCGCAACTGCTCTTCGAAGAGCTTCATTGGCTCGATCATCCGGGGGTTGCGCTGCCGCAACAGCTCCTCGCGTTTGGCGACATTGCGTTGCAACCACGCCAGCGTGTTCGCTCCGTTGTCGGTCAGATCGAGGTAGCCCAGCCTTACGGCCGACTTGAAGTCGACGAGCGGAAAGACGTTCTCGCTGGCTAACTGTGCCGAAAATGCGTACCAGACGAACAGCGGATAGATCGTGCAGGAGTAGGCGTGCATGAACCGATCGAAATAGAAGATGCGCGTGTCGTTTTTGGTCGCCTTGACGCAGATGTTGTGCAGCGAAGGGGCGTAGCAGAGGTAGTTCTCGGTGGCGTAGGCGTAGGTGTGGAACATGTAGCGTGCGCCGTTGACCTCTTTCGACTGTGGGGTGCGGTCGGCAAAGAGGTAGTCGAAGTCGGAATCGACACAGAGAATCAGCTCTTCGGAGGCGTGGGGGATCATCGACATCAGCACCTTTTTGCCCTTGGGCAGGTCGCCGCGGTCGGGCACGGAGATCTCGAATCGCAGGTAGGGGTTGCGGAAATGGTCGAAAATTCCGCGCCAGAAAGCCACATCCTCATACCCCTCGACGTAGACCTTCACCAGCCGCTGTTTGCTATCGACCGGAAGGGGCGACGCAAGCTCTCGGGGCTTGGCCGAATGCGCAAATGGGTTGATTTTACGCAGATTTTCGCGGAACTTGTTTGACATACTTGAGCAAAGATAAGAATTTTGCTAAATTTGTGCAAAATTTCGCGCGTCTTTTGGCGTTAATATAAAACGATTCGAACAACCTATGGCTGACAACGATTGGAAATCACGACTGGGCATGGTCTACTCGACCAGTCCCGACTTCAACTACGAGACGGAGCAATCTGCCGATACCCCGACTTTGCCTGCATCACAGCAGGAGTTGCGGGTTTGGCTCGATCGCAAACAGCGCGCCGGCAAGGTGGTGACGCTGGTGAAGGGGTTTGTGGGTCGGGCCGACGACTTGACCGAATTGGCTCGATTGCTCAAGACCAAATGCGGCGTCGGGGGCGCGGCCAAGGAGGGCGAGATCCTCATTCAGGGCGACCACCGCGACCGCGTGGTAGAGATTTTGCTCAAGGCCGGTTATAAGTGCAAAAAGGCCGGAAACTAAAACGCAGCTTCGACATTGAAAACACTCCTTCGCCTGTTACTCCTCTCCGTTGTGGCGGTGTGCCTGCGCACGCCGGCTGCGGCACAGTACTATACGTGGGGCTCGGATGCCCCGATGAAATGGTCGACGATCCGCACGCCCGACGTGCGGATGATCTACCCCGATACGCTTTCGGAAATTGCGCGCCGGACGCTCTTCTACATCCGTACCGAGCAGCCTTCGATCGGGTATGGCTTTCGCCACGGGCCGATGCGGATCCCGTTTGTCATGCACCCCGAAAATTTCCAGTCGAACGGGCTGGTGATGTACCTGCCCAAGCGAGTCGAATTTCTCACTTCACCGGCTATCGACAGCTATTCGATGCCGTGGTACAAGCAGCTGGTGGCGCACGAGTACCGCCATGCGGTGCAGTATAACAACCTGAACCGCGGTGTAATCCGAGCGTTGAGCTACGTACTCGGCCAGCAGGGGTCGACGATCGGTCTGCTCTGCATGCCGATCTGGGCAATGGAGGGCGATGCCGTGATGTCGGAGACCATGGCTTCGTCCTATGGCCGCGGCCTGCAACCGTCGTTTTCGATCGGCTACCGGGCTATGGGGCGCGTTGGTGCCGATCGTCGCAACATTGACCGCTGGTTCTGCGGTTCTTACCGCGATTACATCCCCGACCACTACGAATTGGGCTACCAGATCTGCTCCTATGCCTACGAACGCTATGGTGAAAACATCTGGGATAAAGTGGCTTGGTATGGCGCGCGAAATCCCTATGTGCTGGCGACGGTGCGCGTCGCGCTCGGCAAATTCTACCAGACCAATACGCATCGCCTTTTCCGCGAGACATTCGATACGCTGGAGCGATTCTGGGATTCGTTGCCTGCACAGAGCGACACCGCGCGGCCGCTCGCGGAGCTGCCCGAAGGCAATTACACGACCTACCAATGGCCACTGGCACTCAGCGATACGACGGTGCTGGCGTTGAAAACCGATTTCGACCGTTCGACGCGCTTCGTGCGCATCGACCGCCGCACGGGCGAGGAGCAGACGATCGCCCGCACGGGGTCGATCTCGACACGTCCGGCACTGGGCAACGGCCGGGTGTGGTGGACGGAATACCGCCGCTCGAAGCTCTTCGAGCAGCGCGTGAACTCGCAGCTGTGTTATCTGAATCTTGCTGATGGCAAACCCCATGCGGTGGCCGATCGGCGACGCATCCTCTATCCGACCTCGGCCGATGAGGCTCTGGCTTGGGTCGAATACAATCCCGACGGTCGCTATGCGGTGGTGGAGCGGAGTGCGGATACCTCCGAACGACGTTTCGAGATCCCCCGTGCCGTGGAGATTCACGGTTTGGCGTGGGACGATGTGACGCGAGCCTACTATGTGCTGGCGACCGACGACAGCGGCATGTGGCTCGCCCGTGTGGACGGTGAGGGGCTGCATCCGATTACGCAAGGTGCATACATCACGCGATCGAATTTGCGCGCCGGGGGTGGAAAACTCTACTTCGGCTCGATTGCATCGGGTCGCGACGAGGCGCATTGCTACGACCTGATTGCACATCGCGAATACCAGCTCACGGAGTCGCAGTTCGGCTCGTTTGCCCCCTCGCCTGCGGGGGAGGAGGTGCTGGTGACGACCTACGACCGTCGCGGATACCGCGTGGCGGTGCAGTCGCCGCAGAATGGATTCACCGAGGTTACACCGGCTCGTCTGCCGATTGATCGGATCAATCCGCCGCGCCGCCGCTGGGATGTGGTTAACCTCGACTCGGTCAGTTATACGGGAGGCGATTCGCTGTCGCAGAGCCGCAAATTCCGCAACAAGCGTTACCGCAAAGTGCCGAACCTGCTCAATGTGCACAGCTGGATGCCGGCGGCATTCGATCCGTTTGCGGCGGTTGAGGAGCATCGTGTCGATGTCAATCTGGGCGTTACCTTGCTGTCGCAGAACCTGCTGTCGAATACCGAAGCCTTCGCCTCCTACGGTTGGAATCGCAACGAAGGTTCGTTGCTGAATCTGGGGGCGCGCTACTTCGGGCTGGGCGTGCATTTCGAGCTGGATGCCTCCTTCGGCGGCAACCAGCTGATCTATTCGCTGGCCACCTACGATCCGCAGACCGGTGATCCGGTCTATCAGGCACACCCTGCTCCCGACAAATATTACTCCGTGGGGTTGTCGGCTACGCTGCCGCTTTACCTCCAGCAGGGCTACCATACGCGGCAATTCTCGCTCTCGGCAGGCTGGAACTACTCCAATGGCATGGTCGCCGATCTGGGGAAGATCGAGTGGAAGGAGGGCAACATCACCAACATCCAGCGCATCGGCTTCCGGAACGGACTCCACAAGGTGTCGGTCGGAGCGGCGTTCTCGGATCAGGTGCGCATGGCTCACCGCGACTTCGCGCCGCGTTGGGGTTACACATTCAGCACCTCCTATACCTTCAACCCGGCCAATGCGCACTTCAGCGATCTGATTTCGCTCTACGGACGGCTCTTCCTGCCGGGCTTTGTGCCGCACCATTCGCTGATGATCGAGTCTAATTTCCAGACCTCGCTCGGCGGCTACCGGTTTCCGTCGGGCTATGCGCCGTTGAGCTACAAATCGGCGCGGCTGATTCCTCACGGCTTTACTTCGGCGGAGATCCTCTCGAATAGCTATGTGGCCGTCGAGGCAAATTACCAGTTGCCGGTGTGGTATCCCGAAGGCGGTATCGGCTCGGTGATCTACTTCAAACGCGTGCGGCTCAACGTGGGTGGCGACTATGCCCAGTTCCGTTATCCGGCCGGTCGCGGCACGGCTCTGGAACAGATTTGGTCGGTCGGCGGTGATCTGATTCTGGATATCAATGCCTTCCGGCAACCGGCATCGGCTACCTCGACCGTGAAGCTCTCGTGTTATCATCCGTCGAGCGGCGGGGTGTGGTTTGCGATGGGCGTAGGATTACCTTTCTAATATTTTTCGTACCTTTGTGACAAAATTTCGGCTTAATATGGCATCTTATAAGAACAAGGAGCTCTCTCCGCGCACGATAAAATGGATTTGGTATGTGGCCTTTGCACCCATTGCTCTGGTCATGTTTCTGCTGTTGCTGACAGCTACGGGGCTTTTCGGCCGATTGCCGTCGTTCGAGGAGCTGGAGAATCCGCGCAGCAATCTGGCTACGGAGATCTACTCCGAGGAGGGTAAGGTGCTGGGGACATTCTTTGTGCAAAATCGTTCGTATGTGCAGTACGAGGAGCTTTTTCCGCTCGACTCGACCCGCCATATTCGGTTGGCGGGCTACGATGTGCCGCCGATTGTTGCAGCACTGATCTCGACCGAGGATGCGCGGTTTCGTAGCCATTCGGGAATCGACATTCCCTCGCTGGCGCGCGTGGCCGTGAAAACGGTGCTGATGCAGAACACCTCGCAGGGTGGTGGCTCAACGATCACCCAGCAGCTGGCCAAGAACCTCTTCCCGCGCGACACCTCGCGCAACAACGGCCGGATCGTGCGCACCTCGAAACTCGTGGTCTCGAAACTCAAAGAGTGGATCACGGCACTCAAACTCGAATACAACTACACCAAGGAGGAGATCGCTTCGATGTACCTCAATACGGTCGAATTCGGCTCGAATGCCTATGGCATCAAGTCGGCGGCACACACCTTTTTCAACAAAGAGCCCAACGAACTTAACGTGCAGGAGGCTGCTGTGCTGGTCGGGGTGGTCAACGCACCGACGCGATATTCGCCGGTGCGCAATCCCGAAAATGCGCTGACGCGCCGTAACTTGGTGCTGTCGCGTATGAGGGAGTCGGGAGCGTTGACACGTAAGGAGTTGGACTCGATATCGGCATTGCCGATCGTGCTCAACTACCGTCCTGTGTCGCACAATGCCGGTACGGCGACCTACTTCCGCGAGATGCTGCGGCAGGTGATGACGGCCGAGCGGCCGAAGCGCAGCCAGTTCTACAACGAATGGGATTACGATCAGGCGGTGAAGGAGTACGACCAGAATCCGCTGTATGGGTGGTGTCTGAAAAACCGCAAGGCCGACGGCACGCCCTACAACATCTACCGCGATGGGCTGAAAATCTATACGACGATCAACGCTTCGATGCAGAATTATGCCGAGCAGGCCGTGCAACGTCAAATGGAACGGGAGATTCAGCCGAAAATGGATGCCCAGTTCCGCCGCACGAAGCGGTTGTTTCTCGATGCCGACAGCGACGAGCAGGCGCGGATCATGCGCCATGCGATTCTCTATTCCGACCGCTACCGCGAGATGAAAGCTGACGGCAGGAGCGAGCGGGAGATCAATGCCGCATTCGACAAACCCTGCTCGATGAAGGTGTTCACCTACAAGGGCGACCGCGATACGCTGATGACTCCCCGCGACTCGATCCTCCACCACAAACGGATCATGCGTGCCTCGTTTGTCGCCATGGATTCCCGTTCGGGATTCGTCAAAGCCTACGTCGGTGGCACGAACTTCCGCTACTTCAAATACGACATGGCCAAGCAGGGCAAACGCCAAATCGGTTCGACTATAAAACCCTTCGTCTATACCTTTGCAATCGATCATCTGGGGCTTGCACCTTGTACCGAAGTGCCGAATCTGCCCGTGACGATCGAGACGGCAAACGGGACGGCGTGGTCTCCGAAAGAGGCCGGTAAGGTGGTTTACGACGGGGTGATGCACCCGCTGAGTTGGGGGCTGGCCAACAGCCGTAACAACTACTCGGCGTGGATCATGAAGCAGGCCAAGCAACCCGCTGCTGTGGCCGATTTTATCCACAATATGGGCATCCGCAGTTTCATCGACCCCGTGCCGGCACTCTGTGTCGGTTCGTCGGAGTCGAATGTGTTCGAAATGGTCAGTGCCTTTTCGACCTTTGCCAACGAGGGCGTGCACAACGATCCGATCTTTGTCACGCGGATCGAAGATCGGCAGGGAAACCTGATTGCCAGCTTCATTCCCCAATCGCAAGATGCGATCAGCGAACGCACGGCCTACACGATGCTGACCATGTTGCAACGGGTGGTCAATGCCGGAACGGCCGGGCGACTGAAGTGGCAGTTCGGGCTGGACGCTATGGAGATCGGCGGTAAAACGGGTACGTCGAATAAAAACCGCGATGCGTGGTTTATGTGTGTCGCACCCAAGATCGTAGCCGGGGCTTGGGTCGGCGGCGAAGATCAGTCGGTGCACCTCCTTTCGGGAGGTGAGGGTAGTGTTATGGCACTGCCGATTGTGGGTAACTTCATGAAAAATATCCTTGACGACGGTTCGCTGGGCATCAGCCGCGGCGATCAGTTTATCCGTCCGGCCGTGTTGCCCCATTACGATTGCGAGGGGCAGATTGATCCGAACGAGCGGACTTCCGAAACCGGCATCTCCGAAGACGATAACTTCTTCGACTAATCCGAACTGCGACGGCTGGGGCGGTGCTGGACAGAGGTCGGGCGATCGGGGCTGCGCTGGAAGGCGATTGGGCGATCGGGGCGGTGTCGGAAAGGTGTCCGGGGCGGTGTTGGAGTGGGCGGCGCGTGCCGCATTGAGCCGTCGGCGGGTGAGTCGTGTGGCGATTGATAACCTGCGGTGAGCGATCGGTGACTATTCTAAAAGTCGTAAAAAAAAGAAAAATCCAACTGTATATTGCGAAAAATTAGTATATTTGTCGCAATAATAGTTGATGTGATGGACGTAAAGGATACTCAATTTTTGATCTCAAGCTATACGCTGCATGAGCTGATAGCGATGGCCGGTGGTGAAACCCGGCCCGGTTTAATGGGGGAGTGCGTGGTTGCTAACCGAAATTCGCACATGCAGGCTTTTCACAAGCCGAGTCGCATCGACGCCTTTATTATCGGTGTGGGGACGGAGGGCGAGACCCACGTCTCATTCAACCTGCGCGAACATTGTCTCAAGAAAGATTCGCTCTTTGTATTCGGCCCGAAGAATATCCTACAAGTCAATTCAAACGAGAATTTCAGGGCGCATGTCGTGGCGGTGACGCCCGATCTGCTGCGCCAGCTCAATGTCGATGCCAAGCACATGATGCCGCTCTTTATGGATCTGGCGTCGCGACCCTGTATCGAAATGACCCCTGCCGAGAGCCAGACCCTGCGCAGTTTTATTGCGCTGCTTGAGCAGGAACTGAACGAGCCGGAGACGGATTTTTCGGTCGAAATCATCAACGGCCTGATCGCTACGACAATCTATAAAATCGGGAGTATTGTTCAGAATTACCTGACCGAACATCCCGAGGCACAAAGCCCCGTGTTCAACCGCGCCGAAGAGTATTTCCGGCAATTTGTGGAGCTGCTGGGCGAGCATTTCAAACAGGAACGCAGCGTGAATTTCTACGCTCGACAGCTCTGTATCACACCTAAATACCTCACTACGCTCATCAAGCGGATCAGCGGTAAATCGGTCTCGGCATGGATTGACAACTACGTGATTTTGGAGGCCAAGACGCTGCTCAAATATTCGAATTTGAGCGTGCAGGAGATCGCCTACAACCTCAATTTCCCGAACCAGTCTTTCTTCGGGAGCTATTTCAAACGCAATACCGGCATGTCCCCGTCGCGCTACAAGGTGGAGATGTAATCCCTCCCGTAATCGACTGGCCTTTACGGGGTGGCCGCGATTGGTTGAACCCTTTTGGGGCGGCGTTGAGGAGCGAGATTTTGCGACCTCTCGACGGGCTCGAGGATCGAGAACGGGGATTTCACGACCTTCTGGGTCGGTTTGTGGGGCTATTTCTTGCGGAAAAATCCATTCGATCCTCGAGCTTGTCGAGAGGTCGCAAACTCTTTTTTTTAGCAAAGTAACTCTTCGACCCTTGAGCTTGTCGAGAGGTCGCAAATACGACTTTGGCGATTTGTTTTCAGTCGGCAGCTCGCGGGGGACGGCTATGCAGCAACGCGAAATAGCAGTCCTCCGCAGGGCGGAGCTGCGGACTGCCGGCTTGCTGTGCAAGCCGAGAACCCGTCGATTCAGATAAAAAGTCTTAACCTCCGTGAAATAGTCTTCGATCATCGAGCTTGTCGAGATGTCGCCAAGGATTATACGGGTTGGACTCCTTGGCTTAAAAACAGACTTTGCGACCTCTCGACTAAGCTCGAGGATCGTGGACGGAAATTGCGACCTCTCGACAAGCTCGAGGATCGAGAACACAGAACATCTACGGCCTCTCGACAAGCTCGAGGATCGAGAACAAACCTCCACGACCTCTCGACAGGCTCGAGGATCGAGAGCCACGTCGCTGCTGCTATGGAAGTGCTGTTCGGTTAGAAAGGATATCCGACACCGAAGTTGAGAGCCGTGTTTTTCCAGCGGAAATCGTGTATCCACCGTTCGCTGCTCGGATTGTTGGGGTTGTAAAGCTGGACACCCCAGTCGAGTCGCAGCACGGCAAATTTGATGTCGAGGCGAATGCCCAATCCGGTGTTGAATCCCAACTGCTTGTAGAACGTGTCGAAGTGGAAAACCGTTTCGGGCGAAGTGTCGGCGTATTGCTTGATATACCAGATATTTCCCAAGTCGAAGAACGTAGCACCGTGGATCATGCCCCAGATCGGGAAGCGCAGTTCGAGGTTGGCCTCCAACTTCATGTCGCCGGTCTGCATGGGGTAGATGTCCTTCGGGTTGAGCACACTGCCCTGCCCGAGGGCACGGGGTGCCCAACCGCGCATGCCGTTGCTGCCGCCGCAGTAGAATTGCCGTTCGAAGGGCACGGCGGTCGAATTTCCGTAGGCCAGAGCCACACCGCCATAAAGCCGCCCGACCAGCGAGGTGGCCTCACCCAGCATGATTTTGCGGCTGGCACTTAAATCGGTACGGAAATATTGCGAATAGCGGATGCCGAAGAGGGTGTAGAACTCTTTGTCTTTTGCGGGCGAGTAGAACAGGTGCTCGACTGCGCCGATCAGGTTGCCAGCCGTTTCGAAGTTGAATCGGATGCTGGTGGCATTGCGCCCGAGGTTCTTCAGTTGGTTGTTGTATCCGTAGCTGAACGACAGACCACCGACAAATTGGGTTTTGAAGCTCTCTTGCAGATAGCGGTTGTTCGTGCTGCTCAAAAATGCGGTGTCGACGTGGTTCACGTCGATCACATTGATGTCGATCGGGCGCAGCGTAAACGACGAATAGCGGTTGTTTGTCCAGAGATAGGAGATCCCGGCACTGGTGAGCGTGCGGCGGTAATAGGGTCGATCTTGGTAGTTGAACGACAGCTCGACCTTGGTCTTGGGCTGGTTGACCGAGCGGTAGCGGTGTACGCGCCACGGTACGAGAAAGCGCGGGAACGAAAGCCCGGTGGTGACACCGAACTCCGTGGCGCGTTTTTTCTTGGCATCGGGGGCTTTCATAAACTCGTAACCGGCCGTAAAGGAGACATCGAAGGACTCAGCCCCTCGGAAGATATTGCGATTCTGATAACCCACCGTGGCCTTCAGTCCGTAGAAGCTCGACGTGGTGCTTCCCTCGACGTCGACTTTGAAGCTCTGGCGCAGGGTCGGGGTGCAGTAGACGTTGCATTCGAGATACCCCTCCTTGGTATATTGGGTCTGGGTGGAGTCGGCCGTGGAGCCGACGAACGAAACGACGTTGGTGACATCGGCCGTCTGCGGACTCTCCTCGAAGACGATTTTGGCACTGCGGAAATAGCCCAGCGACATCAGATCGGTGTAGGTGCGGTTGACCTGCGCCGAGTTGTAGGTGTAGTTGGGGTAGAGCGGAACGGCCTGCCGGAGGATCGTGGGGCGCAGGTTGGGGCGGTTCTCATAGATGATATTCAGACCGCGGTAGTAGACCGTATCCAGCCGTGAGATCAGCGTTGTGTCGGTACGCGCCACCAGCGGATCGTAGTTGGAGAAGAGGTTGATGCGGTCGATACGGTAGACCATGTTGTTGTCCATGATCGCCTGCCCGCGTTCGTTGTACCCCGACAGGTATTGTTTGACGACCATGCGCAACCCGACGCGGTGGTTGCCTTGCAGCGTATCGGCGACATACTCGATGTTGTTGACCGAAAAGTTGTAGTAGCCGCGCTCTTTGAGGTAGGCGGTGATGCGCTCGCGCTCCTTGTCTAACTGCGCGATGTTGAAGATCTCGCCCACGCGAAGCAGCGATTGAGCCGTGTCGGGCAGGATGAGCTGCCGGAGGAATTTGTCGCGGAATTCGTAGGAGATCGAGTCGATGCGGTAGGGCTCGCCTTGCCGGGTGCGGTAGGTGATCTTGGCGTGCTTGGCGCGCGAGGTGGTGTCGACTTCGAAGGTGGCCTGCGACGAGAAGAAGCCCCTCGAATCCATGTAGACTTTCAGGTTCTGTTCGCTCTTCCGCGTGAGGCTCATGTCGAGCAATACGGGTGCTTGACCGATTTTGCGTTTGGTGTTGTTCCACCAGTTCTGCTTGTCGGGATTGGCTAATTCATAGAGCCAGACGTAGAAATTCGTCCCCAGAAAACGCTTGTTGGGCGTCTGGCGGACATACTTCTCGAGGTCAGCGGAGGAGATGCGATCCCGGCGAGGAAGCGAGCGGTCGTCCTCAATGGTGACTTTCTGTAAAAGATATTGTCCTTCGGGAATGTGGCGCGTAACGCTGCATGCCGAGCCGAAAAGCCCCAGCACCAAAATTATGGCCATGCGACGAAGGGAGGGTGTCATGCTATTGGTTGAAAAAACCTTTTTCTTTGAGCAACGCGAAGTAGGACTGCGAAATGGCCAGATTGTCGCGGCGGATGTAGCGGCGTTGGGTGAAGATCTGGGCTAAATTCGGCAGTTTGTTCTCATCGAGCAGCTGCTTGGTCTGCTCCGAAAGCTCGCGCTCCGCCCACAGTTCATCAATTTCGGCCGCGGTGTAGTCGGTATATTTTTCGTAGTGGATGATCGCATCCATCGGCAGTCGGTCGGTCAGCTCCGGCGACTCGTCGGGATAGCCGACGACCAGCGTCGTCAGCGGAATGACACCCTTCGGAAGTTCGAGAACCTGTGCGATTTCGGCCGCCGTGTAGATCGTCGTGCCGAGATAGCAGATGCCCAAGCCGTTCGCTTCGGCCTCGATGCAGAAGTTTTGCGCCGCCAACAGCGCATCGGTTGCTGCGTTGAGAAACCACGCGAAATTGTCGTAGGCTGGTTCGGCATCGCGTTGGCGACACCACATGCTGAAGCGGTGGATGTCGGCGCAGACGGTGATTACGCAGGGTGCTTCGACAAGCATCGGCTGGTTGAAATGACACGGAGCAAGTCGTTCTTTGATCGCGCGATCGCGCGTGACAACGAACGAATAGAGTTGCATATTGCCGCATGTCGAGGCGCGTGACGCGGCTTCGAGACACGTATGGAGAACCTCCTCGGGAATCGGCGTCGGGCGATATTTACGAATCGTGCGGTGTTTGAAAAGTTGGCTTTTCATCTTGAAAACAGTTTAGATAATCCCCTGCAAAAATAGTACAAGCGCAGTTTCGGGGCAACTTTTGCGGATATTTTTTACAAAAATAGCAAAACTTTTAGAAGTTTTACTATTTTTGCCGCTACTTACATGAGTAAATTGTGCAAACACTCTTCTCGAAATACGAAGGCGCGGGTAACGACTTCATACTGATTGACAACCGTGAGGGGGCTTTTTCGCCCGATCCGCGGTCGATCGCTCGGCTTTGCGACCGTCATTTCGGTATCGGAGCCGACGGGTTGATGACCCTTTCGCGCAGTGCTACGCTCGATTGTTCGATGCGTTATTACAATGCCGACGGGTCGGAGGGCGAGATGTGCGGCAACGGTGCGCGTTGCTTTACGCTCTTTGCCGAGCATCTGGGCATCGGCGGCGAGATGAAGTATTTCGATGCGCCCGACGGCCTGCATGAGGCGCAGATCTGCCAGACCGAGGCCACGGAAGGGGTGATCGAGTTGGGGATGATCCGCGTGGAGGAGATCGTTGCAGGTGACGGCTGGTGGTTTCTCAATACCGGTGTGCCGCACTATGTGGAGTTTGTCGATGCGCTCGATACGGTCGACGTATGTGGCCGCGGGCGGCAGATTCGCTACGATACGGCACGTTTTCCGCAAGGCGCAAACGTCAACTTCGTGCAACTGATTGGCGACGGACGCATCCGCATGCGCACCTATGAGCGTGGGGTGGAGAACGAGACCCTTGCCTGCGGTACGGGAGCGACGGCCGCGGCGATTGTGACGGCCTTTGCGCGGCAGCCTCGTGTGACCCATTATGAGATTCAACTACCCGGAGGCTGCTTGTCGGTACGGTTTTCGCATGAGCCGGGGACAATGATTTATACGGATATTCGATTGAAAGGGCCGGCTCGCCGGGTGTTCAACGGAGAGTTCGATAATGTAAACTTCTAATTAACAATCCCATCTTTTCACCTATGAAAACACAAAAGGGAATTCGCGAACACGACGCGGATGAACTTCGCAAGGCAAAACGACTTGAGCCGATTCGTAAAAGCGGTAAGGAACGTCATTCGCTTTACAGCATTTTCGAGCAGGACGACGAGGACGAGCCGATGCCGTATGTCAAGCGGGAATCGACGCTCGACTACTTCGACGACGAGGAGTAAAAACAGCCTCTGAAAATCATGATTGAAAAATTTATTATGGCAGGGGATACCGCCCTGCACGTCTGCGACTCACAGGTCGGGGACAAATGTATCGTGCTGTTGCACGGATACCTCGAATCAATGCTTGTCTGGGAGGATTTTGTGCCTCTCCTCTATAAAGAGGTTCGGGTGGTGACGCTCGATCTGCCGGGGCACGGGATCTCGATGGTCGCCGGCGAAGTGCACACGATGGATTATCTGGCCGACACGGTGGCCGAAGCGTTGCATGCGCTGGGGGTTGCTCGCTGTACGTTGGTGGGTCACTCTATGGGCGGATATGTGGCGTTGGCCTTCTGCGAACGCCATGCCGAGATGCTCGACGGGTTGGTGCTCTTGAGCTCGACGCCCAATGCCGATACGCCGGAGAAGGCCGAGAATCGGCGTCGCGAGATTGCACTCGTGAAGTCGGGAAAGAAGGATTTGTTGGCGCAGGTTGCTCCCGCGGCCGGATTTGCCGAGCAGAACCGCGCGCGGATGAAGGATGCGATCGAGGATCTCACCGAGCAGGTGCTGGTCACGGAGGATGAGGGTGTTGTGGCTCTGCTTAATGGGATGATTCAGCGGCGCGACCAAAATCAGATGCTGCGAGAGTCGTCTGTGCGACAGCTCTTTATCCTCGGATGTCACGATCCCTATATTCCACAGGAGGCGGCTGTGAAGATGACGACCGAGCAACCGCAGGCGCAGGTCGTGTGGCTTGAAAATTCGGGGCACATGGGTTTTCTCGAAGAGCCTGAAGCAACCGCAGAGGCACTTCTCGATTTCGTAAACCGGGGTTGATTTAGCGCAAGCATCTCTTGCACGAGCTGATTATCTTTGCGACCTCTCGACAAGCTCGAGGATCGAATTGATTGATCTATAATTGTTCTCGATCCTCGAGCTTGCTTCGGAGGTCGCAGGTTTAGTTTTCGATCCTCGAGCTTGTCGAGAGGTCGCGAATGTTTCGTGGAAATTGTTTTCGATCCTCGAGCTTGTCGAGAGGTCGTACCCTCCCCTCTTAAAAACTCATCATTTAGCGCAGCCGCACGGTGCGCGTAGTGGGGTCGAAGCAGGCACTTCCGTCCGAGAAGAGCCGTTCGATCAGGCCGCTGTGTGTCATGGTGTCGGTCGAAAGGTGGTGCAGTGCCGGGGTGTCGATCAGCGAAATCGCATCGCACAGCGAGAGTGCCACATCGAGATCGTGGGTCGAGAAAAGAATACATTTTTTCGCATCGTGTGCCAGCCGACCCAACAGCGTCGCCAGCGAATAGCGGTTGGGCAGATCGAGAAATGCCGTCGGTTCGTCGAGCAGAATCACCGGTGTGTCCTGCGCCAAAGCGCGTGCAATCAGTACCCGTTGGCACTCTCCGTCGGACATGCAATCCATCGTTTTATGGGCAAAATCGGCCATGCCGACCTGCTCCAATGCTTGCGCAACGATCTCCCGGTCGGCTTGCTGCATCCGCCCGATCCAATTGGTGTAGGGTGCGCGACCGAGGGCGACCACGTCCTCGCAGGCGAGGTTGGCGATGCGGATCTTGTCGGTTGTCACGAAGCTGACGGTGGTGGCTCGCTGCGTCGGCGTGAGCGTCGAGAGCGGATGTCCGCACAACTCGATCGTTCCGCCGGTGATCTCGCCCAGTCCGGCGATTGCGCGCAGCAAGGTGCTTTTTCCTGTGCCGTTGCGGCCGATCAACGCCGTGAGTGTCCCTTGCGGAAGCGAGGCCGAGACCTCCTGCAACAGCGTGCGGCGTTCGTAGCCGATCGAAAGGTGATTTAACCGAATACTCATTAGAATAGGTTGCGATTACGTATGACGACAAGTATGACGACCGGAATGCCCAGCAGTGCCGTAATGGTGTTGATCGGCAGGGCAAGGCTCTTGGATATGAGGTCGCAGACCAGCAACAGAGCTGCGCCGGTGAGCATCGAGCCGGGCATCAGTATCCGGTGGTCGGCCGAGGCGAAGAGCATGCGCGCCAGATGCGGCACAGCCAATCCGATGAAGCCCACCGGGCCACAGAATGCCGTGACCGTTCCGGCCAGTAGCACCGTGGAGAGGAATATCAGCAGGCGGATGCGCTGGATGTGCAGTCCCATAGTGCGGGCATAATTCTCGCCCATGAGCAGCAGGTTGAGCGGCTTGATGACCGCTACGGAGAGAATCAGTCCCGCCGTGACGGTTGGCAGGAGTAGTGCTAATTGGTTGCCCGTCACGTCGCCCAAAGAACCCATTGTCCAGATAACGAACGATTTGAGAGCCGCCTCGCTACTCATGTATTGGAGGATTTCCACGACGGAGCTGACGCCCGATCCGAACATCATGCCGAGGATCAGGATCACCATGATGTCCTTGATGCGGCGGCTGACGGTCATGACGATGAGCAGGACGAGGGCCGAGCCCAGCCATGCCGCGCCGGCGATACCCAATGCCTGCACAAACGAGTGTCCGGCTACGCCCAGCAACGGCGCACCCAGCAGGAACAACGCCACGCCCAGACCTGCGCCCGAGCTGACGCCCAAGACATACGGGCCGGCCAGCGGATTGCGGAAGAGTGTCTGCATTTGCAGTCCGCATGCGGCCAGAGCCGCACCGGCAGCAAGTGCCGTGATGGCTTTCAGAAGTCTGATCTTTAGTATGATGTCGCGCGTTATCGGGTCGCAGTCGCCGCCCGTCAATGCGGCCCAGATATCCGCTGGAGCGACGGTGACCGAGCCGACCGAGAGGTCGACGACAAACAGCACAGCAGTAAGCGCGCTCAGTAGCAGGAAAAGCAGGGGAGTGCGGGACATCGGTTATTCGAGGCGTTTATAGTAATAGGTTGTGTCGCTGGAAGTGGCCTCGGTTGAGTCCGCTTGGATTATCGAGCCGGCTTCGGCGGCTAATTCGGGATGCAGCAACGTGATCAGATCGGCCAAGACCCGATCGGGGCGCACCACGCCCGACTCCCAGAAGTCCGAGCCGCCTAACGGGGTCTGACGCCGGTTGTTGTTCCAAACCATGCGGTTGCGCACGGCGGGCACTTCGGCAAACTTCGGATTTTGCTCCGTCAGTTCGGCCAGCGTGTTGCAACTCCCGACATTGAGCCACGCATCGGCACTGTTTGCCAGCTGGTATGCCTCCTCCAGATCGACTGCCACGGAGGTATCCGAGTCGTTTTTGGTGTAGATGTAGACACCACCGGCATCTTCGATCAGGCGAATCATGTAACTGCGCGAGGAGGGCATGAACCACGTGTCGCGGTAGGGCGTGTTGAGCATCACGCGGGGGCGCAACAGCTCGGAATGCGACTCGACGAGCGTTCGCAAGGCTTGGTAACGGGTGCGCATGTTGTGAAAAATGCGTTGTCCTTGCTCGCGGATGTCACACAGCTCCGCCGCCAGCACAAGCCATTCGGCCTTTCCCAACGGGGATTCCTCCATGTAGTCGCCAATGTAAATATAGGGGATGCTCAGCTCGCGGAGTTTTCCCGTGACGATCGTGTTTTCGCCCGTCACACCATATAATAAGACGATGCCGGGACGCATTGCCGTGAGTAGCTCGAAATCGATGTTCGTGTCGTAGCCCACGTCGCGCACCTCGCCGCAACGCTTGTGCGAACACACGTAGTCGTTTGATATGTAGTCAATTCCGGAAACACCCGAGATGCGCGACGCCAGCCCGATTGCCTCGAACATAGCCACGTGGCTCGACGACATGCAGACCACACGACGCAGGGGCGTCTCGACGATCTGCCCGTCGAAAGCCGATGGCGGCGTCTCGTCGTTGCGCAACACCAATAGGTGCTGCTCGACCTCCTTCGCTCCCTGCCACGGATTGCGAATCGTGATGAGCGTCGAGGAATTCTTTTCCGTACCGCGAATGTCAAAGCCCGAAGCCTCCGACGGCGTGTATACATCGACCGTAAAGTCCTTGTAATCTATCTTTTGTGTGCTGTTGCAACTGATCGCCAAGGCAGCAACACAGGTCAGCAATGTGTGTAAAATCGGTTTCATGTCTACAAAAGTAGAAAAAAATATGGCAGAAGTGTGCTTGTTTCTAAAAAATATGCTATATTTGCAGTCCCAAACGGGTGGGAAACTACTCCGCAGGGACAATCGGGGCGTAGCTCAGTCCGGTTAGAGTACACGTCTGGGGGGCGTGTGGTCGCTGGTTCGAATCCAGTCACCCCGACTAACTGAAAATCCTTGATATTCAATCGAATATCAAGGATTTTTCTTTTGTGGTGTATGGCCAGAAAGTGGCGGTGGTACACAAGTGGTACATAAATAGTCGGGCAGGGTGGACATTTAGGGTGATGAAATCATTGCAAAGATTTGATTTTCAT
>CAZHEY010000039.1:0-18789 GCA_964532025.1 uncultured Alistipes sp. | reverse complement strand
ATATAAAAGTAATTTGTTGTATGTCAGTAGATAAGTGCGATTTTAAGGGGCGACTCGATAGGCTCGAGGATCGAGAACAGGAATTTTACGACCTCTCGACGAAGCTCGAGGATCGGGAACAAGAATTTTGCGACCTCTCGACAAAGCTCGAGGATCGGGAACAAGAATTTTGCGGCTTTCGGGGTAGGGTGGGGGTTGTGGGGGCAGACAGAAAAAAAGCGGCCGGGTCAATGAACTGACCCGGCTGCTTTCGTTTGTGTAGGAATTTTATTCCGTTCGATTATTTAGCAATCTCGGCACGACGTGCCTTCACCGAATAACCATCTTCACCCTGCAAAGACTCGTCGATACCCATACCTTTCACCGTCTTGATGCGCGATGCGTCAATGCCACGTGAAACGAGGTAATCTTTCAGCGATTCAGCGCGAGCCTGCGACAGACGAGCATTGATCTCGTCCGTGCCCGTGCGGTCGGCAAAGCCATGGATGTCAACTGTTGCTTCGGGAGCATTCTTCAGTGCGACAACGATCGTTGCCAGCTCTTCGGCGTACTTCTGTTTGTCAATGATCGCGTTGCCGCGGACAAAGTGAATTGCGGGCAATGTGCCGATCTCCTTGTTGGCAACGACAACGACCTGCTGGGGCTGTTGCTGCTCGGGAACCATCTTCACAACGATCGTATCAATCACACGACCTGTCGGGCGACCGCTATCGGCATAAGGACATTTTTTGGCCGGACGCACGTAGCGGGGCGCATACATCAGGTGATCGCCCTTCTTCTTTGCTCCGATCTTGAAGTTGACACCCAAACTTGCGTGCCATACCGAGTTGAATCGGTGGTTGGGAGCGTAGGCATGAATGCCGTCGAAATTGTTCTGGGTGATCCAGTTAGCACCTGCACGCAGCTGCACGTCGACGCGCTTGCCTGCTTTGTAGCGCAAGGCTACATCGCCGCCCAACCCGAATCCGAAGGGATTCCAGAGGTTGTTTGCACCAAACTCTTTCCCGCCTTTGCGGTAATGCGTTTTGGGTGAGAATTTCTGAAGATAGATGCCCGGGCTAACCAACACCACCCAACGACGCTCTCCGACCGGATTGCGGCGGAAAATGTTGTTGACATTGATGTCGAAGTTCAGGTTGAAGCTGTACATGCGAATCTTCGAGTAGAGGTCGTTGTAATACGCATTACCCTCGGTTTCGATAGCATTCGGCGCATAGGTGCCGTAGTTGTCGGGGCCGAGTACGTAATCCAACTCATGGGTTTTCGCGCCTGCACGGTTGTGTGCATAGCCGAAGCCAAGGCGCGCACCGATTGTCGGTGTGATCTGATAGCCGGCCTGTACGTCGGTCATGATTCCCCAGTAGCTCTTGTCGTGCGAGAACGAACGCAGGTCACCGGAGAAGAAGGGGAGGCCGACATTTAAGCCTACGCTCCAACGAGCGTACTCGTCAAAAGCTGCCCACTTGCCTTTCGGAGCTGCCTTTTCGCTTTCGGTCTGCGTTTGAGCGGAGATCCATGCGGGACTGGCAATCAGAAACGAGGTAAGGACTATTGATAATAGTTTACTCATTTTTTCTTGTTTTTGTTATTGATAAGGCGGAAGGAGGGTTTTACCCCTTCTTCCGCGTTTATCAAGCCTTGGTTCGATTATTTTGCTGCTTGGAACTTGATGCCGAAGTAGCGCGTTTCGATCGTTTTGTTGTCGTTCTTATTAACCAACTCGACCTTGATAACCGGTCTTACCTCATGCCAACGGTCGTTATCATAAGTACTGATAGAGGTGCCGAGAACTCCCGTGGGATCAAGCGTTGTGCCCTTAATAGTAACCAGTTTTCTGTTATCTGCACTGGTTTGCAAGTAGAGCTGCTCGAGCGAATACTTTACAGTATAGGAAGAACCAAAAGTCGACGGAGTCACAATACCAGCCAACGAAACCGAAGGAGCGGCAGTTACAATTATGAAATTCTTCTCGATGTTATAATAGCCCGCGTTGTCAATCAGCGTGATCTGCTGTCCGGCCAATCTGCCAGCTACAAGTGTCGGGTTTACGGTTGCTTTTACCGTCACCTTGATTGTGCTGAACTGCTGTGCACCGAAGTTCGTGTCGGCTACTACGTCGTATGCCTGTGCCGAGATAACGATCTTGTAGGAGTTGCCCAAATAAGCCTGGTTGGTCGTTGTGAGCTGGAACGTGTTGGCATCGAGTGCGAAGTTGTGACCCTTCATCTCTACGCCGTCTTCGTCGTATACCGAAACGATACCGAGGTTCTTAATCATGATGAATTCCGGATCAACAATATCGATACATTTTGCGATTACAGAGTCGGCCAATTCAACAACACCGTTCTCCATTTCGAAAGAGTTCTCGGCAGCCGGAGTCTGTGCAATAGCGTCAGCCTGGCTCTTCACGAACTCGCCCTTGCCGTTTGCGAACTCAATCGTCAGATCGCCTTCAAGCATCTTCGATGTGTTCACAGTCACGATATTTGTAAAATTCGAATCGATGTTGTTCACCTTGTCGCTGATGTTGATTGCAACGCTCAAGTAGCTAATATTATAGCTCGGTTCATCGGGAATACCCGAACCTACGAAGCTACCCAATTTCTCCGTATCGCTGCATGCCAATTCGATGTCGAGCACACCGGCAGCCTTACCGGCTGTAATCGATGTGATCGTAAACGGATTTTCAATCAGCGAGCGCGTGTTGTTCATGTCTATTTCGGTCTCGTTCACCAAAACATCGATCTTGGTCGTCTGGGCTGTATAACCCTTAATGATATCAGCCACAATGGTGGGCGATGAGGAAGCAATGCGATACGACACCTTCATCGTAGCACGACGGTTCACGATATGGAGAACTGCAACGTTAACAAGCCCTTCAAACGACTCATTAGCGATGAATGTGATGCTCTGGATGCGGTTCTGGAGGCCGGCGATCGTCTTAACGATATCATCCACGCGACGATTTACAGTTTCGATGTCCGTTGCAAGCTGCGAAGTAGTTGTCGTCAGTTCGTTGTAGAGACTGTCTGCATATGTTTTTGCATCGGAGAGGATGGCATCCAAATCCGACTGCTTCAGTGCATTTCTCTCCATTTCGTCCATGCGGCCGTTGAGTTTGGTGTCCATCTCGCTGATTGCGGTGCGGATGTTGGCGATGCTGTCGAGCATTTTGCTATTCAAACCGTTGATCTTGCTACCCAGAGCGTCAATCTCGTTGCGGTGAGCCAAGATGCTGTCAAGCAGCTCGGTCGTAAACCTACCCAGCTTGGTCTCTACTTTACCGATTGCGGTCTTGTTGGCAACGATCAGTTCACCATTCTTGATAATCAGGGCGGAGTTGTCAGCGATCAGGCCAGAGTTTGCGAGGATAGCTTCTCCGTTTTTCAGGATTTCAGCCGACAAACCTGCGTCAGCAAATTTCATGGCGTCTCTCAGATCGGAGATCTCCTTCGAGAGTTTCTTGTCAAGGTTCTCGATGTTCGTACCCATTTCGATGATCTTGGCATTCAGCGCGATGTCTGCATCTTGCAGCTCTTTAGCTGTTTTCTCCAGAGCGATGTACTTGTCGTTCAGCGAAGCATAGAGAGCTACGAGCTGACCATATTGGGTCGTCAATTGGCCAATAGCAGTCTTGTTAGCCAAAATCTCGGCCGTAACCGTTGCAAACTGTGCTTTTACGCTCTCCTGATAAGCGGCCATTGTCTCTTTGTAGGCGTTCAACGCTGCGGTCTGTGCGGCCGTAGCGTTTGCGATCTGGTCAGAAAGCTGCTGGTCAGCATTTTTGTAGTCCAGAACGAGGTTTGCCAATTTGCCGTCGAACGCTTCGGTCAACGCTGCGAATTTGTCATCTACGCCCTTGAACTGGTTGGCAACGCTCTCTTTGTAAGCAGCCAAAGCAGCTTCGTTTGCCTTGATCTGATCCTGGAGCTCGACGAGCTTCAGCTTCATATCGGCAACAGCAGCGTCGGTCTTGCCAGTCTTCTCCTCGAGAGCCTTGATTGCTTTGTCGAGCAGAGCGGCCTGATCTTTCATGCCTGCGATTGCAGTTTCGTTGGCAGTGATGCGGCTGTCAAGCGCGTTGATCTTACCATCGTACTTCGAGTCCAGAGCCTTCAGGTCAGATTCGAGCGTGGTGATCTTCGAGTTGATTCCGGACAATGAGTTGTTTACCAACTCTTTGAACGAATTCAGCGAAGTGGTAAGCTCTGACGTGGTGAGCTTCAGTTCGCTAATTGCAGCGGCATTCTTTTCTGCCATTGCTTTCACATCTTTCAGGTCGGCAACGATTTTGTCTATCTGAGTTTGGAGAGTGGCATCGCCGTTTTTGCGTGCCTCATCCATCAACGACAGCTGGTAGTCGATCAACGTCTTGTAGTCGGCCAACAGTTTATTGAGATCGGCTTTGTTAGTCTCGATCTCCTCTTTCAGATTTTTCAGGTCGTCGTCGTAGTCTTTACCGCAACCAGTAAAGGTCAGCGACGACAAAGTCATAAGAGCGATGAGGGCATACCCCCCCCTTTGACGATTAAATTTGCAAGTTTCTTCATCTTTGTTTTTTTTAGAAGTGTTTGTTTTTGCTTGTTGTTTTTTTGTGTTTTTAATACTGCTTGTTAATACTTATTTTATCTATACCTTTTATATATACCAATACATGCCTACAACACTCCGTAGCATAAACCTTGGCGCGAAAGCAATAAGTTCTTCGTAAGTCACTCTTTAGCGGAATATTTCCGTTTGTTCCGTCTCTGAATTTTGTTGTAAAGGTAAGTAAAAAAAGAGCGATTGGCAAAATTTTTCTTTGCTTTTTTGCGTCGAATCAAAAGTAAAAAAACTCTTTCAAATGCTTTTATTCAAGATTGTTGCCATGCAAAATAGAAATGTACACAAAAAGGTTTCTTTTGCTATATCTAAACGTTCTTGGGTTACCTTTCTTTTGCGGCGATTTTAGAGTCCCAATTCGAGTTGGAATCGAATCTCCCACCGGTTCTGATCGGGGTTCTGTGCACCTCTGCGCGTGTTATACGAAAAATCGGTTTGCACTTTCAGACTGTGACCGATTATGTATCGTGTGATGCCTAAAGTTGTTTGGTTCCAATTTTTGTAGCCGATAATCTGCTGCACGTCGTCGGTCGGATAAAGAGTGGAATTTCGGATCGCGACCTCCCATTTATTTCGGAAAAGGTAGCTGGTTTGGAGATTCAGACCGCTGCCGTCGTAGACCGCTGCGGTAGTCTGGTCGTCGAAGAGCGGTTGGTTGCATGTGCGCCCCATGTAATCGGCGCAAAAGGCGAATCCGCGGTATTTGAGCACGAAATCGGCAAAGTAGGAGCCGATGTTGCGCGTCGCGTCGTCGGGCATGAGCACGCCCCGCTGCCCCCGCATGCGCGAGGCTTTGTGGTTGTAGGAGTAAGCTCCGGCCAGCAGGATCTTCACGCGATCTTCGCGTTCGAAGTCCCCCTCGATGACATCACCTTTCGATTTGAAACGCCCCATGGGGTAGAGTTCCAGACGCCCCGTATAGGCCAGTCCGCCCGAAGTTGAGCTACTCCAGTTGCGTCCCTCGCCGAGGGTGATTGATCCCTTGAACGAGAGGTTCAAGCCATTGGTTCTCTTGGTATTGTATTCGCCGAAGAATCCGAAATCACGGTCGAGGTTGAACTCGCTGTTGACGATGCTTCGATCGACGAACTGGAGGGCACTCGACGAGTTGATCCGCGCACGGTTTGCCTTGATTTTGGTCTGTCCGAAGCCGATGTTCCATGTGGCATTGGGGACGAAGTAGACGATCGCGTCGCGCACGATGTTCATGTTGCCGTTGGGGAGCGGTTCGCTGTCGTAGTCGGTGAATCCGAGCTGGATCGAGTAGACCAGCTTGGGCGAATAGAGAAATCCGTCGAAACGCAGGCGGAGACGCTTGACCCGCGCTTCGGTGTTGGTGAGGGTGAAATCGTTGTCGAATGAGAGTGCCAGCAGGTTCTGCATGCGGAAGCGCATTGTCAGTGAACACCAGTTGCTTTTGGGCCGAAATGAGATGCCCTTGCCGATTTCGATGTTGGGCATGTTGCGCAGTTGCTCGAGCAGGGCGTTGCTGATGTCGAGCGAATCGGCCAGCAGAAATTCGCTCAACGGAAGGCGCACTGTGCTCTTCGTCGCGCCTTTGGCTGTCTTTTGTGCTGCCTCTTGTTCGTCGCTGTGGGGTGTGTTGTGCGTCGCATCTTGCGCCACAGTATGGCAGAATGCCCCCAAAAGCAGGCATAGCGTCATTATTGTTTTCATGGTAGCCGGTTTTCTATTTGCATTTTACTTCGAAAGACAAAAATACAAAAAATATTCAGCTTTGAAAGTAATCGCCGGCTTTGAAGCCACAATCTATATAGATCAGCCTAATTACATTTTTTGTCGTAGATCTCGAACCGCGAATTTTTCGATTTGAATTCGGGGACTATGTGTTTCATCATGCGCACCGTGTCGTTGACATCCGTCGTGCGAGCCAACATCTCCAGCTTGTCAACGGCATCTTGTGCCTCTTTGTAGTCGTATTCACGCACCTGCGCGATGCGGATCTTCTCGTGGGTTGTCGGTTTGGTGTTCTCGCAATCGGAGAGCACCTCTTCGTAGAGCTTTTCGCCCGGGCGCAGCCCCGTGTAGGTGATTTCTATTCCGTCAGCACCGCCTACGTGGAATCCGGCCAGCTGGATCATCCGGCTTGCCAGATCGACAATCTTCACCGCTTCACCCATATCGAAGACGAAGATTTCGTTTCCGTTCGACATGGTGGCGGCCTCCATGACCAGACGGCAGGCTTCGGGGATCGTCATGAAAAAGCGCATGATGTCGGGGTGGGTGACCGTGACAGGCCCTCCCTTCTCGATCTGCTGACGGAAGCGCGGAATGACCGAGCCGTTCGACCCCAGTACGTTGCCGAATCGCGTGGTTACATAGCGCGTGCGACCCTCGATCTTACCGGAGGCAATGGCTTGTCCGAGAGACTGTACGTAGATTTCGGCAAGTCGTTTAGACGCTCCCATGACATTGGTCGGATTGACGGCTTTATCGGTCGAGATCATCACCATTTTCTCTACGTTGTAGCGCAGGCAGAGGTCGGCGACGTTGCGTGTCCCGGCGACGTTGACGAATACGGCTTCGCACGGATTTTCCTCCATGAGCGGAACGTGTTTGTAGGCTGCGGCGTGGAAAACAACCTGCGGCTGGTAGGTGCGAAAAACCCCTTCAAGACGCAGCGGTATGCGCACGTCGCCGACTACCGGAATGAATTCCAAGTTGGGGAAGCGTTCCTCCAACTCGAGCCGGATGTTGTGCATCGGGGTCTCGGCGTTGTCGAAGAGAATCAGCCGCGTGACACCGAAAGTTGCGATCTGGCGGCAAAGTTCCGAGCCGATTGATCCGGCAGCTCCGGTGACCATGACGGTCTTGTTGTGGAAGTTGGCGTGGATCTCGTCGAGCGAGAGTTGGATCTCCGGGCGACCCAACAGATCCTCGATGCGGATTTCGCGAATCGACTGTTTCATCAGCTTACCTCCGATAACCTCGTCGACCGGGGGCAGGATCAGCACTTGAACCCCGACTTCGGTGCATATTTTGATGAGGCGTTCTCGCTCATCGCGTACCGAGGCGGAGGTGGCGAAAAGAATTGCATCGAGATTGAGTTTGCGGATCAGGTAGCTGATGCTTTCCTTGTTCTCGAAGAAGTAGACGGGGTGCTCGGCGATCGTATAACGGCGCAACACCTCGCCGAATGTCAGGAATCCGAGAATTCGGTAGTGGGGCGAGTTTTGCAGTCGGAGCGATGCGGCGATCTGCTTTTCGTCGGTGCCGTAGATCAGCACCTGTTTACACTGGCTTGAATGAGCAAACCGCCCTTTGAGTTTTTCGTAGATGACGATCAGGGCGAGCCGCAGGGTGACCAGCATAAAAATGGTCAGCAGCAGGTCGAGCATCATGCCCATTGCGAGGGTTTCCCCTTCGGAATATTGCTTGGGGAACAGGAGGATACAGCCTAATAATATGCAATCTTTGAGAATGGTTGCGGCCACTAACTTCCAGACCTCGCGCAGCGTTGAGTGGCGGATGACCGACCGGAATGTACGAAAAAGGACGAACGAGATGCAGCTGACCGCTCCCGCCAGAAACATCAGTCCGAGTCCGTAACGAATAGAGTAGGCCGGATTGGGGAATAGCCCTCTGATGATTAGATAGACACACCCCGTCGCCAGTGCCGATATGCAGGTGTCGATGATCAGGATGAACCATGCCGAAAAATATTTCGACGAAAGGTACTTGTCGAAGCCGACGCGCTCAATAATTTTACGTATCATTATATTGTCTTGTTTCCCTTTTTTACGATTGGGTTGATTGTGATTCTCAGGGTGTCGGAGCAATTTGCAGCCAATCCCCTGTCGCATTATTTTGTGTTTGCGTTTTTATTTTGAGGTCAAAGTTAGGATTTTATTTCGATCCAAACAAATGTTTTTATATAGTGTCTTGCACACTACTGAACATATAACTGATTGCTATACAGCATATTGTACTGCGCACAAAATCTCTCGTTTGATACATTATAGCTCTTTGTATAACTTAAATAGCCCGCATGAAATTCTTTTTCGATTCGATGCTGCTTGTGAAGGAGGGTCGCATGATGTTCGTTGCGGCCCGTAATCCTTGTCGATTGGCCGATAAAATCGTACATTTGCGCTTCAATAATAGAAAAAAATGATTTCAGTAGACGGATTAACAGTAGAATTCAGCGGCACGACACTTTTCAAAGAGATATCATTTGTTATCGGCGACAAGGATCGAATCGCCTTGATGGGTAAAAATGGGGCGGGGAAATCGACGTTGCTTAAAATTATAGCCGGCGTGCGCACGCCGACACGCGGATGCGTGACTGTCGGCGGTAGCGGAAAGGTGGGGTATCTGCCCCAGCATCTGGTTCTTGAGGAGGGCCGCACACTTTTCGAGGAGGCTTCGCGTGCCTTCGAACACCTGTTTGAGATCGAGCGCAAGATCGCTTCGCTCAACGAAGAGCTGACCACGCGCACGGACTACGAAAGCGAATCGTATATGAAACTCATTGAGGAGGTTACCTCGATATCCGAAAAGTTTTACGATATCGACCTGACCAATTATCAGGAAGATGTCGAGCGCATCTTGATCGGTCTGGGGTTCGAGTCCTCGGATTTTACCCGGCAGACGACCGAGTTTTCGGGCGGCTGGCGCATGCGCATCGAGTTGGCCAAACTGTTGCTTCAGAAGCCCGACTTGCTGCTGCTGGATGAGCCGACGAACCACCTTGATATCGAGTCGATTGAGTGGTTGGAGGAGTTTCTGATCAACAACGCCAAGTCCGTCATGGTCATATCGCACGACAAGGCATTTGTCGACCACATCACCACGCGCACTATCGAGATCACACGCGGCAAGATTTACGATTGCAAGGTCAACTATTCGCACTACCTCGAGCTTCGCCGCGAGCGTCGCGAACAGCAGCAGGCCGCATACGATAATCAGCAGAAGATGATCGCCGAAACCCGCGAGTTTATCGAACGTTTCAAGGGGACTTATTCGAAGACCAATCAGGTGCAATCGCGCGTGCGCATGCTCGAGAAGCTGGATCTGATCGAGGTCGACGAGGAGGATACATCGGCACTCAACCTGCGTTTTCCGCCTGCACCTCGCTCGGGTTCTTATCCGATCATCACCGAGGAGCTGGGAAAGTCTTACGGCGATCATCGGGTTTTTTCGGATGTCTCGATCACGATCGAGCGGGGCGACAAGGTGGCCTTTGTCGGGCGCAATGGCGAGGGTAAGTCGACGATGGTCAAAGCCATAATGGGCGAGATTGATTTCGAAGGCAAGATGCAGTTAGGGCACAACGTGAAAATCGGGTATTTTGCCCAGAACGAAGCCTCGGTGCTCGACGAAAACATCACCGTATTCAAGACGATCGACGACATCGCAGTGGGGGATATCCGAACCCGAATCCGCGATATACTCGGAGCTTTCATGTTCGACAAAGAGGCCAGCGAAAAGCTCGTCAAGGTGTTGTCGGGCGGGGAGCGCACGCGTCTGGCGATGATCAAACTGCTGCTCGAGCCGATCAACCTGCTCATCCTCGACGAGCCGACGAATCATCTGGATCTGAAGACAAAGGAGATACTCAAAAATGCGTTGATCGCATTCGACGGTACGCTGGTGGTCGTGTCGCACGACCGCGATTTTCTGGACGGGCTGACCGATAAAATTTACGAATTTTCACACGGCCGCGTGGTCGAACACCTCGACGGCGTCTATGGCTTCCTGCGCAAGAAAAAAATTGAGCATATCAATGAGATTGAACGTCGGACAAGTGCCCGCTCTACTTGCTGATATTTGGTAAATTGCCTAATTTTTCATAATATTACAAAAACTTTGTAAGTATGACTTTTTGGGGTTGGGTATTTTTCATTCTCATTGCTGGCGGATTTATTTATTTGTTATCTGAAATCGCATTGTGCGCATTACACATCGACCACTGGTCAGATCTTTGGCGTAGCAACCGCCCGTAAACAGCCTCGTATATAAATAGGTGTATGAAACTCGACTACTACCAACCTTCCGACTTATGTCGTTCGCTTGTCATTCAATATGAACATGTGCAGGCGGAAGGTGCGGCGATTTCGGTTGTCGACCGGCATATTCCAAGCGGGTATGCTTCGCTCGTATTCAATTCGTCGGGGCATGCCGCTATCCACGAAGAGCCGTTGGTGCAGCTGCCCCGGCACTTTATGGTCGTGCCGCTATTCCGGGCGGTGAACATCGGGATATACGGGGATTTGGACTCTTTTATCATCACCTGCCGGGCTTCGGTCTTATCGAAACTCCTGTCGCTCAATCTCGCCTCGTTCAAAAATGATTTCTACCGCCGTTCGGAAAATGATGGGCTGAAAACCATCGAACGGCAGTTTGCTGATATGCCCTCGGCGTCAGATCGTATTGCGATCATCGAGCAGTTTTTCTGCGAAAAAGGGCTTTCGGCGTATGTGCCCGACGAGATTGATGTGCTTTACGATCTGATTCTGGAGGGACGAGGATGTGTACCGATCGCCGAGCAGGTCGAACGATTCGATCGGTCACCCCGCTATTTTCGCCAGCATTTCACCGAACGCACAGGGTTAAATGCCAAGACCTTGGCGCGAATCGTGCGGGTCGATTCGCTCTGGTCGATGATCCGGAAGAATCGCGCCGTTGATTTCCAAGATATGGTCTTCGAGGGAGACTACTTCGATCAGGCGCACCTGATACACGACTTCAAGAAAATTGTCGGCGAAACCCCCTCCGGTTTCTTCAAACGAAATTTGGATGATGTGATGCTCATCTCCGGCAAGGTGTAATCCGTGCCGTTTTTTACAATCATGTGCCGTTCCCAATCGGTAGCTTTGCATAACGCAGCAAAGCTACCGATTGTTTTTTAACAATTTTAGAATGAACGTACTATGAAAAAAGCATCTATTTTGATTCTCCTATTCTCGGTTGGGGTAGGGAGTCTGCATGCCCAAAGTGCATTGGAACGGCTGGGCAAACGGGTGGTCAAACGAGCCGGAGAGCAGGTCGAGCAACGGGTAGAGCGAAAAGCCGAGGAGGAGGTTGAGAAGGCGTTGGACAGGGCGGAGGGGGCTGTCCGACGTAGCGATGCGGATAGCTCGGCAGAGGAAGCCCCGGTCGAGACGAAAACGACGCAACCTTCGTTGCAATCCTTCTCGCAGTACGATTTTGTGCCGGGCGACAAGGTGTTGTTGTTCGAGGATTTCTCGCAGGATGCCGTGGGTGACTTCCCGGCACTCTGGACTACGAACGGGAGTGGCGAGGTGAAAACGCTCAATATCGCTCGGGGAAATTGGTTGCATCTGACGACTCTTGGAAATCAGTACCAGCTGATGAAGCAGCTCGATCTACCCGATAATTACATCGTCGAGTTCGATGTAGTGTTGCCTCCGACCGATATGAATCCTCCGGCTCTATGGGTGTCTCTATTCAAAGCCGAACGAGAGGATTTGGGCTACGTCGAGGGTAATCCGCTCTCAATGGGATTTGGATTGTATATGGAATCCGACGACAATGGTAACAACAAATGGTTGGGCAAAGCATACAATGGGACATGGATCGAGGGCGGCTCTACGTTATCGCCGCTGAGCGTTAATCAAGCAGAGCACATCATTGTTTGGGTTCAGAAAAGACGATTGCGCGTCTATCATTCAGGGCAAAAAGTGTTAGATCTGCCCACGCTGATTCCTGCCAACTTCAAGCCCGATAGATTGACCTTTGACAATTCGGATTGCAACGACTCAAATCCTTATGTTACGAACATTCGGATTACTACAGCTGCACCCGATACGCGTAATAAATTGTTGGAAGAGGGAAAATTGATCTCTTACGGGATCTATTTCGATGTCAATTCGGATAAGGTGAAGCCCGAGTCGTGCGGCGCGCTGAACGACATTGCCGAAGTCATCAAAGAGGCTCATGTTAAGGTGCAGATTGTGGGACACACCGACAATAGTGGTAGCGATGCGACGAACCTTGAATTGTCGAAACGTCGTGCGGCATCGGTCAAAGCCGAGTTGGTGAATTTGGGCGTTCCGGCGGAGTCTCTGACAACCGACGGCGCGGGTGCGTCGAAGCCTCTTGCGCCCAACGACACCCCGTCGAACAAGGCGTTGAATCGCAGAGTCGAATTTGTTAAACTGTAAATCAATAAGATTATGAAATACGTCACAATATCAATGTTTTTACTATTACCAATAGTAGTAAATGCGCAGAGCGTAAAACTCGGAGAGAATAAAAGTACACAAGAGTATCTAAAACAGGCTTCAGCGTGTTATTACATACCGCAATGGAATACCTCGACGGATAGTGTAGCTCTGTATTTGAATAAAATAGAACATTTGACCAGTGAACTTGATAACGTCTCTGGTTTTATGGAACAAAAATATACCGAAGCTTATCTTGGAAAAATGGCGCAAGATTATGCAGCAAAGATTAGTAGCTCTCCTAATGCTATTCTTGCAATGAGTGAAACGAACGAGAATATACAAACCTTCGGTGCAAAACTCGCAGAACTGAATGCGGAACTGGAATCGGAATTGGGGAAGTTGAAGCCACTCGATGAACTCTACAACGAATGTGCACTCAACATTGAAATTCGTTTTTCTGGATTGTATGATGCTAAGGTCGATCAAAACAGGAAGACATACATAGCGAAATTCCCGGATTTCTATAATAAGGCTATTGCCAGACAGAAACAAGAGATAGCATTACGAAAGTCCTATATTGAGGCCGCCCTCAAATTGCAATATGAATTAGTTGGAGTGTTGCAGAAGAAATATGACAGTTCAAAATTGATGATGATTGAACAATTCATAGATCAGCAAAAATTAAGCTGTTATCTGTTGATTAAAGAGTATGCTGAAGCGTGTAAAGGACTTTGCATACCCTATCAAATGTATCAATTAAGAGATGAATAAGTATATGAAAAAGATAATCAACTTACTTCTCATGTCGCTGGTTTCGGGAACCGTTTCGGCGCAAAGTGCAGGATTCCTATATGGCCGGATTCCTACGCTTCCCCAAGCATCGTCTTATTTATCAGGAGATACGGTGGTTATAAATCGTTTTTCTCAACTGATTTTCGAGCTGCGAGAGCAGTGCAACAAAGAGATTGCGAAACTCGAAAAAGAGAGCGCACAAAATAAAGATGCCATTCGGGATGCTGTCGCAGCTCAAGGCGGGCTGACGGTTCATGAAGGGAAGGCACTTGCGAACAACCCAACAGATAAAACGGCAAGTCAAACAACCAAAAACATCACCGGAATGAGTGCTGCCGAGTTGGAAAAGGTTGCGGCGCAGATGGAGGGGCTGAGTGATAAAGAACTGGAAGCGATGGCAATGCAGATGTATGCAAAAGCAAAACCTCGCACACAAAAGACCTCTGTGGCTTACATTCAATACCTTGAAAACACAAAGTTAGGCGTTCGACGATGTAACGAGCTTGAAGCTACGGCGGACAAAGCCCTTGCAGCTCTTGAAAAACAAGCAGCGATTGTAGCGGAGCAACAACAAATGGGTAAATGGCTTATGGAGTGGTATGATCTAATGGGGTATTCAGATGCGCAGTCCCTATCCAAAGCCGCTGGATATAAAGCCAAATACGATGCGGCACGTAAAGAGTATATCTCCCAAATCACGCCATTTGCGGAGAGTTATTATGGCGCACTTACAGCTTACTGCCACAAAGTAATGACCACAATGGACGAGCAAATCGCCGAGTGTTATAAATTGATAAATGCCAAAGATCCGACTCCGGAAGTCCTGCTGCACGAGCACATCCGCGGACATCGAATGGCTCAATATGATCAAATAAAGGAACAGCTTTCCGGAATGCGAAAAATCGACATGTTCTATCGTGGTGCTTTCCCTATTAATCTTGTAAAGTAGTGCTCGACTTGGTAAAATACAGCACCCCAAAAGTTTTATGCCAAACTTTTGGGGTGCAGGTATTTCCTGACGGGCAGGGAGTTATTTGCTGTGTTCGATCAGCGATTGAATATTCTGGATCAACATGGCAACGGCGACGGAGTTGAATCCCCCTTCGGGAATAATCACGTCGGCATATTTCTTTGACGGCTCGACGAACTCCTCGTGCATGGGCTTCACGGTGGTGGTATATTGCGAGATCACCGACTGCATCGTGCGGCCGCGTTCGCAAACGTCGCGCAGGATACGTCGTGCCAGTCGAATGTCGGCATCGGTGTCGACATAGACCTTAATATCCATGAGGTCACGCAGTTCCTTGTTCTCGAAAATTAGAATTCCGTCGACAATAATCACTTTCGAAGGCTTCACAAACACCGATTCCGACATCCGATCGTGATCGACAAACGAGTAGACCGGATGTTCAATCGGAACATTCTCTTTCAAGGCTTTGATGTGCTCAACGAGCATCTGTGTATCAAATGCTTGCGGGTGGTCGTAATTGAGTTTTGTGCGCTCTTCGTAGGTGAGTTCGGGGTGTGCCTTGTAATAGTAATCGTGGCAGAGCGTGACGACGTCGTCTCCCTCGAACGCCTCTTGCAGACGCTTGACTAAAGTGCTTTTTCCAGAGCCAGTTCCTCCTGCGACTCCGATCACGGTAACATTCATGATGTCAGCGGTTAGATTGTACTTATATAAAGAAAAGGATCACCCCGAAGGGTAATCCTTATTCCGTAAACTTATGCGTCGATGTTTGCGTAATGCGCATTCTTCTCGATGAATTCACGCCGTGGCGGAACTTCGTCGCCCATGAGCATCGAGAAAACACGGTCGGCCTCGGCTGCGTTTTCGATGTTCACCTGTCGTAAAATACGGGTGTCGGGATTCATGGTCGTCTCCCATAGCTGGTGGGCATTCATCTCACCAAGACCTTTGTATCGCTGTACGTGTGTGCCCTTGCCGAATTCCGAGCTGATTTGGTCGCGCTCGTTTTCAGTCCAGCAGTAACGCTCTTGCTTACCGCGTTTTACGAGGTAGAGCGGTGGGGTAGCGATGTAAACGTGTCCGTTTTCGATCAGCTCCTTCATTTTGCGGAAGAAGAACGTCAGCATGAGTGTCGCGATATGGCTACCGTCGACATCGGCATCGGTCATGATGATGATCTTGTCGTAACGTAACTTTTCGATATTCAACGCCTTGCTGTCCTCCTCGGTTCCGATCGTGACACCCAGTGCGGTAAACATGTTCTTGATCTCCTCGTTTTCCCACATGCGGTGCTCTTGGGCTTTCTCGATGTTCAGAATCTTACCACGCAACGGCATGATCGCTTGGAAATTACGGTCACGGCCTGATTTTGCCGTGCCACCTGCCGAGTCACCCTCGACAAAGAAAATCTCGGCTATTGAGCGGTCGCGGCTGGAACAATCGGCCAGCTTGCCCGGAAGTCCTGCGCCCGAAAGAACCGTCTTGCGCTGTACCAGTTCGCGAGCATGACGAGCCGCATGACGAGCCGTAGCAGCAAGAATAACCTTCTGCACGATCGCCTTTGCATCCTTTGGATTTTCCTCCAGATAGTGTCCCAATGCTGCGGTAAGAGCCTGATCGACAGCAGCCGAAACCTCGTCGTTACCCAATTTGGTCTTGGTCTGTCCCTCGAACTGCGGCTCGGCCACCTTGACCGACACGACAGCCGTCAGGCCCTCGCGGAAGTCATCTCCGTTGATATCGAACTTCAGCTTGGCCAGCATGCCCGAATCGTCGGCGTATTTTTTGAGTGTACGCGTCAAGGCGCGGCGGAATCCCGTGAGATGCGTACCGCCCTCGATTGTATTGATGTTATTTACATAGGAGTGGACATTCTCCGAAAAAGAGTCGTTGTATTGCATTGCCACCTCGACCGGAACACCGCTTTTTTCGGTATCCAAGTAGATGATCTGGTCGATAATCGGTGTGCCGCGTGTTGCGTCAAGGTATTTGACAAACTCCTTGAGACCCTCATCCGAATGGAATCGCTCGAAAATGGCGTTTCCCTCCTCGTCCTTACTACGCTTGTCCGTCAAGCTCAAGCGAATTCCCTTGTTCAGGAACGCCAACTCACGCAGGCGACTGGCCAGAATCTCATATTTGTATTCGGTGGTGTGGGTAAATATCTCGGGGTCAGGTCTGAAAGTGACGATCGTACCTCGATCCGAGCATTCGCCGACTATTTCGACCGGTGATATGGGAGCACCTTTACTATATGTTTGACGGTAGATTTTACCATCGCGGTGGATTTCGGCAATCAGCTGAATCGAGAGGGCATTCACGCACGATACACCCACGCCGTGCAAACCTCCCGAAACCTTGTAACTGCCTTTGTCGAATTTACCTCCGGCGTGGAGCACCGTCAAGACGACTTCCAGAGCCGACTTGCCCTCTTTCTCGTGCATGCCGACGGGGATGCCGCGTCCGTTATCTCTAACAGTCACCGAGTCATCCTCGTTGATTATCACGTCGATATCGCTGCAATAACCGGCCAAAGCCTCGTCGATCGAGTTATCAACCACCTCATAGACTAAGTGGTGAAGACCTTTTTCGCCGATATCGCCGATATACATTGCCGGACGTTTGCGCACAGCCTCCAGTCCTTCGAGGACTTGGATGTTCGATGCGGAATATTCCTCTTCTTGTTTTCTAAAGTTTTCTTGTTCGGTACTCATCGTTTTCTTTCAAAATATCGTACAAATATAGTGATTTTTTCCGGAAGACACAATAGCGCGAGATTAATTTCGGCTCTTATTCCGCCAGCTCTGCTTTTAGATCGACCTCTCGGATTCGCCCTTGCGCAAAAAGAATGGCGCGTGCTGGGAAGTTTTCGATAAGGGCCGTGTTGTGGGTCGACATGACCACCGCGCAGCCTCTATCTGCGATCTCTTGGAACAGCCGGAGGATGCCCTCGGCTGTGACCGGGTCGAGATTCCCGGTCGGCTCATCGGCCAGCAATACAACCGGATCGTTGAGTAGTGCGCGGGCGATCACCAGTCGTTGTTGCTCGCCGCCCGAGAGTTCGAAGGGCATTTTGTAGCTTTTTGCACCCAAGTCAACGACCCCTAAAACGTGGTCGATTCGCTCTCGGATCTCCGGCTCGTTTTTCCACCCAGTGGCCTTTAAGACGTAGTAAAGATTCTGAAATACATTGCGGTCGGTCAGCAGCTGATAATCCTGAAATACTATGCCGATCTTTCGACGCAGGTAGGGGATGTCGCGACGCTTGAGTTTGCGTAGGTTGAACCCTGCTATTTCACCTTCGCCTGTAAGTAATTGCATCTCGGCATATAAAGTTTTGAGTAAGGTGCTTTTTCCGCTTCCGACACGGCCGATCAGGTAGACGAATTCACCGGGATTTACGTCGAAATTAACCTCCGAAAGGATCATTTCGCCCTGCTGTATCTGCCGTTTTTCGGACTGGCGACCAAAGATGCCGTCCGCCTGATAAATCGCGACGTTCCGAAGCCGCACAACCTGTTTCTTATCCATGAGAGAAGTTTGTTTAGGATAACAAATGTAGGCAAAAATTGCGACATAGGAAAAGATGACGAATAGATATTTCGAGCAAATCGACGAATTTCCGCGCTTTAATGGTGCGAATCTCCAAAAAAGCATTAAATTTGCAACAGTTTTCAATGGAACTTTTAATGCAAAAACTGGGGGTGCCCGGTTTTGACAGCAGGCAGAGTTTGATTGTAAGCACGTCGAGCGCTGTGTGGCGGCTCGTTAATCCCGATGCTCAAATTTCAAATGGCAATAATCGCCTTGCACTCGCTGCCTAATTTTCAAGGAAAATTGGCTTAATTGCTGAAGCTCAGAGTTTCGGCGACGAGTATCCCGAAGGGACGTTCCGCTCTATAACGGCTCTTCATACGGGGTATCATTCATTTAGAGATAGTGTGCCGGAGGGTTTCGGTCGGCATGCGAAATTTTAGAAACTGGGACTCGAATTCGGTTGCTGTCTGCCAGATTCGGGGAGAAGGATGAAATGACAGATAAACGTGTAGAAAGCTTTCGGGTTCCCTGTTTGGACGCGGGTTCGACTCCCGCCACCTCCACAAAAAGGTGCTGTAAATCAGACGATTGTGTATTCTAATGCACCTTTTGTATTACTAAAAAGAGGATCAATTAATTTTGATCCTCTTTTTTTGTAGGATTACGGCTTGAGCCTCGATTTTCGGCAGGGTGGACATTTAGGGTGATGAAATCATTGCAAAGATTTGATTTTCATAA
>CAZHEY010000038.1:0-18913 GCA_964532025.1 uncultured Alistipes sp. | reverse complement strand
TAAATACGTTACAAGTATAGCAAAAAAAACAATGATAACCAAAATTAGGCACGAGTTGCCTTCTCCCATGTGCCGTGCCCGCGGTGTGTCACCAGATAGGCCACGCCCCGGAAGACATTAAAATTCATGAACAGGAAGTAGTAGGCAACCGCACACAACCCCGCTTTTTTCCCTTGCCGCTCGCGCAGCCACGCCACGCCCGCCGTTAGGTAAAAAAGTACTTGAGCTGCAAAAATCACCCCATAGAGCGGTGCATGTGCCGACCACAGCAACGTCACATTGAGTGGAAGCAATGCCGCCAGAGCCAGCGGTGTGAGCGTCCAGCGCAGCACGCGGTGCGAGAGGTACTGAAACCAGAGCACCCCGTAGCGGAGGGGATTGAGTAGCCGCCGCAGTCGCCAGACCGACTGAAGTCCTCCGGCGGCAATGCGGCGTTTGCGTTTGGCCTCCTCGTCCATGTCGGCCGACGGGGTTTCGAGCGCATAGGCGCGGCTGCAATAGGCGATGCGGTAGCCGTCGGCCGCGATGAGCATCGAGCAGACAAAGTCGTCGAGGAGCGTATCCTCGGGCATCGTGCGCCACAATGCGCGCCGCACGGCAAAAAGCTCCCCGGCAGCACCTACGGCCGAATAGAGCCGGTCGTCCAACTCTTTGAGCTTCGATTCGTAACGCCAGTAAACCCCTTCGGTTGCGGCCGCTCCGGCCTCTGCCGATGCTGCTACGCGCTTCTCTCCGGCTACACACCCCACCTTCGGGTCGTCGAAGCAGCGGACGATCTCGCGGATCGCGTCGGCGTTGAGCATCGTATTGGCATCGGTGAAGACGACGATCGGGGTGTCGATGTAGGTCAGTGCGCGGTTGAGTGCTGCGGTTTTTCCACCGCGCCGCGCCGTATGCAGCACCCGAACATCGGGGTAGGCGGCCAGCCGGGCTGCTGTGTCGTCGGTCGAGCCGTCGGTGACCCATGCGATGTGCAGCAGCCCGGCAGCATACTCCAGCGTCCGGCAGTTGGCCATCTTTTCGGCCACGATCTCCTGCTCGTTGTAGGCGGCGATGAGCAACGTCACCTCCGGCTCTTCGGCCGGTTGCGGGGCACGATGGCGGGGCATGAATCGCTCGCGGATGCGCACCAGTACCCACAACAGCAGGCCATAGCCGACATAGGTGTAGACGACCAGTGCGGCGCAGAGCCAGAAAAGAGTTGCAATGACGATCATTTTTATCTGTTTTTATCGCGTAAAGCGGTTTCGAAAAGGGTTTTCCATTGTTGGGCAATCTGCGCGATGTCGAAGCGGGCTACCTGCTCGTAGGCGCGTCGCCCCATTTGCTTGCGCAGCTCGTCGGACTCGATCAGGTGGCAGATCTTTTCGGCCAGCAGCTCGATATTCCCGTCGGGAACTAAAAAACCGTCCTCGCCGTCGGCCACAATATCGCGCGGGCCGCAGGGGCAGGTGAACGATACGACGGGCAGTCCGCATGCCATGGCCTCGATCAGCACCATGCCGAATCCCTCGAAGCGCGACGAGAGGACGAACAACGAACTCTCGCGGAATTTGGCCGCAATTTGGTCGGTGGTGTGCTCGAGCCGGCACGAGTCGGTGATCCCGAGCCGATCAATCTGTGCCTGCAACTCCGTGCGCATTCCGTCGCCATAGATCCGCAGCACCCAGTCGGGGTGGCGTTCTGCGACGATCCGCCACGCATCGATCAGCCGGTCGAACCCCTTTTGCGGCACGTAGCGACCGGCGGCAACGACCTGTTTGGCCGTGCAGTCGGAGGGGTGTTCGGCCACGAACGACAGCGGATTGTGGATCACCTCCACGTTGTGCAGGTCGGGTCTCCACATCGCGGCATCCTCGTGGCTGAGAACCACGAACTTCGAGAGCCGGCGCAGTTGCCGCAGCAGTTGGTTCATCCAGCGTTTGGCGATGAACCGCTGGATGCACGCGGGGAGGAAGTTGTTGGAGAAATCGCGGTAGAAGGCGCGACAGAAGTGCAGTTCGCCCATCTTCAGGCTTCCGTCGTGGAGCTTGTTGAGGAAGTTGATGTCGCGCCGCAGCAGCGAAATGGTGATGTCGGGGCGGATCTCACACAAAGACGCCTCGAGCAGCGGTCGAAACCGACGTTGCCGCACCAGATAGTACCCGATGCGCTTGGCAAGGGGCATGGCGTACATCTTGTCGAAGTCGAGGTGCAGGTGGTGCACCCGAATCAATGCATCGAGGGCATAGGCCGGAGCGCGGTCGGCACCGTCGGTGCAGATGATGTGGACTTCGTAGCCGAATTCGCGGGCAAAGTAATTTGCCTTGAGTGTCAGCACGCGTTCCATACCGCTGGGGTAGTAGAGTGCCGGAATGCAGTAGGCTATTCGCAGGGGTCGCATGGGCTGTCTGTATTGAGTTTATAATCCGAGTTCGTTCATCACAAGACGCATCTGCCGCTCCCAAGAGAGCGTGCCTTCGATCGAGCCGCGAATCTGGGCAGGTGTGAGGCGCAGGGCATCGAAGAAGCTGAGTAGTGCCTCCACGTCGATCGGCGTTTCGTCGGCCGGGGCTTTGAATACATAGGGCTTTGTGTCGAAATCGCTGTCCGTCTCGGAGTAGACAAACGGAATTCCCCGTGCGGCATATTCGCGGTTCTTGAGCGTCTTGATCGCCGTGATGCCGTTGCGGTGGCGAGCCAGCGAGGCGATACCCAGATCGCTCCACGCAAATTGGGCATCGAGTGCCGTGCCCGACAGCGGCCCTAAAATCTCGACGTAAGGCGTCAAGCCGCCATTCGAGATTGCCGCGCGGAACTCGTCGAAGAGTGCCGGTATCCCGTCTCCGACCAGATGCAGTCGCACGATACGCTCGCGCGGCGTGGCATAATAGGCACTCAATCCGGCGATGATGCGGTCGAAACCGTGCCAGAAGTGGATGTTGGCCACGGCCAGCAGATGCACCTCGTGCCGCGTGTCGTGCTGTTCGGTCTTCAGCGGAATGGCATCGAAATCAATGCCGTTGGAGATGCGGATCGTGGGGCAGCCGAAGATCTCGGTCTGCTCCGAGAAGGTGACGATGCGGTCGACATAGTGTGCCATGCGGTGGCGGAACAGGCGGTCGATTTGCAGCTTTAGCCGCGACGAGAGCGACGATTGGGCGAATTCGCAATCGTAGGGATAGGTCGGAATTTCGAGCAGAATCCGCACGCCGAGCCGTTTTAGGGCACGCAAAAAGCCGATCAGCATCGGATTGGCATTCAGGTCGTGGCGGATATAGACCACCTTGACCCCCTCGCGGCGAATGTATTGGGTGATGTCGCCGTAGCTGATGCGCTTGCCGATCTTGGCGCGGATGCCGCGGCCGAACGAGCGGATCGACGTGTCGCCGACCATGCGCAACTGCTCGCCGTCGTCGGTGATGCGGTTGTAGCACAGCTCGGTATCTATGCCGCAACGCCGCATGGCGTCGCATTGGGCAAAGATCTTTTTGCTGATGCCGCTATATGCCGAGAATCCGTGAAATACGATAAACAACCCTTTCATGTTTCTATTTTTTGCGGGTGCGCAGTTTGGCAAGCACCCCTTTGAGATCATATTCGCCGCTCCATTGGATGTAGAGCATCCATGCTATGAGAGCTACACCGCCCTTGAGTGCCAGCGAGAGGAGCAGCGGCAGCGGTGGCAGCATCCATTCGATCGCTCCCAGCAGCACGCAGAGCAGTCCCGTGAGCGGTAGCGGTGCGAGAAATGCACGCCAGAAAAGCCCGAATCCGTCGTGAAGCGTCAGCTTGAAAAGCGCATGGTAGCACTGTACGAAGTTGACCACGAACGAGATGCAGATGCACCACGCCACGGCCTCCATCGAGCCGAAGGCGAAGATTCCGGTGCAGATCGCCGCCACATTGAGCAGCGACGAGAACAGACCGCACAGGAAGAGCATGCGCGTTGCATTCGCCGCCTGAAAAATCGAACCCGAGGTCGACAACACGATCTGGATGCCGACCGAGAGTGCCAGAATGCGGAATACGGGGATCGACGGAATCCATTGGTCGCCGAAGATGATGAGTACCAGCTCCTCGGCCGTGAACCAAAGCACGGCTGTGAGCGGCAGGCCGATGAACGACAGCAGCCGCACCACCTTGCGGTAGGAGGCGGCCAACTGATGCAAGTCGTCCTGTAACTCCGAGAAGACGGGGTGCATGACGGGCGAGATGACGAAGGTGATGTTTTGCAACGGCAACATCATCAGGCGGTAGGACTTGTCGTAGTAGCCCAGATCGGAGAGACTCATGTAGCGTCCCATGAGCAACTTATCGAGGTTGCGGCTGAAATAGTTGAGTATCTGGAACGAGAACTGGTAGGCCGAGAATGAAAAGACCTTGGCGATCGCTGCGCGCTGCGGAAGCAGTCGGATCGGGAGCGGATTCTCGCGGTAGTTGATCGCAAAGAGCAACACGCTCGAAAAGACCGGATTGATCGTCAGCGCATAGATCCCCGCCCCGGCATAGGCCGCCGAGATCGAAGCCGCTCCCCCGACGATCTGCACGGCCAGCGAGCGCATAGCCGCAAAGCGGAATCGCTTCTCTTTATAGATCAGTGCATTGGGGACGATGTTGAGCGTGGCAAAAAGGAGGTTCACGGCCAGAATCCGGCAGATGTCGCGCATCAGTTCCGAATTGTCGTAGAACGAGGCGATTGCCCCCGAGGCGGCAAAAAAGCCGATTGCAATGAGTGCTCCCGACCAAAGTGTAAGCGAAAAGATGCTGCTCAAATCGCGCTGCGTGAGCTGTTTATGCTGAATGATCGCCGGGCCGATGCCCAGATCGCTGAAGATCGCAAAGAAGGCGATGATGACCGTGGTGATGTTGACCACACCGAACTCCTCGGGCGTGAACAGACGCGCCAGCACGGCCGTCACGGCCAGCGTGACGACGATCCCGGCGTATTTGGCGATTGCCGTATAGAAGACCCCGGAGGTCAGCTCGCGGCTGACCGATTGGGTGTGGTTATTTGTGTTTTCGGACATGAATCTCTTTGTATAATCGGGTGTAGCACTCCGCGATGTAAGCCAATCGGAAGTGGGCAAAGGCGGCTTCGCGGTTGCGCTCGCCTTGCCCTTGTTTTGCCAGATCGACCGCGCGATGCACCGCCTGATCCACCGATCGGGGGTCGTTCGGATCGAATACCGGGTTTCCGCAATCGGTCAGCAATTCGGTGATGTTTCCGCAGCGAGGGCCTACGACCACCCGCCCGAAGGTGAATCCCAAGGGGACGTTGCCCGAATTGAGAATGTCCGAACGCTGGATGAAAACCACATCGGCCGCCATGAAGAAGTAGGGCAGCATCTCATCGGGAATCAATTTGTCGGGCGACGAGATGCGACACGAAAAGAGCTGTTCGACCAGCCGCACCAATCCGTATAGTACGATCTCGAGTAGCCGCTTGACGCCTGTATAATACGATCCTCGAAGCGTAAAGGGATAGAGCCGCGGGGCTAACAGGTATTTTTTCGGACAACGCAACCGCCGGAATGCACCCCAGACCAAGCGACGCTCCTCGGTGTGGCGAAATGCGCCGAACGAGAGGAGTACAATGTGATCCGTGGGGATGTGGAGCGTAGCTCGCGCTTGCTCCCGGGTGATCGAGAGGTCGTATTGCTTTTCGTAGAGGTGGTGCGGGATCACGGGGTGCAGCTGGGTCGAATCGGGATAGGTCGCCAGAAACTCCTCGCGGCTGTAATTACCCAGATGCACCACAGCCGTTGCTGCGGTTTCAAGCAGCCGGTATGCCTCCATGATCTCCCGATTGCCGACGTGCGGCCGGGTATTGTGGCGGGTGTAGACGATCGGAATTCCCCGTGAGGATAGTTTGGTGAGCCGGTCGGCCAAAGCCGCTAATTGGTTCGAATCGGGATAACTCCAGCCGAAAACCTCCTCGGGCCATTGGAAGTGCACGATGTCGTAATCCGCCGTGTGATCCCAGAACTCATCGACCGAGCAGGTGACCTCGCAGCCACAGGCACGAATGCCTTCGGCGAGTAACCGCACAAACGGATTGTCGGACAACCCCGACATTTTATAGACGATGAGTATCTTCATTGGTTATTCTGCTTTTACCCACGCTTTCTTCTCGAAATCGTAGCGTTTGACCACCCGTGCCGGATTGCCCACGGCCACCGAGTAGGGCGGAATATCCTTGGTGACGACCGACCCTGCGCCGATTTGACACCGCTCGCCGATCCGCACGCCTGCCACCACGACCGAGTTCGTTCCCAGATGCGTATAATCGCCGACTTTGACCGGGCGCAGCATCAAGGGCTGTAAATTGGGGTCGACCGTAATCTCCTCGTAGCCGTGGTTGATGCCCTGCACGGTCACGTGTTGTCCTAAAAACACCGACTGGCCCAGCTCCACCGGCCCTACCACGACCGATCCGATGCCGATTCGAGTGCCGACACCGATCACTACGTCGCCCGCACCGTTGTTGACCACCGCAAAATCTTCGATCTGCGCCTTTGCCCCCAGCACGAAACGATGCCACGGGAAGACGTCGACGCGTGCCCTGTGCCAGATCTTCGATCCGCGGCCTGCGGGATGAAGGATCGGCCGCAACAGGCGCAGCCACAGGCGCGGTCGCGGCCGTTTTTCGGAGGAGAGCAGCCACAACGCCAAGCGGCGCAGGCGGGGATTTGCTTTTATCTTTTCAATCATAGGGCGTTTGTTTTACGTGCCGTCTCTTCGTAGAGCGTCAAGAGTTTGCGCGCGGTGTTCTCCCAGGAGAACTGTTTCACGCGTTCCAATCCGTAGGCCACCTGTGCGGTGCGGAATTGCGGATCGGTTTCCAGCCGCAGCAGCGCATCGGCAATCGCCTCGGGCGAGGTAGGGTCGACCAGAATCGCCCCCTCGCCGGCAATTTCGGGGATCGCCGAGGTGTTCGACGTTACCACGGGTGTGCCGCAGGCCATGGCTTCGAGTTGCGGAATGCCGAAACTCTCGCGCAGCGAGGTGTAGAGAAAGGCCGAAGCCCCGTTGTAGATCGCCGGCAGGTCGCTGTTGGGAATATAACCCGGCAGGCGCAGGCGCGGAAGCAGTTCCGGCTCGCCCAGCTCGCGCAAGACCGTCTCGGCGGCTTGTGGCGTGAGGTCGGCGATCAGGAGCGGCAGCGGTGCGGCCGAGCGGCGGACATACTCGCCATAGGCGCGCAGAGTCCCCGGCGTATTCTTCTTCGGATCGGTGTTCCCCAGAAAGAAGAGGTAGGCCGGATCGGAGAGGTATCTATCGACCACCGGACGGAAGTCGGTCAGGGGTCGGAAGCAGGCGTTGTAGCCGTTATGGATCGCCATGATGCGCTCCGGGTCGAGGTTGAGTGCCGTGCGGATGCGGTCGCATTCGAACTGCGAGACGGTGACGATCCGTCGGCAGCGCGGCAGGATGCGCGGCACGACCAACCGGCGGTAGATCCGTCCCAACCGTTGGTAGAGCGACGGGTTGCGGGCGGTCTGCGCTTCGAGGAAGATGATGTCGTGGAGAGTCACCACCAGCGGCGCGGTGCACCAGATGGGGGCTGTGTTGCTGGTACAATGGAGCAGGTCGGCACCGACCTGTTTCACGGCACGCGGCAAGGCCCATTGTTCCCAAAGCGGGTAGCTCGGGCAGCGCAGCGTTACGATGTGCATGTTGGGGCTTTCGTCCAGACAGCGGTCGCTACCCTCGCCAACGAAGATGAAATATTCGTTTCGGGTGTCGAGGCGTTGCAGGCAGCGGATCGTCTCCAGTGCCACGAAATCCATTCCGTGTTTGTTGGGGCGGAAGATGCGCTGGGCTTCAATGGCGATTTTCATGGGCATTGTCGGTTTTTACGGCGGCGGTATCTGCGCCGGTATGTTGGGTATGGATAAACGTCTCTTTTGTGCCGCCCAGCCGGAAGAGGTTGCGTGCGGTGAGTAACATCAACATGGGGATTCGCCGCAGGGCGTGTCCCAAACGGGCATCGGTCTGCTCGTCGGGCAACGCCATGGCCAGCGCAAAGAGCAGCAGCAGGCAGGCGATCCACCATTTGATCGACCCCAGCGGATTGAAAATGCTCATCACCACGCTCCACGCCGGAACAGCCCCCAGCAAGAGCATGCGCGGCGGCAGACACCATTGCAGCAGTTTGTCGCAGTAGTCGAAGTTGCCCGACACCAATGCCCCGGGGAGGTGGCTTGCGGCACTGGCGAGCGCATAAAATTGGGCGGCAATCCAGCGGCGACGCTGGTTGTAGTAGGCCTCTTCGGCCTGTATCTTTTCATCGAGCACGCGAACCTCTTCGAGGTAGTCGATGTAGATTCCCTGTTGCAGGAGCAATGCTTCCAACTCCTTGTCCTCGCCCGATGTGGTGCAGCGACGGATGTTCTCGGCAAACCAGTCGTAGCGGAAGGCCATGCCCGATCCGATGAGTGCCGATGAAAGTCCGACGGCGACATGTCCCCGCCGGAAAATGGCGTTGTTAATCTCCTCGCTCGCGGCATCGAGTACCGCGGTATCCGTATCGCGATTTTTGGCCGTGCGGTGGGTCTGCACAGCCTCGATTCCGGCCTCGAACGCGTCGTTCAGGCGGGCGATGTAGGTCGTGTCGACCAGATTGTCGGCATCGAGAATGGTCACAACCTCCGCGGCATCCGCCCCGAGTTGTTCCACGGCGTAGGTCAACGCCTTGGCCTTCGAACTCTTCTCGAAATGCACCTCCAGAAGTGTCAGCGGCAACTGCCCGAGTGCCGCAAGGGTCTCGGGTTGCAGGCGGTCGGCGATCACCGCCACGCGGTAGCGATCGACCGGATAGTCTTGATTCAACGCCGCTTGTGCCGTGCGAAGAATCACTGCGTCGGCTTTATAGGCCGGGATCAGCGTCAGGAAACGCGCCTGCTTGCTCGCGGCGGGGTAGCTGTCACGGCGGTGGCGTAGCGAGTTGGCCGCAAAGAAAAAGAGGTAGAGCACCGGGATTCCCAGCACGAATACGAAGATCCAATCTATGCTGTTTATGACCATTGTTGTCCTGTTTTATTGCGTAAAAAATCCAAAGCGCCCTTCGCGGCGGCCTTTGCCAGATCGCAGCGGCCGTGTAGAAGCGTCACGGCGAGGCTTTTGGGCAGGGCGATGCCCAGCTGGTAGCCGATCGAGAGCAGTCGCTCCGCACCGCGGCGGTTGCGGCGGGCGAAGAGCAGGCGGTTGCGCGTGAGGTAGTAGGTGCGCAAGGGGCTTTGTTGTCCCGTGGTGGCACTCTCCTTGTGGAAAACCGTCGTGCGCGGTTCGTATCCGATGCGGTAGCCGGCACGGCGGATCGTCTCCGACCAATCCAGCTCCTCGTAGTAGAGGAAATAGGCTTCGGGCATCTGGCCGGCTTTTTCGATCGCACTGCGTCGTATGAGCATCGCTGCGCCGTGTGCATAAGGCGTGTCGTGTGGGTGGTCGAACGTCCCGTCGTCGGCACATCCGAATCCGAGGAGTGCGTTGCGCAACGTAATGCGGGTCAGTGGGGTATATCCGGCAAACTGGATCGCCTGCGGCGGTGCGAAGAACCGGATCTTGGGGCAGACTGCGCCCAGTGTCGGATCTGCATCGAGAGCCTCGGCGAGTAGGTGCAGCGTGTCGTCGGCCACCTCTGTGTCGTTGTTGAGCAGCAGCAGGTAGTCGCCCGTAGCTGCCTGAATTCCCAGATTGTTGCCTCCTGCAAATCCCCGGTTCTCTTCGCTGCGGATTGCTGTGATTTCGGGATATCGTCTCCTGAGCAACGCGGCCTCATCGCATGCAGAGCCGTTGTCGACGATGATGATCTCCAGCGGCATGGTGACGTTGCGGCGCAACGAATCAAGCATTGCACAAGTGAGGTCGACTCCGTTGTAGTTGACCGATATGATCGAAATTCGAGGCATCGTGTTATATATTGTTTAGTCCGCCGACTCCGGAAACAGGTGTTTGTTCCACCTCCTGAGCCAGCTCTTGCTCAAATCGCGGAGCAAGGAAGATAAATGCCATAGACATATATATAAAGACTCCCGTCGGGATCTGCCCCAGCACTTCGTTGGCGTAGGACATCACCGTCACACCGGCCACGCCGGAGATCAGGGCAATGGTAAAACCGCGTATCTGGTGGTTGTGAAGCCGGAAGAAGACCAGCCAACTGCCGTAGCCCAAGATGTAGAGCAGGATCAGCAGGTGCAGGATCAGTCCGACGATGCCGGTCTCGACCCAGATCATCACAAACCACGAGTCGGTGGGAATCTGCGAGATCGGAGCATCGGGCGCAAAGACTTTGGCTTTGCCGCCACCGTGTCCCAGCCCGGCACCGAAGGGTTTGTCGGCCATGAGTTGCCGCAGCCGTGCTTGATTGGTCAGGCGCACCTGCAACGAGGCGTCCTGTGTATCGAAAGCACTTCGCAGGCGACGGATCGTCGCATTGCCCTGCCCGATTGTCGAGAAATTCAGGAAAAAGAGGATGCTGATAAGAGCAACCACGCCCAAGATGATGACCTTGACCCGGCGCGAAAGTACGATGAAGACCGCATAGCCGACAAACGGCACGGCCAGCGCGCTGCGTGTGCCCGAGATCAGCAGGCCGTAGCAAGCCGCCGCGGCGACCAGCAGGAGGTAGACCCGCATCCACGGACTGCGGTAGTAGAGTGCCGAGATCGAGAAGACGACCATAGCCAGCCCCATGCCTGCGCCGAAGTTGGCTGCATCGCTATATACCGAGAAGTAGCGGATGCCGCTGTAAATGATGTGGGTGACTGCGCCGCCCTCGTAGTAGAGCCACGCATATTCCGCATCGTTGAATCCGATGTATTTCTGGATGAGTGCCTTGCCCACGGCAATGAGCGTTAGCACCGACCAGACGACCAGCAGCTGTTTGAGGTATTTGAACCGAGCCAGCAGCAGCTGGGTGAGGACGACGACCAGAAAGAAGTAAAACGCCAGCGAGCGAACCGACGAGATCCACCCCTTGACTGAAACGCTTTCCGGGTTGAAGAGTTCAAAAATGCAGTACACCGCCCAGATTGCGGCCGCGACGGTCAGTCCGCTGCGTGCCCGTCGCCATTCGATCTGCTGCGACATGGCCTGTAAAGCCAGCAGCAGCAGGTTGAACAGAATCGTGGCATCGAGCAGAACACCCAACGGCGCATCGTGGACGTAACGCCCCAGATACATGATGAAGTAGTTGACCACGACCATGCCGAACATGGCATTGGCCGGGTTGTGGAGCGAGAAGACGAGCAGGCACAGCCCGATCGGGATCGTGCAAAGAGCCATTCCGGCGACCGGCCCGTAGTGGGTAAAGGCGTAGGCAATAACAGCCACACCGCCCAAAAGCAGCAGGTATTGCAGAATCCGAGGAATACTCAGCGAGGCGAATATGTCACCGAAGGGTTTCATGCGCAGTGCGTTAGCCCCTCTACTTTACTGCGGTGAATCCGAACTGACTGATCTGGTAACCCAGTCTGCGCATGCGAGTATAAGGCGGGAGCAGCCCCGTGAAGATTTCGACCACGTCGCGTCCGGCCTGATTCAGACAGATTGCCGTCGGTGCTTGATCGGCCAGCACCGTTGCCTTCTTGTAGAGGATCTGATCGGTCTCCTTCCAAGTGCGGTTTGCCGGAATGACCAGCAGGTTGAGCGAAGCACAACTCAACAGCCCGGTCGGAATCGAACTCTGGCAAAGCGGCGGATACTCCATGATGACGATATCGGCTTCGGCGAAGGCCACCTCGCCCGGCACATCGCGGACGAAGGCTTCGGGGGTTGTCGAAAGCAGGTAGTCGCGTTGGTCGGCGGCGAAATCCTTGTTCCACGAGATCACGCGCACGCGCATGTTCATGGCGCGGAAACTCTCGGCCAGATGCTGCGAGAGCATGGTTTTGCCGTCGCCCGACTCGGTCGAAAGCAGGTTGATGATCTTGGGCTTCCGGTCGGGATTGAAGTAATTGAAGATGGCATTGGAGAGGCTTTTGGCGGCTATCTCGCGGTATTGCTGGACGAAGCGTCGCTGTCCCAATTTCCCGACTGCCGGGAATGCGCCGATCACTCGGCCGCCGGTGATCCGTTCGGCGCGGATCTTGTCGCGCAACGTCCGGTCGAGCAGCTCGAGCAGGATGAAGAAGCCCAGCACGAAGCAGAAGACGGCGAAGAACGAAGCGGCGACCATGAGCTTGCGCTTGGTAGGCTCGGCCGAAATCGGTAGGATCGGCGGATTGATGATCTTGAGCGTCGCCGACGACATTTGCAGGTTCTTCTGACGCAGACGCGCCGAGTTCAGGGCCTGCAACATCGACAGATAGGACTGCTCGGTGAAGCTGATCAGTCGTTTTTTGCGTTTGAGCGTCGAGCCGACCGGAGCATATTGCGTATAACGATCGTCGAGCGATTTGCGCCAGCTGTCCATGATCGAAAGCTCGGCTTTCGACTTGGCCGAAAGCAGCACGGCATCAAGCCATTGCTGTACCAGCGAATTGGAGGAGATCCCCTCCTTGGTGTATTTCTGGTTGGAGATCATCGAGGTCAGTCGACGTAAGCTGTCGGTCTCATTGGCCAGATCGGCTCGCAGGCGGTCGATGTTCTCGCTCTTCAAGGTCGTATCATCTGCGCCGTTGTTCTCCTTCGAGAATGCCTCTACGGCCGTGATGTGGGATTGCAGGTCGCTGATATTGTGGAGCCGCTCGATGAATGCGGCGTTGTTGCGGAACGTCTGGAGTCCGTCGATCTGCGCCTCGATCGTTTGCCGAAGTTGCTCGGCACTGTTGTAGCTCAGGTTGATCGCTTCGTACTGCAACTCGAAGTCGCGCGAGAGTGCCGCGATGTGTTTGGTCTGCTCCTCGTAGTTGATCACCTGATTGTCGATGCTGTAATCGCGCAACGAATCCTCCTGATTGCGCAGCTCGCTGCCGACGCGCAGCAACTCGCCCTCGAAGAAGGCAATCACGTTGTTCGTCTCGCCGAAGCGGAGGGTGCGGTATTGCTTCACGAATTCGTCGTTGAGGATTTCGAGCGTGTTGAACACCACGCTGGGATCGTCGTTCTCGTAGGTGATCTCGAGCATGTCGCTGTTGCTGACGCGCCGCACCTTGATGTTGCTCAACGCCTGGTAGCTGTAATAGCGGTGTGTCCAATGGAATAGGCCGTAGATGTGGTTGTCGTGGCTGGCAACCTCGTAGGCCGAGATGTTTTCGTAGGTCTTCTCCTCGTCGGTGCGGTCGATCAACGCCTGCACCTCCTTGGGTGTGTGGTTCAACTCCGCGCGGTAGTTGTGCGCAAGGATGTAGTTGTTGTCCTGCTCGGCATTGCCGTAGGTCATGTTGCGGGCATAGAGACGTAGCGCAACGTTGTGCAGGGTGGTCTGCGACTGGATGATGTTGACCAGATTGTCCATCGCATTGTTGATGGCATTCCAATCCTGTTTGACATCGGTTGTCTCAGGCCCATATCCCGAGACGACGCCCGTATAGATCGTAGTCGAGGATTTGTAGGTGCGAGGCGTGCGTCCCATGTAGAAATAGACGAGCACGGCAACCAACGTTGGGCAGAGAATCAGCCACCATTTGATGCGAAAGAGGAATTTCAGGAGATATGCAATATAAGTAGTCATGTCCGGTAGAATTTATTTGCTGATTATTGGGGTTTTGGAGAGCACTTCGAGTTCGAGAAGTGCTTTGATGAGCCGCGAACGAGTCTGCTCGTATTCGCGAATCGACGCATTCTCGATCGTCTTCTGCCGGCTGAGTGTTGCGTCGTCGATCTGGCCGTTGACAAAGTCAAGCTCGGCCGAGCTGTATTGGGCCTTGGCGATCACCATCGCCTGTGCTGCCGACTCCAAGATCGCCAGATTCTCCAGCGCGGTCGAATAGCTCTCGATGATCTTCATGCAGACCTCGTCGTACCACTTCTCCCGCTCGTATTCGATGCTCTCGATCCGCTCCTTCTGCTGCTTGTTGCGGTTGCGGCGGTTGAAGATCTCCTCCAACGGGAACGACACCGATGCCCCGACATTCCACCAGCGTTGCGTCGTACCCGACACATTCTGCACGACGGGGTATTTGTTGTCGTAGTAGAGTTCGCTGTTGATGTCGGTCGAACCGTAGCTGAAGGTACTGTTGAGCTTGAAATACTTGAGCCACGAGCGGCGCACGGTTTTCAGCTCACGCTCCTGCTCGCGCTTGTTCGCATCGAACATGTTGACCTGCGGAGAACGCTCTCGGGCATTCTCCATGAGCACATGCAGCGGCGGCAGGTGCAGGTTGCTGTAATCTTGGGCTGAAAGCCGCGTGGGGTCGCTGATCGAGATCTGGCCGGCGATCCTCGGTGCGGCGGGATCGGCCGCAGGATCGGGGGTAGCGGTAGGCTGTTGTGCCCACGATGTAGTTGCGCCGAGCGTCAGCAGGGCTATAAACAAGGGTAAAAGTTGTTTCATCATTCAGACGTTTTCTTTTTGGATGAAGGCTGTGAATGTCCGCAGGATGATTTTCAGGTCAAACCAGAAAGACATCTTCCGGGCATATTCGATATCAAGCAGCTTGCGCTGTTCGGGAGAGAGTTTGCCTGCGCCACCGCGTTTCTCGACCTGCCAGAGTCCGGTAAGTCCGGCCGGGCAGATGAAGCGTTCGATATACTCGTCGCTGGTCAGGCATTCGGCTTCGTAAAGCGGTAGCGGTCGGTTGCCGACTACCGACATATCGCCGCGCAGGATGTTGAAGAGTTGCGGCAGTTCGTCGATGCTGTATTTACGCAGGAAGCGACCCAGACGCGTGATGCGCGGGTCGTTTTCGATCTTCACAAAGGCATTCTCCTGTTCGGTGTCGACGCGTTGCTGGTGGTCGGCCTCCTGAATGGCAAATTCGTCGGAGAAGAGCATGTTGCTATCGGCATTGGCGAGTAGTTGCTCGATCTCGGCTGCCGACAACTCGATTTCGGCACTCTCGTTCGCCCCATCGGATGAGGCGTATTGGTTCAACTCGCCCAGCGTCTTGAGTTGTTGGTCGGCATCGGTGCGCATGGATCGGAATTTCAGGAAGTTGAAGACGCGGTAGTTGCTTCCGACGCGCTTCGACCGGTAGATGATCGGGCCGGGGCTATCGAGTCGCACGGCAATGGCAACGGCGATGAGCAGCGGCGAGAGCAGCAGGATAGCCGACAGCGAAGCGGCAATATCGAATGCGCGTTTCCAGAGCGGCATGTGGAAGTGGCGGATCTCGCGCTGATGCACCACCGGCTTATGTGTGAACGTGTAGTCGGTCATGAAGCGAAGGGCGCGGTCGAAGCTGGCTTTGTCGACGCTTCCCGACAAGGCGTTGTTCACCCCGGCCTCGAGGTATTTGCGTCGTTCGGTGTCGCTCAACCGCTTGGAGGTGATCAGCAGAATCCCGACTTTCGGCAACCACGAACGCAGGAAATGGATGTTGCTGTAATCCACCTCCGGTTCGCGTTGTTCGTAGAGCAGAAATGCGTGACCGGTACGTTGCGGCATGAGAATTTGGAGCACCGCGTTGATGTTGCCGACCACCGTAAGCTGGCCGCCGGTCAACTCGGTGAAATGCGCAATGTACTGACCTTTGCTCTTGATGTATAGAATCGGGTGTTTCAATCTATTCGAGGATTTTTTTGATTCGGACCTTCAGTTCCATGGGGTTAAACGGCTTGACGATGTAGTCGGCTGCTCCGTTTTCGAGCAGGCGGATTCTCTCCGAGGTGCTGTCCTCACTCGACAGCATCACCACCGGAATGGCTCGGAAGAGTTCGTTCCCTTTGATGAAATCGAGAAAAACATCGCCTCGCATCTCCGGCATCCGGATGTCGGAGATGATCAGATCGGGAAGATTTCCCTGATTCATCCAGTCGATAGCCTGCAAGGGGTTCTGGCGGTAAAAACATGCGTAGTCGGCCGAAAGATAGACGAACAAAATTTTAGCGATCTGCTCTTTATCGTCGACGATGAGAATTTTCTTTTTATCCATTGCTTGTGTTTCTATGGGTTATTGGTGACGGTAGACGTCGCTACTGCACACAATTTCGTCCAAATGATCCTGATATTATGCGTAAAATTAGTAAAATATTCTAAAATACGAATGCAAATGTCGCTAAAAATCGGGTGCGATGTCCAAAATAGGGCAAATAACATCCTGTGTAAGCTCATTTCGCCCCGATTTCTTATTTTTATAGATATTTTTGCCGCATAAAATACGAACGTTACCTAAAAAACGGTATCTTTGCCATTACAATTTTTGAATATTCACGCCTCGTAAACACGATTGATAATGAACAAAAACGGTCTGACCGTTACCGGTTCTTTTCGTGCCGATGTACTGCGGAGTCAAGTGGCAGAGTATCTAAAACGAAGATGGTATGGTCTTAACCTCTAAAATAACAAGTGGATTCAGGCGCGTCGTTGTCTGTGTAGCATTTCTCCTCATCGTGCCGATCTTCCTGTCGGCTCAGACACGGCCTGCCCGCGAAAGTGTCCTCATTATCTCCTCCTACAATCCCGATGCGAGCCGCATGTCGGATTTCATCTTGAATTTCGAACGCGCCATGGTCTCCTCGGCTTTGCCGTGCGATATTTACGTCGAAACGTTGGAGTGTAAAAAGGTGGCCGATGCGCCGCAATGGATTGCGCAGATCGACCAGCTGATTACCCGGTATGAACCGCGTAACCTGCGTGCGATCGTGCTGCTTGGGCAGGAGGCATGGGCTTCGTTTATCTCGCTTGCCCGGATTCCGCAAGGGGTGATGTGTTTCAGCTGCTTCGCCAGCATGAACGGAATTCTGCTGCCGCCGCCGCAAGATGCAACGGCGGACTGGATGCCCGACGCAATCGACTATCCGAGTCAAACCGACAGCATGCCTCTGGTGGGCGGACTGCTCAACCAGTACGATATTCGGCGCAACGTCGAGTTGATTCGCTCGCTCTACCCCGATACGAAGACCATTGCTTTTGTATCGGATAATACCTACGGCGGAATTTCACTCCAAGCCTACGTGCGGAAGGAGATGGAGCTTTATCCCGATCTTCAGCTTGTGTTGATCGACGGCCGTCAAGGCGAGCAGACCGCCCGCGACACTTACGCCGCATTGCCGCCCCATACGGTGGCACTGTTGGGCGTCTGGCGCGTTGGGGCTGACGGAGAGTATTTCATGCAGCGGTCGTTGACCGATCTGGTGCAGACCAATGTGCGGATTCCGGTCTTCACGGTGACGGGAACTGGTATGGGCGATGTGGCCATGGGCGGGTATGTTCCCCAATACCAGAGTGGTTCGGAGCTGATTGCAAGCCAGATCGAAGCTTATTATGAAAGCGGACACCCCGAAAAGGCCCATTTTCACCTGAGCAAAGGAGCTTATAAATTCGATTCGCATAAACTCAAAGAGTGGAAGATCGCCGAATATGCTCTGCCCAAAGGGAGCGTGATCGAAGATACGCTCGCTGCCAAGCTCTCGAAATATTCCCACTACATCGAGCTTCTTGTTATGGGTGTCGGGTTGCTGGTGCTCCTGCTGATCTTCGTGGCTTGGTTGCTGATTCGTACTCAGCGGCTCAAGCGCACGTTGGAGGTGCGTGAAGACCAGCTGGTTGTGGCACGCGAGAAAGCCGAGGAGTCAGATATGCTCAAATCGGCATTCTTGGCCAATATGAGCCACGAAATCCGCACGCCGCTCAACGCGATCGTCGGCTTCTCGTCGCTGATGCAGAGCGAGGATCTGACCCACGAGGAGCGCACCGAGTACAGCTCGATCGTGGTTAGCAACTCCGAAATGTTGCTGACGCTGCTCAACGACATCCTCGACATTTCGTCGCTCGAATGCGGTAAAATCCGCTTCAACTACGAGGAGGTGGATATCGTGCCGATTTGCCAGCATGCAATCATGACCACGGCGCATACGCGCAATCCGGAAGTCGAATGCCATCTCGAATGCTCCGAATCGACATTCCTGTTGACCACCGACATGCACCGCCTGTCGCAGGTGCTGATTAACCTGCTGACGAATGCCGGAAAGTTCACCACCAAAGGCTCGATTACGGTCGGGGTGGAGGTCGATCGTGAGCAGCAATGCGTACTCTTCTCGGTTACCGATACCGGGCCGGGAATTCCGCTCGACAAGCAGAAGCAGGTCTTCGAACGCTTCGAAAAACTCGACGGCAACAAGAAGCAAGGAACGGGTCTCGGCTTGGCGATTTGTCGGCAGATCGCCACCATTGTGGGCGGTCGTATCTGGGTCGATCCGACCTATACGGGCGGTGCTCGCTTCCTATTCCTTCATCCGATTGGGATCACTCCCGCCAAATCGAACTCCGCCTCAACCCACCTCTAACAGGCTGGGGCAGTAGGCTTTGTTCACGATCCTCGAGCTACCTCGGGGACGGCACGGTTTGTTCACGATCCTCGAGCTCCGTCGAGAGGTCGCAAAGGGCTATTGGTTCACGATCCTCGAGCTTTGTCGAGAGGTCGCCAAGGGCTATTGGTTCACGATCCTCGAGCTTTGTCGAGAGGTCGCAAAGGGCTGTTGGTTCTCGATCCTCGAGCTTTGTCGAGAGGTCGCAAAGAACTGTCTGATAAATGATTCTGGTCGAGTTGTTTTCGACTTGCGCAGCAAGCCGGCAGTCCGCAGCTCCGCCTTGCGGAGGACTGCTATTTCGCATCGCTCAATAGCCATTCCCCGCGAGCTGCTGACTGAAAAAGGCACACTACATAAAAATAGATTGCGACCTCTCGACAGGCTCGAGGATCGAGAACAGAACACAAACGACCTCTCGACAAAGCTTGAGGATCGAGAACCAACAGCCCTTTGCGACCTCTCGACGGAGCTCGAGGATCGTGAACAGAACACAAACGACCTCTCGACAGGCTCGAGGATCGAGAACAGAACACAAGCGACCTCTCGACGGAGCTCGAGGATCGAGAACAAAGCTCGA
>CAZHEY010000037.1:0-19034 GCA_964532025.1 uncultured Alistipes sp. | reverse complement strand
CGCGTGGCGGAGCTGCGGCCTGCCGACTTGCTGCGCAAGCCGAAAACAACTCGCCGGGAAATTCTCAACCTAATCACCAACAAGGATTACTGCTTGATCCCAAGAAAGGCTGCCGACAGCCAACTTGCACCGTTCACTTCCGGTATATTATAGAAGGAATAAAGGCTGCCCAAAAGGCAGCCTTTATTGTTTTAGATGCAAAGCGAAACTATTTCGCAGCCTCTACGGAAATCTTACGGAATTCCTTCATCAGCTTCGAAACCTCGAGAGCCGATTTGCGCGCACGTGTACCTGCGGCTTTGTTACCTTTTTCGACTTGAGCAGCGGCATTTTCTGCGAACACCTCAAACTCAGCATTGATTTTTGATACTAGTTCTTTCATGACTTTTATTGTTTTTTGGGGTTTGTTACCATTGCAAAGATATAAAAATAATCTAATCATCATCAAGTTAAGACGAAAAAAACGCTTTTATAAGGCGCAAAAAGTTGCTTTTTACCGCCTATCGGTACATTTTTTGCCTTGCGTTTTCTATAAAACAGATCATTATGAACCGATTTCTGCCATTTTTACTCATTGCAGCACTCCTTTTCGGATGTAAAAAGCACACCCAGAAACAGCCCCATCCACGGCTGCCTATCGAGGTCGCACAAGCCCGCTGGGATAGTATCCCGACACGGATGAGCTTTGTCGGTTACCTTGCCGCAAATTACTACGCCGTGATCCAGCCGCGCGTCAGCGGATACCTTGCGTCGAAATGCTACGACGACGGCATGCCGGTAGGTCGGGGACAACTGCTGTTTACGATTGATCCCAACCTGCTTTCGACAACGATGCTGGCGGCCGAGGCAACGTTGGAGTCGGCGCAGGCACAACTGATCGAGGCGCGCAACAACTACGAGCGGGCAGTTCCTCTGGCGCAGATCGACGCGATCAGTCAATCGCAACTCGACCAGTATACCGCCCAATACAAAGCCACCGAAGCCTCGGTTCGCTCGGCCGAACAAGCACTGCTCAACGCCCGGCTCAATGTCGGGTATGCCGAATTGCGGTCGCCGATTGCAGGCATCGCGGCGACAACAAATGCCCAAGTGGGCGATTATGTCGGGCCGGGAACGCAATTCAGCACGCTGACCACCGTGTCCAATACCGATACGCTGACCGTAGATGTGTCGATTCCAATGGCGGAATACCTGCGTTACGGAGGATCTCCGACCTCGATATACGACAATGCGAATCTGCTGTCGAATATCCGCCTAAACTTGGCCGACGGTTCGCAATACCCCTACCCCGGAGCGTATGATTACACCCGCAGGGACGTGTCGGGAAAGAGCGGAACGATCGTCGTGGTCGTGATGTTTCCAAACCCCAAGCAGGCACTTAAACCGGGGCAATTTGCCCATATCGAAGCAACCGTCGGGGCTGTCAGGCCGCGGATTGTTGTGCCGCAGCAATGTATCAGCCAAGTGCAGGGCGTGAATTCGGTGTGGGTCATCGGTGCAGATAGCACCGCCATGTGGCGTCAGGTGAGTCTGGGTGATACATACGGTGGGTTGTGGTGCATCGACCAAGGAGTTGCCGCCGGGGAATGGGTGGCGGTGACCGGACAGCAAAAACTACATAACGGAGCAAAGGTGGCTCTGCGGAAAAAATAACAGTATGGAACGATTCTTCATCACCCGCCCGATTTTTGCCATTTCGCTGTCAATCGTCATCGTATTGGTGGGCTTTGTTTCGCTCTCGAAACTCCCGATCGAGCAGTATCCCGACATCACACCTCCGGTTGTTGAAGTCTCGGCTACCTATACGGGAGCTGATGCCGAAACGGTAAACAATGCAGTGGCAACTCCCGTGGCGCAGGCCGTTATGGGGGTAAACGACATGTTATACATGCAGTCGACGAGTGCCAACGACGGCACGATGAACCTGCAAGTCACCTTCAATATCGGATCAGATCCCGATCTCGACGCGATTTTTACCCAAAACAACGTAGCCACGGCATCGGGAAAACTTCCGGCCGAGGTGATCAAGCAGGGAGTCATCACCCGCAAAACCATGCCGGGCTTTCTGCTGGTCTATTCGTTGCACAGCGACGGGCGTTACAACGGCGAATTTCTGTCGAACTACGCCTACATCAACCTCCAGAACGAATTGCTCAAGTTGGACGGCGTAGGAAAGGTCTCGATCATGGGCGCAGGCGAGTATGCGATGCGTGTCTGGTTGCGTCCCGACGTGCTGAAATATTACAAATTATCCGTCTCGGAGGTCACCACGGCGATCGAGCAGCAGGCAGGCATCTACCCTGCCGGTAAGTTCGGCGCAGAACCCGCACCCGACGGAACTTCGTTTACCTATACGGTGACCCTGCCGCCGCAGATCGCAACGGCCGATCAGTTCGGACAGATCATCGTGCGCGCCGATTCGCTGGGAGGGATCATTCGGCTCAACGACGTGGCCGAAGTGTCGCTCGGCGGAGAGACTTACGGCGTGCAATCGCATTTCGGCAAGAGCCCGTCGGCTATGCTGATCGTCTATCAGCAACCGGGCAGCAATGCCGTGGCGGTTGGCAAGGCCGTCAAGGAGGCGATGAGTACGCTGACCGAGCGGCTTCCCGACGGTATGGAGACCACCGTGATCGCCGACTCGACCTCAAGCATCGAAGCCGGTATCCGTGATATTTTCCGCACATTGATCATCGCATTGGTATTGGTCATCGCGATCATCTTTCTCTTCTTGCAGGACTGGCGCGCCACGGTGATTCCGCTCGTGGCCATCCCCGTGTCGTTGATCGGTGCGTTCGCCCTATTCCCACTATTGGGCTTTTCGATTAACATCATTTCGCTGTTGGGGTTGGTTCTGGCAATCGGATTGGTGGTCGACGACGCGATTGTCGTCGTCGAAGCGGCGCAGCTCAACATCGAACAGGGCATGAAACCGCGCGAAGCGGCGATGAAAGCCATGCGCAGCGTCGCATCCCCGATCGTCGCAACAACCATCGTGCTGCTTGCCGTATTTGTCCCCGTGTCGTTCACCGGAGGCATTACCGGACGATTATTTCAACAGTTTTCGGTGACCATTGCCGTGTCGGTCGTGATTTCGGCATTCAATGCGCTGACGCTTTCACCGGCTTTATGTGCCTTACTGCTCAAGCCACACAAGAAAAAGGAGACCGGATTTTTCGCCGGTTTCAACCGCTGGTTTGGCAAACTCATGGAGCGTTACGTCCGTTTCACGCCTCGCTTGATAGGCCACGTGGCACGTACCGGGATTTTTGTTGCCGTCGTGCTGGCGGTGATCTACGGCGTATGGCGCAAGTTGCCGGCCGGATTCTTGCCGGAAGAGGATCAAGGATATATCATGGTCATGGTGTCGACCCCCGAAGCCTCTTCGTTGCAGGTGACCGAACACGCCATGGCGGCGGCCGATGCGCTGATCGCTCGGTTGCCCGAAGTCGCTTCGACGACCTATGCTGCGGGATTCAATCTCATGGCCGGGATCTCGTCGACAAGCAGCGGCGTGATGTTCGTCAAGCTGGTCGACTATGCCGACCGAAAACTTTCGGCGCAGCAGATTGCACAAAAGCTAACCAAGGAGCTTTACGTGTCTGTACCCGCAGCCGAATGCTATGCCTTTATTCCACCGTCGATTCCCGGCTTGGGTGTCACGTCGGGGATCTCGCTGGAGGTGCAGGATCGCGAAGGACGCGGCACAGCCTACCTGCTCGAACACGCCTCGCGACTTATGGATACGCTGCGCAAGCTACCTACCGTCGGATCGGTATCGACGCAGTTTAAGGCCGGTGTGCCGCAGCGTCGGATTGATATAGACAAGGAGAAGACGCTGGCGGCCGGAGTCGATTTGGGACTGTTCTACAACGAAGTGGCAACCCTTCTGGGAGGTTCTTACATCAACAACTTCACCCGGTTCGGAAAACTTTACCAAACCTACGTGCAGGCCGCGCCGGATTATCGGGTGGGCGAACGCTCTTTGGATAATTATTACATTGCCTCGGCGACAGGCGAAAGTATTCCTTTAACTTCGCTTGTTGAAGTCGTTGACACGGTGGGCGTTGAATACGTATCGCAATTCAACCTTTACCGTTCGATCACCCTGACCGTAACACCTGCGGCCAAGGCTTCGACAACCACCGTCATGCACGACATCACGAGTACGGCAGCGAAAACCCTCCCCAGCGACATCGGCACAGCATGGAGCGGTACGTCCTTTCAAGAGGCAAACGCCTCGAAGAGCGGTGCTTTGGTCTACCTGCTGGCTCTCGTTTTCGTCTTTCTCTCGCTGGCCGCGCTCTACGAGTCGTGGGGACTGCCGCTGGCCATTCTGTTGAGTGTGCCGATCGCCGTGCTCGGTGCAGTATTGTTTGTGGCTGGGGCACATCTGTTTCAGGCCGCCTTCGTCAACGACATATATATGCAGATCTCGTTGGTGATGCTGATCGGACTGGCCGCCAAAAACGCGATTTTGGTGGTGGAATATGCCGATCGGATCTTTCACGAACGCGGTGCGACACTCATGGAGGCGACGATGGAGGCCGCGCGGCTGCGTGCCCGGCCGATCATCATGACAGCCTTCGCATTTATCCTCGGCGTCATGCCGCTGATCTTCGCCAGCGGCGTCTACGCATCGGCTCGTCATATTATGGGTGTGGCACTGGTTGGAGGAATGCTCTTTGCGACGTTGGTCGGCATCTTCCTCTACCCCGGATTGTATTATTTCATTGCGCGCATCGGTAAATTCGAACGCAAGCGTGCACTTCAAAACAGGGAGGATACATATGAAAAATAGATTTCTAATCCCCTTTGCAGTAGTCGCATGCGCCGCATGTATGACCTGCACGCCGCGGCTCTATCCGCCACAGGTTTCTGCACCCGAGTCGTATCTCTTCGACGGCGGATTCTCGCAGGATACGACCAAATTGGGGGAGCAATGGTGGACTCTATTCTGCGACACAACGCTCAATGCGCTGGTCGAGCGGGCATTAGCCAACAATCGCGATCTGGCAGTAGCGGCATCACGGGTCGAATCAGCTCGCGACAACCTAAAAAATGTACGGACGGCCTTCCTGCCCCAAGTGGGTATAACCGCTGAAGCGAAAGGCGATTACACACGCAAAACCAAGATTGAACAGGGTTATGCAATCGAGCCGACCCTTTCGTGGGAGATCTCGCTCTTCGGGGCTTTGTGCCACGCCCGTCGTGCGGCAAAAGCCGAGTTGGAGGCAACCCAGTGGGCCTATCGGGGCGTGCGGCTCTCGCTGGCGGCCGAAGTCGCGACAACCTACTTCACTCTGTTGGAGTATCAGCGCGACCTTTCGATCGCTCGGCAGACGCTGCGACTAAGGCAGGAATCGGCGGCCTTGATCGACTCGATGTTCCGCTATGGCATGTCCGACGGCGTGGCGTTGGCACAAGCACGCAGTCTGGTCTATACGTCCGAAGCCGACATTCCGCAATATCGGCGCGCCGTGGAGCAGACATGGCTGTCGATGTGCGTGCTACTCGGTGAGAATCCGCAGCCGATACCCCACGACGGAGCGGGAATGCGCCTGTTGACGGATTACTATCCGGCTGAAATTCCGGTCGGGATGCCGTCGGATTTGCTGAAGCGGCGGCCTGATGTGCTCGAGGCTCGATACACGATGATGCAGGCCGCAGCGCAGGCGGGTCAAGCCCGCAGTGCCCGATTCCCCTCGATCTCGCTAACAGGCAAGGGTGGAATCGCAGCCACCTCAATCAGCGGTTTAACTTCGGCAAGCCCTTGGGCATGGAGTGCAGTCGGGTCGCTGACCGAGCCGATCTTTGCCTTCGGACGACTGCGTCGTGCGGAGGCCGAAGCCATCGAAAGTTACAATCAAGCCGCATATACGTATGAGCAAGCGGTATTCACGGCCTTCTCCGATGTAGAGAGCGCATTGGTTGCTATCACAACCTTCCGTCGGCAAACCGAACGCACGGCAGCATTGGTTGGTGCAAACGAACGCATCGCGACCATGACACGGGCACTCTATCGCAGCGGAATGTCCGATTACCTGTCGGTGATTGATGCGGAGCGCGAACTCTACGCTTCGCAGATGCAACTAATCAATCTGGTAGCACGCCAATATATCAACTACGTGTTGCTCTGCAAGGCACTCGGCGGAGGTTGGTAGCCCACAGCGAACAATACCTATATTTAGGGATTGCCTATGTCGCAACAAAAGCGTATCTTTGGACGCAAAAAAAGGACAATAAATGCGTCTATCCGAACTCAAAACCGGTGAAGTTGCCACCATCGTCAAGGTATTAGGCCACGGTGGATTTCGCCGCCGGATCATGGAAATGGGCTTCGTGCGCGGTCAGCAGGTCGAAGTGCTGCTCAATGCACCGCTCAAAGACCCGATCGAATACAAGATCATGGGCTACGACATCTCGTTACGTCGCAGCGAAGCCGACATGGTCGTTGTGATGACAGAAGATGAAGCCAGCCGCTATCTTGCTGCACACCACGGACATCAATCCGAACAAAGCGAAGGGTTGCATCACCCCCATCGCATCGAAATTTCGACCAAGGACTTTCACGAACCGGCCGATCCGGTGACCGGTTGCGCGGACATCAACGAAGTGATTACCGCTCATAGCCGCACGATTTCCGTGGCTTTGGTGGGAAATCCCAATAGCGGAAAAACCTCTCTGTTCAACGCCATATCCGGCGGACACGAACACGTGGGAAATTATAGCGGCGTGACGGTCGGGGCAAAGATCGGCCACCGCACCTACCGCGGCTACCGGTTCGAGATCACCGACCTGCCGGGAACCTATGCCTTGTCGGCCTACACCCCCGAGGAACGCTACGTGCGGCATCACATTGCCGAAAAATGTCCCGACGTCATCGTCAATGCTGTAGTCGCCTCGAACATCGAACGCAACCTCTATCTAACTACCGAGCTGATTGATATAAATCCGCGCATGGTGGTAGCTCTCAACATGTTCGACGAGGTTACCGCATCGGGCGCAACGCTCGACTACGATACATTGGGCAGCATGTTGGGTGTACCGATGATTCCGGTCGAAGCGCGTAACCGTCGCGGTATCGAAGAGTTACTCGACACCATAATTGCCGTATACGAGAATCAGGACGAACGCGTCCGTCACATTCACATCCAGTTGGGTTCGGTCATCGAGGAGAGCCTGCGACGGATCAACAGCGACATGAATGACTATCGCGGCGAATTACCCAAGACGTTTCCTCCGCGCTATTTCGCACTCAAATTGCTCGAAGGCGACCGGCAGGTCGAAGAGCAACTGCATGGCTGCAAACGCTATGCAACATGGATTTCCATGCGGGATCGGGAAGCGAAAAGCATCGGCGAAGCGTTAGGAGAAGATGTGGAGACGGCCGTGGCGAATCAAAAATACGGATTCATTCAAGGTGCACTAAAAGAGGTGTATACGCCGGGTGACCGGGACGAAGTGACCACAACCGCGCTCATCGACACCTTTGTCACCCATAAATTATGGGGATTCCCTATCTTTTTTGCTCTTATGTGGCTTATGTTCTGGTGCACATTCCAGCTGGGAGTCTATCCGCAGGAGTGGATCGGGTGGCTGGTCGAGCAGATCGGGAAGGGTGCTGAAGCGGTGATTCCGCCCGGCGTGTTGCGCGATCTGGTGTCGGACGGAGTGATCGGCGGTGTCGGTGCGGTGATTGTCTTCCTGCCCAACATCATGATCCTCTACCTATTCATCTCATTTATGGAGGATTCGGGCTATCTGGCACGCGCCGCTTTTATCATGGATCGCATCATGCACCGCATTGGACTGCACGGAAAATCGTTTATTCCGCTGGTCATGGGCTTCGGGTGCAACGTGCCGGCGATCATGGCCTCGCGCACGATCGAGAGTCGAAGCAGCCGTCTGATAACCATATTGATTACGCCGTTTATGTCGTGTAGTGCTCGACTACCGATCTACATTCTTCTGACCGGAACATTCTTCGCGTCGCAGGCTGGATTGATAATGACAGGACTTTATATCTTGGGGGTTGTGCTGGCCGTAATTACAGCACGGCTGATGCGCCGATTTATGTTTCCGGTCGACGAAACCCCGTTTGTCATGGAGCTACCGCCCTATCGGTTGCCGACATGGAGAACTACCCTGCGGCACATGTGGGACAAATGCGCACAATACCTGCGAAAGATGGGCGGCATGATCCTTATCGCATCGCTTGTTGTCTGGTTTTTAAGCTATTATCCGCGCGGAGAGGCCGGCAGCATGCCGACTGCCGACCATTACGAGAACTCCTATCTGGGACAGATCGGCAAAGGCTGCGAGCCGGTTTTCAAACCGCTGGGACTGAACTGGAAAGCCAGCGTGGCCCTGTTGTCGGGCGTACCGGCCAAAGAGATTGTAGTCAGCACCCTTGGTGTGCTCTATACAGAGAATGCGCAGGTTGAACAAAACGCAGATAATACGCTAAACGACAACGAGTCCGAAACAACAACCTTATCCGAACGCATGCTCTCGAGCGGGGATTTTTCAACAGCTTCGGCCGTGGCCTTTCTGGTCTTCATCCTACTCTACTTTCCCTGCATGGCTACGGTGGCAGCAATCGGCAGCGAAGCCGGCTGGAAATGGGCCATTGCCGCGGTGGTCTACGACACTTTGTTAGCGTGGGGAGCTGCGTGGATCGCCTACCACTTCATATTATGGATTTGAGCGCGATGAATTGGCAGGATATCGTAGTTTTATGCATCGGCATTGCGGTTGTTGCGGAGATTATTCGGCGTATCGTGCGCCATTTCCGCAAGCACGGCGGATGCGCCTCGTGCAGTAGCTCGGATTGCCCATTAAAAAAGAAATAGTTCATAAATTTTTTTCGTATCTTTGTGCGATCAAAATTGGGACGGCACGTGGCAGGAATCTTTTATATACTTGTTTTTTGGTTGATTGGCAACCTATTGAGTCAGCTCACCGGAGGTTACGTATCAGGTAATATCATCGGCATGATCCTGCTTTTCGCAGCACTTTGCCTGCACTGGGTGAAAGCCGAAACAGTGCGACCCGCCGCCAAATTTTTATTGGGTGCAATGGCACTCTTCTTCGTGCCCTACGGAGTTGGGTTGATGGATTCGTATCACGTGATTCTCGACAACCTTTGGGCTATTGTCATATCGGGTATTCTGTCGACGGTTATCGTCTTGCTGGTCAGCGGTTGGACGTTTCAAAGTCTGAACCGGCGGCACCTCAAACGCCCAAATAAAGAGGAGTCGCTATGAGCTCGTTTTTTACATCCGACCTGTTTCTTCTGACACTTACCGTTGGGCTTTTCTGTCTGGGTGGCAAGATCTATCGCCGCACTCACCTGCCGCTACTTCACCCCGTGTTGCTCACATTTATCTCCGTCATCGTCTTTTTGCGTTGCACGAACATCGAATACGCTCGCTATCAGGAGGCTACAGGTATACTCAATTTCGCACTTGGCATGTCGGTCGTGGCACTTGGCTACCTCTTATATGAACAGATCGAACGTCTGCGTGGAAGTCTGCTTCCGGTCGGCGTTGCAACGCTTGCGGGGTGTCTGACGGGCGTGTTGAGCGTGGTCTATATCGCAATGGCATTCGGCACGGAACGCCAGATTATCAATTCGATAGCACCAAAATCAGTTACCGTCCCAATCGCTGTTTCGGTTGCCGGGCCATTGGGAGGCAACATCTCGGTGACGTCGGTCGTGGTCTTCTGTGTGGGGATTTTCGGCAGCATTTTCGGCGAGTGGATTTTGCGGCATTGCGGCGTGAAAGACCCCGAAGCACGCGGATTTGCGCTGGGTTCAGCCGCCCACGGCATCGGCACGGCACGTGCAATCGAAATCGGCGCAGTCGAAGGAGCTTTAAGTGGTCTGGCTATGGCGCTTATGGGTTTGGCAACGGCTCTCCTGATGCCCTTGATAGAAAAATACCTCTATTAATTTTTAATATTCTTAAATAAATACTACTTTTGTCGCATCTCACACAAAAGTTAGTTTTTATGGATTGGTTATATACCCTGTTTTTCGGCGGTGGCATTGCTCATGCCGTGCTTACATTCGCGTTGGTTATCACGATTGGCATCTTGCTCGGAAAGATCAAGATCGGCGGTGTGTCGCTGGGTATCACTTGGATACTCTTTGTCGGCATCGCCTTGAGCCACTTCGGAATGACCGTCGAGGGCGAAGTGCTGCACTTTGTCAAAGAGTTCGGGTTGATTCTTTTCGTCTTCTCGATCGGATTGCAGGTCGGACCCGGTTTTTTCTCATCATTCAAACATGGCGGAATAACCCTCGTCAGTTGCGCAGCAGCTATCGTGCTACTGGGTGTTGCAACGGCATATATCCTTCATCTTACGACAGGTACGCCTATCCCGACCATGGTCGGAATTCTCTCCGGGGCGGTGACGAACACCCCGGGATTGGGTGCGGCACAGCAAGCCTATGCCGATGCGTCGGGCTACAACGACCCTTCAATCGCATTGGGATATGCAGTAGCCTATCCGCTTGGTGTTGTGGGTATTATCTTCACGATGATTTTCATCCGTTATGCGTTGCGCGTAAAATTCAAGAAAGAAGACGAGGCATTAGCCGCACTTTCAAACGAACAGAAATTCGCCGATAAGGTTTCGGTTGAATTCAACAATAAAATCCTCGACGGCCGCACGGTGAGCTATCTGCGCGATCTGATTAACCGCCAATTCGTTATTTCGCGCATCATGCGTCCCGACGGTTCGATCATCATGGCCGACGCGGATAGCCTTGTCGGCTTGGGCGATCGGCTGTGGGTAATCTGCCAAGCCGAAGACACAGAGGCTATTATAGCCTTTTTCGGTCGTCGTATCGAACTCACGGATGAAGATTGGGGCAACAATACACCCCGCTCGGAACTGATTTCGCGACGTATTCTGATTACAAAATCATCGATCAACGGCAAAAAATTCTCCGACCTGCGCCTGCGTACCAAATACGGGATCACAATCACACGCGTCAATCGTGCCGGAGTCGATTTGATTCCCTACCAAGGGCTTGAATTGCAGGTGGGTGACCGCGTCATGGTGGTCGGCGGCGAAAAGGCCGTGGCTCAGGTGGCTGACGTTCTTGGTAATTCGCTTAAGAAGCTGAACCAGCCGAATTTAGTGACTATATTCGTAGGTATTGCTTTAGGTGTTTTATTAGGCTCTATTCCTTTGATGAACGTACCGCAGCCCGTGAAATTGGGCTTGGCTGGCGGCCCTTTGATTATTGCCATTTTAATTGGTCGCTTCGGTACGCATTTCCATTTGGTAACCTACACGACCGCCAGCGCAAACCTGATGCTGCGCGAAATCGGCATCGCGCTCTTCCTTGCAGCAGTCGGCATCGGAGCTGGTGACGGATTTATCGAAGCCATCGTGAACGGCGGATACCGCTGGATCGGCTACGGATTCATCATCACGGTCGTACCTCTTGTAATTGTTTCGTTGGTTGCCCGTTTATGCTTGAAGATGAACTACTATACGCTCATGGGACTTATGTCGGGTGCAATGACAGACCCCCCGGCTCTGGCTTATGCCAACGCTACGGCAGGAAACGACATGCCGGCAGTCGGGTACTCGACGGTCTATCCGGTTGTGATGTTCTTACGCGTATTGACGGCGCAGATCTTTATCCTTTTTGCGCTGTAAAACTCGTCAGTTTACCGCTGCTCTTGCTGTCGAATCGGCTAAATAGGATCTCCTATTCGCCCGGTTCGGCAGCTTTTTATTATTAAAAAATATCAATAACTAATTAAAACAGGAGATTATTTTTTATTTTTCTTTCGTATCTTTGCCCGTAGTTAATCCAAACACCTAATTAATATATGACAAAAGCAGTCAGCATTGCCCGCTCCCACCGCATGGACGGTATCGGAGAGTATTATTTCTCGCGCCGTCTGCGTGAAATAGCTGAGATCGAAGCATCTACGGGTCGTCAGATCATAAAACTTGCTATGGGAAGCCCCGACCTGCCGCCCCACCAATCGGTTATCGACCGGCTGGCCGCGGAAGCACAGCGTCCCGACGTCCATAAATACATGTCTTTCAAGGGCGAGCCGATTTTGCGCAAGGCCTTTGCCGACTGGTATAAGAAGTGGTATCGCACCGAATTGGATTACAACTCGGAGGTATTGCCCCTGATCGGCTCAAAAGAGGGCATCATGCACCTTTGCATGACCTTCCTCAATAAGGGCGACAAGGTGCTCGTTCCCAACCCGGGCTACCCCACTTACTCGGCAGCCGTAAAGTTGGCCGGCGGCGAAAAAGTAACCTACGCGCTCAATAAGGAGACCAATTTCTATCCCGATTTCGCGGCAATCGAAGCGGCCGGACTGGACGGTGTGAAGATGATGCTCGTCAACTACCCCAACATGCCGACGGGACAGACCCCGTCCATGGAGCTATTCCGCCAGATCGTTGATTTCGGAGCAAAGCACAATATCTTGATCGTGCACGACAACCCATACAGTTTCATCCGTAACGGGGCTGCCCCGATCTCTATCATGGAGGTTGAAGGTGCGCGCGAAGTGGCTTTGGAGATGAATTCGCTCTCGAAAGGGCACTCCATGGCGGGCTGGCGTGTGGGTGTTATCGTTGGCAAAAAAGAGTGGATCGACTCGATTTTGGCCTTTAAGTCGAACATGGACACCGGAATGTTTTACCCGATTCAGGCTGCTGCCGATACGGCTTTGTCGTTGGGCAAAGAGTGGTTTAACGAGCTGAATGCCATATATTACCAGCGCGAGAGACAGGCTTACAAATTACTGGATGCGCTGGGTTGCCGCTATCGCCTGCACCAAGCCGGACTGTTCATTTGGGCGGAACTTCCCGAAGGCTACCCGGGCGACAGCTTTGCCTTCTCGGACGAAGTTATGGAGCGAAGCGATGTGTTCTTAACCCCGGGCGGCATTTTCGGTTCGGAGGGGAATGACTATATCCGCATCACGCTTTGCTGCCCCGAGAAACTACTCAAGGAGGCCACCGATCGGGTTATAGCTAACTACGGCAACAAATAACGGTTCGATCTATCTACAAAATAAAAATGTCTCGGATTTGAATCCGAGACATTTTTTTTGTCGGTATTGTTGGCAGAACGCGGCATGCGATCCGCGTCAGCCGGCTTATCCTCCGCACCAAAGCTACCGAAGCCATATTTTCTTTTCGATCCTCGAAGAGAGGTTTTTCTTACTTCGCCCGAATGATGACTTTTTCCGCAGCGGCTTTCGTGCGTTCACGCAGCGCAAGCAGGTCGCTGCCCAAGGGAGCGTAGCTAACAACGACCCCCATACGGCGGTTGATGCGCGCCGCGGGTTTGCCGAAGATCCGGATATCGGTTTGCGGATCAGCAGCCACCGCAGCATCAATCCCCTCGTAAACAGGCGATTCGGATGTTGCTATCGGCGACAGAATCACAGCACTTGCGCCCATGCGTTCAAAGGTTACGGCCGGAATAGGAATTCCCAGCACCGCACGGGCATGCAACTCAAATTCGTTCAAATTTTGCGTTCCGGCGAGTGTCACCATTCCCGTATCGTGCGGCCGAGGCGACAATTCCGAAAAGTAGACTCCGTGTTCGTGGCTCAAGAAAAATTCCACACCCCACAGACCTGCGCCGGTCAACGCTTCGGTGACCGCCGCGGCCATACGCTGTGCTTCGGTCAAATGCGCCGGAGCGATCTCCGGCGACTGAAAACTTTCGCGGTAGTCGCCGCCTTTTTGCACGTGTCCGATCGGAGGACAAAATAGCGTAGGGCCATTTTTCTGGGTTACGGTGAGCAACGTGATCTCGCTATCGAAACGAATAAACTCCTCAATTATCAGTTCGCGGATGTCCCCACGTGACCCCTCGCAGCCATAATGCCACGCATGTTCCAACTCCTCGGCACTTCGCACCAACGATTGCCCCTTACCCGAAGAGGACATTAAGGGTTTCACCACGCACGGGAATCCGATCTTGACTGCGGCAGCCTGCAACTCTTCGAAAGTCTTGGCATAAAAATAGCGCGCCGTTTTCAGCCCCAACTCCTTGGCTGCCAAATCGCGAATTGCCTTGCGGTTCATGGTGTAATTGACGGCACGAGCACTCGGAACAACCTGAATACCAGTCCGCTCGAAATCGTATAATCGTTCGGTGCGAATGGCTTCGATCTCCGGCACAATCAGATCGGGACGGTGCTTTTCCACCACCGCGGCCAAACGATCGCCGTCGAGCATATCAAACACTTCCGACGCATCGGCAACCTGCATAGCCGGAGCACCAGCATAGGAATCGCAAGCGATAACGGTCTGTCCCAACCGCTGCGCGGCAATTACAAACTCTTTGCCAAGCTCTCCAGAGCCAAGCAACAATATTTTTCGGGTCATAGTTGATGTTTTTTGCAGATGCAAAGATAAAATTTTTTATGTTGAATTTCGTGTTTCCTCACAGCAAAAATAGTTAGCTGGAGAAAAAAACGTCCTCTTACGCACGTAGAGAGGGAATATCCCGTTTCGCGGTTCGATTTTACAAAAATAGTAGCGATTTCTTTTGTTTATTACTTTATAATCAATACCTTTGCGGCATAATTAAATCACACTACAATTCCGCCCAAAAACAAGACAATTAAGGGCAAAAGGATAGGAGGCAAAAAAATGAAAAAAACAGGCTACGCATTACTGAGCGCCATTTTATTGGCAGGCTGCATGGATGGGATTCCGCTGGATAATTCCAAACCTGCGACCAAAGAATGGAACGACTTCTCGTTTTCGACGGTTAGTCAAACGCGTCTTGCGATTGATTACAAGTTGCAGGCTGAGGTCTATTTCGAAGTGTATGACCAAATCCCCGTTGCTGAAAATGCAGAGGGCACGTCCTACATTAAAAAAGAGGGCATCGAGCCGATCTATGCCGGCTACACGAAATCCGACGGGCGTTTCTCCGCACAGCTGGAGCTCCCCTCCTATCTCGAAACGGCTTACATCTATACCCCGGCGGTATATGCCCAGACCTTGCTGATCGCCGAAAAGAACGGCGACACACTGCTTGCCGAAGCCTACGTAGGCGAGGCATCGGCAACTCCGGCTTCGGCCACTCGCGCATCCTACGAGTCGGTCGCCGTAACCAAAGACGGCTGGAAAACCTGGCTCGGATCTTACGATCGCACCTACGGGCGCATCGACTATGCGTATACGGGGACCGATTTGAATGTAGCTAACTGGGAGGCTCTCTACAAAGCAGCCAGCCGAGTTTTCAACACCGACAAATCTTGCCCGCAGGAGTATCGCTCGTCGAGTGACCTCTATCTGGAAAAAGATGCGGAAATTGCAATCACCTACCTGATGAGCAACACCTGCTGGAACTGCTCCATGGGCTACTATTATTACGACGCATCGGCACACCCCACATCGCTCAGCGACGTACATCCCGTGATGATCTTCCCCAACACGCAAGATGGACAATGGAGCAACAACCGCAAGGAGGCCAGTAAATATATAGGTGTCAATCGCGGTACAGCCGTGCAGTTGATGTTCTACCCCAACATTGCAAAGGGTAGCAAAGAGGGCGCAACCAATGTCTTCCCGAAGGGATACCGCGTCGGATTTGTATTGGCAACAAATGCTTGGGGAAACCGCCTGAGAGGTTTCGGCGAGGATAAAGATTATCGTGCTGCCACCTCTTCGGGTTTGAGTATCAACGACAATGGAGAACCGTTCAATCAGCCGCGCACGGCGGTTTATCGCTACACGAATACGGCGCTCGACCTCAATTCGGTAATCTGTTCCTTCGAGGACTACACCACCGACGAGAACTTCAGCGACATCATCTTCACCGTAAAATCGAATCCCGTCGAGGCTGTGGTAGACATTCCGTCGATCGAAGAGAAGCCGGGTGCGGACGATGTAAAAAAGGAAGTACGCCTGCTCAAAGGTATCTATGCATTCGAAGACCTGTGGCCAAGCCGTGGGGATTATGACATGAACGATGTGCTGGTGAAGCTCAATCAAGAGAAAACCATCGGCGGCAAAGGGCTATACGAAGAGTCGTTCCTGCTGAAAACCTTCAACAACTACGCCGGATTAGACAATGGATTAGCCGTAAGATTCAACGGAAACATCCCGGCCTCGCAACTCGAATTCTCGATTCTTCGCCCGAGTTCCGACGAGAACACAACGCCGCAATATGAGCCGTATACTCCGGCTAAAATCGACGGCGAGGTGATTCTGCTGACGGACGGTGTGAAAAAGGAGATGGGGGCTACCTATAAAGTCACCGCCAAATACGCATCGCCGATCGACGAAACGGCTGCCGCATCAATCAAACCGTTCCTTTACAGCGAGGGGCGCGCAGAACTTGCTGAGGACAAGCGTTGGGAGGTTCACATTCCGTTCGAAGCTCCGAGCGACAAGATGGATCATCACTTCTTCGGCACGGGCGATGATAAGTCCGATCCGCAAATGGGTGCATACTATGTTCGCGACAACAACTACCCCTTCGCTATCTACTTGTCGGGAGCTTCAGAAACCGATCTGAGCAAGTTGCTGGATGCGCACAACGAAAAGACCCCGATCGACAACCTGTATCCCGATTACACCTCATGGGTCACCTCTTCGGGCGTACAAAACAGCGATTGGTACAAATAATCGAACCATCTCAAGAACTAAAGACAGACTCATTCGTGGGTCTGTCTTTTTTTTGTTATCAGCGGAGCGGGGGGGGGAGGTCATTGGGGTTTGCGCGCTAACTTCAGCACGCCTTTTTGCGCAGCCAGCTGCGGAATAAAGCGGATGATGAGCGGCGTGACAAGCAGACAAACCAACAGCGTAAGCAGCAATAGCAGCGTTGCAAAGAGCCATTGGTTGTGGATATAAGGCGTCAGCAGAGGGCGAAACAGGTGCAACAGCGGTCCATGAACCCCCAACGTGATAATCGAATAGCGACCGAGGTAGGAGATAACCGATACGCGGTTCATCTTCTTGCACAGCAGCATAATGGTGAATATTCCGGCAAAGGCAGCAATGTAAAATTGGAAGAGATTCCCGCCATAATTGTTGGTACGCATTCCCACCGGACGAGCCATGAAATAGAGCACCACCGCAGCTGCGATGACAAACAGCGGGATCAGTTTATCGAACCGGTGGTGTGGAAACAAGAAAAAGTTGTAACGGCGAATCCAGAATCCGGCAAAATAGAACGGCATCGCCGTCATGGCGACATCGAGATAGAGGGGCAAGGTGATCTGCTGCTTGCCCAAATAGAACCCCGCAACACCGACAATACCCACCACCACAAAGAGCAGCGAGAGATGTTTTCGCCGCAAATAGTGCAGAATATAGAATAGTATATTGCAATTAAAAAGCGCGACTAAAAACCAGATCGAAGGGTCGAATCGGATCAGCTCGTGCCCGCGGAGGACGAGCAGCAGTTCGTCGAATCGGACGGGCAACTGAAATGTCCCCGGACGGATTTTCGAAATTACATACATCAGAATAAAAGAGCCGATATAGAAGATCAGAAACGGAATCAGCAAACTGTTAATACGTCGAATACTGAACCCCGCGAACCCCTCGTATGATTTGAAGAAAAGTCCCGACACGAAAAAATAGAGCGGCATGCAGAAACAGGTGATGAGCGACTTGGAATCGAAAAGTTCGAATGCTCCCCCGATATGTATCATTACCACCAATAGGATGCAAAGCCCTTTTGTCAAGTCGATGAAAGCAATACGCCTATGTTGTAATTCCTGCATTATTAGAAATTTCCACAAAATTAAACATATTTTTCGTATTAAAACGGCCGTTCTCACAACAATACGGCCGGATCGGGGCATTCGAGAGTAAATGCAGCGTACTGCTTGAAAATCGGGCTTATTGGTCAAAAAGAGTAGATAAAAACGGTGTAATAAATTGATTTTAATATATTTGCATCATTTGCGTTAGAAATGGATAAAAAGTATGCCCAAAATGTGGGCATCACACCCTTGTCAGAGATGGTTTTAACCGGGGTAAACAGCGTTATTTTTGCGCTAACTGCCATTGTCATTCCGTACTTCCAATTGCTCGTCGTTCTACCTCAGGGAAAAGTCTCTACGATGAGTATGTACGAGGTAAACAAACCCTCCTTCAGATAGCCGACGACACCACCTCTCTGTGAGTACGGTGCAACGTCGCATGCGTGAAGTTCACACCACACGGATTGTATCCAAATACAAAGATGTGGTCGTCTTAATGGATGCCACCTATTGGGGTCGCAACTTCGGCGTCTTACTCCTTGTAGACGCTTATCGCAAGCGACTTTTGTGGCGTAAGTTCTTAGATAAGAAGGAAACTATTGCAGACTACTTGGAAGGCATTGATTGGCTCAAAGAGCACAACTTTGTTATACTTGGTATTGTCTGTGACGGACTGCGAGGATTACCGCAAGCCCTCGTTCGATACAGGGTGCAATACTGTCAATTTCACCAAGTTAAAACCGTTAATGAATACCTGACTAAACATCCACAGACAGATGCCGGCAAGCAACTACAAAAGATTGCCACCTATTATGCCACACCGATAAAGAGTCTTTCGTTGGAATGTTAGAGATGTGGTATGCCGAGTGGGGAGAGTGGCTCAAACATCGCACTCTCGACCGCAAGACGGGAAAGAAAACAGACACGCATTGTAGAGTAAGAAGTGCCTATTTCTCGATGAAAAGAAATATGAAATGGCTCTGGACTTTCTACGATTTTCCTGATCCTCCGATGCCGAATACAAACAATATTTTGGAGGCGATAAATCTGGATTTGAAGACCAAACTTCGAGTACATAACGGTATGAGCCGTAGGTATCGCAAACTATTTATTGATGAATATTTCAGACTCAAATGGAAGTGTTGATTAGGTCGAAGTCGCTCTTTTATCTACTCTTTTTGACCAATGAACGAAACTCGCACCGTTTTTATCTACTCTTTTGACCAATAAGCCGAAAATCGGGCAGGGTGGACATTTGGGGTGATGAAATTCGATAAGAAATAGTTCAGTGGA
>CAZHEY010000036.1:0-20438 GCA_964532025.1 uncultured Alistipes sp. | reverse complement strand
TCAGCAGCTGAGCCATCTCTTTTTGCGCTTTCTGAGTTTTATCGGACAGCAATAAATATTTTACGGCGTTTTTTGTTCTCAGGCAGCAGCTCGCGGGGACGGATCGAAGCGCAGCGAAGAGCAGGCCTCCGCGTGGCGGAGCTGCGGCCTGCCGACTTGCTGCGCAAGCCGAAAATAATTCGCCAGAAAATTAACCCAAATGGAGACACCGACAAGGATTACGGCTTGCCCCCCCCAAAAAAAATTGGTCTATCTATTTGCGTTGCTGCATAGCTGTCCCCCGCGAGCTGCTGCCTGAAAAAGTGTAGCTTGCGACCTCTCGACAAGCTCGAGGATCGAATGGGAATTAACAACCCGCGTTGTTTGAATTAAAACAAGGCAGATTTGATCTTACAAAGGTCGCAATTTCTCAAGACGGGACGATTTCTATGCCTTTCCCCGACGTTTCTTTACGACTTCCTTTCTGGATTCAAAGTGCTGTTTCCCCGATAAGGCTCGTTCTTCGGCTTTGCGTTGTCTGATACGTCCGACCCAATCGGGAGCAATTTCGATAGATATAATCCATAGAACCTGCATGAAACAATACAATAAGATTTGCACGGGGAAGGAAACCTGCGTTTCAGAGGGAAACAGCAAATTGTATGTGGCCAATGGGATAAACGCATTGACAATCAGCATCAAGGCTTCCGTCTCACGTTGCCGACGTGTATATCCGACATGTTTCCAAGCTGTCAGGATTAAAAGCACGTTAACTCCGAGCAAAGTCCAAACGATTGGCCACGGTTTGATAGCCTCGGCTTCGGGCTGCAAATTTATGATGAGCAATGCTGGAATAATAGGCATTAAACCGTTTATCAGAAGAGAATAAAATTTGAAAGGCATACAAAATGATTTATTGGCGTGTTAATTTTTTCATGAATAATTGGCATTGTTTAATCCATAGAACCCGTTGTTTGAATTAAAATAAGACCTGTTTGGTCTTGCAAAGGTCGCAATTTTTCAGAACATTCAAAGGCTGTAATAACGTGAAAGCGGCGATATTGGCAAGGATTCTGGTTGAAAAATCAGCGATGAAATAGCTGCTTCTCACGATCAATCGACAGTGCTTCGGCTGTCATAGAACGAGCCACGACCTCCGGAGCAAGCCGAATCGTGAGCCCAAGAACCAACCCGCCCCGCCCCCGCCCGAAAAAAAACAATCGGCACAGACAAAAGAGTCTGCGCCGATTGTGAATCGAACGAAATGTTCTTCGAAGAACTACTTGCGGTAGATCTTGGTGTAGCCGTAGATAGCCTCGTCGCCAAGCTCTTCCTCGATGCGGAGCAGCTGGTTGTACTTGGCCATACGATCCGAACGCGAAGCCGAACCGGTCTTGATCTGACCCGAGTTAGTAGCCACAGCAATGTCGGCGATCGTCGAATCCTCGGTCTCGCCCGAACGGTGCGACGTAACCGAAGTGTAACCTGCACGGTGAGCCATCTCGATAGCGTCGAGCGTCTCGGTCAGCGTACCGATCTGGTTTACCTTGATCAGGATCGAGTTAGCACAGCCAGTCTCGATACCCTTCTTCAGGAAGTCTACGTTGGTTACAAACAGGTCGTCGCCCACGAGCTGGCACTTGCCACCCAGTTCGGCGGTCAGCATCTGCCAGCCTTCCCAGTCGTTCTCCGACATACCGTCCTCGATCGAGTCGATAGGATATTTAGCAACCAGCTCCTTCATATACTCAACCTGCTGCTTCGAGGTACGTTTTGCACCCTTCTCGCCTTCGAATTTCGTATAGTCGTATACGCCGTCAATGTAGAACTCCGACGAAGCGCAGTCCATGCCGATAGCGACATCGCCGCCCTCGCACTTGCGTCCGGGCTTGTAACCTGCCAGCTTGATAGCCTCGATGATCGACTCGATAGCATCCTCCGTGCCGTTGAGTGCGGGAGCGAAACCGCCCTCGTCGCCGACAGCCGTCGAAAGGTTGCGCTTGTGGAGCACCTTCTTCAGGTTGTGGAATACCTCAGCACCCATCCGGATAGCCTCTTTGAACGAAGGAGCACCTACGGGACGGATCATGAACTCTTGGAATGCGATCGGAGCATCCGAGTGCGAACCGCCGTTGATGATGTTCATCATCGGAACAGGCAGCGTCTTGGCATTTGCACCGCCGATATAACGGTAGAGCGGCATGCCAAAGTAGTCGGCAGCAGCGCGAGCCACAGCCAGCGATACGCCCAGAATGGCGTTTGCGCCGAGGTTCGACTTGGTTTTCGTGCCGTCGAGAGCGATCATCGACTTGTCGATGCCAACCTGATCAGCGACGTTCATGCCGATGATAGCCGGAGCGATCACCTCGTTTACGTTCTTCACGGCCTTCTCGACGCCCTTACCCAAGTAACGGCTTTTGTCGCCGTCGCGAAGCTCCAGAGCCTCGTTTTCGCCGGTCGATGCTCCACTCGGAACAGCTGCACGGCCAAAGGCGCCGGATACGGTACGTACTTCGACCTCAATGGTCGGATTGCCTCGCGAATCGAGGATCTCTCTTGCATGAATCTCTACAATCTGCATAGTTGTAATAATTTGAATGTTATGGTTATGAATTGTTTATTTCAAAATAGCACTGCAAAGGTACAAAATAATTGCGAATTGCGGATTGCTTAATTGTTATTTTTTTCACGACAATCGTTCCGATTCTTTCGTATTTGACCCGAAAAACGTATCTTTGTCCCGCTGCTTGCACGCACAAACAACGTAAATAACACCTCAACCCATGCGAAAAGTTCTTTCGTTCTCACTTTTTTTAATGTTAGGTCTGGTGGCCTCGCAATTTCTGCCGGGTTTTTTCGGCCCAGGCTATGGCACATTCAAAGTCGCAACCGACACCCTGCTCTATGTCTGTCTGGCATTTATCATGATCAACGTCGGCCGCGAATTCGAGGTCGACAAGTCGCGCTGGCGTAGCTACACGGCCGACTATTTCATCGCTATGGCCACCGCGGCGTTGCCGTGGCTGCTCATCTGCGGCTACTATGTCTTTGTGCTGCTCCCGCCCGATCTCTGGTCGAGTAGCGAGGCATGGAAAGAGAACCTGCTGCTGAGCCGGTTTGCCGCCCCCACCTCGGCCGGCATTCTCTTCACGATGCTCGCCGCCCTGCAACTCAAACAGAGCTGGATCTACAAAAAAATTCAGGTGCTGGCAATCTTCGACGATCTGGATACGATCCTGCTGATGATTCCGCTGCAAATCCTGATGATCGGGATGAAGTGGCAGATGTTCGCCATTTTGGCCGTGGTCACCGTCCTGCTGATCGTCGGCTGGCGTTGGCAGGCTCGCTGGCAGGCTCGCCAAGATTGGCGACAACTAATCGCGCTCTCGGTCGTAGTCTGCGCGCTGACGCAAATCATATATATAGTATCGTCGCGGCTCTACGGCGCAGAAAATAGCATTCATATCGAAGTGCTCCTACCGGCCTTTGTCCTCGGTATGCTGATGAAACACCGCGAAATCGACACCCAAACCGAGCGTCGCATCTCGACAGGCATCTCGTTCTTCTTCATGCTGTTGGTCGGGCTGAGTATGCCGCTGATCTCGGCCTCGACCGAGACGGCCGCCGCCTCGGGGTCAATTACCGCCGCACAACCGATGATGCCGTGGGGCATGCTGCTACTGCACGTGATCGCGATCTCCGTCCTCTCGAACGTGGGCAAACTCATGCCGATGTTCTTCTACCGCGACCGCAAGTTAAGCGAGCGGCTCGCCCTGTCGATCGGCATGTTTACGCGCGGCGAGGTCGGCGCAGGGGTGATCTTCATCGCGCTGGGCTACAATCTGGGTGGCCCGGTGCTGATTATCTCGGTACTGACGCTGGTGCTCAACCTGATTCTCACCGGCGGTTTTGTGGTCATGGTCAAGCATTTGGCTCTTCGCAGTGCCGAGAAGGAGTAGATTCGTTCGGAACTTCCCCTCTCCGACTGAAGAAAACCGGTGGTTCGTTGAAAAATCGAGCTATGCAGATACAACCGAAGATGAATTATACTATCTTTGCAAAAGAGATTAAAAACCTAACTCAAGCAAAAATGAAAAAATTAGTTTTGATTTTAGCGTGTGCGCTCATGGCCTCGGCCGCTTCCGCACAAAATTATGAGAAGAACATCTTTTCGGTACGTGGCGGTATGAACATCGCCAACTTGTCAGCCTCGGGAAATGGCCTGCATATCTCCACGGATTCCCGGGTGGCTTATCACATCGGCGTGACAGACCAGATTCTGCTGTGCGACAGACTGCCGCTCTACTTGGAGCCGGGGATCTTCCTGACCAGCCGTGGCGGGAAATTCGGATCGGACGAAGAAAGTATAACGTTCCGCCCTCTTTATTTGCAGGTTCCGGTCGTTATCAACTACCACATCAACATCAAGGACAAAGTTTCGATTGAGCCGTTTGCCGGTGTCTATTACGCATTCGGAATCGCCGGAAAGGCCAAAGCTAAAATGGACGGAGACTCGGAGAAAGTAAATGTTTTCGGCGACGAAGGTGGTCTGAAACGTTCGGATTTCGGTGTTCGCTTGGGCGTTGGAGCTGTTTTCGGGAAACACTATTACGCTGGTATCGGCTACGAAATCGGCTGTCTCAACATCGCAAAGGATAGCGATTCGGAGGCTAAATTGCATGCCAACTGCTGGACAATTTCGGTAGGATACAAGTTCTAATCAACCTCGCCCTATTCATAACAAGGATGAACCAATGTTGGTTCATCCTTGTTGTTATTGGGGTATTGAGATTCGATCCTCGAGCTTGTCGAGAGGTCGAAAGGTCGCAACTGCCTGTCGGGTTCTCGATCCTCGAGCTTGTCGAGAGGTCGCAACTGCCTGTCTGTACTCGATCCTCGAGCTTTGTCGAGAGGTCGCAGAGATTGTTGTCGAGTTGTTTTTCGACTTGCGCAGCAAGTCGGCAGTCCGCAGCTCCGCCCTGCGGAGGACTGCTATTTCGCGTTGCTGCATAGCCGCCTCCGCGAGCTGCCGACTGAAAACGAGGACGCGTAATCTGAGGAGTTTGCGACCTCTCGACTGTGCTCGAGGATCGAAATCAGAACAACCCTTGCGACCTCTCGACAAAGCTCGAAGATTGTACAGCAAACCCCGCGACCGATCCGTAGACAGCCCCGCCCGTGTCGCCTAATCGCGCAGCAGTACCGACGAATCGCCGTAGCTCAAAAAGCGGAAATCGTGGGCAAGGGCATAGTCGTAGATGCGCCGCCAGTCATCACCCACAAAAGCCGACACAAGCAACAGCAGCGTCGATTTGGGTTGGTGGAAGTTCGTGATGATGTTATGCACGATCCGGAACTCGTAGCCGAGTGGCGTAATCATGATCTGCGTCGCGGTTTTCAGCCGATCCAACGCCTGTTCATTCAGATAGTTGAGCAGTACTTCGAGTGCCTCGCGTCCCGAAAAATAGGCCGGGATTTCGTAGAGTTCCCATTGCCCGACCGGACGATCGGCATCGGGCGACCCGGAGGTACGAATGCGCCATGCCAAGGCAGGCAGCGACTCAAGTGTGCGCACCGAAGTTGTCCCTACGGCCGTGATGTGCCTCCAATGTGCAAGCAGATTCGCCACCGCCTCCCGACGAATTTCGAAGTGTTCGGTGTGCATCGGATGCTTCGCGGCATCGTCGTCCTTGACCGGCAGGAATGTTCCCGCACCCACGTGGAGCGTCACCTCCTCGAAGCCGAATCCGCGCCCCTTCATCGCCTCGATCAACTCGGGGGTGAAGTGCAGTCCGGCCGTCGGTGCGGCCACCGAGCCTTCGAATTTCGAATAGACGGTCTGGTAGCGCGTATAGTCGATCTCCTCGCTTTCGCGATTGAGATAGGGCGGAATCGGAATCTTACCCAGATGCTCGAGCAGCTGCCCGAAGGTCATCCCTACCGACCATTCGAAGCGCACGATCTGCTCGCGGCTACCCTCCCCGACACGGTAGGCGCGCAGGTATTCGGCACGCCCCTCGTGGTCGAAATTGATCTCCACATAGCCCTCTTTCCACTTTTTGGAATTGCCGACGATGCACGACCACTCGCAACTCCCCGTCACCGCAAAGGCTCGTTCGTAATCGGCCGGAGCGTGCGGCTCAAGGCAAAAAACTTCGATGCGCGCACCCGAAGGCTTGTGCATGATGATCCGCGCACGAATCACCTTCGTGTTGTTGAACACCAGCAGCTCCCCGGCCGGCAGCACCTCGCCGATGTCGGCAAAATGGCGTTCCGCGATCGTTCCGCCGCGGTAGACCAGCAGTTTCGAAGCCGAGCGTTCGGCCAACGGAAATTTGGCAATCCGCCCGTCGGGCAGGTCGTAATCAAACTGATTTATATCAATATGTCGTTCCATCATCGTTGTATTGTGGGGCAAAAATACAAAAAAAACAGGTGGTCGAACTTTTTTTGCCCATCTTGTTGCGTTTTGTGCCGTCTATGCACGCGAAATGAGAGGGCAGGGCGCGCATTCAACCTACGGGTCGTGTCGCTGCCACGCGTCATTTCGCAACTGACAGGCCTCCAGCCACACCCCTCCCCCGACGGAGAACTACGCCCAAGAGGAAGCGCGGCTCACCACGGAGTACTTTTTTCGCCCCACAGGTTGCAATATGTCGGGTGTTTTTTGTAACTTTGCGACGCTTAATGCTCATAAAATTATGAAAACCGACTTTTTGGTTATCGGTTCCGGCGCTGCGGGGCTTTCGTTCGCGCTCAAAGCCGCCGCCCACGGTCATGTCACAGTCGTGACCAAAGGCGAAATGAATGAATGCAACACCAATTACGCTCAAGGCGGCATCTGCTCGGTTACTTACGCTCCTGACACCTTCGAAAAGCACATCCACGACACGATTATCTGCGGAGCGGGCAAATGCGACCCGGCAGCGGTCGAACTGGTTGTCAAGCGCGCACCCGATCTCATCCGCGACCTGATCGCATGGGGAACTCGTTTCGACAAGACACCTGACGGACGCTACGAACTCAACCGCGAAGGCGGCCACTCCGAGCACCGCATCCTCCACCACGAAGACCTCACCGGGGCGGAGATCGAACGTGCGCTGATCGAGTCGGTAAAGCAACATCCGAACATCACCGTGCTGGAACATCACTTCGCCATAGACCTGCTGACGCAGCACCATCTGGGCGAATTCGTCACCCGCCACACGCGCGGGTTGACCTGCTTCGGGGCATACGTCCTCAACTTGGACACCAACGAAATCGAGACCATGCTCTCGAAGTTCACCATCGTAGCCACGGGCGGCTGCGGCAATGTCTACTCGTCGACCTCCAATCCGGTGGTTGCCACGGGCGACGGCATCGCCATGTGTCACCGCGCCAAGGCGATCACCGAGAACATGGAGTTCATCCAGTTCCACCCCACGACACTCTACAACCCCGGAGAGAAACCCAACTTCCTGATCACCGAAGCCATGCGCGGATTCGGTGCAATCCTGCGCCTGCAAAACGGCGAGGAATTTATGGACAAATACCACCCGATGCGTTCGCTCGCTCCACGCGACGTGGTGGCACGCGCCATCTACCGCGAGATGACCAAATGCGGCGAGGATTTTGTCTACCTCGACGTGACCCACAAAGACCCGGCAGCCGTGCGCAGCCACTTCCCCAATATCTACGAGAAGTGTCTTTCGATCGGTATCGACATCACCAAAGACTACATTCCGGTCACTCCGGCGGCGCACTACTGCTGCGGCGGAGTGAAGGTCGATGCCAACGGCGAGACCTCGATCAAGCGGCTCTATGCGCTGGGTGAGACCTCCTGCACGGGGCTACACGGGGCAAACCGGCTGGCCTCGAACTCCCTGATCGAAGCGGTTGTATACGCCGATCAGGCCGCAACCCACACCGCCGAACTGCTCGCAAAAGCCGATTTTCAGGAGGGAATTCCCGACTGGGATTTCGAAGGCTCGCAGCACACCGAGGAGATGTTGATGATTATCCAGTCGAAGCGCGAGATGCAGTCGATCATGTCCAACTACGTGGGCATCGTCCGTTCGAATCTCTCGCTCAAACGCGCCATGCACCGACTCGAAATCCTCTGGCAGGAGACCGAGGAGCTTTTTGCACGCATCAAGCCCAATCGCGAGCTGTGCGAGCTGCGCAACATGATCGTCATCGCCTATCTGGTCATCAAACAGGGGCGCGAGATCAAAGAGTCGGTCGGGTGCCACTACAACATGGACTACCCAAAAGATAATTAGTATTAATAAAAATAGCGGGGAGAGGTGAGAAAATTCGCTCGTCCGCGATGACTCCCTGCCAAGGCAGGGCTTCGGGGTGAAACAGCACGACCAACACAGCCGACCGGCTGTGGCTACGGCAGTCGAGAACACCCCGCTACACAAGATAAAACCAGAGATACAGAGTATGACTTTACACGAAGAGATCACACGCCGCCGCACCTTCGCGGTTATTGCACACCCCGACGCGGGTAAAACCACCTTGACCGAGAAGCTGTTGCTCTTCGGCGGGGCGATCCATGTCGCCGGAGCGGTCAAGAGCAACAAAATCAAGAAGGGCGCAACGTCGGACTTCATGGAGATCGAACGCCAGCGCGGAATCTCGGTCGCCACCTCGGTCATGGGATTCGAATATGAGGGGTGCAAAATCAACATCCTCGACACCCCCGGCCACGAAGACTTCGCCGAGGATACCTACCGCACGCTGTCGGCTGTCGACTCGGTGATTATCGTGATCGACGGCGCAAAGGGTGTCGAGATGCAAACGCGCAAACTGATGGATGTCTGCCGCATGCGCAATACGCCGGTCATGGTATTTATCAACAAGTTAGACCGCCCCTCGAAAGAGCCGTTCGACCTACTCGACGAGATCGAAAAGGAACTGCAAATCCGCGTGCGGCCGCTGGCATTCCCGATCTCGAACGGCCCGACATTCAAAGGCGTCTACAACCTCTACGAAAAAGACATCACACTCTTCACCTCCGACGAAAAACTGACAGCTAACGCTTCGACCGTCGAGATCTCCGATCTGGCATCGCAGGAGTTGGAGGCACAGATCGGCAGCAAATTTGCCGATCAGCTGCGAGCCGATGTCGAGTTGGTCGAGGGCGTATACGACGAATTCGATCGCGCGGCCTACCTGCGCGGCGAGTTAGCACCCGTATTCTTCGGCTCGGCTGTCAACAATTTCGGCGTCCGCGAACTGCTCGAATGCTTCATCCGCATCGCACCCTCGCCCTGCCCCGCGCCGACAGAGACACGCACGGTCGATCCCGAGGAGGAGAAAATGACGGGCTTCATCTTCAAGATCCACGCCAACATGGACCCCAACCACCGCGACCGCATCGCCTTCCTGAAGATCTGTTCGGGCACATTCGAGCGCAACCGCAACTTCCTGCACGTGCGCAGCGGCAAGCAACTCAAATTCTCGTCACCGACAGCCTTCATGGCCGAAAAAAAGTCGATCATCGACTTCGCCTATCCGGGCGACATCGTGGGTTTGCACGACACGGGGAACTTCAAGATCGGTGACACGTTCACCGAGGGCGAGAAGCTCCGGTTCACCGGCATTCCGTCGTTCGCGCCCGAGCAATTCCGCTACATCGAAAATGCCGACCCGATGAAATTCAAGCAGCTCTCCAAAGGCATCGATCAGCTCATGGATGAGGGTGTTGCCCAGCTGTTTACCTCGTCGCTGAATGGCCGTCGGATCATCGGCACGGTGGGTGTCCTGCAATTCGAGGTGATCCAATACCGCCTCGAACACGAATACAATGCCGTCTGCCGCTGGGAGCCGATCTCGATCTACAAAGCCTGCTGGATCGAGAGCGACAATGCCGAGCAGCTCAACGACTTCAAGCGTCGCAAACACACCAACATGGCCCTCGACAAACACGGCCGCGACGTCTTTCTGGCCGACACAAGCTACGGACTTGCCTTGGCGCAGGAGAACTTCAAGGAGATCCGTTTCCACTTCACCTCGGAATTTTAGCCACCAACCTACAACCATGAAAAAACCTTTGATTTACGTAGTCGCAGTGCTTCTCTGTGCGGCATGCGCCCACTCGAAACAGCAACTGCCACTCTTCGACGCAGCAGCTTTCACGACACAGACCGACGGTAAAACCACATCGCTCTACACGCTTCACAACGCCGATCTGACGATGCAGGTGACCAACTACGGCGCGCGCGTGGTAACACTCTGGGCTCCCGATCGCAACGGACACGCAGAGGACGTGGTGCTGGGCTACGAAAATATCGACCGTTACCTGAACAACACCGGTGAGCGTTTTCTCGGCGCAGCACTCGGCCGCTATGCCAACCGCATCAGCGAGGGTCGCTTCTCGCTCGACGGGGTCGAATACACCGTGCCGCAGAATAACAACGGACAGATGCTCCACGGCGGCACGAAGGGTTTCGACATGGAGGTTTGGGACGTTGTTTCCGCCACGGACAGCCAGCTGGTGTTCCACTACCTTTCGCCCGACGGCGAGCAGGGTTTCCCGGCCAACCTCGACGTGACGATGACCTACACGCTCACGTCAGACAACGGCTTCCGCATCGACTACCGCGCCACGACGGATGCCCCGACGGTTGTCAACCTCTCGCACCACCCCTTCTTCAACCTCAAGGGCGAGGGCAACGGCACGATTCTCGACCACATCCTCTGGATTAAATCGGACGCAACCACTCCGGTAAGCCCCGTGCTTATTCCGTCGGGTGAGATTGCCCCGGTTGAAGGGACACCGTTCGACTTCCGCACCCCGACCGCAATCGGTGCGCGCATCGACACGCCCAACGAGCAGCTGCAAAACGGCCGCGGATACGACCACAACTGGGTATTGAGTCGCGAGGGTGAGGGCGAAGAGTTAGTCGCATCGCTCTACGAACCGATTTCGGGTCGGTTTATGGAGGTGATTACCGACCAGCCCGGACTTCAATTTTACAGCGGGAACTTCTTCGACGGCACAAGCGTGGGCAAATACGGCCGGAAACAGGATTTCCGCGAATCGCTTGCGCTCGAGACGCAGCACTTCCCCGACTCGCCCAACCATGCCAACTTCCCCTCAACCCGGCTGAACCCGGGCGAGGTCTACACCCACACCTGCATCTACCGCTTCTCGACAAAGTAAGCAGAGAGGGGGGGGGAAAACAGAGCCACCAATAAAAACAAGCGCGTCGGAATTCTCCTCGAATTCCAGCGCGCTTTGCGTTTCGGCAGGGCAGCTTCCGGCCGGAGGCCAGCAGGTTGAATCACGATCCTCGAGCCTGTCGAGAGGTCGCCATGTACTCTGTTCACGATCCTCGAGCCTGTCGAGAGGTCGCAGACTATCATTGTCAGCCTTTCTCAGTCAGCAGCTCGCGGAGGCGGCTATGCAGCAACGCGAAATAGCAGTCCTCCGCATGGCGGAGCTGCGGACTGCCGGCTCGCTGCGCAAGCCGAAAAACACGTCGGCAGGTGACCTTTGCGACCTCTCGACAAGCTCGAGGATCGAGGGCACAACAACCCTTTGCGACCTCTCGACAAGCTCGAGGATCGAAAACACAAGCAACCTCTATCTCACAACATACCACGCCAATATTGAGCGCAAAAAAGGCAGAGAAAAAAAGTTTTTCTCTGCCTTTTTCTGCTTCATTGATGCCGAACACAGCCGGCATCCCGACCCACGGAAGGTTACTTCTGACCGGAGAACGAATAGGGACGATCCGATTCGGCCAGCCCGCGTTTGCGATTCGGCTCGGTCGACATGCGGTATCCGATTTTCGCACCGCGCAGCAACTCCTGATGCGTCAGAAAGTTTCGCGTATGACGTTTACCATTGAGCGTCATCGCATCGACATAGCGCGTCGCTTCGGTATTGTTCTCAGCCGAGATCTCGATCGTCTTCCCGTTGGCCAACCGCACGACCGCATGCTGGAACAGGGGCGAACCCAAGATATACTGATCCGTCGCGGGGCATACGGGATAGAATCCGAGTGCCGAGAAGACATACCACGCCGAGGTCTGCCCGTTATCTTCGTCGCCGCAATATCCGTCGGGAGCAGCGTTGTAGAGTTTGTGCATCACCTCGCGACACCAATACTGCGTATGCCACGGCTCATCACCCCAATTATAGAGGTAGACCATGTGCTGAATCGGCTGGTTGCCGTGGGCGTAATTGCCCATATTCATCACCTGCATCTCGCGGATCTCGTGAATCGGACGACCGTAGTAGCTGTCGTCGAAATGCGGCGGAACAGTGAAGATCGAATTCAGCTTCTCGGTGAAGGCATGTCGACCACCCATGAGTGTCGCCAGCCCGGCCGGATCGTGGAAAACCGACCACGTATAGTGAAGGCTGTTGCCCTCGGTGAAGGCATCGCCCCACTTGAGCGGGCTGAAGGGAGTTTGGAACGTACCGTCCTCGTTGCGACCGCGCATCAAACCGCTCTCCGTATCGAATAGGTTGCGGTAGTTCATCGCATGCGTGCGGTAGGAAGCAAGCTCCGCATCGGACTTGCCGAGCGACTTACCGAGGGTGTAGATGCACCAATCGTCGTAGGCATATTCGAGCGTGCGCGCGGCATTTTCGGCAATTCCGACATTGTAGGGCACATATCCCAACCGGTTGTAATACTCCCAGCCCAATCGGCCGGTCGACGAAACGTGGGGATGCACGCTGTTTGCGCCATGCGTCACGGCCTCCCACAGCTTCTCGACATCGTAGCCGCGCACGCCCTTGATCCATGCGTCGGCGACCACCGAAGCCGAGTTGTTGCCCACCATGCAGCCACGGTGACCCGGCGAGGCCCATTCGGGCAAGAATCCACTCTCGAGATAGGTATTCACCAACCCCTCCTGCATCCGGCTGCTCATCTCGGGATAGAGCAGATTCAGCAGCGGAAAGAGCGACCGGAAAGTATCCCAGAAGCCCGTGTCGGTGAAGAGGTATCCGCTGCACACCTGCCCGTTGTAGGGGCTGTAATGCACCCGGTTGCCCGCAGCATCCACCTCCGACAGATCACGCGGGAAGAGCACCGAACGGTAGAGACACGAGTAGAACGTCCGCAGGTTGTCGACGTTGGGATCGGTGATCTCCACCCGTCCCAGCACTTCGTTCCAGCGGGCACGCCCCTCGGCCTTCACCTCGTCGAACGACTTGTCGCCCAGCTCACGCAGATTCAATTCGGCCTGCTCAAGGCTGATGAACGAGGAGGCCACACGCAGGTGAACCGGCTCGCCTTGTGCCGTCCGGAATCCAACGATCGCGCCGGCATGGCCGGTCTCGGCCTCGGTCTTGTTCGCACGGATCTCTCCGTCGGCAACCGAAGCCCAATAGGCGAACGGCTTGTCCGACTCGATCACAAACCAGTTGCGGAAATTATCGGGAACGCCGCCCGAGTTCTTGGTCGTATAACCCACAATGCGGTTCTGCTCGGGGAGCACCCGCACCATCGAGCCGCCGTCGAAGGCATCAACCACAAAGTAAGCCTGTTCCGCCTCGGGATAGGTCATTCGGAACATCGCCGCACGTTCGGTCGGCGTCACCTCGACCGACACATCGTGGTCGGCCAGATAGACGCTGTAATAGTAGGGTTTCGCCACCTCGGCCTTGTGCGAGAACCAGCTGGCGCGCTGCTCCTCGTCGAAGCGCGGCTCGCCCGTCACCGGCATGATCGCAAACTGACCGTAATCGTTGATCCACGGCGAGGGCTGGTGGGTCTGCTTGAAGCCGCGGATCTTGTCGGCGGTATAGACATACGTCCAGCCGTTGCCCATGACACCGGTTTGGGGTGTCCAAAAATTCATGCCCCACGGGCGCGCAAGGGCCGGATAGGTGTTTCCGGTCGAAAGTTCGTGCTTCGACATCGTGCCCACCAGTGTACTCACATAGTCCACCGGTTGTGCCGCCTGCATGCCCCCCGCATAGGCAAGGGCAAGCAGCGACAAAAGGAAATGCTTCATCTCGATTATTTTTTAGCTTCCAACATTTTGATGAAGTAGCCACCGACTACCGAGCGCGCTTTGAATCCGCGACGGTTGAGTTTGTCGGTGAAGACCCAGTCGGACATCGGCACACGGTCAATCGTCTGATCGAAGAACGAATATAGCGGATCGACGAACCGTTCGAACGTGGCGTTGTCATCGGCCAGCGTCGCCGTCCAGATGATCCAGTCGCTCTTCGTATAGGTCTCGCGGTTGTCGAGCGGCAGTCCGTATTGGTTCTGGCAACCCAGATAGTAGGCCAGCTCCTTTTGAGCGACCTCCTTGGGGAAGATATTCATTCCGAGCAACTTGTCCCACACGAGGTTGTATTTCTGACTCCACGTTCCGGGCTGATCGAAGGTCAAGCGGTAGTGATCGCCGTCGTCGGCCATCTTCATCCACTCCTGTGCCAACTCCTTGGCCTTGTCCGTATAACGCCGTGCGATCTCGGTCTTACCGGCCATTTCGGCCATGCGGCCGTAGGAGGCAATCGCCACGATCGCCTTGATCGAGAGGTTGGTATTGTGCGCAAAGTGTCCGGCGAAGTCGTCGGTGCAGAGCTGGTTCTCGGGATCGAGACCATGCTCGACCAGATAGTCTGTCCAGATAGTCAGCACCTCCCAATGCTTCTCGGCATAGGCGGCACTGCCCTCGCTATCGCAGATCGCGGCGGACAGAATCAGCATGTTACCAGCCTCCTCGACCGGCATATCGCCGCCGTAGGTCTGCCCGTTAGCACGCGGATAAGTACCGACGTCGTGCGCCGCGAAGGGCTTTGTCCACCGGCCGCTCTCGCTGTAATAGAAGATGTGGTTGAGCAGACCCTTGGCCAGCTCGGGATTGTAGTAGAGGAACAACGGTGCTGAAGGATAGGTCACATCGACCGTACCGATCGAACCGTTGCTGTTGTTCTCCTTCGAGAGGAAGAGCAACTCGCCGTTGGGAGCTTGCACGAGTTTGTGCGCGGCGATCGATTGACGGTAAGCCAACGCACAGAGTTCGGCGTAATTGCGACCACCGGCTGCGGTAGCCTCAGCCATAAGCGTCCGATCGAAGTTCTCGCATCGACGCATGATGGCCTGATAATCGTCGTTCGCGGCGCGGAATTCGTCACGGATCGTGCGGTCACCGGCTCTATTCCAGTAGGGACGCAGGTTCTCGCCGAAATATTGGATCGAATATCCGTCGTCGTAACCGATCATCACCTTGCCCGAAACCTGCTCGGCCTGACCCAGATCGCGGATCAACGCCATACGGCCGTCACCATTTTCTCCGGTCGTTGCACCCGGCTCGTTCACCCCGTTGGCAAAGTCGCTGCGCAACGTCGTACTGCGACCGATGCGCGCCGAAGTGTTCTCGCTCTCGGCCACGAGGTAGAAATAGCCCCAGTCGATACGCAGGTCGTCGCCGGCCTTGGCCAGTACGGGCTGCTCCTTGCTGCCCGACTTGAGGTAGATCAGACCGTCGGCCTCGAAGCTCTCGCTCGCCGACTCCTGATAGGGCTGATCGAGTGCCCATGCCGGCGAGGCTTCGAGGTAGAGTTGCACCTCATGGGGCTTGCCGTCATTCGATTTCACACTATAAGTCATGTAGTTGACCGGACGGCTCATCAAGAGCAGGTCATCCATCAGAAGCGGTGCGGTGAACGAGAAGTCCAACGTCACGTCGCCGCACGCAAAGCGGTAGTGCGTCTGCGTTGCCTGCACGTCGGCCGAGAGCTGCACGGCTGTCTGCTCGAAGGCCGTATGCCGCTCCTTCTGGATCAGCAGACCGAAGTCGAGCAACGCGTTGCCGCCCGTATTCCGGCACTGTGCCGTCAGCAGATTCTGCCCCTTCTTCAGGGTCTTCATCGCCGCCTCGGGTAATTTTATGCGCAGGTGCTTGTTGCAGGTGCTGCCCGTGTTATAGACCTCAACGCCGTTGACATAGAAGACCGCATCGTCGTCGTTGCAAAGCTCCAGAAAAGCCTGCCGATCCGAAAGATCCTCGTCCAGCGTCACCGCACGGCGCACCCAGATGTATTCGGTCGTCCAATCGGTTTTGGCCGTCGGCTCATTGACCTTCGTGCCGAATGCCCCGCGATCACGCTTCCACGAAGCGTCGTTGAAATCGGCATCGCACCACGTTGCGGCGGGTTTCTCGGTCGTATAACGGCCAAACCATTCGCCCTGCTCCGAAGTGGGGACAACAGGGAGCAGTTCGGCATCCTCCTCGCCCATGAAGCGGTAGAGTTGGCCGTCGACTTTGAGGACTCCGATCAACGGGAAATCAGTTCCCGTCCAATGTTTCACCGACCCGTCGTAGAGGTTGTCGGTCATAGACCACGCGCTGGTGTAGGGGTCGATCGTCACCAACGGATAGGCCGGTGCACGCAGCTCGTTTTTCACCGCATCGCCGGTGGTGCTGCCGCAGGCCGCGAAGGCCAATGCCGACAGCAAGAAAAAGGTATTCTTCATCTATCTGATTTTTATGTGTTTTCTTACCACCCCAACTGCACCGAAACGCCTTCGGGGTCATTCTCAAACGAGAGTAAATACGTGTGGCTGCGGGCATCCCATGCTGCGGCAGAGAAGCTCTCTTGGCCATTGACGCGCACGCTTGTCGGTGCTTGCGGCAACAAAATCCGAGCGATGCAGGTCGTTTCGATCGGGCTTTTCGCCACGAACGAATAGCTCTTGCGCGTAACCTGCTCGTCGTATGCACGACAGGCGGCAGCCACAATCTGCGGACGCTGCTTGTCGGCAATCCGGTCGACATTGACCAACAGGGCCTGCTCACCGGGACGGATCTCGCGCGAGGTGTAAACCGGCAGCGTCGGATCGTAGAGGTCGATCAGCGTTCCGCGGATCGTATAGGGCTGCTCGCTGACGCTCTCGTCGAGAACCGCCACCAGATCGTACATGCCGCGACGCAGGTAGAAGTTGTTCTTGAACTCCAGTTCTCCGGCATGTGCCTTCTCGCGATACATGCTCCGCACCAGATCCGTCAAGCGGACATCGGCACCGGCTTGGAGGACAAACTCCTTCGGATCGGCACGCAACACATAGACCGTACCTTTGCCATAGGCGTAAGCACCTTCGGCCGGAGCTGCCGACAGCCCCAGCTGCTCGAAGAGGTGGTCGGAGGCTGCCTTGTAGTGGTTGCCCTCGGTGTTCCACCACTCCTGCACCTGCTGGAACGGATCGTTATCGCGACCGCAATAGACCAACACACCGCCTCGCTTCACCCAGCGCGCCAAGTCGGCGTGTCCCGCGGGCGAGAGGGGTTTCATATTCGAATAGGACATCAGCAACACCTTGGTGTCGGAGAGTGCCTGTTTGAAGCCCAAGTTTTCGAGGTGCACGGTCTTCACCGGAACACCGCGCTTGAGCAACGGCAAGGCCAGTCCGTAGAAGTTCGAGAGCTGCGGATCGTCGTAACCGGCGTGTGTCGGGAAACGCTGGAACATCAGCGAATTGGACATCAGCACGCTGATTCCCTCCGAGCCGGTGACCTTGGTCTGCGACAGCGGCATGGTTTGCAGCGACTGAATCATCACCTGCATCTGGGTCGAGTAGTGGCGCGGAATGCGCTGTTTCTCCTCGCTGTCGGGGCTGGTTTTATAAAGCCCCTCGTAGATACGCTCCGGCCACGGCATCACCTCGTAGTCGGCGATATTGGGATAGAGCAGCTGCGCGGTAAAGGTGGCTTGGTAGTTCTTCTTGTAGTCGGCCCAGTCCCGCGGCCAGTCCTCGATCGGGTCGGTCAGAAAGAACATCTTGCGACCCGTCGGAGCGGTCATCGACTCCATTGAGCCATACTCCAGAAACGCCGTTTCGAAGACCCGCTCGCGGCGACGTCCGTCGTAGTAGTTCGGCTCGCGCGACGTACCCGTCCAGACCTGCGCGATGTATCCGTCGACACACGGCAGCGAAGCCAAGCTGGCTTCGGGGCTGACGATCTGCCATTGCGAATAGTTCACCAACGAGTGGGTCGGCACATAGCACTTCACATCCAGCCCCTTGCTGCGACCATACTCCTTGGCATAGGAGAAGACCTCGTTGAGCGCATTGTAGTAGAGGTGGTATTTGAGTTTGCTCGACAGGTAGGTGTTTTCGGGCGAGGCATCCTGCGGCCGCCAGTCGAATCCGTAGAATTTGCGCCACTCGCGCTTGAACGATTCGCTATATCCAGCGCGTGCCCAAAATTCGGGTTCTTCCATGAAAATCGAAGTCACCCCGGCATCAATCACCCGTTTCACGTGACGCTCCTTGATGTATTTCAAGTAGTTCTCCGTAGGCACGATGTAGGGGACCATGTGTCCGTGCCAGATCGTGTCGCCACTTTGCTGCACCTGACCCTCGTCCAGATGCATTTTGCCGTCCCACTTCCCGGTGAAGTAGTCCTGATATTCGCCCCATGCGATACCCGTCATGAAGTGCACGATGTAGCCGCGTTCGCGCCACGAGCGCACCCGCTCCTCGAACGAGATGCGTTTCGAGCGGTCGGAGGGGTTGCCGCCCACGCCATAGACCATGGCGACATCGGCGCGATTGTCGATCGTCGGCCTCCACTCACGAGAGGTCTGAAAAGTTGTCTTGACGGGATCTTTGTCCTGTGCAACGGCCGGAGAGGAGAGTAGGGACGCCAGTCCGAGCAAGCCGTAAATCAATCTGTTTTTCATAAGAAAAGCTAAAAAAAATGGTGAGAAAAAATCGGGAATCGGCCGGTCGTCCCGGCGTAACGTACTCCCATAAAAAGTTTGAGGTTCAAGATCATATCGACAAGCAAACAACCTCGAACCTCAAACAGAGTCTGACAAATCCTACGGGATAATCACCTCCATAGGTTCGCTGTAATTCCAGCGACGTGTACCACTACCGCGCGGCGTATCGTAGTTGATGCGCGCAGCCGCCCGAACAAAGACCTTACGGCCCGAGGGGATGTTGCCGATCGACTTGATCGACACCGATTTCCCAAGCAGCGAGCTGAATTCCGAACCCAGATACTCGATGCGGTTCGACCAGCGTTCGTCGCGAGCACGGTAGCCGACGCTCGACGAATAGCTGACAAAGAGCTGAATATCGGTCACATTGAGGAACGAGTCGCTCCAGTCACCCATCGGCTCGATCTTCTCGCGGAAGACCGCGTCGTCCACGCCGCGCGTCACTTTGACCTTGGCCGTGATGCGGCCGTTGCTGACCATCGGGAATCCGTCGAATTCGACATTGAGGAAGGGTTGCACCTCGAAGCGCACGTTCTTCACGCCGCTGATCTTCATGGTTTTGGTCTCATCGGCCAAGGGCACACCGCGATCGTCCTCGCGAACCAGCGGAATAAACGGGCCGTCGATGCGCACGTTGTATTCGCCCTCGAAGAGTTTCGTATTCTGGAACGTGCCGTCGGACATGCAATAAAAATCGGGGTTGTGCTCCACATTTTCGCCCCAGCTGAGTTCGGTCAGTCGCACGCGGATTCCCTCGCTGCCCTGATCGGTCAGCACGGGGTTGCCTGTGGCCACATCGACCACCTCGCCACGCAGGGTTTCGCCGGGGGCTTCGTAGTTGTCGACCTCGAATAACTCACACGAGCCAAACGTAAGCGAAGCGCACAATAAACTGTAAAATGCTATCTTTTTCATAATTCGTATCGTCTTAATATTAGCGGTTCGGCTGCTGGTCGATTACCGGGCTCTTGGTCACCTCGCCGCCGGGGATCGAGAAGTAGTAGTCGAGAATCGTATACTCAAAAGTTTTCATGCTGATCCATTGGAATCGAGCGTCGAAGAAGTATTTATCGGCCTCGGTCGAATAGAACGGATAGAGTCCGCGGAAACGATAGCGCGTGTTGTTGCTATAATAGTTCTTATCGCGGTATTCGCCCCAGAAGCCGTCGCGGCCTTCGAAGTGCCATACACGCCAGCGGCGCAAATCCCACTTGGTTTTGTGCTCGAGAGCCAACTCCTTGCGACGCTCCTTGCGCACCACGTCACGACCGTCGTTGGTCGAGGAGAGCTTGCTCTTCAGCAGCTCCGCACCGGCACGCTCGCGCACCTCGTTCACCGCATCGGTTGCCACCTGCATCAGGTCGGCTCCGTCGGGCGCGGGTTCACCGGCCAGCGACAGTTCGACTGCGGCTTCGGCAGCGTTGAGCAGCACCTCGGCATAACGCATCAGGATAAACGGCTGTGCCGAGTTACCCTCTTTGGCCACAAACGAAGGGCTGGGGTTGAGCCATTTACGACCGTAAAAACCGGTCAAGTTGGCCTCACCGTCACCGAAGAACGGGCCATTAGCACCGGAAGCGGGCATGCGAACGCCCTTGACCGTCACCGAATCCTGACTGGTATTGCGCGAACTCAGGTAGAGCGTTTTGGGTTTGCTCTTGTAGATGTCGAGGTTTTCGTACTTCGTATCGGCCGAGTTGTAGGAGTAGTCGTTGAACAACGGTTTTACCGGAGCAGGGCCGGTATAGATACCGCTGCGCATCTCGAT
>CAZHEY010000035.1:0-22069 GCA_964532025.1 uncultured Alistipes sp. | reverse complement strand
ATTTTGTTGTAAAAGAACTGCCTAAGGCATTTGATGTATCGAAAGCCGACCAAGCGGAGTTGCTCAACAAAACAACGCAATTCTTCAAAGCGAAAGACACCTTTGACATGGAGGAGTTTGCCAATGAGGTTATAGCACAGCCCGAAGTCATTGATAGTTTTAATCAATACAAAGATAGTTATGCTAAAGAACGTGATATTGAATTCTCGGACAGTTTTAGCATATCAGATACGGCAGTCAAAAAACAGGCAAGAGCATTTAAGAGCGTAATTAAACTCGATAAGAATTTCCATATCTATATTCATGGGGACAGACAACTAATCGAACAAGGTGAGGATAATAAAGGTAAATTCTACAAAGTTTATTACAAAGAGGAGCAGTAGGAGTATGAACATAAAAGAGATACTAAACCAACCTGAAGGGCGTAGATTGGAGTTTAAGGCAGAGTTGCCAGAAAATTCCGATTTGGCAAAAACCATGGTCGCATTTGCCAATGATGCAGGTGGTGACTTATACATAGGTGTGGCAGATGATCCTCGCGGGGTGATTGGGTTGGATGAAGATAAACTGGTGGCTATCGAGGAGAAGATCAGCAATATCATTTTCGACCGTTGTTATCCTACTATATTGCCCGAGATTAAATTTATCAGTGAGGAAGATAAACATCTGATTCAGGTGACTGTTTTCAGAGGTAGCACTCCGCCTTATTACCTCAAAGAAAAAGGCAGATTACAAGGAACATTTATTCGTGTGGGTTCAACCAATCGACTTGCAGATGAGGCAATCATTTCGGAATTGGAACGTCGGAAACGGAATATCTCTTTTGATAGCGAAGTTATTCCCGACAAAACTGCAAATGATTTGAATATAGATAGCTTTAAGGCTATATTTAAGGAGAAAACGGGAGAAGAATTGTCGGCTCAAGCATTAAAGAAATTGGATTTAGTCAAAGAGATGCAAGGTGGTGATTTTTCGACTAACGCACTGATTCTATTCTCAGATGACCCTTTGCGAAACACATTATTCCACTATGCCAAAGTGGAGTGTGCCAGATTTAAAGGTGTTGACACCGAAGTGTTTATCGACCAAAAGAGCATAACCACCAATATTGCTACACAAGCGGAGGAAGCATACAACTTTGTGTTGCGTCATATCAACAAAGGAGCTACCGTTGAGGGAGTGTACACAGTCTCTCGTTGGGAGTACCCTGTTAAGGCAATACGTGAAGCGATTCGTAATGCGGTGGTTCATCGGGATTATTCTCTCACAGGAAAAGACGTTAAGGTTGCGATCTATGATGACATGGTGGAGATAACCAGCCCGGGACTGCTACCACCCTCTATTGACTATGCTGCAATGGAGAGCCGCCAGAGCGATGCACGCAACAAAGTAATAGCGCCTGTTTTCAAACGTCTTGGTATCATCGACCAATGGGGCAATGGATTGAAGTTGATTGCCGATGAAATGAAAGAGTACCCAAACATTGAACTTCGTTGGAGAGAAATCGGGTTATCGTTTCAGGTGCAGTTTGTAAAACGAGATTTTATTCCGACACAGAAAGAGGATGTCGGAATAAATGTCGGAATAAATGTCGGAATAAATAGTGATTTGTTATTGTTGGTTCGTCAAAACAACCGCATATCAGCAAAAGAGTTAGCTGAAACATTGGGAATTAGCTCCCGTCAATGCGAGCGGATTATTGCCGAATTAAAAGAGCGAGGCACCTTAGAACGCAAAGGCTCTAAAAAGACCGGATATTGGGAGGTGAAAGATTAGCGGAGATGTTTGGATTTGAACCCTAAAACCTGTCGGGCGGAGATATCCTTGCAAAGCATTGGTAATTACAAAAATATTCGCCACTTTTGCTCTGTATGAAGTTTGGAGAAAATCTCCACAAGAGAAAAGGCACAAGCTCGGTGACACGTCTAATCACACGGTTTAAGATATATTGATTTTCAACGGATTGAGTACAAGGTATCACTGCCTCTCTTTCCGCAGAAACAAGCTGCAATGAAAATAGAAACCCTGCAAGTTTGCAACTTACAGGGTTTCTATTTTTGCCCTAAATCCTCATTTTACAACAGAGATAGTCTCTTGCATAACGATATCATCAGACGATTTACCTACCATCAGTTCAAATTCTCCAGCCTCAACCACACGTTTCATATTCTGATCGTATATAGATAGCTCCGAAATCGGGACCTTCAACTCCACAGATATGGGTTCACCAACTGGCACAGTTATCTTCCTGAAGGCTTTAAGCTGTTTGACTGGCGTTGCCACTGAACTGTATTTATCACGCACATACAATTGAACGACCTCTTTGCCATTCATTTGCCCTTTATTGGCAACCAAAACATTCACGCGAATCGTATCTGAAGTTGAGAACTCAAATTTATTTAGTTTCATGTCGGTATATTCGAAATGCGTATAACTCAAGCCATGTCCAAACGACCATAATGCGCAGGGTTCCTCAAATACATAGTGCCCTTCAGGGGCTGTTATATTACCCCCTTTACCAAAATGTCCTCGATCGGTCGGAAGATAGTTGTAATAGCAAGGGGTATTACCTGTACTTCTCGGAAACGACACATTAAGCCTGCCAGATGGGTTCACCTTACCTAAAAGCACGTCTGCGACGGCATTTCCCTGTTCCTCTCCACCATACCATTGAACCACAACCGCATCGGCATTATCTTTCACCCAAGGCATTGCCAACGGTTTACCAGAGATGAAAACCACGACTAAAGGTTTACCACACTTCTTTAGTTCCTTAAGTAGATCTAACTGCACACCCGGCAGTTCAAGAGATGAAAGATCAAATCCTTCGCCTGCAGTTACATTTTCAGGCTTGCGAGCGAGGTAAGTACTACGAGTTCCGACAGCAGCAATTACGATGTCGCTTTGGCGAGCAACATTGCAAGCCTCGGCAAAACCACTCTCGTGCTGACTCCACCAGTCACAACCCTCTGCCACACGAATATTCGCTTTACCACCGAGAGCAGACTTCAACCCCTCAACAACCGTAGAGCCATAATCCGTATCTCCATAAGTCCAAGAATAGTCGCCATACACGGTCTGATTGGCATTTGGTCCAATTACTGCAATATTACGATATTTATTGATGTTGAGTGGGAGGATATTGTTATTATTTTCCAACAAGACAATACTCTCTTGGGCCGCCCTACGAGCAAGTGCAATATGCTCACTATTATGAATTATCTCATTGGGGGTCTCGTTTACCTCCTGCTCATCGAACAGACCAAGTTCAAATTTTACTTTCAGAATTCGACCAACAGCACAATCGAGTATAGATTCATCAAGTGCTCCACACCGAACTAAAGAATCAATATGTTTGTATGTGTCGTCAATATTTAAGTCTACACCAGCCTCCAATGCCATACGCGCAGCTTCAGAAAACGTATCTGCTACATGATGGAATCGATGCAGATGCTCTACCGACCCCCAATCAGAATACAGATAGCCATCAAAGCCCAAATCTCCTCGCAGAACATCCGTCATATAATAGTATGATCCAACCGACGCAACACCATCATATGAGCTATAACATGTCATAACCGATTTTGGAGCAGCCTCGCGAATAACTCTTTCAAATGGATACAGGTAGAGAGATCGCAACTCGCGCTCTCCGCCGCTAACATTTGCGCAATTAAGCCCTCCCGTCGGAGAACCATGTGCCATAAAATGCTTAGGGGTACAAGTTATATTATTCTCCGAGAAACCTTGAACATAGGCTACACCCATCTCCGCAATCAGAAACGGATCTTCACCATATGTCTCTTCCACACGCCCCCAACGCAAATCTCGTGCTATGTCGAGTACCGGAGATAATATCTGATTGACCCCAACAGCACGACCTTCTCGCCCAACGGCTCGTGTAATATCCCGAATCAAATCGGGATCGAACGTACTACCCAACCCCAATGAGTGAGGAAAGATTGTGCAACTATCCTGAAGCAAGCCTTGAATACCTTCGCAAGCAGTCAGCATGGGGATACCCAAGCGTGTACTATCAGATGTGTAGTGTCTAAGTTTACGATACTTCTCGGCGCAATCATAAGCATTAAGCTGCATGTCATGAGTACACCCATAGCTTAAACCGTTTAGAGTTGCACCGATATTATTGGCATCGGGAAATGTAATGTTTTGAACTTGGGCAACCTTCTCGTCGAGCGTCATACGATTCAGCAAATCCCTCACACGAACGTCTACCGGCAAATCAGACTGTTTGTACTTAGGTAAGCATGATTCGTTACAGCCAAGAAATAGGAGCAAGATAAATAATACAACAATGGATCTCATTCTGATTATGTTTTTCAGTCAGCTTTAACCTCAATATACGGAATCTGCGATACTCGATTTAGAACACCTCTACGAATAACAGGCGCAAGTAGATGGGTATATTTACTCAAATCCAAGACAGCTCCTTGTTCAACTTTAAACGGTTTGATTGAAACAATTTTTGCTTCGGACGACGATTTACCCATCGGCCTACAATTAAGCTTTGTGAGGGTAATATTTTTGTCAGTCAGCTTATTAGTAACAACCAACTTGGTAATTTTACGGGTAGGATCAAATGTAAGTGTCGCCCAAAAATCGGGAAAATACAACGGACAAACCAACTTGTCTTCTCCCGGAATAATGCCGGGGCCAAGTGTTATTGTTTGCTGAGGTATATTGAGTGCTGCTCCAGAGAGATTTTCAAGAAGCATCCAACTTGCAGGCGCATCCATACGAGACAGCTCGGCAGGATTCCAAAGATTGTAAGTCCAGGTCCAACCTTTTTGTAGGTGCACCAACTGAATGTTGTACATTATATCCATAGCATCCTCAATCCATCCATTCTGCAACATTGTCATAGCCGTAAATATCTCCAATTGGAATGGCCAACACTGAGTGCCGGGGTGATCTACCCCTCTATTCATCTGAAGATCCCAAACTTTATTGGCATATCTATACGGAACTTTACTCAAAACATCTTTACATTGAACCGTGAATACGGCATCAAGCATCTCCGGAGTCACAATGTCATCCCATCCACAGTATCGAGCAAGACTCTGACCTCCAACCTGTCCCTGATGGAATCTATCGTTGATAAGAACATCGCTACCTCGGTTGGCTCCGTAAGCAAAGAAACGACCATTCCACAGGCTCATGTATCCTTTATGGGCAACACGCTTCATCTCCTCACACGTGGACAGCAGCTCTGAGTCGTCCATAATTTTAGCGGCTCTGATAGCTGCTTCGAGTCCCATCAGAAAAATGCTCGCATTGTATGCAAAAACCTGAGGGTGATGATAATCGTCATAGGTAGCTCTTCCGTTGGGGATACCTCGTTCATCGACTATATTGTTCTTAAGGTAATTGACGGCCTTTTTAATATTATCATACCTCTCATTCAACCAATCCTTATCACCGGTCTGCTCATAATCCTTTACGATCTGCATCATATATCCGCAAGTACCATCCATATTCACATCAATTATACACGGTCCGGGATAGTCTGTGGTTGCCAACCCCGTAAAGTAGTTGCCAAGCATATGGCTAATTGCACCAACACGCGACGGGACATTCTGAGTCCCGTCAATATAAATCTCGGGTTCCTGACTGGCGGAGAACATCTTCATTTCGTGTCGATCCGTAGCGTGGAAGAATTTGTGGACCAACGGGTGCATTATCATTCTGACATCCATCGTGGCAGAGAGTCCTCCCATACCTCCTTCCATATTCGTATAGTCTCCATCTCGATTTATGATACCATTTGTGTAAAGTGAATAGGAACTATTGATAAGTTTGAACTTCATCCAATCCGGCATATTGCTCTCTAAAATAGGCTTATGCCACTTCTGAACGCCTGCATAAACACGATCGCCATTTGTTGCTGCATAACGAGCAAGATCGTCGATAGACTTATAGTTATTCTGATACCACGCACCATAATCACCAACACCGTATTTGTATTGTGGATTCGCGGACTGAGCCGGATCCTGTTCAACAGCCGGAGCATACCACATCACGGCGAAGCGAAAGGTCTTCTTGCCACCTACCGGTATTTTTGTTTTAATTGCCACAGCACTTGCCATCAATTCATCATGCGCAGAAGCCAGCATTTTCTCTGAGGCAACTTCAAATTTACCGTTCTTAGCAAACTGCGACCACGCAGATGTGCCATCCTTAATGCTGTATGAGGGCATTATAGATATTTCAGCACCATCTTGCTGTTGCACCATAATTACAACATCGTTAACCGCAGTCTGAAATGTCATCTTTTGGGGTTTAGGCATTGGATTGCAGATGGTCTGACGCACCCCAACCCACTCTCCGTTATTATAAGGGACAGCCTTTGTGTCGGGTTTATCGACCTCCTTAAAACTGTGATGTCCCACCTGATACGGATCGACAGAGATGGCTGTAACATCAATAGGCTCAAGCAGTCCCTGACCTATAAGATCAGCCCATGAAAATGCGACGGCTGTCTCCTCAAAATTAGTAGAGTTAGCAACTGTCACATCTACCCAGAAACACGGAGTTGTAGTAGCGTTCAAGTCATCTGCCACGAAGCCCGACCATGCCTTCACGCTGCTTGGGCTCGGCATCCACCAATCCTTGTCCTCTGTAAAATACATATCGACAGTCGGAAACAGACCTTTATAAACTGAATGCGAATAGCCCTTGATACCACACACTTCAATATCGTCTTTCTGTAAGCGACGTATTACGGTTCTGCCTTCGGAGTCCTTATCCCAAACAGCTATAAAATGGCCCTTCTCCAACTCTATGTTTTGGACTCTCTGATCCGTTACCGCATCCGTAAACCAGTTGTTAATTCCAGTTGTGCGCGTAAAGTTACCGGTCGGTGTAAATTGCACGCATCCTGCGCCAATACCTCCGAGCGGGACTCCACTCGGACCAATATGGTCTTGAAGTGCCATGTAATTATATCCAGCAGAAAAACCACCGAAATTGGCTGCACCGAATCGAGTGTTTGCCTCTGCTGCGCCTGCCCAATCCTGTGCAACTGATATCTTAGCAATAAAGAGTAATGACAGCGATAATAACAATAGTCGTTTGTTCATTATTTATGGAATTTAGGTTAACATCGACGTACGAACACCGCATCCGTACGTCGATGTTAAGATAATTATATTTACAGAGCAATAGAAACCACAGGTGAGTAGTTTGGTAGAGCAATTATACCTTCACCCAAATTTTTCGGAGTAGCTCCAATTCTAAAGAAATAGGTTCTTCCAGGAGTAAGACTCGCACCATCTCCATTTGTCAAATCGAGTTCTACGGTAAAAGTCCTCGATGCATAGGTGGATTTGTTTGCAAAAGAGAGCCCCTCCGATTCCAATGAAATGGTTTTGTTAACCTTATTAAAGTATTTTCCAGGAAATCTATCTGCCTGAGCATACAAACCAAGACTCTCTATAAGCCCCGTCGCAACAGGATTTGCAAACTCCAATTTACAAGTCGCAACAATCTTACCACCAACCTTCTCAACTTTAGGGCTCTTGATCCTAATATTTGGCGTAACATGAAAATCAAGTTTGTTGTTACCCCTACCAATTTTATACTTCTTGAGGGTGTCTAACGCAATGAAGTTGCCTTTATTGAGAATAATATCATATGTCCCTGAGAAAACCAAATTATTACGATACTCGCCCGTAGTTTGTATCCGCCAACCTTGAGGATTGCGTGTGGAATAACCATACTCAATGACCGTAAGCTTTGAAGATTCGCCCTTTGTTCCGATCTCTTGTTCAATCAGTTTACCCGTATCTTTGTCGTATATTCCCCCAAACACGGCTGCATTAGGACCATCAAAATTATCCAATTCGCATGAGCTCATCGCAAGCATCATAAGTGTGATGCTAATGATATATTTATACTTTTTCATATCTTAATATTAATTTAGTCAGGATTTTGAATCATATTATTAATACTGTTTCGCGGTACACTCTCGTAATACTCACCCTGCCTGTAATTACCGGGAGCATTAAGCGATATTCCTCGGGTTGTTCTACGAACAAAAATCATCTTCGGCTCAGCATCACGTAAGTCTAAAATAGGAACAAGAATCTGATGGTTGTATGATCCTGTGAAATGAGTGTGCAGAGTTCTCCATCTCTTCATATCCCAAACCCGAAGGTTCTCAAACGCCAACTCAACTTGACGCTCCTGTCTGACATTGTCTCTTGTTAATGGAATATTGTTGGTATGTGCGGCACGCTTCCTGACATCATTAAGAGCTGCTGCTGCTTTTACAGCATCTCCAAGCCCACTCTCACACACGGCCTCCGCATAATTCAACAATACCTCTGCATAACGGAAAACAATATAGTCGAGCGTTGATTTATGGTACTCTACAGGGGTCTTGTCGCTAAGCATCTTCTTCATTAAAAATCCCGATGCCGTATGACCGCCATACAGATAAAAACCCGACACATTAGCCGCTTCTCCACCTAATGAATGATAGGTATTACCATCTTTACCTTCAACGGTGGTTGCCGCGGCAAAAACCAACTCTCCAGTAGGCTTAACAAGCCCGCCCTGAATGATAATCTTCGTGTTTCTCCATTGAGTCCCGGGAGCAATTATTGACGCCCAGAATCGCGCATCTTTTGCCTTCTTCGAATCGCCATAAGCCGATCCGTCAAAGAGAGCATAAGGAGTGTCTTTATCTACCGCGATGTAGTCGTCATAAGTGCTTTTGAAGCCTTCGAGATTAAAGTCATCGTTTGTTCTGGTTTTGATCTTGCCATCAGACCTCTGTCCCTCAACATCATCATAAGTCTCGTAAGCATCAACCAATTCCAGCACTGGCGAGATACGGCCTCCACCTTTGACCTGAGCCGGTTCGTTGTAGACATTCAATGAACCGCCATATCCCGATCCTTCACGACCTATACCCTTGATAAAGATTGCCTCCTCGGTCATGCTATTTGGCTCCTTGAAAATCTTTTCATAATTAGCAGCGGCTTCCGAACGATTAGCAGGATTCGGCATATATAGGCCATGAGGAGAATTGGTCATGATTTCCTGTGATGCATTGATGCACTCCTGATAAAAGAATGCAGCATCGCTCGCTTTCATTGTAGCCAAACCCTTGTCGACAGCTTCTCCGGTGAGGGATATTTTATCGCCGAATTTTGCAACCGAAGCTGCTACCAAGGCTGCTCGTGATTTCAGAGCCAACGCAGCCCATTTTGATGCACGTCGACCTGGTTTTTCGGGAAGATTAGCCGCTGCTATATCACATTGGGTCATCACGTATTTCCATGTATCCAACTCTGTATTTCGAGGCACTACAAGAGATGATGTATTCAAAGGATCGTACGCCTGAGTTTTGTCGATAATAGGAACCCCTCCGAATTTTTGCGCTAGGTAAAAATAAACATAAGCCTTTACAAAAGCAACCTCTCCTGTGTATGCTTTCTTTTCATCGCCACTCGCATTGAGTGTTGGGATAATGTCATAGAAGTTGTTTATATCTCGAATCGTTTTGTAGGCTTTGGTGAAGTAATCGCCACGCAACAAATAGCCCGGATAATTTTCACCCCACTGACTATGAACGGCTTCGTCACAACCTTGCGCCAGCCAAAATGCACCGATATTACCGGTCGGATTATTAAAACCAGCACTTCCATTATCATTCGTTCCCGGCGTGTATAGATAATCCTCGATAGGTAGTTCTCTATAAACGGTTGCCAGATAGGCATTCACTCCGTTGGGATCACTAAACAGATCCTTGAGAGTTGTCTTATTTGTAGGCTCAATATCCAGAATGCCATGGCAAGCACCTAAGGACAACAAGCAAATTACTAATATATATACATATAACCTTTTCATAACTAAATATTTAGAAGTTGACATTTACACCGAATGTGATTGTTGATGCAAGAGGATAATTCAGCATCCTGTCGTCTTGACCAGCTGTTTTCTCTGGGTCTACCTTCAATTCGTTTTTCAGGAAAGAGTTGTAGAGCGTCCATACGTTGTAAGCATTAACATAGACTCTAACCTTTTCCAGGCCAATATACTTCGAAACCTTGTGTGGAAGCGTATAGCCTAACTCAACGCTCTTCAATCGTAAATAATCACCCTTAACGGTATTACGATCGGTTTCAATGGCATTATTTCCATATGGCGCATTATTCATATGACGTGCAGATGGCATTTTACCCGGAATCCATTGACTATTTGGATCGAACGGATCCTCTCTATGCCAACGATCATACAAAAATCCTGAAGAGTTACCATCCCACGGAGCATAGTTGCGGAGGTTGTCTGGAATTCTTATGGTGTAGCATGCTGAACCTTGAAAAAGCGCATACAAATCAAAATTCTTCCACTGAACGCCAATATTAATACCGAAGTTCAAAGCTGGCATACCAACTGAATAATACATAGGAAGCGCATCGTTACCATCAATATAACCATCACCATTGACATCCTTAAGATAGTAGTCTCCCGGATATACCAATGTATTACCTTTGTCGTTTGCCTCGACAACTTGGTGATTATATATCTGATCCATACTCTGGAATTGTCCGAGAGTTTTATATCCCCAGCCTACACCCAGCCAGCGGCCGGTAGCACCACCATCATGCCAATAATCCCAACTCGAGCCATAATCGCCTCGTAATACTCGTGTGTTCTGAGTTCGAGCAAAGTTCATATTACCTGCGATCTCGTATGTGACTTCGTTAATTCGATTTCTGTGACCGATGGTAAATTCAATACCTTGTGTTCGATACTCATTGTAGTTGATCTGAGGAAGTGTAGCCCCAAAAGTATTGGTTACCTGAGAAATCGGATTGGTCGGAACTTTTGTCATATCGCGCTGGTATAAATCGAAAGTTATATCTAACATTCCATCCCATAGTGTTGCATCGAATCCAAGGTCGAGCGTTTTAGACTCCTGCCAAGTGAGGTCTCGGTTTACAAGCGTTGGCATACCTACTCCGCTGGTCAGAGTGCCATCCTCGAACTCGTATCCTACGTTAGCTCCTGTGATAAAACCTTCGACATATTGAAATAAATCGCCAGCATCAACACCTGTAATACCATAAGAAGCACGAACTTTTAAGTTGTTTAGGAACGGAATGTTTTTCTTAATAAATGCCTCTTCTGACACCCTCCATCCAACACTAGCAACAGGGAAAAAGCCCCACCTATGCTCAGGAGCATAACGGTATGATCCACTGTAACGGAACGCTAGTTCGACAAGATATTTGCCTTTATAATCGTAGTTTAATCTTCCTAAGTAAGAGATATTTGCACTCTTGTCGTAGCTACCGCCATTTGTCAGGCCCGATGTTGCAGAACCTTGATCGATAATTGGTTTGGCATATATATCATATTGTCTGGCGGCATTTCCCCAATCATTCCAGTTCTCGGTCATTTCATAAAGAGCCATCGCCGACACATTGTGTACTTTGTTGAATGTGTTACTATATCCTATCTGAGCTTGGATATTCAAGCGATTGCCATTATACATCGACAGATAGAGGGTAGACAGATCTCTCATTTTAAATGGATTATACTTATCCTCCTTACTTTCGTAAGAATAGAGCCTATATGCTTTTCGCTCGTGGGTTTCACGCGAGTCGCTCGCATCATAAGAAGCCATTCCCTTCAAGAACAAACCCTTAACCCAAGGAACATCAAAGCGCAAAGATGCCGTCGACATAAAACTGCGATTGCGTTTATTCATTAAACCTGTCAAATCACCATCCATCAACGCAACAGGATTAGTCTTAAGCGGATAAGTATAATTATAGTACTCTTTATTACCATTCGCATAGACACTCTCTGTCGGGCGAGTGATCGTGGATTGAAACATAAGGTTGAACACACCATCAATCGGAGATGTGGTGTTGTCATAACGACCACTGATATTAATGTCAGCGGTCAAGTATTTGGATAGCTTCGCACTGACATTACTTCGGAAATTATATCGGTTATAATTAAAGTCATCACCCCTAGTAAGGTCTCCGTCTTTAACATAGCCCAAACTGCTGTAATAAGTCACCTTGTCATTTCCACCTTCGACAGATAGAGTATGTTGAGTACTAACTGCAAATTTTTTGAATGTTTCACCGAGCCAGTCTGTACCAGTATATCCGGGTCCACCCTCTCGCCATTTAGCTAATTCCTCGGGCGTTGTGATGGGCCCCGTACCATTATTGACCGAATACTCGTTCATCACCTCCATATACTGCGCAGCATTCAACGTCTTCAAAATAGATGTCGGCTTGACAATAGACATACTACCATTATATGAGAATTTAGCCCTTCCTTTAGAACCTTTCTTTGTGGTAACAATGATAACGCCACTTGCCGCATTCATTCCATAGATTGCCGCCGTACCATCCTTTAACACTGATATTGACTCTATATCCTCCGGAGTTAATCGCTGAAACTCACCAGCGCCATCACCGCTATCACGAAGCACGCCGTCGATTACATAAAGGGGGCTACCCAATCCGCGAATCTGAATCATCGAACTGAACGATCCGGGCTGGCCATCCTGCTGGCGGATTTGAACACCGGCAATCTTACCCTGAAGCGACTGAGCGATACTACTACTTTTGGTTGTAATTACATCATCCCCACCAAGCGTAGAGATAGCACCAGTAAGCGTCTGTTTTTTTTGTGTTCCATATCCCACTACAACAACATCGTCCATCAATTGAGTATCCTCTTCCAGCGCAACGTTTACCAATATCCGACCATTAATCGGCACCTTCTTGGATTTGTAACCAATGTAAGAGATGTGCAGTACTCCGTTTGGAGCTACTCCATTAAGAGTAAAATCGCCCAAATTGTTAGTCACAACCGCCTTGTTGGTACCAACGACCATGACTGTCGCCCCGATTAAGTCTTGCTTGCCATCTGTGATTTTACCTGAAACATTGATCTGCTGGGCAGACAATGTTACGTGCAGCAATAGCATCGCACACATAATGAATATGCGAGGATGCAAAAGTGTAATAATTTTCTGCATAAACTTGTTATTTTTTAGGTTAGTTGTTACTTGTTCTTCTCGCAGTCGGCATAGAGCCGGCATCAATGCCGCTTACAAGAAAAACGCTTTTATGTTATAAGGTGTTTTTATCTACATATCTGAATGGAAATTTATCAGCCTCGCCCAAGACGGGTATCTCCGGCGAAGGAGCTATAATGGTGTCCCAATATCTGCTAAGGTCGAGAATGCGGCCCTTTTCAATAACGAAATTAGGTATATCTATCACCGCTCCTTCTGAAGTTGGCAAACCAATTGGTTGAGAAATTACTTTAGTAAACGACTCTTTTTTGTCGGAGAATGTTTTGATGACCTTCACCGTCAATCGTTTCGTTGCAGGATCGGCAGTTACAGTAGCCCAGAATGTCGGATAGAAAAGTGGCAACACGACACGCTCTTTTCCTGTAACAATGGGCGAAAGTCGCAACTCTTTCTTTGGTATGTTTACACCAGCCCCGGCCAACACATCGGTAGAGAACCAGGTGACAGGAGAGGTCATATACGTAATATCACTCGGATTCCATAGATTTTGTGTCCACTCCCATCCGTTGCGCAGGTGCACCAACTGAATATGCTTCATTATGTCCAGACCATCTTTTACGAATCCAGCTTGAATTCCAGAGTAAGCTGTGTAACTCTCCAAATAGAACGGCCAGCATTGCGATCCGCGATTGTCGATACCACGACCAAGATTGATATCCCACACCTTGTTGGCATAGTAGTCTGGGGTGTTGGCTATCGAAATCTTAAATTGAGACACCAACGATGCCTTCACTATATCCATAGGATAGATGTCTCCCCACCCGCAATAACGGCTCAAGAACTGACCAGCCAACTGTCCGGTAAAGAGTACGCAATCCAATCTTTTAGAACCATCCGGCTCGCATCCATAGGCAAAGAAACGCCCATTCCAGAGTTTATCAATCGCCTCTTTCTGCGATACTGCAAATTGCGCGCGACACTTATCGACAATAGTCTTGTCGCCTAAAGCCTCGCCCATAGCCTCGTATGCACGAAGCGTAGTCAGCCATACACCTGCGTAATAAGAATACAATGGTGGGTGCGAAAAATCATCATAAGTAGTCGGACCGACCGGTATAGTAGAGCCTTCGGGCATCATACTGTATAGAAATTCCATAACTCGTTTTGCTGTCGAAGCCCATTTACGCAGATACTTGATATCCCCTGTCTGCTCGTAATCCTTCACAAGTTGTATGAGCCATCCCGATGAGTTATCGAGCATCCACCCCTTCTCGGTTGGAGTCTTGCCTCCGACAGTGCCCAGGCCAGCATAGTAGTGCCCTATAAAGTGGAGTATATAACCCTTCTCAGCATCGGCAGCATCGGCAAATATCTCCATTTCAGAGCGATCCATCTGAGTAAAAAACTTCTGATAAAATGGATGGGAACTGAGTCGCTGGTCCATTGTTCCTGCGAAACCACCCATTGCACCTTCATTTACGGTCATATCGCCCTTCTTGTTGAGAATGACGTTAGTATACGTCACGTAGCCACTATTAATAAGTTTAAACTTATACCAATCAGGCATAGAGCTATTCATTATGGGTTTATGCCATGAAACCGTCTCGTCGTAGAGGCGTTTTCTATTATTCTTGGCATACGATAGTATTTCGTCTATATTACTAAAATAGTTGTGATAGTACTTATTATAATCCGCCCCATGAGTCCAATAAGTACCTACAGGAGCATTGGGATCAAGTTCTATCTCCGGAGCCCACCAGCTCATTGTGAAACGGACTGTCTTTGTTTTGCCTGCTTTGAGTTTGGTTTTGACAGCGATGATTGATGCGTTAGGCCTCGCGTTTTTGGCGGTTAATTGACCCGATTCATGACCATTAAACTCGCCATTAGTCGCAAATTCCGCCCATGCCTCAGTGCCATTGAGTACATCATAAGACGGAAAGACTGTAACCTTCTGATCTTTCTCATTGTCAATACAAATTACGACCCTATCGACATAGTTTTGAAAGGTTAATTTCACCGGATTAATCGGCTCGGCTGCACGATGTACGATGCCGCTATACTGTTTGGTGTTGTAGGGTGCAACGGTTGTTGCAATTTTGGGTTTCATTGGCCATTGCTCACCATTCACCAACTCAGATCTTCCGCCGCTAAGCAGTTGACCATTGTCGATTTTACCCAACTCCTTCGGATCAACATACATTCCAATGAAATCTTCCCACGACAATGCTATCGATACTTCACCATCATACTCGGCAGTCAGATCGACTTCAAACCACACGACCGGCAGTGAAGAATCTTTCAGGTTGTGAGGTACAAGAGACGAATAAGCTCTAATCACCGGAGTAACATTCAAGTTGCTATTAGCAAATTTCATCGTTGATGTAGGGAACAGCCCTGTATATTGCACGTTATCTACACCGACAAGCGAATATTGCTTTTGATCGTCATTTACAAGACGCACACTCTGAGTTTCGCCACCCACATTGCTCCATAGTGCAAAGAAACATGCCTCAGTTCTTTTGATAGGTGTATGTATGTTATTAATACCAATACGTGTAAATCGTCCTTTAGGACTAAAATTGACATTACCAACCCCGATACCGCCCAATGGAACTCCGCTGACGTCATTATGATTCTCAAGCGACAGATAGTTAAAATCTACACGTCCGCCCAGAACTCCCTCTTTTGGAAAGAATTTGGTATTAGCCTGATTAACTCCGTAATCATTATTTTGAGCATAACAAAGAGTAGTAATACTTAATAAAAAAATTGAAAGGAATTTTTTATTCATAAACAAGAAATAATTTTGGTTAGTATTTGATACGAATGTATAAGTATGGATATAATTATTCGATTAATGGGCGATTAACGCATCATAGAAAAACGTTAATCGCCCATTAAAGGTTGTCGGATCGGTCTTTTGTCCCGATTATTTTCTTTCAATAATCCAGTTTACCGAGTGAGATAATAAATCCGCATATTGCAACGAAGGATTCTCGCCAAATAATCGAATATATTCGTCGGTATAGACCGCATAGCTTTGTTTGGCGGAATCCATATTGTGTGTAATCTTGTAGGAATTGACCTGATACCACAAACCATACTCATTAGTTGACTCGATGGACAACAAAACTTTGCATTCGGATATGACTTCTGAATAGCGTTTCTGAGCAAATGAAATTTCGATCGTATTCAGCAGAAACTCTATTGCATCATGTTCGAAATCGGATCGGAAATCATCAAAAACGTCATCATCTATCGACAATAAAAATTTACCTCGACCTAAAGTATTTACGAGTGCATTCGCATCAGCATCGTGGGATTGGCGACCTTCAAAATAGGTTTTATAATCACACCACACAGCGTCTGTCATATCAATATGGTAATTATTACCATCGTACGTAATACCTATTCCATCAAGCTCCTCCAGCACGCTCCTCAACTTACTAATAAACACGCCCTTGAGATTTTTTGCCGATTTATGAGATTTATCTGGCCATAAAACACTCTGGAGCTGCTGAGAAGCGACCCCATCTCTGTTTTTGATTGAGCAAAGCAGCAGGTAAGTAAACACTTGACGCAATTTAGAACTGAACATATACGATATATCCTTACCGCGACGATCAAAGACTGAAAATACACCAAATAGATAGATCGAGTTTTTAATGCAGGATAGGTTCGTTGCACATGCTCTATTAATATCATCGAGATACCCCGCTGCTCTCTTTTTGCGTTTCACGACAACAGCCCCAATCAACAACCCTATGACGCCTGCAAGAATCAACAAAAGAACATACATAGGCATACCTTCCTTCTCGTTGTCATACTTGGATAACAACTCCTTTGAGATCAGTGGCGTATTGAGGGTATATATCGTGGTTAATGAATTGAGACCTCCGTGTGGAGTATATTCTTGCGTATAACAATAAAATGTTTTATTGGAACGATTGTAATAGAGATTAGCGTTAGAAAGAATGGATTTAGACTCCATAGGTATTGCGGAGCTACGCTCGGTCATACGTCCATTCTTAACATCAATTTCATATAGCACAAGATGCGATTCGGGTTCATGCACTGGGTAGCACATCGTATATAAACTTACGCTATCGTCCGACACGATCATACTCCGAAGCGGACTCAGTCGCTGATTGGAATATGTTGGACTAACATCCCAAAGCATCTTAACAACCCCAGTTGTCGTGTTTACCTCATAGAGATCGTTGTAATATACTTTTCCCAGACTCTGGGCTCCATCACGATTCCCCGTTCCACCGTAAATTAAAACAGTTCCATCCTTCCACGTACACATAGATGTGAAAAAGCGAGGCGTTATTACGTCCCCACTCAACTTTATATGGCGCAGCTCACCCGTAGTGATATCAATTTCATACAATTTATTGAAATACGACTGAGAGCCAAAACCACCAAAAATATAGAATTTGCCTCTACTTTCATCGAATGTGCAACCGTGGTGATGTATCTGATGCGAAATGCCTTGATTGTTTAGGTTATTCCACTTCTGGGTCTCCAGATCGAAAACCGCGACTGCCGATTTCGCTCCACTATAACGTTCTAACTCATAGGCATACAACTTAGCACTTTGTTGCGCCATAACGCTTACGCCAAGTACCGGAACGATATTACACGGATTGTTCATCGAATATCTTTCAGTTGTAAGGGTTCTCAGATTAACCTTAAACACAGAGTCGCCATGACAGAAAATAAACTGATTACGATAATAGTTTACATATGCTATTTGGCTCGCCTTATGTGAATATAGTTTGCGCCAATCGTATGAATTTTTAATCAACCATAGCGGTCTTATAGCTTTGCCCACCACCTCGCCTTTTGAGGTATGTACGGCTGAGCCGGAGGTTTCGTCTAATGGGAAATCATATTGCATGTCGTCGCAAGCAACCCGCAGGTTTCTGATCTGGAACTGCGGCAACTCCTCCGAAAACGTACTGGTCCCAAAACGCAAATCCGGATTTAGCTTGGGACATAGGCCGACATCGGAAAATGAAAAGGAATCTTCACCAATATTAAATTTTAATGAGTCTTTGTGTAGATTTAGCTCAAGACGCACCTTAATCCAGTGATTTACCCCTAATCGTTCATTTGGTATGGTATCCGATGTCAGACATGCGACCGGCTCTTTATTTAGTACAAATGAAACTCCTTTATCATACAAACATGAGGTTACCAACGATATAGGCACAAAGTCCCCGTCTTTTTTATCGCTGATTTTCAATATATAACCACTATGTATAACCTGATCGAATGCTAATTCAAAATCTATAACTAAGCGAGTGTTACATACTGGATGGCTATATTCAAAAATAGTTAAACTACTCGTTGTATCTCCCTTTATATACCCCATGCGGTCAAATCCTAACCCTTGTGACATGAGATTGGATGGATACACAATAATTAGTAGTATAATATAAAGACAGTAAGATTTCATATATAAATTCAGGGTTGGTTTGAAGTTATCAATGGATTGCTAAGGTAATAATTTTAATTAAAATATCCCAATCTATTTCTATTGCCACGCCTGCCAAAAGTGCTTTATTTACGCTTACTACAGTGATCCGCAAAAAGATTAACAAATTTCCATCCTTCGTTAATCGGTCATTAATCGTTTCATTATACTATAAAATATAAATTTATCTCAAAACCTAAACAACACTATAATTACATGAACAAAATCTTACGTGATCCGTCGATGGAACAAACCGCAGCTGGTCTTAGTAATATTGAGGGGATCGATACATCATTCAAAATATCCTTTGATGAACGTAAAGTTCTTCGTGAACTTGCATTGAGGGTTGCGGAGCTATCCGCAAGACCTATAGAGACGATCAAAAAGAAACTTTGGACAGCCCACAATGATCTGCAATCTACACGCCCGTTGATCTTTTGTGATCCCGAGAATGGCTGGAATGAAATTATAACTCAAGATCAGATTTTATGTTCAGATCCACTTCTGCGAGTATGGGAAATGTCACTTAGAAAGGAGATTTTCTGGGCAGAGCAGATGAAAGATGATAGAGTTATCGAAGGAGTATTCTACGTTCCGTATTTCTATAATGATTCAGGGTATGGGTTATCTGAAATTGAAGAGAGAACCTCTTCTTCTGGATCATTTCACTACATATCGCCAATTACGGATTACGAACGGGACTTTCCCAAGTTACGGATTCCTCAGATTAACATTGATGTAGCAAAAAGTCGTCGAGTGCGGGAAATAGCTCAAGACCTTTTTGCCGATATTATGCCTGTACGGCAACGAGGTTTGTGGTGGTGGACACTCGGAATGACGTGGGACTACATTAAACTTCGTGGTCTAGAAAATCTAATGATGGATATGATTTTATACCCAGATTGGGTGCATCAAATGATGAAGTTTCTATCGGATTCAGTGCACCACAAACTTGATTATCTTCAAAACAACGGACTGCTATCTCTCAACACGGAGGGGGCATACGTCGGATCGGGTGGATTTGGGTGGACCGACTCTCTGCCGTCGTCAATACCCTCTGGGCAAAGAGTAAAGACTTCTGACATGTGGGGATTTTGCGAAAGCCAAGAGACCGTTGGTGTATCACCTGAAATGTTTGGAGAGTTCATTTTTCCATATCAATTAACGATCATGGAGCGTTTCGGATTAAACTGCTACGGTTGTTGTGAGCCAATTAACCCAAGATGGCAATACGTAAGTAAAATTCCAAGATTGCGCAGAGTCTCTGCATCGCCTTGGGCTGATCTAAATAAGATGGCAGAACAATTGACAAATAACTATGTTATGTCCGTAAAACCATCACCCACTCCACTGGCAACAGCGCATGCAGATGAGCATGAAATACGCAAAAGTCTTGAGACGATTCTGGAACAAACCAAAGATTGTCACATAGAAATAATAATGAAAGATAACCATACATTAGGAGGCAGTGCCGACAATGCCATCAAGTGGTGTCGCATAGCATCCGAAATTGTGCGTAATCTGTAATCTCAAGAATTATGGAATTAAATTTATTTGATTGGATCATCCTCGGTTGTTATTTTATATTCTTATTTGCTTTGGGGATTTATTTCTCACGTCGAACGAAATCTGCCGAGCAGTACTTTCTTGCTAGTCGCAACAGTAAATGGCCGGCTATCGGCTTGAGTATATTCGCAGCCAATATCTCCAGCGAACACCTTATCGGTTTGGCGGGGAGTGGCGCAGCAGTAGGCTTAGTTATGGGAGCATACGAGTGGGTCGCTGTATTTTGTCTATTTATGCTTGGATGGGTATTTTTGCCTTACTACCTCAAATCAAAGGTATACACTATGCCGGAATTCCTCGAACGCAGATACAACGCTTCATGTAGATGGTATCTTTCGTGTATCTCGATCGTAGCTTATATCTTCACCAAAATATCGGTAGCATTGTTTGCGGGTGGTATCTTGTTAAAGTACATCATGGGATGGGACTTTATGACGTCAGCACTTATTTTAGTATGCGTTACTGGAATATACACAATCTTAGGTGGACTTTCTGCAGTTATCATTGCAGATATGGTACAATCAATAATCCTAATTGTCGGGTCATTATTATTGGTAATTATCGGAATGTATAAGGTGGGAGGATTTAGCGAATTGATCAATGCCCTACCATCAGAACACTTCGATATGATTCGGAGCGTCTCAGATCCAAATTTCCCTTGGTTAGGAATGACGCTGGGAATTTTCATCCTCGGCATTTGGTACTGGTCAACCGATCAGTTTATTGTACAAAAGGCTCTGTCCGCTAAAAATCTGAATCAAGCTCAAACAGGGATTAATTTGGTGGCTTTCCTTAAAATATTTCCAGTCGTTTTGTTTATTCTTCCGGGCATGATCGCCATGGCACTGTGGCCTACAGAATTAGCCGCGAATCCTGACAATGCTTATCCACTCCTGCTAACCAGACTAATGCCAAAAGGGTTGGCAGGGCTAATGCTTGCAGCACTACTATCTGCACTTATCTCGTCTCTAAGTTCAGTGTTCAACGCAACATCCACATTAATTACATTTGATATATTCAAAAAAATTAGACCTGAAAGTAATGATAAGCAGTTAGTGTTAGCAGGACGTATCTTCACGATTGTTATCGTTCTGGTAGGCTTGGCTTGGATACCTATAATCCAAAACATGAATACTCAGATATACCAATACATGCAATCCGTACAATCATACATAAGTCCACCTATTGCGGCAGTATTCCTGCTTGGCGTGTTCTGGAAGCGAGCTACTGCACGATCGGCAATATTCACACTAATTTTTGGAGGAGCTTTGGGGGTATTTAGATTTGCATGTGATGTTCTGGTCAAGAATTGCGGCATAGACAACTCATTCGTTTTATTGATCACAAGTATCCCTTTTTTACATATCTGCATTATCATATTCGCGTTATGTGTTATTTCAATGGTCGCTGTTACCTTATGTGATAAATCAGATCAACAATCCCATGGCAACAACAATGAATTGAGTTATTGTTATAGCGAAAAGACACTCAAGTCAAAATGGCAAGCCATAAACATAGCTATAAGTGTGTTCATAGGATTAACCGTAATGGTTCTCTGGTCAATAATGGCCTAATTTTCATATAAGACATTAGAAAAAACATCCAATACATCTATATGCATTCAAAACAAGCATAAATTTGTTTGTGAAATGGACATAGTAAGTGGGTAAAACTATTATAATTCGAATAACCTTTTTTAGAAATTCATCATCTCTTCTTATGCAGGGATTTATTGACAATAGGGTCATCTGATCTTTCTAACTTAATTCAAGCACGAGACCAGAGGACCTAAGTTATTATAACTAACTTAGAATCAAAAATTACAGCATGAGCGGAATAGACACCACGCATGCCTAATAGCTTTGACTATTTGAAAAGCAAAAGTCAGACGCTGACAAAGTACGTTAAACGCCGTAAAATTAATATTTTATATTGCTGTCCGATAAAACTTTTAGAGAGGAGAATAAAAATAGGGCTGATTCCAT
>CAZHEY010000034.1:0-22158 GCA_964532025.1 uncultured Alistipes sp. | reverse complement strand
TGAAAATCAAATCTTTGCAATGATTTCATCACCCTAAATGTCCACCCTGCCAAAATTCGGCAACGGCAAACAAAAAAATTTCGGCGATAACCCACGCGAAAAGCGGTTTCATGGAGGGAAGGGGGGGGCTGTCGAGCTCCAAGCTTGGTCGAGAGGTCGCAAAGGTTGCAGGGTCTCGATCCTCGAGCTCCGTTGAGAGGTCGCAAAGGTTGCAGGGTTTCGATCCTCGGGCTCCGTCGAGAGGTCGCAAAGGTTGCAGGGTCTCGATCCTCGAGCCCCGTCGAGAGGTCGCAAGTATTCTGTTCTCGATCCTCGAGCCCCGTCGAGAGGTCGCGAACTATTTTCACCAAAACGCGTCAGCCTTTTTTCAGTCAGTAGCTCGCGGAGACGGCTATAAGCAACGCGAAATAGCAGTCCTCCGCAGGGCAGAGCTGCGGACTGCCGGCTCGCTAACGCAAGCCGAAAAGATCCTTGAGACCTCTCGACACAAACAGTTAGTACGCGTCAGCCCTTTTCAGTCAGCAGCTCGCGGGGGACAGCTATGAAGCAACGCGAATAGCAGTCCTCCGCAGGCCAGAGCTGCGGACTGCCGGCTCGCTGCGCAAGCCGAAAAGATCCTTGAGACCTCTCGACACAAACAGTTAGTACGCGTCAGCCCTTTTCAGTCAGCAGCTCGCGGGGGACAGCTATGAAGCAACGCGAATAGCAGTCCTCCGCAGGCCAGAGCTGCGGACTGCCGGCTCGCTAACGCAAGCCGAAAACAGATATCGACCAAAATTCTTTTGCGACCTCTCGACAAGCTCGAGGATCGAGGATCGAGGACATCGACGGCAGATTTTGCGACCTCTCAACCAAGCTCGAGGATCGAGAACATCGACGGCAGATTTTGCGACCTCTCGACCAAGCTCGAGGATCGAAAACATCCGAGGCAGGCTCGAGGGCAACCTCGGGCAAGATCAAACCCCAACTGTGCCCCACATGGATAGTCCGAGAAGAATGACAATTACAAGAAAGGTATAGCCAGGCATTAAAATCCTGGCTGTCAGAGCTTTCGCAAAAAGTACAGAATAACTAACTACAAATCTGCTCATTATGAAAAACAGTTGTATATTTAGATATTTTTTATAACTTGCCACTGTTTATCCGTTAGGTGGATTGGATATATGGTCACAACTTATGTATTAACAAGCTAACGCAACGAGGTAAAACACAAGCAGCATACTTATATTCAAGATATTATATTTGCATCTCAAAATTCGAAACAACTTTTTGAAAATGAAAACAAGAAAAATTATTTTAGTGTTGGCAGCTTTGTTAATCGTTGTTGCAGCTTGTAAAAAAAGAATCGCAAAAACGCAAACAGCATTTACTACAAATACGGTAGATGAGCACAATGCCAAAAACGCCATAGACTGGCCTGGAACCTATTTTGGAGTAATGGCTTGTGGTTCCGGTCGCGGCATAAATACACTTATTAGCTTAAATGAGGACGGAACTTACGAAAAAACAACCGATTATTTAGAGTCTAAAGATAAACCAGAAACGACCAAAGGCAAATTCACTTGGTCAAAAGATAAATCCATTATTACGATTGGTGGAAACAGCTACTTAATTGGAGAAAATCAACTGTTTCAATTAGACGCTGACAACAAAGTAATTACCGGCGAATTGGCGGAAAATTACATTCTCAACAAAACTGAACTTGAAACCGAACCCGATATGAATGATGGATATACTCTCCAACAATACATAGGCGACGACAAAAAAGAGTATAACATTATTTTTAATACAAATCCGAAAGTCCCCACTGTGCTTATACAGAGCGGTGATTTAGAAAAAAAGCTTGCCCAAACTCAATCTTGGGCAAAAGGGGCTGAATACAAAGGAAATGAGGCAAAATTAACCATACAGGGCGACAATGCCACTTTAATATTAAATGATAAAAAAATAGTTTTAACGAACAAGCAATAATGCAGCAGCACCCTGATTTTCAAGAACGCCCGAATCTGACGCCTGTTTTTCAATTCACAACGACTCTTTCAAGTCGGCAGCTCGCGGAGACGGCTATGCAGCTATGCGAAATAGCAGTCCTCCGCGGGGCGGAGCTGCGGACTGCCGGCTCGCTAACGCAAGCCGAAAAGATTCTTGCGACCTCTCGACAAGCTCGAGGCTCGAGGACAACCCATTTCGCATGACCTTTGCTAACTCTCGACACAAACGGTTAGTACGCGTCAGCCCTTTTTCAGTCAGCAGCTCGCGGAGAACGGCTAATGAGCAGCGAGCCGGAAAGATCCTTGCGACCTCTCGACCAAGCTCGAGGATCGAACCCCTGCAACCCTTGCGACCTCTCGACCAAGCTCGAGGATCGAACCCCTGCAACCTTTGCGACCTCTCGACCAAGCTCGAGGATCGAAAACATCGGCGGCAGACTTTGCAACCTTCGAGGCAAGCTCGAGGCTCGCACCCCACCCGCGCCCCACGCAGATATCGGCACAAAAAAAGAAACCACCAAACAATGGCAGTTTCTTCTAAATGGCATCCCGATGCGTATGCAGGGGCTTTTCCGATGGTGGAGGATACGAGATTCGAACTCGTGACCTCTTGCATGCCATGCAAGCGCTCTAACCAGCTGAGCTAATCCCCCTTTGGACTACGCAAAGGTAGAAGAAAAAATTTTATTACCAAAAAATCGAACGGAAAAATTGCAAATCCGGGTAGCAGCGAAAAAAGAGAAGGGGAAGTAAAAAGTGAAATATCGCACGAGACGCACCCTGCGGCGGCATCCCGGCAACCCGAAGCAGCAAACTCATCCGCCACCCCGTTTCACTTTTTACTTTCTCTTCATCAAAGGCTTACACCTCCCAAGTCGAACCCGAGCGGAGCAATTCGTCTACCGAGTGGATCTTGCTCGAAGCCTTGACCTGCTCCACCTGTTTTGCCACCGCCTCATCGTATACCGAGGCATCTTCGACCGAGCGGATCACGCCCAGAGCCACCGGATAGTCGGGATATTTCATGGCGGCAAGCATCGTATGCAGCGTCGTGTCGGATTCGTGGGCATCGTGCGTGAGCACCTGATCGAGCGTATAGCCCCCCTCGCCGAGGGTTACCACCTTGAGTTTCATCTGCTCCAGCACCAGCCCTTTTTCGTTGTTGGCACCGAAGAGCATCTTCTCGCCGTGGCGCAACGTAATGGTGTGCTCGGCGCGTGTGGCTTTGTCGGCTGCGAATGCGGCGTGTGTTTTATCGTTGAAAATCACGCAATTCTGCATCATTTCAACCACCGACATGCCGTGGTGTTTGGCCGCAGCGATCAGACACTCCTTCGAGAGGTTGACCTCCATGTCGATCGAGCGGGCAAAGAATGTTCCTCGCGCACCGATCACCAATTCGCCGGGGTTGAACGGCTTCTCCACCGTACCGTAAGGCGATGTCTTGGTGATTTTACCCAGCTTCGATGTCGGAGAATACTGGCCTTTGGTCAAGCCGTAGATCTCGTTATTGAAGAGGATAACATTCAGGTTGACATTGCGGCGAATGGCATGGATGAAGTGGTTACCACCGATAGCCAGCGAGTCGCCGTCACCGGTCGTGACCCAGACTGCCAACTCGGGATTGGCCACCTTGACACCCGTAGCCACCGCATTTGCGCGGCCGTGAATGGAGTGGAAACCGTAGGTTTTCATGTAGTAGATGAAGCGCGAAGAACAGCCGATACCCGACACGAATGTGAATAGGTTGTGGGGTGTATCGGTTGCATCGGCGATTTCGGGCAACGCGCGCTGCACGGCATTCAGAATGGCGTGATCGCCGCATCCGGGACACCAGCGCACCTCTTGGTCGCTCTTGAAGTCCGCGGGGGTATATTTATATTCTGCCATGGCGTTATTTCAATAAGGATTCGAATTTTTGTTTGAGTTCGACCACCGTGAAGGGCAGTCCCTCGCATTTGTTGAATTGCTCATAGGTAAACTCCTGCATCTGTTGGCGCAGGTAGTTGGCGAACTGGCCTTCGTTCAGCTCGCAGACGACAATCCGGCGGAACTTCGCGAAAATCTCGCGCACACCACGCGGAAGCGGATTGATGTAGTTGAAGTGGCAAAGCGAAACCCGCTTGCCCTCCTGACGCATCTCGTCCACAGCATTTTGCAGGTGGCCGCGTGTTCCGCCCCACCCGACAACCAGCAGATCGCCTTCGTCAGCACCCCAAACGCGCTGTTCGGGAATCTCCTCCGCCACCTTGGCCACCTTGGCAGCACGCAGGTTGACCATCTTCTGGTGGTTGGCCGGATCATTGGAGATGCAGCCCTTCACGCTGTCCTTCTCCAGACCGCCGACACGGTGTTCCAAGCCCACCTTGCCGGGGAATGCCCAGCCGCGAGCTAACTTCTCGTTGCGCACATAGGGCATGAAGCCGCCTTCGGGTGCAACGTCGACGATGGGAGGTGTTATGGTCGGATAGTCGCTCATCGAGGGGATGCGCCACGGCTCGGAGCCGTTGGCGATAAAGCCGTCCGAGAGAAGAATGACGGGCGTCATGTGCTCCATGGCGATCCGTCCCGCCTCGAAGGCGTAGTGGAAACAATCGCTCGGCGACGAGGCAGCCACCACAGCCACCGGACATTCGCCGTTCCGGCCGTAGAGGGCTTGAGCCAGATCGCTCTGCTCGGTTTTGGTCGGCAGACCCGTCGACGGGCCGCCGCGTTGCACATCGACCACCACCAACGGCAGTTCGGTCATCACGGCCAAACCCAACGCCTCGCTCTTGAGCGACAAGCCCGGGCCGGAGGTCGTAGTCACAGCGAAGTTGCCGGCAAAAGCCGCTCCGATCGCCGTACAGATGCCGGCGATTTCGTCTTCGGCCTGCACGGTCTTCACACCCAGATCCTTGCGTTTGGCCAGCTCCTCGAGAATGACCGTCGCCGGAGTGATCGGATACGAGCCGCAGAAGAGCGGCCGCGAAGCCTTTTCGGCTGCCGCGCAGAGTCCCCATGCCGCAGCTACGTTTCCGTTGATCGAACGGTAAGTGCCCTTCTCCAATTTGGCAGGGGCAACCGTATAGGTATTGGCAAACTGGTGGGTGTTGGCCGCGTAGTTATATCCGGCGTCAATGGCCAGTTTGTTCGCTTCGGCCACCGCGGGATTCTTCTTTGCAAATTTCGAATCCAAGTAGCGGCGTGCATGCTCCTCGGGTCTATTATAGAGGTAGAAGCAGATGCCCAGCGCAAACATGTTTTTACACTTCAACATCGACTTGTTGTCGAGGCCCGTCTGCGCAAGCGCATCGCGTGTCATGGAGGTGATGTCGGGAATGACGACATTGTACTCGTCGAGCTTCAGCTCGGCAATCAGGTCGAGAGTCGCAAATCCCGCCTTCTTGAGATGCTCCTCGGTGATCGAGTCGCCATCGATAATGACCGTTGCACCCGCCTTAAGCCATTTGCGATTGGCCTTGAGTGCTGCGGGGTTCATCGCCACCAACACATCGCAATAATCGCCGGGGTTCAATTCGCGGTGGTCGCCGAAATGCACCTGAAAACCCGATACGCCCGCTACCGTACCTTGCGGAGCGCGAATTTCGGCCGGATAGTCGGGGAAGGTTGAGATCCCGTTACCCAGCATGGCCGATGTGTCGGAAAAGAGCGTGCCCGTAAGTTGCATACCGTCGCCCGAGTCGCCCGAAAAGCGAATCACGACATCCTGCAACTCCCGTACATTGGTTTGTTCCATGTCTTTTAGATTAGAGTTTATAAACAATAAGACAAATATATAAAATTATTGTTAGAAAAATCACAATAATTCATATTTTTATTTACTTTCGGGCGATTGCACCCCGCATATCGGAGGCAAATCGGGCAGTCGAAAGTCGATTTGAAGGGCAAAAGGCGGCAAATCAAGGAGCTATCATTCTCCACGTGCCATACACGAAAAAATCATTCAAACTTGATAATCTGAATATTTTGTATGAAATTTGCACATCAATACCCCGGAAGCGTGTTGTATTTCGAAAACATTTTCTATCTTTGTTCAACCGAAAATATCGGCCAACATAGTTTGATGAAAGTGTTTCGCTTTTATCCTTGATACGAAATCTGGAAAATTTCATTACACAAGGGATAGGCAGTACGACACTCGTCACCGTGTATAGTTATGTATCAATTCATGATATATATTCTATTCGGTGTGGGGTATTGTTTGTTTTGTGTAAGGGTATTCCAGAACCTCGTATCAGATAAACGAACGGCTCCACACTTTTCTTTATGCGTAATTGCCCGGAGCCGGACAGCCCATTACTTAAATGGAACCAATCGAGAAAGCCGCAACAACAGTCGTTGAAGCATCTATTAGAGACGATCTTAGGCGTCTGCAAGCGGCAGTCCCTATCTTCAGGCGACTGCTCTCTTGGCAACGGATCTTCGCATCGGAGCAACCGGCTCTGCTCGGCGAGGCACTCTATCGGACGCTGCGTCTGCTGGAGGTCACCGGCGATCCGGCCGGCGAACGGGGCTACGACCAACTGATGGGTTGGACTTTCGGTGCGCTGAATGCCGCTGCGGAGTTGAGCACCCAGCCCGGTCGCCACGAAAGCCGTCGCGCAACGTGCTACCTGTTCATCGTCGCCCAGCTCCATGCCGAACCGCTGATGCGGTCGCTGTCGTTGCTCAGCCGCCCGGTCGGACGGTTGGAGATGCTCTGCATCTCGGCTGCGCTGTGGCAGCGGCTGCGCACGTTGTCGCTATGCACTACCCCACTAATCGACCCCGAAGACGAAGCGACGTTTGCTTTGGCCGTGAAAAAAATTCCGGCCAACATCCTCTTTTTCAATAGCGAAATCATCGCCCGCGGCGAGATGCTGCTGCATAGAATTCTGTACCAGAATTAGGCCGTAATCTTTGCTGATACCTCCATTTGGGATTAGGTCGAGAGATTTTCCCGAGGAGTTATTTTCGGCTTGCGTAGCAAGCCGGCAGGCCGCAGCTCCGCCATGCGGAGGCCTGCTCTTCGCTTCGCTTCGAGCCGTCCCCGCGAGCTGCTGCCTGAGAACAAAAACGATGCTCCCTTAAAAAGAAATTCACCAACAAGAATTACTGCAAGATCCCTTCTCTCGATAACGCCCAACCGCCGATAGCGGCGTTGCCGACCTTCCCCTTCGGCGAAGCATCAACGGAGTTTGGTCACCTCGTCGATTCCCATGTTGCGATAGATTGACTCCAGCTCCTCGCTGCGATCGGAGATCACCAGCAGTTTATCCCCCAGCCGAAGTGCCGTATTTCCCTGCGGCACAAAATATTCACCGTCGCGGCAAACCATCATCACCAGCGTATGTTCGGGCAAACTGATCTGCTGAAGCGTCGATCCGCCCTCGATCATCCCTGCGTTAACCTCCACCTCGGTAAGTCCCGATTTGATCTCGTCGTGGAGGTTCAGGCTGAAGGTCGACTCGCGTTCCCGGTAGGCCAGTCCCAACAGATTGGCCACACCACTGACGGTCGTACCCTGCACCACAAGCGAGATAATCGTAGCCAGAAAGACGACATTGAAGAGTAGCCCGGCATTTTCGACCCCAGCCAGCATCGGAGAGAGTGCAAAAAGAATCGGCACCGCACCGCGCAATCCGACCCACGAGATGTAGAGCCGCGCCTTGGTCGAAAAACGGCGGAAAGGGGCAAGACAGGCAAAGACCGAAAGCGGGCGCGCAACCAGAATCAGGAAGCCTCCGGCCAGTCCGCCCAGCAACAGGACTTCGGGTTGCAACAGCTCGCGGCTGTTCACGAAAAGTCCCAGCGTCAGGAACATCACGATCTGCATGAGCCACGTAAATCCGTCGAAGAAGACCGTCAACGGCCGTTTCTGCACCAGTTTGTTGTTGCCGACAATCAGTCCGGCCAGATAGACCGCCAGATAGCCGTTGCCGCCGACCAAGTCGGTCAAGGCGAACGAGAAGAAGATGAATGCCAGCAGCAGCACCGAATAGAGCGATCGGTTGACCAGATCAATGCGGTTGATCGTCCAGACCGCCAAGCGTCCGATCAGGTAGCCAGACAACGCGCCCACCCCCATTTGCACGACGAAGAGCAGCAATTTCATGCCCAGACTACTTCCACCCGACGAGGCGGTCACCACCCCGATCATCAACATGGTGAGCATGTAGGCCATCGGGTCGTTCGAACCACTCTCCAACTCCAGTAACGGGCGCAACTGTTCGTGCAGCCCGTGTTTTTTGCTTCGCAGGATAGAGAACACCGATGCCGAATCGGTCGACGACATCGTAGAGGCAAGCAGCATCGCCAGCGGGAAGGAGATTTCGAACCCCAGCCACGGCGCAACAAACCATAGGAATCCGGCCAAGGCCAGTGCCGTCATCACCACACCGGCCGTGGCCAGTACCACGCCGGGGGCAATTACGGTTTTAATTTCGGTGTATTTGGTGTCCATACCACCCGTGAAGAGGATGATGCACAGGGCTATCATCCCGACAAACTGGGTCATTTCGACCGAGCGATAAGAGATAAAATCGAGTCCGAAAAGCATCCCGACGCCGAGAAACAGCAGCAAAGCAGGCGTACCGAATCGGTGTGCTACTTTGCCGGCAACCACTGCCACAAAGAGCAATAAAGCTCCGATCAGTACGATATTTTCTCCGGTCAGGTTAATCATGCAACTCTTTTTCTCTCTTTTAGGATGTCACTTATTCTACAATTTTCAATCCGGTCAGCGGCCGGTACTCCAGTTCGGTATACTCGAAGGCTTGCATGGCGGCAAACCGGTTGTCGGGCGTGCGGTAAATGGCCACGGCAATGGCCGGAACATGCGTCTGGTTCATCGCCAAAAGCTGCTGCAAACGACCCGCTTCGACATATTGAGCGACCACATCGCGGTGGGCACGCTCGAAATAGAGCTCGTCGTAGCGCAGGTAGCAACGCCCCTGGGCATAGTACGGAACTCCGTGTGCGCCAAACGTGCGTCCGACAAAGGTGATCATTCCGCCCAAGGCAAGGCCGCCGCCGATGAAGACGAGTGCCGAACGCAGGTTGTTGGTCAGTTCTGCACCGACCGACATGTTGACCATCAACAGGGCAACACCGGCAACAAACAGAACCACAGGAATCAGTAGCGACTTACGACGACGTACCACTACGCCGTTAGGCAAGGCGTACATCGCCTCGCAAATTTTTATTTTATCCATTATTTTTTCATTATTAAGTAATTGTATTTTTTTCGTTTGTTCGAGAGAAAAAAATACAAGCACTAAATAATGAGCCGGCGTAGGCAATAGATATAGTAATCAACAGCCCGCGTAGCGGCATATCGGATAATGAAATCGGAGGTTGAAATTTGTTTCAGCTCATGGGGCTTCGCCGCAACGACCGCATGCAGGAGCATCGGCACGAGCGACGGGTGTACGGTAACGGCACGCACCGTAGAGGGGGCGGCACACGTCGCCGCAGGGGCATCCACCAGACGCGGCATGCCCAGATCCGAATTGTAGATCCGCTCGCATTGCCACTCGGTCGAGAGTTCGTGGCCGATTGTCAGCGAGGAGGGGGTGGTATTGTTGACCGAAGCACGCACTTCCCGTCCGCCCGTCACAACGAGCAGACTGCACAGAAACGCGATTATCAAGATCAATTTACGCATAGGTCACAAATTCGAGGACAAATTTAGAAAAAAATTCGTACAAAATGCGCACCGAGCTAAAAAATCATTGGGGAATAAAAGTATATGTAATCGTGCCGGTTTGTTTTGCCGGTGCAGAATCGTCGATATTGAACCGCGAGAGGTATGCCGCCCGCAGTGCCGATTCGCGCATACAGTCATCGCCACCCTCTTTGACGCGCGCGTTGAGCACCTTGCCACCGCGATCGACCGTAACCTCGAGCAGCACCTCACCGCCGCCCTCGCATTGGTAGGCCGGAATTTCGAGGTGACGCTCATGACGCACGGGGTTGACCAGCGAAAACGACACCGTCACCCGGCCTTTGATCTTGCGGTCTTCGCGCTGCTGGTCGTTACCCTGACCGCCGTTGCGTTCGCGAATGGCGCGCTCCTCGGCCAGCCCCTGTTCGTAGGCTTCGCGGTTGGCACGCATGCGAGCCTCGGCCTCGGCGGCTTCGCGATTCAGCTCCGCGGCATTCGTACCGCGGTCGTCCTTGAGTTTTTCGTTCAGCGCATTTTCGTTCGACACCTGATTTTGGACGCTTTTCCAGTCGATCGGATCGCGCTGTTTGTCGCGAATCTCCTGCTCGAGCCGATCCCGTTCCTGTTCCAACTCGGCGAGCGTTTGCAGGTCGATAAACAGCCCCTGCTGGTGGGATTTTCGCCCGACAACGATCTTCGACGACACGAAAACAATCATCAGAACAAGATAGGCTATCAGCGTTACGCACAAGCCAATACGGTGGTCGAACGTCCATGTTCCGGCGTCCTTATGGCGGTTGTCGAAAGGCAGTCGCAAGCGCGGCTTGCGCACCGGCTTCGGTGGGTTATCTTGGGGTGTATGAGTCATTGCTACCTGTCAGAATTTCGAGCAAAAGTAGCGTTTTTTACCGATTTTTTACTATATTTGCGCGCAAATATTATAAACACTGCTTATGTCTACCAAACAACAAACGCTGAAAGCCCCGATCTCTTTTTCGGGCAAAGGGCTTCATACGGGCGTCAAAGTGACCATGACCGTGAATCCCGCCGAGGCCAACACCGGAATCGTATTCCGTCGCATCGACCTCGAAGGACAACCCATAATACCCGCCTTGTGCGACCATGTCGTAGACACGTCGCGCGGTACGACGATCGAGGTCGCCGGCAACCGCGTCTGCACGATCGAGCATATCATGTCGGCTCTCTGGACGCTCGGCGTGGATAATGCCCTGATCGACATCAATGCCCCCGAAACCCCGATCATGGATGGTTCGGCGCGCGAATATGCCAAGGCGATCACAGCCGCAGGCACGATCGAGCAGGAGGCCGAACGCCACTACTACCACGTCACCGAGAAGATGGTCTACACAATTCCCGACAAGGGCGTAGCGATCATACTCTACCCCGACGACGAATTTTCGGTCTCGCTGCATGTCGATTACAACTCGAAGGTCATCGGCAACCAATACGCCACGTTCAACCCCGGCGACGATTTCGGCGACAAGATCGCTCCATGCCGCACGTTCGTCTTCCTGCACGAGCTTGAACCGCTGATAAAGATGAACCTGATCAAGGGCGGAGATCTGGACAACGCGATCGTCGTGGTCGAAAACCCCGTCCCCGACGAGCAGTTAGACCACCTCAAGAAGCTCTTCAACAAACCCGATATCGAGATCAAGGCCGGTTACCTGAACAACCTCGAGTTGCGCTGCAACAACGAGTTGGCGCGCCACAAACTGCTCGACCTGTTAGGCGACTTCGCCCTGCTGGGCGTGCGCATCAAAGGCCGCGTCTGGGCAACCCGCCCGGGCCACTTCGCCAACACCGAGTTCATGAAGCAACTCAAGCACACGATCCGTAAGGCCGGCGAGAAACCCCGCTACACCTACGACTGCCGCAAACCGCCACTCTACGACATCAACCAGATCCGCCAGATGCTTCCCCACCGACCGCCGTTCCTGCTGGTCGACCGCATCTTCCATTGCGATCCCAGCTCGGTTGCCGGCATCAAGAACGTCACGATGAATGAGCCGTTCTTCGTGGGACACTTCCCCGAAGAGCCGGTGATGCCGGGTGTGCTGATCGTCGAGGCGATGGCGCAATGTAGCGGCATCATGGTGTTGAGCAGCGTCCCCGATCCGGAGAACTACTCGACCTATTTCATGAAGATCGACGGCGTGAAATTCAAACGCAAAGTCGTGCCGGGCGACACCCTGCAATTCGAAATCCACCTGCTCGAACCCATTCGCCGCGGTGTGGCGTTGGTCGAAGCCAAAGCCTTTGTCGGCGAGACGCTCGCCTGCGAAGCGGTGCTGATGGCTCAGATAGTCAAAAACAAAAAATGATGCGATGATCAGTCAATTAGCCTATATTCACCCCGACGCCAAGTTGGGTAGCAACGTAACCGTAGAACCGTTTGCCTACATTGCCGGCGACGTTACCATCGGCGACGATTGCTGGATCGGCCCGGGCGCAATCATCCACGACGGCGCACGAATCGGCAAAGGATGCAAAATACACACAGCAGCATCGGTGGCCTGCCTGCCCCAAGACCTGAAGTTCGCCGGAGAGATCACGACCGCCGAGATCGGCGACTACAACGACATCCGCGAATACGTCACGATCAGCCGTGGCACAGCCTCAACGGGAACAACCCGCATCGGCAACCACAACCTGCTGATGGCCTATGTACACGTCGGCCACGACTGTGTTATCGGTAGCAACTGCGTGATTGCCAATCGGGTATCGCTCGCCGGAGAGGTACATATCGGCGACTGGGTCGTCCTCGGCGGCCATGCTGCGATCCACCAATGGACGCACATCGGCGACCACGTGATGATTCAGGGCGGAGCGCTTCTGGGTCAGGATGTTCCGCCGTTTATCATCGTGCGCAACGACACCCTGCGATTTGCCGGCATCAACAAGATCGGACTCTCGCGCCGCGGCTTCACCCCGGAGCGCATCAACGAGATTCACGACGCCTGCCGCATTCTCTTCCAGAGCGGGTTGAACTACCTGAACGGCTGCGACGAGGTGGAGAAGCAAGTGCCGCAAAGTGCCGAACGCGATGCCCTGCTGCTCTCAATTCGCAGTTCCCAGCGCGGCGTCATCAAGCCTTATGCCCCAAAAACGCGAGATGAGGAGTAAAAAATCACTATAAATATTGGTATATAAAATAATTTCACTATATTTGCATCGTCGAAAGACAATGCGCAGAGGTAAGGGGACGGTTTAGTCCCCTTATTTCATACATACACACGATCCCGAAAGATGATTGATACAAAAAAAATAGTTGAAGCTGCGGAGCAGCATTTGCAGGATACCGACCTGTTTGTTGTCGACTGCACCTGCTCGGCAGGGAATGAAATCGAACTGATTATCGACAGCGACAGCTCGGTACAGATCGACGCTTGCGCCGACTTGAGCCGCGCCGTAGAGGCCCAGTTCGACCGCGAGGTGGAAGATTTCTCGCTGTCGGTCTGCTCGGCCGGCATCGGATCGGAGCTGCGCTGCATGCGCCAGTACCGCAAACTCATCGGCAGCTCGGTCGAAGTGCTGCTCACCAGCGGCGTGAAGATTCTGGCCAAGCTCGACGCGCTTTCCGAGCAGGGGCTGACGCTCAGCTACGAGGAGAAACAGGTGATCGAAGGCAAGAAGAAAAAGCAGCTGGTCAAGGTAGTACGCGAATACCCCTTCACCGAGATCAAATCGACCCGCGAATATTTAGATTTCAAATAGGCCTCCCAAAGAGGCTTCGGCCGCAATCCGAGGCCAGAGGACAAGACAATACAACGATAAAAAAAAGATAAACGAAACACAATGGACAATCTGAATCTCATCAGCAACTTTGCGGAGTTCAAAGAGCTGAAAAACATCGACAAGCCAACGATGATCGGCGTTCTGGAGGATGTATTCCACCACGCCTTGCAGAAGCAGTACGAAACCGACGAGAATTTCGATGTCATCATCAATCCCGAGAAAGGTGACCTCGAAATCTGGCGCAACCGTACCGTCGTTGAGGACGGCGCAGTCGAGAACCCGATCACGCAGATCGCAGTTTCGGAGGTCAAGGCGATCGATCCGACCTACGAGGTCGGCGACGAATATGCCGATGAGATCAAACTCGCATCGTTCGGCCGGCGTACCGTGCTGTCCTTGCGTCAGAATCTGGCCTCGCGCATTCTCGATCTGGAGAAGGCCAACCTCTACGAAAAATACTCGGAACGCGTCGGCGACATCATCACCGGCGAGGTCTATCAGGTATGGAAAAAGGAGGTGCTGATCCTCGACGATGACGAAAACGAACTGGTTCTGCCCAAATCCGAGCAGATTCCCAACGACTTCTACCGCAAGGGCGATACGATCAAAGCGATCGTCAAATCGGTGGAGATGAACAACAACCAACCGCGTATCATTCTTTCGCGTACCGCCAGCCAGTTCCTTGAGCGGTTGTTCGAACAGGAGGTTCCCGAAATTTTCGACGGACTGATCACCATCAAGAAGATCGTCCGCATCCCCGGCGAGCGCGCCAAAGTTGCCGTCGAGTCCTACGACGAACGCGTCGATCCGGTCGGTGCTTGCGTCGGCATGAAGGGATCGCGTATCTACTCGATCGTCAAGGAGCTGCGCAACGAGAATATCGACGTAGTGAACTACACGGCCAACACGCAGCTGATGATCCAGCGTTCGCTCAACCCGGCGAAGGTTTCATCGATCACCCTCGACGAGGAGCGCATGACCGCAGCCGTCTACCTCAAGCCCGATCAGGTATCGCTGGCCATCGGTAAGGGCGGTCTGAACATCCGTCTTTCGAAGATGCTCACCGGATACGACATCGACGTCTACCGCGAGGTCGAGGAGGAGGACGTGGCTCTTTCGGAGTTCACCGACGAAATCGAACCGTGGATCATCGAGGCGTTGAAGAACGTCGGATGCGACACCGCCAAGAGTGTGCTCGAACTGCCGATCGAAGAGATCGCCGCACGTGCCGATCTGGAGATGGAGCAGGCACAGAAGGTCGTGTCGATTCTGAAGGCCGAGTTCGAATAATCAAAATACGCAAAGAAAACAAGGAGAATACACAAATATGGGTAACGAAAGAAAATTAAGGCTCATTCAGGTTGCAAAAGAGTTCAACGTGGGATTAAACACCATTACGGACTTCATGCAGAAGAAGGGTGTCAAGAGCGACGGATCGCCCAATACGCTGGTCGATTCGGATACTTACGCCGTTCTGGAGAAGGAGTTCGGAGCTAATCGCAGCGCCGCAAGCGCACGCGAATCGGTTCGAGAACGCATCTCACTGAAGCAAACGACCGTCACTCTCGAAGAGGCTATAAAGCAGGAGCGCGAGGAGGAGAAAGAGGTGGTCATCAAAAGCAATGTCATCAGCGTAAAAGACGAGATTCAACAACCGAAGATTCTCGGAAAAATCGATCTGTCGCCCAAACCCAAAGTGGCTTCTGCGCCCCAACCGACTCCCGCGACCGTTTCCGCACCGACTCCCAAAGCCGAACCGGAAGCTCCCGCAGAGAAACCGGTCGTCAAACCGATCGAGCCTCCTGTGGTTGCAGCCCCCGCGGCAAAGGCCGCAGAGGTTACAGCTCCGCAGGTGAAACCCGCAGAGATCAAGACCCCCGAAGTGAAAGCTCCCGAGGTCAAAGCACCCGTAACACCCGCCGCACCAGCAGCCACAACAGCACCCGCTGCACCCGCTGCACCCAAACCGGCACAGCCTGCACAGCCGAAACAGGAGTCCCGCAAGCCCGAAGCGCAGCACATGCGCCGACAGGGTGAGACCCCGCGACCGGCGGCAAAAGCAGCTCCGGGACAGGCATCGCATGCGCCCGCAAAACCGGCACAGCCAGCAGCACAGCCGGCCGCTGCCGAGAGCAAAGCAGCACCGAAAGATAACGTATTCCGCCCGGCAACGATCACGCTGGCCGGCCCGCAAGTACTCGGTACGATGGACGTATCGGGCTATGTAGCAGGTGGCAAGCACAAGCGCAAACGTCTTCAGAAGGAGAAAGTTGACTTGAGCAAGGCACAGCGCAGCGGCACGGCCCAAGGCGGCAAAGCCGGACAGGGCAAGCCCGGTCAGGGTACGCAAGCAAACGGCAAACCGGGACAAGGCAAGGCCGGACAAGGCGGGGCGAATCGCCCCGGCGGCAATCGTCCGGGTCAGAATCAACCCAGACCCGGCGAAGGACGTCGCAATAAGAACAGTGCAAACAAAACTCCGAAGCCGGTAGTTCGCCCAGAAGTGAGCGACGAGGAGGTTTCGAAGCAGGTAAAAGACACCTTGGCTCGTCTGACGGCCAAAGGTTCGAAAACCAAAGCATCAAAATACCGTAAGGAGAAGCGTGAGGCCGTAGCCGAGCGCATGAACGAGGATCTGGAACGCGAAGAGCAGGAACGCTCGATCATCAAGGTCACCGAGTTCGTAACCGTGAGCGAGTTGGCAACGATGATGAATGTCGAGCCGACGGAGGTTATCATGGCCTGCATGAACCTCGGTCTGATGGTTTCGATCAACCAGCGACTCGATGCCGAAACGTTGGCTGTGGTATCGGAGGAGTTCGGCTACAAGGCCGAATTCGTATCGGTCGAGATTCAGGAAGCAATCACCGACGACCACGACACGGAGGAGGATCTCATTTCGCGTCCGCCGATCGTGACGGTCATGGGTCACGTCGACCACGGTAAGACATCGCTGCTCGACAACATCCGCAAGACCAATGTCACAGGAGGCGAGGCCGGCGGTATCACCCAGCACATCGGCGCATACAGCGTCGAGCTGAACGGACAGAAGATCACGTTCCTCGATACCCCGGGTCACGAAGCCTTTACGGCCATGCGTGCTCGTGGTGCGAAGATCACCGACGTGGCGATCATCATCGTGGCGGCCGACGACAGCGTCATGCCGCAGACGGTAGAGGCGATCAACCACGCACAGGCCGCAGGCGTTCCGATGGTTTTTGCGATCAACAAGATCGACAAGCCGAATGCCAACCCCGACCACATCAAGGAGCAACTCTCGCAGATGAACTATCTGGTGGAGTCGTGGGGCGGTAAATATCAGGATCAGGAAATTTCAGCCAAGAAGGGCATCAACCTCGACAAACTCTTGGAGAAGGTGTTGCTCGAGGCCGAGATGCTCGACCTGAAGGCGAATCCGAATAAAAAGGCAAACGGTACGGTCATCGAGTCGACGCTCGACAAGGGTCGCGGCTATGTTTCGACGATTCTCGTGCAAGCCGGAACGCTCCGCGTGGGCGATGTCCTGCTGTCGGGAACTTACACCGGTCGCGTGAAGGCGATGTTCAACGAAAACGGTAGAAAAATCGAAGCCGCAGGGCCTTCAGCTCCGGTACAGGTGCTCGGTCTGAACGGTGCTCCGCAGGCCGGCGATACGTTCAATGTCATGGACGACGACCGCTCGGCACGCGAAATTGCCAACAAACGCGAGCAGTTGCAACGCATGCAGGGCATCATGACCCAGAAGCACGTGACACTCGACGAGATCGGACGACGCATCGCAATCGGCTCGTTCAAGGAGCTGAATATCATTGTCAAGGGTGACGTGGACGGCTCGATCGAGGCTATGTCCGGCTCGCTCATCAAACTCTCGAAGGAGACCGTGCAGGTCAACGTGATTCACGCTGCCGTAGGTCAGATTTCGGAGTCGGATGTGTTGCTGGCTGCCGCCTCGAATGCCATCATCGTCGGATTCCAAGTGCGTCCGTCGGCTTCGGCTCGCAGACTGGCCGAGAAGGAGGAGATCGAAATCCGCCTCTACTCGATCATCTACGACGCGATCAACGACATCAAGGCCGCGATCGAGGGTATGCTCGAGCCGATCATGAAGGAGGAGATCGTCGCTTCGGTCGAGGTGCTCGAGATCTTCAAGATCACCAAGGTCGGCACAGTCGCCGGATGTATTGTCCGCGAAGGCAAGTTGCAACGCAACACCCCGATCCGTGTGATTCGCGACGGTATCGTCATCTACACCGGCAAACTCGGATCGCTCAAACGCTACAAGGACGATGTGAAAGAGGTCACCTCTGGGCAGGACTGCGGTCTGAACATCGAATCCTATAACGACATTCAGGTCGGCGACATCGTCGAAGGCTACGAACAGGTCGAAGTAAAACGTAAATAAAACAACCGAAGAGCAACGGCGACACGTTTCGACGATCGCCGTTGCCCTTTTATAAACCAACTAACACAACCCAAACAGCTATGATTACCCCGATTCATTTTACAACGCCTGAAGAGGCAGTCAAGGTTATCAAGTCGGGCGACCATGTCCACCTCAGTTCGGTGGCATCGGCACCCCAGTGCCTCATCAACGCCATGTGCGCGCGCGGCGAGGCTGGTGAACTGAAGGATGTACACGTCCATCACCTCCACACCGAAGGGCCTGCACCCTATGCAGATCCTCGATTCGAGGGTATCTTCCAGCTCGATTCGTTCTTTGTCGGCGCGAATGTCCGCAAAGTAACCCAGAGCGGTTATGCGGACTACATTCCGATCTTCCTGAGCGAAACGCAGCGGCTCTACCGTTGCGGTGCTGTACCGTGCAACGTGGCGATGATTCAGGTATCGACACCCGACAAACACGGCTACGTATCGCTCGGCACTTCGGTCGATGCAACGCTGGCAGCCGTAGAGTGCGCCGATCACGTGATCGCTGTAATCAACAAGAATGTACCTCGTGCATTCGGACAGGCGATGATTCCGATGTCGAAGATCGACATCTTCGTGCAGGACGATACGCCGCTGATCGAAGCCACGTTCTCCGAGCCGAATGACGTCGAGGTTGCGATCGGTAGAAATTGCGCCGCCCTGATCGAGGACGGAGCTACGCTTCAAATGGGCATCGGAGCTATTCCGAATGCCGTATTAAGCCAGTTGGGCAACCACAAGAACCTCGGTATCCATACCGAGATGTTCGCTGACGGCGTACTGCCGCTGGTCGAAAAAGGTGTGGTCAACGGCGAAGCAAAGAAGACCGATCCGGGAAAAATGGTCTCGACATTCCTCATGGGATCGAAGAAGGTCTACAACTTTATCGACGATAACCCGGGCGTGCTGATGATGGACGTCGGCTATACGAACGACCCCTATATCATCTCACAGAACGACCGTTTCGTTGCGATCAACTCGGCCTTGCAGATCGACCTCACGGGACAGGTTTGCGCCGACTCGCTGGGTACGAAATTCTGGTCGGGCGTAGGTGGTCAGATCGACTTCGTCTACGGCGCATCGCTGTCGAAGGGCGGCAAGGCGATCATCGCCATGCCTTCGATTACGAACAAGGGGGTTTCGAAGATCTGCCCGACGCTGCTTGACGGTGCCGGTGTGGTAACGACGCGTAACCACATTCACTGGTTCGTAACCGAAAACGGTGCTGTGGATCTCTATGGCAAAACGCTTCAGGAGCGTGCTCGCCTGCTGATCTCGATTGCCGATCCGTCGGCACAGGAGGAGCTGGATCGTGCCGCTTTCGAACGCTTCGGCGCGCACCACCACTACATCAAAGGCTACATGAAATAATCGATTCGTTCATTTTGAAGTGCTCTTTCTGCCGAAAGAGCACTTTTTTTTGTATCTTCACGCAAGAAAATTGCCGATAATGAGACACACAACCTTCTGGCTGCTACTGCTGCTACTCACCAGCTGCGCAGCACCACACCGCAAAACCGCCTCGACACCCCGCGAAAAACGCTATGTGGTCATCCTCTCTATGGATGCCTTTCGCTGGGATTTGGCAGGACGCAGCCATACACCGACACTCGATTCGCTGGCGCGCGTCGGCTCGTATGCCGAAATCTTCCCCGTCTACCCGTCCAACACCTTCCCGAGCCACTATTCCATGGCCACGGGACTCCATCCGGATCACCACGGCGTGGTGAATAACAAGTTTTACGACCGCACACGCGGCCGAAATCTCTCGGTCTTCGATTCGCTCGATGTCCGCCTCCCCGACTTCTGGGGCGGTGAGCCGATCTGGAACACCGTCGAACGGCAAGGGATGCGCGCCCAGATCTTCATGTGGCCGGGCAGCGAAGTTCCGATCAACGGCCGACAGGCCAGTTCGTGGATGCGTTATTCACCCAAACCGAGCTACTACCAACGTGCCGACTGGGTTATCAAAGCCATGACACGCCCCGAAAATGAGATCCCCGAATTGGTGATGTGGTACTTCGAACAGCCCGACTCGGACATGCACACCTTTGGGCCGGAATCGCCGCAAGTAATTGCCCGAGCCGAACATATCGACTCGGTATTATGCTATTTCTTCCGCGAAATACGCCGCTCGCCCGTCTTCGAGAAGATTGATTTCATCGTCACCGCCGACCACGGCATGGCCGAAGTTTCCCCGGAACGTTACCTGAATCTCTATTCGATGCTGGACTCAACGCAGATCAAATACACCGTGTCGGGCATCCCCCTCGGCCTCGAAGTCCGCGACGAATACTGCGACGAAGCCCTCCGCATTCTCAATAAAACGGAGCACGTCAAGGCATGGCGACGCGAAGAGCTGCCGCAACGCTTCCACTATGGCACACATCCGACCCGCCTGACCAACCTCATTCTGATACCCGAAACGGGCTGGACGATCGAATATGCAGCCACCCCCAGACGCTTCAACAAACGCGGATCACACGGATTCGACAACCGCGACCGCGACATGCACATGGTGTTTTACGCCGCCGGGCCTGATTTCAGACAGGACTACCGCCAGAAACCCTTTCAGAATCAGAATATTTATCTGCTGATATGCCAGCTGTTGGGCGTTGAACCAGCTCCAAACGACGGTTCACAAGAGGCTTTCGGCCAAATGATCGAGCGAAACAGGTAATAAATGATACGAAATGTGTCCCGAATCGTTTTTTTGTCTATTTTTGTGAAATAGAAAAAACATTTCAACCCACCATGATTACCCGCATTCCTTTAGGCCGCAATGACCTACGTATAAAACGTCATGACCGCGTCTTGGAGATCGGATGCGGGCACAATCCTACGTTTCGTTCGAATGTAATTACCGACAAATACGAATTCGACAACTCGCAACGCTGCGGCGATATTCGGATCTTCCCCCACCAGAAATTCATTGCGGCCAGCGGCGAGAAACTCCCGTTCGACGACCACGCATTCGATTACGTGATCTGCAATCAGGTGCTCGAACATGCGGAAGATCCCAGCTTGTTCATCGAGGAGATCATGCGCGTCGGACGTCGCGGATACATCGAAACGCCGACCATGCTGGGCGAATTGCTATTCCCCAAAGAGGCGCACAAATGGGTGGTGCTGATTATCGACGGGAAACTGATCCTATACGAAAAGACCCGAATGCCCGGAAACTACCGCAACAACTACGGCGAACTGTTTCTCAATTACCTGCCATACCAGTCGTTACCCTATAAAACGCTCTACGTTTCCGAGCCCAATTTGCTCATCAACCGCATCGAATGGCGAGATCGCATCGAATGTCTGGTGAACCCCGAAGATCCTGCATACAGCCGCTTCTTCCTCGAAAAATGGGATCGCGAAATGGTCACCAAGGTGTTTCCGCCCCGCAAAGCCGTGGCTGAAATAGCCCATACAATGCACGCCACACTCTATCTGCTGACCGAAAAACTGAAGAGCAAGCTGCACAAACCAGCCATAGCAATCCCGCTGGAAGAGTATCTGCGCCGAAACAAAGCCGGCAAATGAGCTTCGCGCCCAAAAGAGGCAAATAGGGACTGACAAAAGCCCTGTTTGGCACACATTTTGTTGATAAATAAAACCGTACAGAGCAGTCCGGCTACTGACAACCGAACCGTCTCCGCCATTAAATAACTGTTTAACTTAAATAATTGGGGGATTCTACTATGGGAGCCGCAGGTAACAAAAAACCGAAAAAGACCAAACATGGCAAGCACGTCGCTGCCTACGAAGTGCAAGACACCGAGCACACAAGCGATTTTCAGAAAAAGAAGAAATAACGATGTTTCGTTAGATGAACCAAGAGCGCGCAGCATTCGATCCGAAGCTGCGCGCTGTTGTCTCTACTCGGCCCATAGGGCACAAAAAGCCCCAAAAAGTTAAATATATAACCACGTCTTTTGCGTATTGATTCTTAATATCAAAACTCGGTTAAATACAGATATGAAAAAAGAATTAACTAATGCATTAATAAATGCAGACATGAACAATAAAGACATAGTTGAGATCAATAAAGACCTTATGATGCAAATACATGGAGGAGCAAAATCTAGCGGCTACATTAACTCAATAAGTGGAGAGTGCAACTCCTCAGGAAAATCATGTAGAGAAGCGTTAGAAGATACCATTAAGGGGTTTTAGATATATTTTTCTAATAACGTGTTGATAAATTAAGAATGTCACCAACAATAAAATTACTCTTTAGGAGTTAAATATTAAATATCTCTAATATTCTACCGAAAGAATTGGGCTTATTGGTCAAAAATAGTACATAAAATAGGGGCAATTTATTGATTTTAATAT
>CAZHEY010000033.1:0-26542 GCA_964532025.1 uncultured Alistipes sp. | reverse complement strand
GTCTGTTCAACCATCCCGAAAAAGATTGGCAAGGCATACTCGAGGCTGCCGCCGGTGAACCTCCTCAGCCATCACTTTTTGATTAAGGGGGCTTGTCGTAGCATAAAACGACACTCACCTACTGATTATCAGCAGCTGAGCCATCTGTTTTTGTCCTTTCTGAGTTTTATCGGACAGCAATATTTTCCAATCAACTGTTTCCAATCCGCAACCCAACCTATCCCCAACAAAAAAGCATCCTCAACCATGAGAGGATGCTTTTTCAGTTTATTGGGTAGCCGTCGCGCCTACGACCGCTTGCGGACGATGCGCACGGTCGACTGCGTAGCCTGCCGGATAAAGACCTGCGGGCTGCGGGCATAACGCCGCCACAGTTCGTCGGTGTATCCGCGAATGGTCAGCAGCTCCATCTGCTCGGCCTTCATCACATCGAATCCGGCCTCACGCAACGCTTCGATCGCCTCGTCGATATGCCACGTATTGTCGACACAAAGGCTCAGGTTGACCGCCGAGTTGTGGATCAGATTGGCCTTGATGCGGAACTGTTCCAAGAGCGAAAAGATCGTAGCGAACTTCTCCTCCAACACAAACGAGAAGTCGCGCGACCGAATCGTAAGCAACACCTGATCCTTCTTGAGAATCAGAATCGGGACTTGCACAGGCGCAGACATGCCGCGAATCACCGTGCCGGGCTTGCGCTTATCGCCAAACGGCCGCACATAAAGCGGAATATTCTTATTCTGAAGCGGTTTGATCGTCTTCGGGTGGATAATCTGCGCACCGCTATACGCCAATTCGATCGTGTCGAGGTAGTTGAGTTCGGCGATCTGCTCGGCATCGGGGAAGATCTTCGGGTCGGCATTCAAGATGCCGTCCACATCCTTCCAGACCGACATCGACTCGGCATCGAGGATGTTGGCCACCACGGCCGCCGAGTAGTCCGAGCCTTCGCGGCCAAGGGTGGTCGTCGTCCCGTCGGGAGCACCGCCGATAAACCCCTGTCCGATGAAAATCGTCTCCTCGCATCCGCTCAACGCCTCCTTCAGGCGCGGCGCAGAGGCATCAATATCGACCCCGGCATCCTTATGACGCTGCTCGGTGAGGAAGCAGCGGCGCATGTCGACCCAGCGATTGACCGTCCCGGCATAGTTCAGGTACTCGGAGATGATCGTCGTAGACATCAGTTCGCCGAAAGCCACGATTGTATCGTACCACAACTCGGCATCAGCCGGTTTGTAGACCGTTTCGGTAACTACCCGCTCCAGCTCAACGAAGAGCTGTTCGACCGTCGCTAACGTCGTCGCTCCGTGCCACAGGTCGTCGATGATCTCGGCGTGGTATTGTCGCAAAGCCGTAATGTGCTCCATGGAGAGTTGCCGATCGCCCTTTTGCAGCCCTTCAAAGACTTTCTCAAGGGCATTGGTCGTCTTTCCCATGGCCGAGACGATGATGAACAGATGCTGCTCATCGCCGATAATTTGTTGCAAATTACGCACACCGTCGGCATTTCGCACCGACGCTCCGCCGAATTTATAGACCTTCATGCTGTACCCGTTAAAAAATTAAAAACAGAAAGGAGAATCAGAAAAATCGCCGACTCTTCAGCCTCTCCTTTCCGTTTTTTCAAGCTCGTTATTTTATTTTTTAATCACCTTATATTGAGTTCCCGTATTCTGGAAGACAAACGCATACATATCGGCGGCCTCGTCGATTCGCTTCGACGTGGGCTTGCCAGCACCGTGACCGGCCTTCGAGTCGATGCGGATCAGCACAGGAGCATCCCCCGACTGGCAGCGTTGCATCTCGGCAGCAAATTTGAACGAATGCGCCGGAACGACCCGATCGTCGTGGTCGGCCGTCATGATCAGCGTTGCGGGATAGCTTACGCCCTCGCGGATGTTGTGCAGCGGCGAGTATTTATAGATATAGGGGAACTGCTCCTCGTTGTCCGACGAGCCGTATTCGACCGCCCAGCCCCAGCCGATCGTAAATTTGTGGTAACGCAACATATCCAGCACACCCACCGCCGGCAGGCAAACCGCATAGAGATCGGGACGCTGCACCTCGCATGCCCCCACCAGCAGACCGCCGTTCGAACCGCCGCTGATCGCCAACTTCGGAGTCGAGGTATATTTCTCGGCAATCAGGTACTCCGCCGCAGCGATGAAGTCGTCGAAGACATTCTGCTTGTTCTCGAGCATGCCGGCCTTGTGCCACGCCTCACCATACTCCGAGCCACCGCGCAGGTTGGCCACACAGTAGATACCGCCCTGCTCAACAAACATCAGTGCCGAAGGATTGAATCCGGGCGTGAGGTTGATCTGAAAACCACCGTAAGCGTAGAGCAGACAGGGGTTTTTCCCATTGAGCTTCATATCTTTGCGGTGCGTGATAAACATCGGCACTTGCGTTCCGTCCTTCGAGGGGAAGAAGACCTGCTCGGTGGTGAACAGTTCGGGATCGAACGTCACCGCCGGAGCTTTATAAAGCGTCGATTCGCCCGAAGCAATGTCGTAGTTGTAGACCGTGGCGGGCGACGTGTAGTTCGAGAGCGAGTAGTAGATCTGCGTATCCTCCTTCTCGCCGCCGAAGCCACCGACCGTGCCGATCGCCGGCAAGGCTACTTCGCGCACGAGTTTGCCGTCGAAATCGTACTGATAAATCTTATTCTGTGCATCTTCGAGATACGAAGCGAAGAGGAATCCTCCGGCCGAGCCGACACCCTCCAGCAGATTTTTCTCGTTTTCGGCAATCACCGTCTCCGATTTTGTCGGATTGTTCAGGTCGATCTTCCGCAGGGCGTAGTTCGACGCCTCGCGATTGGTTACGTAGTAGAGTTGGTCGTTCTGACACTCGGCAATGCCGTAGTCGGCATCGAAGCCCGGGAGCAACGTCCGGAACTGCTTATCCGACACTTTCTTGTAGAGGATCTCCGTTCCCGATGTACCCTCCGAAGCGGTCACAAACAACCACTTGCCGTCCTCGCTCGGCCAAGCCGAAAAGTAACGCAACGGGTGCGCCTTGTCCTCATAGACGAGTTTGTCGGCCGACTGGGGTGTTCCCAGCGTATGATAGTAGACCTTCTGGAACTGATTCTGCGACGAGAAAACCCCGCTCTTCGGCGCATCATAGGCACTGTAATAGAAGCCCTTGGAGTCGGGCGACCACGTTGCACCGGAGAATTTAACCCACTCGATGCGATCCGTCGTCAGCGACTTATCCTCGGTGTTCATCACGCGGATCTCGACCCAGTCCGAGCCGGATGCCGCAGCCGAATAGGCAAACGACTTGCCGTCCTTCGAGAACGACATGGCGGCAAGAGCCACCGTTCCGTCGTCCGAGAGCGTATTCGGATCGAGGAACACCTCGCCCGGCGTGCCGGGGGTCTGCGTGCGGTAGATCACCGCCTGATTCTGCAATCCGTCGTTGAATGCGTAGTACCACCACGCACCGTGCTTCACCGGAGCGGACTCCTTGGCGTAGTTCCACAGCTCGGTCAGCCGCTCACGGATCGCACCGCGGAACGGAATTTGCGACAGGTAGTCCTGCGTCACCGCATTTTCGGCAGTAACCCACGCGGCCGTAGCCTCGGAGTTATCGTCCTCCAACCAGCGGTAGGGATCGGCAACCTCCGTACCGAAGTAGTTGTCCGTCACCTCGCCACGCGCCGTTTCGGGATAAGGCAAATGTTTGATTTGCTTCATGTTGTTACAACTTACGATCGTTGCCGCAGCACCGAGCAGCAGCAAGGAATTCAAGGATATTTTCTTCATAGTTCATTGATTTGGGTGAACATTGCGACAAAGTTAAAAAAAATCGAAGATTTTACGTAACTTTGACCTTCTAAAACAGCTATTTTTATGTATAACGAACTCAAAACAATCATCGAGCAGGCGTGGACAAACCGCGAGCTGCTTCACGATAACATCACCCAGCAGGCGATCCGCCAAGTCATCGAATTGGTCGACAAAGGCCAGCTGCGCACGGCCGAGCCGGTCGACGCTGCCCAAAGCGAATGGCAGGTCAACGAATGGGTCAAGAAGGCGATCATCCTCTACTTCCCGATCCAGCCGATGCGCAAAATGGAGGCCGGCGAATTGGAGTGGTACGACAAAATGGAACTCAAACACGGCTACGAAGAGTTAGGGGTGCGCGTAGTGCCGCACGCGGTGGCTCGCTACGGCGCATACATCGCTCCGGGGGCGATTCTGATGCCCTCCTACGTCAACATCGGCGCGTATGTCGATACGGGAACGATGGTCGACACGTGGGCCACGGTCGGATCGTGTGCCCAGATCGGCCGCCACGTCCACCTTTCGGGCGGCGTGGGCATCGGAGGCGTACTCGAACCCGTACAAGCCGCACCGGTCATCATCGAAGACAACTGCTTCATCGGCTCACGCTCGATCGTAGTCGAAGGGGCACACGTCTGCCACGAAGCCGTTCTGGGATCGAACACCGTCATCACCGGATCGACCCACATCATCGACGTCTCCGGATCGGAACCGATCACCTACAAAGGCTACGTTCCGGCGCGCTCGGTGGTCATTCCGGGCAGTTACCGCAAGCAGTTCCCAGCCGGAGAATACAGCATCTCGTGCGCACTGATCATCGGCCAGCGCAAAGAATCTACCGACAAAAAAACCTCGCTGAACGACGCCCTGCGCGACTTCGGCGTATCCGCATAAGACCATGATTCACCACATCGCAGAGACCACCTCGACCAACGACGACGCACGCGAACCACGCTATCGTCACGGCGAGATCATCTGGGCGGAGTACCAGACCGCCGGACGCGGACAACGCGGCCACATCTGGAGCAGCACCGAGGGGCTGAACCTGACCTTTTCGCTGGTTTTAGAGCCGCTCTTTCTGCCCGTAGGCGAACAATTTCTGCTCTCCGAGGTCGTGGCGTTGGCTCTGATCGACACCTTTGCACGGTGGGAGATCGCCACACGCATCAAGTGGACGAACGACATCTACGCCGGAGATAAAAAGTTAGTCGGAATCCTGATCGAACACGGACACATCGGTCGCACATTGAGCCGCACGGTTGTCGGCATCGGCATCAACGTCAACCAAACGGAGTTCGATCCGACGCTGCCCAATCCGATCTCGATGGCCACAATCGCCGGACACGCTTTCGACCGCCGCGAGGTGCTCAAGCAATTCCAGACCTGCTGCATGCGGCGTTACGCGCAACTCGAATCGGGGGACAAACAGGGAATTCAGGACGACTACCGCGCACAGATGTACCGGCTGGGCGAGCAACACCCCTACCGTTTGCCCGACGGCACACCGCTGCTGGCTACGATCGAGGGGGTCGAGCCGACGGGCGAGTTGCAGCTTCGCCATGCCGACGGCACGCGCAAAAACTACCTCTTTCGGGAGGTCGAATTCGTCATTGCCGGCCGGGAGTAAATCCGTAAGCCGTATGAAAATCAGGCAGGTTCGGTATTAGAAGAGTTTGCGCCTTTCAGGGAGGGGGGGGCAGGTTCGGCAGCAACAGTTTGCGACCTCTCGACAGGCTCGAGGATCGAATGTGAATTTTCCGCAAAAAGAATATTCTCGATCCTCGAGCCTGTCGAGAGGTCGCATTTCTCTGTTGATCGTCGATCCTGCCCCAGAGGTCGCAAACACACAGAAAAGCCTATTTCTTCTCAGCCGCATATTTCGGCTTGCATCGCAAGCCGGCAGTCCGCAGCTCCGCCTTGCGGAGGACTGCTAATTCGCGCTACTCATTAGCCGCCTCCGCGAGCTGCCGACTGAAAAAACAGGTGACACCTATATAATTAGTTTGCGACCTCTCGACAGGCTCGAGGATCGAATGTGAATTTTCCGCAAAAAAGAATGTTCTCGATCCTCGAGCCTGTCGAGAGGTCGCATTTCTCTGTTGATCCTCGAGCCTACCCCAGAGGTTGCAAACACACAAAAAAGCCTATTTCTTCTTGGTCGCCGATTTCTTGCGCACCGACCAGCCGAAGTGGCCAATGGCCTCTCCCAGCGCAAAATACTCGCCATGAGAGTAGACAATCGGGCAGGCTCGTTCGAGACAAAAACGCCCCGTCTGCGGATCAATATACTGCTCATCGACCTGCACGCCGATCACCTCGGCCAGAAACATGTCGTGCGAGCCGAGCGGAATCACCTGCCGGACGCGGCATTCGATATTGACGGGAGCTTCTTCGACAATCGGCGCAGCGACGGTCAGCGCCTGCCCGGCCGTCAATCCCATTTCGCGGAACTTGTCGTAATCGCGCCCCGACCGCACGCCGCACCAATCGGCAGCACGTGCCAAATCGCGCGTAGTAAGGTTGATAACGAATTCGCCCGTGCGACGAATGATGTCGTAGGAGTGCCGCTCGGGGCGAATCGAAACATAACACATGGGCGGCGTAGTGCAGACCGTTCCCGTCCACGACACCGTCAGTAAATTATACTCTTCCGGTGTAGCTCCGCAGCTCACCAGCACCGCCGGCAAGGGGTAAATCACCGTTCCGGGTTTCCAAGATTGTTTCATCGCCTATCTATTTATAGGTACAAAGATAGCCGTTTTTTTCTTTTCGCACGCAGCGTACCGCTTCGGAAGGCTCAAAATCGGCCGCCGGCTCACTTCAGACGCTTCTCCAAGGCCGTTTTTTGCGCCGACTCCTTGAGCATCGCAACAAAATAGCGGGCATCGGCCAGATTAGCCGCCGAGGAGGTCGATTCGTAAAGTTCGACAAAATGTGTTGCCAGCTCAACCAACGCGTGACGGCAATCGAAGTTCACCAGAACCCCCTGCTGACCCTCCAGCTTGCCCCACGTCAGTCCCGTGACCGACGCGCCACCCTCGATCGAGCTACACCGCTGCGGATCGACGCCCCGAATGTTGAGCGACAACGACGGGTAATAGAAGTTGGGCAATCCCGGCATATCGACCTTGATATGCAGCTTGTTACCCTCGATACGCTGGGTGATCGTAACGTGCCGACGCAGGTAGTTGTACTCGAAAAACTCTTCGGGTGAGGGCATCCACACGCAATCCGCGCCGTCCTTTCCATAGGTATTATTGAGCCAAAGCAAAAACTCCGACCAATCGCGAGCCGTGCCATGCACCCCGATATTCACCGCTTCGCGCGTCGCAAGCGGCTGTTGCAGCTGCGACTGAATTTCGGCCATGCACGCCTCGGGATTACGAAAATCACGTGTAACAGGTGTTTTCAGCAAGTCGTCGTCGAGCGCAAACGGACAGATCCGCACGCCCGGCGTTTGGAGCAAGATGAATTGGAGCGGATCGTAGCCCTGCGCCGCCGTGACGTAGTTTTTATTGCCATCCGGTTCGGCCAGCAACTTGCTGCCGCGCCCCGACAACCGATCCTGAAGAAGCTGCTGGGCAATCGAGAAGTGGGTTCGAATCGAATCGGGGAGATTCTCCGCCTCGGTCTTCACGTTGTGCATCGCAATGCCCACACCGTAGTTCAGCATCTCGCCCAGATCGGGCCACGTCAAGCCGGATTTCATGAAAAAGCGGTAGTAATTGGCCGTATATCCGGGTTGGACTTTGGCCGTATCGGCCATGTATTCCCATTCGGGCGATACCGTCGTGGCGAACGAGAAACGCACTTCGTGTCCCGTGCCGTCGGTCGAGCCGAGCGATTTGCCAAATCCGTAGCAGTCGGGCGGAAGATCACCCCCACGCAACTGATTGGCGCAATAATAATAGGTATCCGACAACGGTCGCCCATGAATTGCCGCCCACGTGGTCGAGAAGGCCGCTTGCTTGCAATCGTCCTGCGTAAGCAAAACGAGCAACGATTTATTGTATTTCAGCGGAGGAACTTCGAACAGAAGTGCCGAAAGGTCGGTCTCGGCATCAAAAGTCAAGATTAATTCAGCCGTATTGTGCTGGTTTTCACCTACAAACGGGTACAAAAACTCGGGGGGGGGATTGTGGGCTCCTCGGGTTTCGAAGGGGCTTCGGGCTTCACCTCCGGGTGTTTCATACACCCCGACAGCAGCAAGGTAGCACAGGCCGTTAACCCAATAAATAAAGCAGAGGCATTTTTCATACGGACAAAGTTAATAAAATATCCGCACTTTTCGAATCTTCGCTTATCACTTTTTCCTATCTTTGTATCATGCTCGCTGATTTCATTCGCTACCTCGAGGCCGAACGCCGCTACTCACCGCTTACCGTGCGCAACTACCGCCACGATATCGAACAGTTCATGGCGTGGTGTGATGCCGACGACAGCCACTTCGATCCGCGCACGGTCTCCGTCGACGACCTGCGAGAGTGGATTCTCTTCCGCACCGAACAGGGTAAGTTGGGGGCTGCGTCGATGAACCGCGAGCTCTCCTCGCTGCGTTCGCTCTTCCGCTGGCTGCTGCGCACGGGTGCAATCGAAAAAGATGTCACGCAGAAGATCTGCTCGCTACGCACGCCTCAACGGCTGCCGGTCTTCGTCCCCGAAAGCCGCATGAGTCCGCTTGTGGCGGAGTGCGAGGAGGAGAGCAGCGATTTCATCACCGAGCGCAACCAGCTCATAATCCTAATGCTATACGCCTGCGGACTGCGCTTGGCCGAGCTGATCGGCATCAACCGCGACGACTTTTCGGCCGACTACAATTCGCTGCGCATCCGCGGCAAAGGCGACAAAACACGCATTTTGCCGGTCATGGAATTCGTGCGCGAAAAAATATTCTGCTATTTAGAGCAAATTGAACGGCAGAATTTTTGCAAATCCGAAGAAAAAGCACTATTTTTAACATGCAAAGGAGAACGCATCTCGCGAACAGCCGTCTACCGCACCGTGCAGAGAGCATTGGACGCGGCAGGAGTACAGGGCAAGAAAAGCCCGCACGTCCTGCGACATACATTCGCAACTCACCTGCTCAACGGCGGCGCGGATATGCGTGAAATCCAAGAATTGCTGGGGCATGCCTCGCTGCAAGCGACACAGGTTTATACGCACAACAGCATCGCCAAGCTCCGCGAAGTTTACACAAAGGCACACCCTCGAGGTGGGGGTGGCAAGTAATTAACAATTAAAACGGTTAAGTTATGAACGTGCAGATTCAATCCGTGAAATTCGACGCCGACAAACGACTCGTCGAATTTGTGAACGCCAAAATGGCGAAGTTGGACCGCTTTGCAGAGCGCTCGACAGGCGCAGAAGTGATCCTGAAGCTCGACAAAGACCACGAAAAAGGGAATAAAATAGCCACCATCACCCTCCACATGCCCGGAGAAGAGCTGGTTGCGACCCACCGATCCAAGGTTTTTGAAGAGTCGGTCGACGAGGCTATCGACGCAATCAAACGCCAGCTGGACAAATTCAAGGCAAAAGCAGAATAACAACCCACCAACCTTAACTTTTTACTAACCAACACCGCAATGGCCATGCTTCGAGGAGCGTGGCCGTTGCATTTTTCGGGGATAGAGCCCGTTATCGGACGGAATTGATAAAAAATCAGCAATTTTTCCGTATATTTTTTGCACGGATCACTTTTTTGCTTACCTTTGCACCGCTAAAGTCACCCCGTGTAGGGGTATCAATAGTGGTATTGGCCCATTCGTCTATCGGTTAGGACGCAAGATTTTCATTCTTGAAAGAGGAGTTCGACTCTCCTATGGGCTACAACGAGGAGGAGGACGAGAGAGGAGAGAGGCCGAGGAAAGCCAGTTGCCAAAGAGACACGGCACAATTTCCGGCGATGATCCACAATCAACCTTTTCTACGGGGGAATCAAATTACGGAGCGGACTCGAAGTCTATCCACAAGCAGCTACGGCTGTCGTATAACAAGCAACTTAAAAAGTAAAAAATAAAAATTTAACGGATTATGGCAAACCATAAGTCATCGAAAAAGAGAATTCGCCAGACGTTGGTGAAACGTACTCACAACCGCTTGTTCCACAAAACTGCTCGTAACGCCGTGAAGGCAATCCGCGCAACAACCGAGAAGAGTGCTGCCGAAGCACTGCTGCCGAAGGTTACCGCAATGCTCGACAAGCTGGCAAAGCACAATATCGTTCACAAAAACAAAGCTGCGAACCTGAAAAGTTCGATCCAGTTGCATGTGAATGCTCTCTAATTTTTCGTCCCGCACGAATCAAAAAGCCGTTCAGTTTTGAACGGCTTTTTTGATTGATATCGGGGATCAAGTAGTAATCCTTGTTGATGCCTACATTTGGGATTAGGTCGAGAGATAGGTTGAGAATATTCTGGTGAGTTGTTATCGGCTTGCATCGCAAGCCGGCAGTCCGCAGCTCCGCCCTGCGGAGGACTGCTATTCGCTTCCGCGCATTAGCCACCTCCGCGAGCTGCTGACTGAAAAAGGCTGGCTGCTTGCCCCGAAGGTCGCTGTGTTCTGTTCTCGATCCTCGAGCCTGTCGAGAGGTCGCAAAGATTCTGTTCTCGAGCCTGTCGAGAGGTCGCAAAGTCTGTTCTTATGCCGATAATTTCCAAAGGGATTTTCTTGGCGACATCTCGACAGGCTCGATGATCGAGGACAATTCCACAGAGATTAAGACTATTTATCGGAATCGACGGGTTATCGGCTTGCGCAGCAAGCCGGCAGTCCGCAGCTCCGCCGTGCGGAGGACTGCTATTCGCTTCCGCGCATTAGCCACCTCCGCGAGCTGCTGACTGAAAAAGGCTGGCTGCTTGCCCCGAAGGTCGCTGTGTTCTGTTCTCGATCCTCGAGCCTGTCGAGAGGTCGCAAAGATTCTGTTCTCGAGCCTGTCGAGAGGTCGCAAAGTCTGTTCTTATGCCGATAATTTCCAAAGGGATTTTCTTGGCGACATCTCGACAGGCTCGATGATCGAGGACAATTCCACAGAGATTAAGACTATTTATCGGAATCGACGGGTTATCGGCTTGCGCAGCAAGCCGGCAGTCCGCAGCTCCGCCCTGCGGAGGACTGCTATTCGCGTTGCTTCATAGCCGCCTCCGCGAGCTGCAGACTGAAAAGTCTGACAGCGGGCCAATAAGAGTAGCTTACCCCAGAAGTCGAAACGATTGCTGCACGTCAGCCCTCTACCGGAGCGCGGAGAGAACCGATTAGAGGAACGGGAGGTTATCCGCGGCACTTCGAGAAGCCTGCGTACCCGTGATGCCGTCCTTGACGTAGTCGGGAATCCGCGTAGACGCGTAGACCGATACGATGTGGTCGCTTTTTCCGGTGAGGGTAAGCGTCGTCGCGCCAAAGTCCGCATCGTAGCTCTGTGTCCACGAGGAGTTGTCGTCGTATTTACCCGAAAGCTCTTTGCCCGAGAGCGTATACGTCCCCTTGAACACCGTGAATCCCGGTGTCTTGATATTTTGATAGAGCGCAAAAGCACCATCTTCACCCAAACTGATGTAGACCTTGCCCGACAATTCGGCAGAGCCATTCCAGCTGGTCAGCACCCACCCGTCATTCGATTGGATCGCCTCGACGGCCAAGGTCGTCGTAAAGGACTCCTTGTAAGCCGAAGTAGTCGCAGTAAGGGTCGTAATGCCGTCTTTCAATCCGGTCACAACGCCTGCGTCCGAGACCGATGCAACAGTCGGGTCGGCCACCTTCCATTTGATATTGAGCGAATTAGTAGTCCTATCATAGGCGGTCTCCGCCTCTACGCCCCGGAATTTCACGTAAATTTCGGGCGAAGCCGTCTCCCCAACCGAGAACGCATAACGATCCTTCGCGAAGTGCAGGGTTTCGATCTGCGGGTTGACTTTCGTGTCGTCGTCGCCACCGCAACTCCACGCGGCAATTAGGGTCAGCAAAGCTCCTAAATAAAGTAGTATTTTTCTCATAAATGCGGAATCTTGCCCTCTGTTTTTCTGAAGCAATTAGGCAAATATATACATAGCCTCGCGAAAAACCAACAATTATCCGATTAATTTCGGCATGGCACTCCGGCTTTCGGGTTGTTGGCATAAATTATGCACTTTTTGAGTTCTCCGTTACCCCCTTCGATTATGCGTTTGCGTCCCTTTTTGATCCTTCTGTTTTTCGCGGTTTTCGCCGGAATTCTGGCGTGGGTTTTCATTGCATCGACGCGTGCCCCCAAGAGCAAGGCGCAGTCACCGTGGCTCGAGACACGCAACGACCTGCATGCCTGCGGCCGAGAGAAGCACGTGCAAGCGGTGCAGTATGAGCGTTTTGCCAACATTGCATCGGTCGAGCACCGCCCCGAAGTGGAGCGTCTGTTTCGTGCGATTGCCTATTCGAAGCAGGTGCAGGAGCGCAACTGCGCCATGGCCGTCGGACGACTGGGCGGAAGCTACACCCCGCCGACAAAGGTCGTGGTGTTCGAGGGGCGAACCGACGACAATCTCGCCCGTAGCATCACCTACGAACAGCAGCTTTTGCACGAGCGGCGTCCCTCCGAGATCGGGCGCGCCATGGGACGCGGCAACCGTTATGCCGCACGGGTACTGATCTGGACATCGGCAGCGGATATGCGCCAAGTGATGCTGATGGAACGCTGCCGCGATCGAGCCGCGACGGGCAAGGAGTCGACCTACTGCGTCTGCCCGGGGTGTGCAAATCTCTACGAAGAGGGCTACGACGATGCCTATTGCCCGCATTGTCTGACGGGAAGCGTCCGCTTCATCCGAATCGAGTAACAAAAAAAGCGGTGCAGCTCCGAGAAGCCGCACCGCAGTTATTATATATAGGTGTCGCGGGTTACAAAACGCCTTGCTCAACCATAGACTTGGCCACCTTCATGAATCCGGCAATGTTCGCACCCTTCATGTAGTTGATGTAACCGTCTTTCTCCGTACCATACTCCAGACATGCGTGGTGAATCGACGACATGATCTGATGCAGTTTGGCATCGACCTCCTCGGCTGTCCAATTGAGTTTCTGCGAGTTCTGCGTCATCTCCAGACCCGATGTCGAAACACCGCCGGCATTGACTGCCTTACCCGGGCCATAAGGAATTCGTGCTGCGATGAAGGCATTGATCGCCTCCGGGCGGCAGCCCATGTTCGACACTTCGGCCACGAGTTTCACCCCATTGGCCAGCAGGCGTTTAGCGTCCTCGCCGTCCAGCTCGTTCTGCGTAGCACACGGCATGGCGATGTCGACCTTAACCTCCCACGGTTTGTGTCCGGCAACGAACTTCGAGCCGGGGAATTTCTGGGCATACGGCGCAACCACGTCGTTGTTCGAAGCGCGCAGCTCGAGCATGTAGGCAATCTTCTCCTTATTCAGACCGGCCGGGTCGTAGATATAACCGTCAGGGCCAGAGATTGTAACGACCTTGGCTCCCAACTCGGTAGCCTTCGTCGCTGCTCCCCAAGCCACGTTGCCGAAGCCCGAAATCGCGATTGTCTGACCCTTGATGTCCATGCCTGCTTTTTCAAGCATCTGACGCAGGAAGTAGACTGCACCGAAACCGGTTGCCTCGGGACGGATCAGCGAACCGCCGTAAGTCATACCCTTGCCGGTCAAAACGCCCGTATTCTCCTGTGCCAGTTTACGATACATGCCGTACAAGTAGCCGATTTCGCGACCGCCCACGCCGATATCACCGGCCGGAACGTCGGTCTGTGGGCCGATATGACGCCACAATTCGACCATAAATGCTTGGCAGAAACGCATCACTTCACGATCCGACTTACCCTTGGGGTTGAAGTCCGAACCGCCCTTTGCGCCACCCATAGGCAACGTAGTCAGTGCGTTCTTGAAAATCTGCTCGAAGCCCAAGAACTTCAGAATCGAGGGATTCACCGAGGGGTGGAAACGCAAACCGCCCTTGTATGGGCCGATCGCGTTGTTAAATTGGTAGCGATAGCCGGTGTTGACCTGCACTTCGCCTTTGTCGTCGACCCAAACGATCTTGAAAGTGAAACTCCGATCAGGCTCAACGATGCGCTCGGCAATCCGGTTAGCCTCGAATTCGGGGTGTTGGTTGTAAGTCTCCTCCACTGTCATGAGAACCTCATGTACGGCTTGTAGAAATTCGCTTTCACCGGGGTGCTTGCGCTCCAGTTCCTCCATTAATTTTGTTACGTTCATACGACTGAAATTTTATTGGTTGGTTGGTATTTTGTCGAATGGTTGATTGCTCTTTACAAATATAAGAATTTTTCTTATAGATTGTAACTAAATTCGAGAAAAATAGTTTAATTTTTCAAAACTATTATCTAAAGCGACATTTCAAATTTCGATCTTCGAACCAAAATAAGGAAAAAATAGTTACCTTTGTTTCAATAAACAAATTAATTTAATATGAGTAGCGAGAAATATACGTTACAGGAGGTGACCACACCTGCGTTGGAACGCGAGTGGCTCAATTTCCCTAAAAAAATATACAAAGGCAACCGCAACTGGGTCTGCCCGCTCGACCCCGATATCCGCAAGATCTTCGATCCGGCCGTGAATGAACTCTTTGCCGACGGCGAAGCAATCCGTTGGATTGCACGCACCCGCTCCGGTGAGATCGTGGGGCGCATCGCCGCATTCTACAACCGCGAAAAGGCGGCTCTCGAGGAGCAGCTGACCGGAGGTTGCGGATTCTACGAATCAATCGACGACCAGCAGGTCGCCAACCTGCTTTTCGACGCGTCACGCATGTGGCTGGCCAGCCGCGGCATGGAGGCCATGGACGGGCCGGTGAACTTCGGACAGCGCGACGCGTGGTGGGGCTTGCTGATTCAGGGCTACGAATTTCAACCCCTATATGAGAATCCATACAACCCACCCTACTACAAGGAGCTGTTCGAGAATTACGGATTCCAGAATTATTTCAACCAGAACACCTACATCTGGAAGATCTACGACGACGACGTGAATGCGTTGGTACACGACCGTGCCAAGCGGCTGTTCGAGACCCCGGGCTATCGGTTCGAGCACCTCAACATCAAGAATTTGGACGAGGCGGCCGAGAACTTCCGCGTCATATATAATAAGGCGTGGTCGCTCTTCTCGGGTGTGAAGCCCATGGCACAGGAGGAGGCGCGGCAGATCATGCAAACCATGAAACCGATCATCGACCCCAACATCATCTTCTTCGCCTACTTCAACGACGAGCCGATCGGATTTTTCATCATGGTTCCCGACCTGAACCGCCTGATCGGCAAGTTCAACGGCAAATTCGGCCTATGGCAGAAGTTGCAGCTGATGTGGGATCTGAAGGTGCGCAAGGCTGGCGACCGGATCTTCGGCATCATCTTCGGTGTTACGCCCGAATTCCACGGAAAGGGTGTCGAATCGGGCATGATGTGCCACATCCTCGAGAACTACATCCGCACGGACAAAAACCGCTACAAGACGATCGAATTTGCGTGGATCGGCGACTTCAATCCCGTGATGAACCGCATGATCGAGAGCTACGTTTGCGCCACACGGCACAAGGTACACGTGACCTATCGCTATCTTTTCGATCGCACCAAAGAGTTCCACCGCTGTCCGCGTCTGGGTGTGAAACGCCGCGAGTAAACCTAATCAACAACAAAAATAACCGAGATGAAAACTACCGTTTTTACCAAGTACCACCTTGCCGCCGGGGCTAAAATGGCCGAGTTTGCGGGATACAATATGCCCATCGAATTTTCGGGCATCAACGACGAACACCTGACCGTGCGCAACGGAGCTGGCGTGTTCGATGTCAGCCACATGGGCGAGATCTGGGTCAAAGGGCCTAAGGCTCTCGAACTTTTGCAGCGCATCACGACCAACGACGTGACCAAACTCTACGACGGCAAAGTGCAGTATTCGTGCATGCCCAACGGTCGGGGCGGTATCGTAGACGACATTCTGGTCTACCGCGTCGATGCGCAGACCTACCTGCTGGTAGTCAATGCGGCCAATGTCGAGAAGGATTGGAAGCATATTTGCGAACAGGGCAAGGCACTGGGCATGGAGTCGGGACACGGTAAGGAGTTATACAACGCTTCGGACGAGATCTGCCAGCTGGCCGTGCAAGGGCCTTTGGCGATGAAGATCGTCCAGAAGATGTGCGCCGAACCGGTGGAGCAAATGGAGTACTACACCTTCCGCAAGATGCAGGTGGCCGGATGCGATGCGATCTTCTCGATCACCGGATACACCGGCGCGGGAGGATGCGAGATCTACGTGGCAAACGAGGATGGCGACAAACTCTGGGAGGCACTCTGGAAAGCCGGCGAAGAGTTCGGATTGAAAAACATCGGACTCGGCGCACGCGATACGCTGCGGTTGGAGAAGGGCTTCTGCCTCTACGGCAACGACATCGACGACACCACGTCGCCGATCGAAGCCGGATTGGGCTGGATCACCAAATTTGCCGAGGGCAAAGAGTTCATCGACCGCCCCTTCATGGAGCGTCTCAAAGCCGAAGGTGCAGCGCGCAAGTTGGTCGGCATCCGAATGGTCGATCGCGGCATTCCGCGCCACGGCTACGAGCTGGCTGCACCCGACGGCACAAAAATCGGCCATGTAACTTCGGGAACGATGTCACCTTGTCTGAAGGTCGGTGTGGCACTGGGCTATGTGGCTGCGCCCTATGCCAAAGTCGGAACAGAGATCGCAGTGGTCATCCGCGAGAAACTCGTCAAGGCCGAAGTGGTAAAACTTCCGTTTGTATAGCGGCTCGCCGCAAAGAGTACAACGCCCTGAACCGATTTTGGTTCAGGGCGTTGTGCATTTTGGGAGGGGGGGGGCAGGCTGTCGCGCATTCCGAGAGGAAGGGGCTGTTCAGACAGTCGCAATTTCGGCGGCATAGATGCGATCGAAGGTATTGCGTAGCTGCTGTGGATCGCGGATCAGACTCCGCAGCACCTCGAGCCGCCGGGCATTGTCCGATTCGGCAATCCACAGCCGCAGGTAGCCGCCCTCGGCGTATTTCTCACGCAGATGCGCAACGCAGCGGGCATATTGCGCTTCGACATCGAGTGACGGGTAGTGAGCCAACCCGAACTGCACCGTGCGGCGCAAGATGGTCTCAGCATCGATCACGCGGTCGGCTTCGGCAACGATGCGCCCATAGAGCGAGCGCGGTTCGTGACCGGAGGAGGCTCGATGATCCTCCACAGCCGCGCGCATGACAGCGATCTGCTCCTGCGAGAACCAGCGGCGCAACTCCGGGTCGGCGGCAAGGATGCGACCGGCATCGAGGTGGTGGTTTTCGCGACCGAACGCCAACCCGGTATCATGGTAGGCAGCAATGGTATAGACCATGTCGCGATCCACCTCGTAGTGTGCCGCTAATTTCATACTCTGCTCGATCACGGTCTGCACATGATCGATGCGGTGTGCTCGATCGAACGATTCGTAACGCGGACGGATCTCGCGCTCGATGTATGTTTTCAGAGTATCGGATAGTTGCATGATGCAAAGATAGGTATTTGCCCCGAATCGTTTTAACAGAAAGATATTAAAAAAAATTATTTTATTCCGTCTTTTGATTATCTTTGGGCCGGTTAAGTTGGGCGATATGAAGTCGGAAACAGAAATAAAGGCTATAACACAATTTGTTGCGGAATATGCCACACGGCTGATGGGCACGGGGGTTCATACCTCGCGCGTGGTGCGCAATTCGAAACGTTTGGGCGAAGCACTCGGCATGCGCGTTATGGTTTCCGCCTTCCAAAAGGTGGTGACCTTCTCGGTGTACGACGACCAGAGCGGGCGGGTTTACAGCGAAGTGGTGGATATTCCGCCGCTGCCTATCAGCTTCGAACTCAATTCGGAGCTGAGTGCCCTGAGCTGGGACGCATACGATCTGCACCTGCCGCTGGCCGAAATCCGCAGCCGTTACGACGAAATCGTCGCCCGGCCACATCTCGACCCGATCTTCATGCTTATCCTCGTCGGGCTCGCCAACGCCTCGTTCTGCCGGCTCTTCGGTGGAGATTGGTGCGCGGTGAGCATCGTCTTTACCGCCACGCTGCTCGGATTCTACCTCAAGCAGCGGATGCAGCTCAAGGGATTCAACCACTATGTCATCTTCATCGTCTCGGCCTTCGCCGCTTCGATGTACGCCTCGGTGGCGATGATCTTCGACACCACCTCCGAGGTGGCGATCGCGACGAGCGTACTCTACCTGATTCCGGGCGTGCCGCTAATCAACGGCGTCATCGACATCGTCGAGGGGTACGTACTCAACGGCATTGCCCGCCTGACCTCGGCGTTGATGCTGATCGTCTGTATCGCCATTGGTCTGGCCTGCACCCTGATGATCGTTAAAAACGGACTGCTATGACGCTGCTTGCCATTCTTTCGGACGGATTTTTCGCCGCAGTAGCGGCTATCGGCTTCGGGGCTGTCTCCGATCCCCCGATGCGGGCATTCCCGGTGATCGCACTGCTGGCCGCCGTAGGACACGCGCTGCGTTTTTGCCTGATGGATGCAGGCATGGACATCGCTTCGGCATCGTTGTGCGCTTCGGTAGTGATCGGTATCGGCAGCCTGTTGCTGGGCGGCCGCATCCGTTGCCCGATGACGGTGCTCTTCATCCCCGCGCTGCTACCGATGATTCCCGGCATGTACGCCTACAAAACGGTCTTTTCGATGATTATGTTCATGCAGAACCTCGACGATCCGGCCGCTGCGGATTACCTGTACGCCATCGTCCGCAACGGATTCGTCACCTTCAGCGTGATCTTCATGCTGGCCGCGGGAGCCGCCGCGCCGATCTTTCTTTTCAACAAACGGGCACATTCGCTGACCCGCAATAAAAAACAAATTCGCAGCTGATTATGGAACTTTTCTGGCAAACAATCGCAGAGTACAACCTAACGACATGGCCTTTGCAGGTGTTGATCGTGCTGGCAGCCGTCGTCCTGACGGTATTGCTTTACCGCCGCCCGACGCGGCGCGTGAAGACCGTGATGAAATGTTTTCTGGCTCTCCTCAATGCGTGGATCGCGGTGGCCTATTACATCGTATCGTGCGATGCACGGGCTTACAGTGGCGTAATGGCGTTTTTCTGGGGTGTTATGGCCGCCGCGTGGATCTACGACGCAATAGTCGACTACACGACCTTCGAGCGAACCCGCAAACACGACAAATTCGCCTTCGCACTCTACCTGATGCCGTTCGCCTATCCGCTGATCTCCTACCTGCGCGGACTGGAGTTTCCGATGACCACCTCGCCCGTCATGCCCTGCACGGTGGCGATCTTCACCATCGGGCTGATGCTCTCGTTCTCGAAGCGCATCAATCTCTTCGTGATTCTTTTTCTCTGCCACTGGTCGCTGATCGGATTTTCGAAGGTCTACTTTTTCGGCATCCCCGAAGATCTGCTGCTGGCAAGTGCCTTGGTGCCGGCACTTTATCTCTTTTTCAAGGAGTACATCGACGCCAATTTCCGCCGCGACACCAAGCCTAACTTGTGGGTGATGAACTTTCTGCTGCTGACCATGTGTACGGCACTCGGCGTCTTTTTCGCCGCAACGATCTGGCAACAGATGTCGGTGCTTCTGGTCGGATAAAACGGATCAAGCAGGAGCCCTTGTAGGCGAATTTCTTTTAAGGAAGATTTGTTTTTGTTCTCAAGCCGCAGCTCGCGGGGACGGCTATGCAGCAACGCGAAATAGCAGGCCTCCGCGTGGCGGAGCTGCGGCCTGCCGACTTGCTGCGCAAGCCGAAACCAACTCGCCATGAAATTCTCGACCTAATCCCCAAATGGGGTTACCAACAAGGATTACCGCTTGATCCGATCAAACAAGCTCGCAACAAAAAACCCCGGCTGTGCCGGGGTCTCTTGTCTTGTTAACGAACGGGTTACTTCGCGTATGAAACGGCGCGAGTCTCGCGGATCACGGTGATCTTCACCTGACCCGGATAGGTCATCTCGTCCTGAATCTTCTTGGCGATATCGTGTGACAGATTCTCCGATTCGTTGTCGGTCAGCTTGTCCGCACCGACAATCACGCGCAGTTCGCGACCGGCCTGAATGGCATAGGTCTTTAGCACGCCGGGGTAAGAAAGCGCAATGTCCTCCATCTCTTTCAGACGCTTGATGTAGCTCTCAACCACCTCGCGACGAGCACCGGGACGAGCACCCGAAATGGCGTCACAAACCTGGATGATCGGCGAAATAATCGAAGTCATCTCCACCTCGTCGTGGTGAGCACCGATTGCGTTGCAGATTTCGGGTTTCTCCTTGAACTTCTCGGCGAGTTTCATACCGATGATTGCGTGCGGCAATTCCGGTTCGTCGTCGGGCACCTTACCAATATCGTGGAGCAATCCGGCACGGCGTGCAGCCTTGGGGTTCAGGCCCAATTCGGCAGCCATGATCCCGGCCAAGTTAGCGGTTTCACGAGCGTGTTGCAACAGGTTCTGTCCGTAGGACGAACGGTATTTCATCTTGCCGATCATGCGGATCAGCTCGGGGTGCAGTCCGTGGATACCCAAATCAATCGTGGTGCGCTTGCCGACCTCGACAATCTCCTCCTCGATCTGCTTCTGTACCTTGGCAACAACCTCCTCGATACGTGCCGGGTGGATGCGACCGTCGGTCACCAACTGGTGCAAAGCCAGACGGGCAATTTCACGACGCACGGGATCGAATCCGCTGAGGATGATCGCCTCCGGCGTATCGTCAACGATGATTTCGATGCCGGTTGCAGCCTCCAGAGCGCGGATGTTGCGCCCCTCACGGCCGATGATGCGACCCTTCACCTCATCACTCTCGATATTGAATACCGTAACGGCATTCTCGATCGCCGTCTCCGTAGCTACACGCTGAATCGAGGCCACAATGATGCGCTTGGCCTCTTTCGTGGCGGTCATCTTCGCCTCTTCGATCGTCTCGTTGACGTATGACGCAGCCTCGGTTTTAGCCTCGGCCTTCATGTTTTCGATCAGGATATTCTTGGCATCCTCGGTGCTCATGCCGGAGATCTGCTCCAGCCGAACATTCTGCTCACGCTTGACCTGCTCGATCTCCTCCTTTTTGTGTTCGAGGATCTGCAACTGGTTCTGCATCTGCTCTTTCAGGCGATCGTTTTCTTTGATTTTATTCTCCAGCTCGCGTTGCTGATTCAGGAGATTATTCTCGATCTGCTTGGCGCGCTGCTCACTTTGGGCGATCTTCTGGTTGCGTTCGTTGACCACCCGGTCGTGTTCGCTCTTGAGCTGGATGAACTTCTCTTTGGCTTGGAGAATACGTTCTTTCTTGATCATCTCGCCTTCTGCTTCGGCCTCCTTCAAGGCGGCTTCGCGGCGCTTACGGATCGAGGTCTTGGCTATCATGTTGGTGACAACCCCATAGACAGCGATCGCAATCACAGCGGAGAGTAGGGCGGTTAAAATAATATAATTCATTCGTTTTCCGTGTTTTTAGTTATTATTAAAGGTTTCTATAAAATTCATAAAAAAACCGCATAGGATTCCTTAAGTCTTGTTTGACGAATCTGCAGGATTGTCATATGTGGGGGCTCCAGTAATCGCAATCGTCCAACGGTGCGTCGAGCGCACACCCCTTGCGGGGTTAAGGCCTGATTTTGAAGCACCTTGAGTTGCCCCAATGTGTAAAGTGTTCAGTTTCGCAAAGCTTTTAAGGAATCTATGCGGGTAGATTCTCTTGTCGTATGTAAAAGAACGTGTTGTTTTTATCTGTCGTCCGACCCAACGCCGGACGTATAAATCAATGTTTCGGATCGTTGAGATAAGCCTCTATTTCCGTGCCAATCGTTTGTAGCCGTTGCAGGTCTTCGTTGTCCAATTCGCGGCTTTGGCGCAGGCTGACGTTGAGTATAGCAAATTTCAATGCCGCCATCGAGAGGTAATCCCGGTCGTTCCAGTTCTTGATGTTCTGCTGTTTTATCAGCGTCAGGTAGCTATTCACCTCACGCTCGGCCAAACGGTACATCTCCTCCTTTCCGCTCTCGATATTGAACGGATAGCTCTTGCCTGCTATTTTGAGTGTGATCGCCTGTTTTGCCATGGTTGTGTTACGTTTCGTTTATCTATTTTGCATCCTCATTGGGGGCTGCGATCGTTATGTGCCGATCCAGCAAGGCGATACACTTGTCGACCTCCCGCATAAGACGGTTGACGCGTGCACGCGCTTTATCCCGATTTCGACTCTCTCCGGCCAGTCCTTCAGCCAGCTGCATGCGTGCCACCTCGGCATCGAGCGTTCGTACACGCTCCTCGAGCGTCCGGTTCTCGACACGAAGCGCATCCCGTTGCAGCGTCAACTCCACACACGACTCGGACAACCGACGATGGTCGTCGATGAGTTGCCGGATTCGGGCTTCGAGATTTGTTATGACGCTTTTGTCGGCCATGAGCTACGGAAAAAGTTTCTATTTACCTTTCAAAGGTACAAAAAAAACGAGAATACGCAAATTTTATTTCCCGTTCTTTGCCGTCACGGGTTCGCCATAGAGGTCGTAGTCGGCCGCCGAGGTGATGCGCACTTGGTAGAAGTGGCCTTTGAGCAGCCTGCGTCCTGCGGCCGGGATCAGAATTTCCTGATCGACCTCGGGCGAATCGTATTGCGTGCGCCCAACGTAGTAGTCGCCTTGCCGCGAGTCGATTATCACCCGTTCGGTAGACCCGACGCGACGACGGTTGTTCTCGGCAGCGATCTGATTTTGCAACGCCATGATCCGCTCGACACGCTCCTGCTTGGTCGATTCGGAGATGTCGTCCTTGAGTTTCAACGCCGAATGCGTCCCCTCCTCTTCGGAATAGGCGAAGACTCCCAGCCGCTCGAAGCGCACCTCGCGCACAAACTGCATCAACTCGTCGAAATCCGCTTGGGTTTCGCCCGGATAGCCGACCAGCAAGGTCGTGCGCAGTGCCAGATCGGGAATCGCCGCACGGAGTTTGCCGATCAGCTCCATGGCTTCGGCTTTGGTGTGGCGACGAAGCATGGCGTGAAGCTGCGCATCGGAGATGTGCTGAAAGGGAATATCAAGGTATTTGCAGATCTTCGGCTCGGAGGCCATGACCTCGATCACCTCCTCGGGGAATGCGGCCGGATAGGCATAGTGCAACCGAATCCACTCGATGCCCTCGATCCGGCAGAGCCGGCGCAGCAACTCGGCGAGCATCCGCTTGCCATACAGATCCAGCCCATAGTAAGTGGTATCTTGGGCAATGACGATCAATTCGCGGACTCCCTGCCCGGCAAGGTTGCGAGCCTCCTGCTCCAGCTCCTCCATCGGAACAGAGATGTGTTCGCCGCGAATGAGCGGAATGGCGCAGTAGCCGCATTTCCAGTTGCAGCCCTCGGAGATCTTCAGGTAGGCATAGTGCTTGGGCGTGGTCAGGTGGCGTTCGGTGGCCAGCTCAGAGGCTTCGGCCGCACCCAATGCCCGGACAATTCCGTCCCAGTTGCGTGCCCCGAAGAACTCATCGACTTCGGGCAACTCGGTGCGCAGCTCATCGGCATAACGTTCCGAGAGACAGCCGATCACAAACAGCCGCTCGATTTTCCCAGCATTTTTGGCCGCCGCCGCGCGCAGGATCATGTCGATCGACTCCTGTTTGGCATCGCCAATGAAGCCGCATGTGTTGATGACGACGGTCTTGGCGTCGGTGCGGTCGCTATCGAAAACGACTTCGTAGCCGGCCGCTGCGAGGCGTGCCATGAGGTGTTCGCTGTCGACCGTATTTTTCGAACACCCCAAGGTGATTACATTAATTTTTTTCATTGCCGAATAGTGCGTTTACAAATTCGCGGCGATCAAACATGCGCAGCTGGTCGATCCCCTCACCAATGCCGATGTAGCGCACCGGAATGCGGAACTGGTCGCTGATACCGATCACCACTCCGCCCTTGGCCGTTCCATCCAACTTAGTGATTGCCAGCGATGTGACCTGTGTCGCCTGCGTGAACTGCTTGGCCTGCTCGAAGGCATTTTGCCCGGTCGAGCCGTCGAGTACCAGCATCACTTCGTGGGGAGCATCGGGGATCACCTTGCTCATCACGTTGCGGATTTTGGTCAGCTCGTTCATCAGGTTGATCTTGTTGTGCAACCGCCCGGCCGTGTCAATCAGCACCACATCAGCACCGTTGGCTTTGGCCGAGGCAAGGGTATCGAAGGCCACCGAAGCGGGGTCAGAACCCATCTGCTGGGCGATCATCGTCGCTCCGGAGCGGTCGGCCCAAACCTGCAACTGGTCGATCGCAGCGGCACGGAACGTATCGGCCGCCCCGATCCAGACCTTGCGTCCGGCCTTGGTGAGTTGTGCCGCCAGCTTGCCGATCGTCGTGGTTTTGCCCGCGCCGTTGACACCGACGACCATGACTACATACGGCTCTCCGGCCTTGGCATCCAGCCCGAAGTGCTCGATCGACCCGTGCGCGTCCTCCATCAGAGCCGTGATCTCCTCACGCAGAATCCGCTGCAACTCATCGGTATTCATGTATTTATCCTTGGCCACGCGTTCCTCGATGCGGCGGATAATCTTGACCGTAGTCTCCACACCCACATCCGAGGTAATCAGCACCTCTTCGAGGTCGTCGAGTACATCGACGTTGATCGTCGTGCGACCGGCCACGGCACGCGCCAACTTCGAGAAAATCCCCGTTTTGGTCTTTTCCAGTCCGGCGTTCAGGACTTGTTGCTCCTGTTGTTGTTGCTCGACCTGCTGTGGGCGGGGTGTATTCTCCTGCTTCTTTTTGAAAATATCGAAAAATGCCATCTCTTTATACGTATACTTTTCTGCAAAGATAGCAAGAAACTTTGAAAAAAAGCGTTATATTTGCCCTATATACCTATTTGACAATGATGAAAAAAAACATGTTGCTGCTGCTTGCAGTACTTTGCATCGCGGTGACGGCCGATGCGCAGGATCTGATCGTGAAGACCGATGCCACCAAAATAGAGGCGAAAGTACTCGAAATATCAACCGATGCGGTGCGCTATAAGCGTTTCTCGAACCCCGACGGCCCAACCTACGTATTGCCCGTGACCGAGATTCACTACATCCAGTACCCCAACGGCGAGAAAGAGTATTACACCCGCACTATTCCGGCAACACCTCTAACTCCGGCAACTCCGGATACACCCTCCGCACCAGCCACTTCGGCGACTCCGGAGGCAACTCCAGAGGCGATTCCGCAGCAACCGGCAGCCCAGCAGGCCACCACGGCAAGTTCCGCGCCCACCGCTCCGCAATACGAGGTTAAACGCTATAAAATCGGGGATTTCTACGACTACAACGGGCTGAAGGGAGTTGTGTGCCAGCTCTCCGACGACGAGCAACACGGGATGCTGATCTCCCTTGAAGAGATTTACCTCCATTGGAGCGAATTCCGCAAGCCCAACCTGCGCGTGATCGGGGCGAATGACCGCGTCGACGGCCGCGCCAACATGGCAACCGTAGAGGCGTATATTGCCGCAAACGACCTGACATGGGACGATTTTCCGGCATTCAAGTGGTGTCGCGAGCAGGGCGAGGGGTGGTATCTTCCGGCCATCGACGAGCTTCTGGCCATCGGCCACAACTACAACGGCGGCACACGCGTGCAGAGCAACCGTCAGGTGCGCAACCACTTCAACGAATCGCTCAAAGAGAATGGCGGCGAACGCATGGATCGGTTGGTTTACTACTTCTCCTCGACGGAGTTGGATGAGAAAAACGCCTACACCTCACACACGAGTATCGAACCGCCCTACGTAATTGAGATTCCGAAATACAACAAATTCCTCGTCCGCGCCGTACATGCCTTTTAATTCGGGGCAGGACTCGGTGCTGGCGTTCGGTGCTGAATTCGGCGCAGGCGTCCGCGGGTCGGCGAGAATAACAAGTCGGGATCAAGCGACAATCCTTGCCGGCGATTTTTTTAAGCGAGAATTGTTTTTGTTCTCAGGCAGCAGCTCGCGGGGAAAGCTCGAAGCGCAGCGAAGAGCAGGCCTCCGCGTGGCGGAGCTGCGGCCTGCCGGCTTGCTGCGCAAGCCGAAAACAACGCGCCGGAAAAATCTCAACCTATCTCTTGACCCAATTCCAAATGGGAATACCAACAAGGATTACTGCTTGATCCCCAATCAGCCGACCAGCCAGAAGCCCCCCCCTCCCCTCCCCCACCAAAGGAAGGTAATGATGCCAAAAAAAAGAATAGCCCCGAAATGACTTTCGGGGCTATTCTTTAATAGTATGTTGCGAACGATTATTCTGCTGCGTTAACCGAGAATTTGATCGTAGCCTTTACCTCCTTGTGCAATTTGGCAACTGCTTCGTATTCGCCGACCGTCTTGATCGCGTCTACGACAATCACCTTGCGGTCGATCGTAACGCCTTTGGCTGCAAGAGCCTCGGCCAAGTCGGTTGCGGTAATCGTACCGAACAACTTACCCTCCTCGGCTTTCATCGAAAGCGTCAACGGCAGGTTTGCGATCGTATCAGCCAGAGCCTGTGCATCGGCAAGGATTTTGGCATCCTTATGTGCGCGCTGCTTGAGGTTCTCTGCAAGTACCTTCTTTGCCGAAGCCGTTGCCGACTTTGCAAATCCTTGGGGAATGAGGTAGTTGTTTGCGTATCCGGGTTTTACGTTCACGATATCGTTTACGTAACCCAGTTTTTCCATATCTTTAATCAGAATTACTTCCATGATCTCTCCTCCTTTTAATTATTTCATACAATCGGTTACGAAGGGCAGGATCGCGAGGTGA
>CAZHEY010000032.1:0-28497 GCA_964532025.1 uncultured Alistipes sp. | reverse complement strand
TCTTGTCGGTTCTCGATCCTCGAGCTTGTCGAGAGGTCGCAAGGGTCTTGTCGGTTCTCGATCCTCGAGCACCGTCGAGAGGTCGCAAAGGATTCTTGTCGAGTTGTTTTCGGCTTGCACAGCAAGCCGGCAGTCCGCAGCTCCGCCCTGCGGAGGACTGCTATTTCGCGTTGCTGCATAGCCGTTCTCCGCGAGCTGCTGACTGAAAAAAGTGAGATATAATGACTTTGCGACCTCTCGACAGGCTCGAGGATCGAAAACAGAATAGTTTGCGACCGACCTCTCGATAGGCTCGAGGATCGAGAACAACCACAAAGCACTCAAAAAGAATCTTCCCGAGAACGAAATGCTCTCGGGAAGATTCTGTTTATATACAGCGTATTAGTTGACATAACGTCTGACAAAATCGCCCACGCGCCGCGTATATTCCGCGCGGTTGTCGCGATAGGAGACGGCGTGTTCAGCCCCCGGGACGACCCATAGTTCCTTCGCTCCGGACTTGGCCTCGTAGAGCGGATAGACCATTGATGTCGGCACATAGCCGTCGGCATCGCCGTGGATAAACAGCATCGGCAACGTGGATTTACGCACCTGCGCCAACGCCGAGGCTTCGCGGAAATTCCAGCCATATTTCACCTCGCAAAGGGCACTGGAGAGATCGAGCAGCGGAAATGCCGGCAGCCCGAACTGCGTCTTCAACTCCTTGGCAAACTGATCGTAGACGCCCGTATAGCCGCAATCCTCGACAAAGCACTTCACATAAGGCTGTTGCGACTCTCCGGCAACCATCATCGTCGTGGCCGCACCCATGGAGATGCCGTGCACCACCATTTGCGTCCGACCACCGAACAGGTCGTTGGCAACCTCCATCCAGCGCAGCACATCCTTCCGGTCGCGCCACCCCATCTGAATCGCCGCGCCCTCACTCTCACCGTGGTAGTGGAGATCGGGAAGCAAGATGTTATACCCCAAATCGTGGTTGTAGAGGTAGCCGATCATCAACATCCGCACGGCATTGTCGGTGTAACCGTGGACAATGACCGCCGTGCGGTCGGTCGGCTGGGGAGCATCGGCATAAAGCGCATGCAGCCGCAGGCCGTCGGGATCGGTGATCGTCGTATCGCGCAGCGCATGGTGTTGCTGTAAGCTATCGACCCACGGGCGCAGGAACGGGTAGGTCTTATACATATAATCATAAGAGGACGCGTTCGAACCGCTCACGTCGGGCTGCAACGAATAGGAGAGCAGGTAGAAACTCCCTCCGACAACGGCCGCTGCCATCAACAACACAAAGGCAACAAGCCCCCAAATTATTTTTTTCATGCGGAACACCCGTACAAAAATCCGGCCTTACTTCGCCAATTTTGCGCGCACGTGTTCCAGCATATCGTCGGTCATACGCGACAGATCCCATTCGGGTTTCCAGCCCCACTCGGCACGAGCACACGCATCGTCCAGCGAGTTGGGCCAGCTCTCGGCGATCGCCTTTTTCACCGGATCAATGTCGTAGTTCATCGTGAATTCGGGCATCCGCTTCTTGATCTCGGCATAGATGATCTCCGGTGTAAAGCTCATCGAGGCAAGGTTGAAGCTGTTGCGGTGGATGAGTTTCGACGGATCGGCCTCCATCAGCTCCACGCAGGCGCGCAGGGCATCGGGCATATAGATCATATCCATATAGACATCGGCAGGCACGGGGCAGGTAAACTTCCCGGCCTTGATCGCCTCGTAGTAGATCTCCACGGCATAGTCGGTCGTACCGCCGCCGGGCAGCGTCACACTCGAAATGATACCCGGGAAACGCACCGAACGCGTATCGACACCGAATTTGTGGTGGTAGTAGTTACCCAGCATCTCGCCGGTCACCTTGCACACACCATAGATTGTCGTCGGCTGCATGATCGTATCCTGCGGCGTCTTGTCCTTGGGCGAGGTCGGGCCGAACGCACCGATCGAACTGGGGGTGAAGAGCGCGCAATGGTGCTGGCGCGCCACTTCGAGCGAATTATTCAACGCACCCATGTTGACCGACCACGCCATCTGGGGGTTCTTCTCGCCGACAGCCGAGAGCAGTGCCACCAGATTGAAGATCGTGTCGATGTGGTAACGCGCTACCACCGAGGCCATAGCCGTTGCATCGAGGGCATTGAGCACCTCAAACGGGCCTGCTTCGGCGAGCGTGCGGCACTCGCGCATATCGGTTGCGACTACATTGGAGTCGCCATAAATTTTTCGCAGATAAACCGTCAGTTCAGAACCGATCTGGCCTCCTGCACCTACAATTAAGATACGTTTCATCGAATAATGATTATAATTGGGTAGTAAAGTTAGAAAAAAATTATGAAAACCCTACATTTTTTTTGCTATTTCAAAATTCTTATGTACTTTTGCACCACTCGAAAGAGCATGTTGCTGTTTTAGCTCAGTGGTAGAGCACTTCCTTGGTAAGGAAGAGGTCCCGGGTTCAAGTCCCGGAAACAGCTCAAAAGATCAAGCGATTACGTTTTTCAACGTAGTCGCTTTTTTTGTGTTCCGGCGGGACGGAGGGGGGGGGTCTCGGGCCGCAGCGTGCGGGGGCGGCTCGAAGCGAAGGTCTCCGCGTGGCGGGCTGCGGCCTGCCGACTTGCTGCGCAAGCCGAAAACAACTCGACCAAAAATTAATCCCAAATGAAGGTATCAACAAGGATTCCTGCTTGATCCGAAAAGAGAGCCGACTCCTCCAATCGACCTATGGTCTGTTGTTAAAAACCGCCTGTCGATGGGTGAAAAGCTGCGGTTGGTTGAATTGATTTGACCGATACGACACGGTAAGCTAATTTTGCTCATCTATTTAGAACAACCCTCCAAATAAAAACAACGCAATGAAAAAAATGATGAGAATGGCCGCTATTTTTGCGGCTATGGCGACCCTCCTGACCGGATGCGGTGGCGATGATGATGACAAAGGAAAGACGGCTGGCGCGCCGGCTATTGCACTAATTGGCGCAAATATCGACCAGACGCAGGAGATCACTTCGTCGATGACGGTGAAGGTGGCTGTGACAGCCGCTAAAGGCATTGCCGACTTTGCGATCGGTATCGAATCGCCGGCATTGACCGCAGACCTACTCGAAGATGTCGGCCTTGCCGCCCAGATGAATCTGGTGACGCCGGCTAACGAGGAGATGGGCAAGGCTTTGTCCGGCTTGGGATTTCCGGTGGGAGCTGCTGTTAAGGGGGCTAAAGAGTTGTCGTTCGACCTCTCGAAGCTGATCCCGATGATCACCTTGATTTACAGCAAAACCTCCGACCACAAGTTCACCCTGACGGTGACCGATGCGGCCAATCGGCGCACGGTGAAGACGCTGACCTTCCACCTCACAGGCAAATCGTCGATTACCTATAATAATGATGCCGACCTGTGGGCTAACACGGCTTCGCTGACCGTTGCCTTGGCAGAACCGGCAAGCGACGTGGTAGTAGAGTACAAGCGCGAGACGGCCGATGAGTGGCAGCAGGCCACGGTAACGGCCAAGGCCGACGGCAACTACACAGCTACGATCGCTCCGGCGTGGGTAGCAGCCGAGAAGCACGCAAGCGGCGCAGAGCAGTTTGCGCTCAACAACGAAACCGGCGTCTTTGCCGGTGCGACCTACAACTGCCGCATCAAGGTCGGCAACACGGTGGTAGAGGGTGCTGAAGCCTCGTTTACGACCGCCGCCGGAACAACGATTCCCAATGGCGACATGAACACATGGGCCAAATACGACGGGTATAGTGCCGAGGGTAACTCTTCGAAGGTAGATTACCCGAATGCAGCGGCTACCGATGCCTTCTGGAGCAATGGCAACAACGCAATGGTTCCTTCGCTATGTACGCCCCTTGTGGTCAGCGGAACGGATCAGTGCGCAAAGCTGAAGGGCAATATCGCATTCAGTACTGTCTTTGCCGCCGGCAACCTCTTCTCCGGAAAATTCGACATGGCAGGCGTTTCGGGCAGCGCGAATTTCGGACAGAAATACCAGTTCACGGCACGTCCCTCGGCGTTCAAAGTACGCTATAAGGCGACCGTAGGTAAGATTGAGAAAGAAAACCCCGACCCAGAGATGGTTCTCCCCGATCAGATGAAAAAAGGGCAAACAGACCCTGTCCGCATCTTCGCCTGCATCACCAACTGGACAAAACGCCATTCGGTCAACTCCGGACTAGGCGTCAAGATAGATGAGATCAACGGCTTCGATCCGGTGAGCGATGCAAAAACCGCCGAGGGCGCAATTATTGCCTACACATCGAAGACGATCACCGAAACGGTTGGCGAGTGGACAGAACTTACACTCCCGATACTCTACTTGGACAAGGCCGGCAAGCCGGCGGCAGAGAACTATTCGCTCGTCATCTCGTGCGCGTCGAGTGCCTATGGCGACTACCTCTGCGGAGGCGAGAAAAACGAACTCTGCGTCGAGAACTTCGAGTGGGTATATTAAATCCGACTTCGCTTCAGACAACTGCGCTGCCTTTGGGTGGCGCAGTTTTTTTTGTTCGTAGGCTTCGATAAGGTTTCGGCTGCGCATCCGGTTTGGCAGAAGCGCAGCACACGGCAAGACTAAGATCGGATTATGTCTACACATGGACAAAACATGATCCAATAATTTGATTACGTGCCAATTAAATCAACATCAAACCGGATAGAATGATCTATATTCGACAAAACGCTGCAATAGAGCCGATTTTTTGTTATATTTGTTCCACCAATAAATTATGGATCTATGAAACTTGAGCTTGATGCCAACTCCACCAAGCCGCTGCACCAGCAGGCGGAAGAGTTATTGCGGGAGATGATTAAACAAAAGGAGTACCGCGAAGGGAAGTTGCTGCCCAACGAAGTCGATCTTTCAAAAACGCTGAATATCTCGCGCAACACGTTGCGGCAGGCGATCAACAGACTGGTTTTCGAGAACTTGTTGGTACGCAAAAAGGGCTATGGAACGACCGTTGCCCCCCACAATGTGATGAGCAACGCCCGCAACTGGCACAGTTTCACGCAGGAAATGCACACAATGGGCATGGAGGTACAGAACTTCGAACTGCATGTCTGCCGCAAGGTCGCACCCACCGAAGCCGCTGAATTTCTGAATGCCAAGGCGGATGAGCGGCTGCTCTGTCTAGAACGCCTGCGCGGATGCCCGGGGTTGCCGTTTGTCTACTTCGTCTCCTATTTCAATCCGGCCATTCCCATGACCGGCGATGAGGATCTGACAATTCCCCTCTATGAAAATCTGGAGAAAAACTACCACATTCGGGTCAAGAAGTCCCGCGAGATGATTTCGGCTCGCGCCGCAAGCCCGGAGCTGGCCGCGAAACTCGAGATCAACGAAAACGATCCGATTCTGGTTCGCAAACGCTTTGTGCTCGACGCCGACAACTTCCCCGTGGAGTACAACATCGGCTACTACCGTGCCGACAGCTTCACCTACTCCATCGAATTTCAGAACGACTGATAAGACCCGCTCGAACTTGGTTGCGAGGGCGGTCGGTTCTCGATCCTCGAGCTTTGTCGAGAGGTCGCAGGGGCTTGATCTCGATCCTCGAGCCTGTCGAGAGGTCGCAGGGTCTTGTTCACGATCCTCGAGCTTTGTCGAGAGGTCGCAGGGTCTTGTTCACGATCCTCGAGCACCGTCGAGAGGTCGCATAGGTTATTTGTCGAGTTGTTTTCGGCTTGCGTAGCAAGCCGGCAGTCCGCAGCTCCGCCCTGCGGAGGACTGCTAATTCGCGTCGCTCAATAGCCGCCCCGCGAGCTGCTGACTGAAAAAAGTCAAATACAAAGAGTTAGCGACCTCTCGACGGTGCTCGAGGATCGAAAACCGACAGCCCCTTGCGACCTCCGGGGCAAGCTCGAGGATCGAGGCAGACACTCGCGCGATCACCGTCACTATTTCACACCCCATTTCCGATTGGGTTGACTGCCCATCTCGAGCACCAGCTCCCCGCCGCCAAGCAGCTCGGATGCCGGGAAGGAGAACGAATCGAGGCGTTTCCCATTGAGCAGCGCACCTTGGACATAGATGTTCGTGCGCGATGCCCCCTTGGCGCGGATCGTAAATTTGTCGGCACGGCCGTATCGGCGACCGAGGTCGATCTCCACCTGTTCGAACAGCGGGCTTGCGATCTCATAGGTCGGCTCGACGCGGCAACCGCCGTCGGTCTGGAAAAGTCCCAGCGAAGCCATGACAGCCCAAGCACTCATCTGCCCCTGATCCTCATCGCCCAGATAGGCGTTGGCCACTCCGCAACCGTAGTAGCGGTCGAGGATCGAACGACTCCAGCGTTGCGTCAGCCACGGAGCACCGGCATGGTTGAAAAGGAATGCGAAATGCATCGATTGCTGATTGCCCTGCACAACCGGATGTTCCCAGTAGAGATCATTCGGAGCGTTGTAACGCCACGCCTCGTCTTGGTTGAAGCCCCACGAGAGCCGTTCGATGAAGCGGTCGCGCCCAATTTTGCGAACGAGAGCCGGAACATCCTGCGGCACAAAGAACGTGAGCTGCCAAGCATTTCCCTCGACGTAGTGCTGGTTTGCGCCGCTGCGGAACGGATCGAAATCGGGAAGCCACGTCCCCTTGCTGTCGCGCATGTGGCAATAGCCCTCCGGACTGATCACGTTGCGCCACCACGAGCCGCGCTCGTCGAAGATCCGATAGGTAGAGTCCGCACCTAACACCTTGGCGAACTGACCGACTGTCCAATCGTCGTAGGAATACTCCATCGTGTTGGAGAACCGCCCTAAATCATAGGGCACGTAGTGGTGACGCAGGTAAGCCTCCAGATCGCGGTTGCCCGCAAATCCCCGGAAGACCTTCTGCGCCGGGGTAGTCTGCATCTTAACCATCGCCTCGAGTGCCTTCGGCGCATCGAAGTCGCGGATCCCCATTTGGTAGGCACTCACCATGAGCGGGATTTCGTGCTCCGCGACCATCACCGGAATGTAATTCAACCCGGCAGGCCCTTTGGCCAGCCAGCCGTTTGCCTCATACAAATCGAGCTGTGAGCGCACCCAACGGCTGCTCCACTCGGGTGTCACCAGATTCCAGAACGGGTTGAGATTCCAGAAGGTATTCCAAAACGCATCGCACCCCAACATCACATCGTTGGCCGGGTCGGCCACGGAGCGAATCCGACCGTCGGTCGACACCCACTCCCCATTGAGGTCGCTCCACGTGTTGCGACTGCAAAGCGCACGATACATATTATTATAGAACTTAATCTTCTCAAGCCGGTCGTCGGTAGTGATCTTCACGCGGTCAAATAGTGCATTCCACGTATCGACCTGATTCTGGCGAACCGCATCGAAATTCCAGCCGAAAGGCAAAGCCAACTCTTTTTCGAGATTCTCCGCCGCATTGGCAACACTCACAAGCGAAATTCCCGTCCGCAACTGCACGACCGGAGTTGCATCGGGGGCAAAGGTGACGAAAAGTCCGGCATCGGAGCAAGCACCTCGCTCCAGACTATCCGTCTGCTCCGAGATCTCGCCATTGATCCAACTGCCCATCTTCAAAATCGGCTGGTCGAATTCCAACACGAAACAGAGCGTATACTGTTGATCGGCATCGCTACTCCAGACATTGCCCGAGAATTGGCGGCAGACGCCCTCGATGCGCGAATCCCCGACCCGTCTGACCGAAAGCCCCTTCAGCTCCATGCCATATTCGGTCTGCGGAAGCAACTCGACAAGGATGCGTCCGTCGCTGCGTCCTTCGGGGAATGTGAAGCGCATGAATCCGGCTCGCGTGGTGGAGGTTAGCTCGGCACGAATGTCGTAATCGGTCAGCTCGACGGCATAATAACCGATTCCGGCCTGCTCCGTCCGTTTGTCTATGCGCGAGCGGTAACCCTCGTCGGGAGTCCGCTCGTCGCCGACCTGCGTCTTCAGCTCGCCGTTCGTCGCCATGATCCCCAACCCGCCGAGCGTCCACTCGTGGATGTGGCTGAAGCAGCCGATATTTTCATACGAGGGCTGGTAGCCGGCCTGCCACCCTCCGTTTTGGTTGTCGGGACTTAACTTCACCATGCTAAAGGGCATCCACGGCCCGGGGGCGATCATCCAACGCGAATGCGCCGTCCCGATTCGGGTGTCGACATATCCGGCCGGAGTCTGAAGAGCCTGCGGTGACCGCACGACAAGGCCACGAGCCACTTCGCGCCCATCACACAAAATCCGGTATCGGCTGATCGTCTCGTGCGTTACGGCAGGCATGGGGGCTTCCAACTGGTAGCGACCCGCCTCGATCGTCTGGCTGTAAATTTCGCGATCGTCCAGCTCGACTCGCATCCGGGGACGCTTCTCCAGCCACTCGACATCCACGATCAGGGGCTGCATGGCCTTTCCTTGTCGCATCAGCTGATAAGGGGCGGCCTCCACGTCGCGCACAAAAAAGTGGTCGGGAGTCACCGTCCGCAGAGCTTGCGAACCCTCCAACGTAATGCCGTCGAAGAGAATCCACGAACCTTCCAGCACCGTAATAATCACCTCGTTGCCACCCGGCTGAAGCACACCCGGGCGGATCGGGATTTCGAGCCGCCGCGCCGTAGCCTTCGTCAAGTCGCCGGTAAGCGACAGGGTATCGACACAACGCTCCTGCAAGCCGTATTTACCCGATGCCGAGCCGTCCGCGCCGGAAAGCTGAAATTGGGCATCCTGCGTATTAACGCTCACCTTCACCAATGCCGGGAAGCTCTTGGCGTAGTCGAGCAAATCGACCACCAAGCGGAATGAATCCGCCTCGGCCGGAAATTCTTCTATCTGAAAAAGGATGCTCACCTGATGTGTCCGCCAACCCGCAGTAGACCACGTCCCGCCCCACGTATCGGCCGGGCCGGGCAGAACGCAAGGAAAATCGGTTTTCGGATCGGAGTGCCCGATCAGATAGAAGCGATCTTCGTAACCGAAGTCGCGCGCAAGAAAGTCACGGTATTGATCCGGAGCTAAGGCGAACTCGGCTGCGGAATGGTCGGTTGTTCCGATTTTCCAAATAGTGGAGACTTGCTCCCGAGCCGAAGCGGTTACGGCAAGAGCCGCAACGAAAAATCCGATTAAAAGCCGTTTTTTCATTTATTGTCGGTTTAATGTATGCACATGATAAATTAAGACAAAGGAACTATTTTTTTTCGAAAAAACCAAATCCAAATCAAGAATTCATTACACGAAGCAAAGCCCACTCGAATCGGCTGGTCTTGGACTTATAATAATATAGGTATCAAAAACTCAAATAAAGTCCAGAAACCGACCAATATTCAGACTCCACAACCAGAAAATAGCGTGCGGCAAATCGCAAAAATAAAATATTTCGATAGCAGATTGTGCATTCCACAAAAAATTGATTACTTTTGTATGATCGAACATTCTCGTTGAATGTTCATCCTATCTTTTTACCAACGGATAGACGGGGAATATAAACCAACAAAGACCCCAAATATGAAAAAACTCCTCATGGCATGTATGCTGCTGGCAGCCTCCGGATCGGCCTTGGGCGCAACCGGCTCTCGTCTGACGGATTACGTCGACCCCCGAATCGGAACTGCCCATTCGCGCTGGTTCTTTTTCACGCCGGCAGCCGTTCCGTTCGGAATGGCGAAACTCGCCCCAACGACCGACGGACATCTGGGCAACAAGGACGGGTGGCAAGCAGTCGGCTACGACTCGCGGCACACGACAATCGAAGGATTTGCCAATTTTCACGAATTCCAACTGGGCGGCATCGTCCTCGCCCCAACCGTCGGGACGTTGCAAACTACGCCCGGCGACGCCGACAATCCGCAGAGCGGCTACCGCTCGCGCTTCAGGAAAAGCGACGAGGTGGCGCGCCCGGGTTACTACGCCGTGCTGCTGTCGGATTACGGCATCCGGGCGGAGCTGACGGCAACCAAACGAGTTGGATTTCATCGGTATACATTTCCAAAAACAGACAAAGCGAACCTGATCTTCGACATCGGCTGCCAAATGGGCGAGAGCGGGCCTGTGCTTGATGCTCACGTCAGCATGACCCCGGAGGGACACATCGAGGGGTGGGCGACTACCGAGCCGGTCTACATCAACATCTACCAGAAGGGGGCTTCGGCAACGATGTACTTCAGTGCCCAATGCGACCGACAGCCCGACGAATACGGAACATTCCGAGGCGACACGATCCACGCCAACCTGCGCAGCGAATCGGGCGCAGGGGCAGGGCTCTACCTGCGCTTCGATACGCGTCGCAATCCGACCGTCGGCGTAAAGATCGGTCTTTCGTACACCTCTGTCGAGCATGCGCGCCTCAACCTTTCGCAGGAGGCCGAAACGCTCTCGTTCGACCAAGCTCGCATCGCGGCCGACAACACGTGGGAAGAGGCCCTCGGGCGCATCCGCGTCGAAGGCGGTATGAAGCAGGATCGGGTGAAATTCTACACGGGCTTATTCCACGCCCTGCTCGGACGAGGTCTTGCCAGCGACGTGAACGGGGCTTACCCCACCCACGGTGGAGGCATCGGGCAGATTGCGCTCGACAGTACGGGCAAACCGATTCACAACCACTACAATACGGATGCTATCTGGGGCGCATTTTGGAATTTGACGCAACTCTGGAGTCTTGCCTATCCCGAATATTATGCCGACTGGATCTCGAGCCAGCTGCTCGTCTACAAAGATGCCGGGTGGCTGGGCGACGGCATCGCATGCAGCAGATACGTCTCGGGCGTAGGTACTAACTTCACTGGGCTTGCCATTGCCGCGGCATATAATTGCGGAATCCGCAACTTCGATCTGGAGCTGGGCTACCAAGCTGCTCGCAAGAACGAACTTTGCGGCGAAGATCGACCGCTGGGTGCTGGCAAAATCGACGTGGGCATGTTCGTATCGCAGGGCTACTCGCCCTACATTGCGGGCAAGCAGACGACGACCCACGGATCGGACTTTTCGGTGTCGCACACCCTCGAATACTGCTTCAGTGCCTACGCCGTGGCGCAAATGGCGCGCGAGCTGGGTCACGAGCAGGACTACCGGCAGCTCATCCACTTATCGGAGGGTTGGGAGAAGCTCTTCGACCTCGAAACCGGCCTGATGCGCCCGCGCGATACGACCGGAGCGTTCATCACCGACTTCGATCCGCATGCTCCGTGGATCGGATTTCAAGAGGGGAACGCCGTGCAATATACCTACTACGTACCCCACCAGATCAATCGGTTGGTGGAGTTGATCGGAGCGGATGAGTTCAACAAACGACTCAACCGAACCTTCGAAGTTTCGCAGGAGAGCATCTTCGGCGGCGGCAAGGTGATCGACGCTTTTTCGGGCTTAACGGGCTACTACAACCACGGCAACCAGCCCAACCTGCACATCGCCGGACTGTTCAACTTCTCGGGAAGACCCGACCTGTCGCAGAAGTGGATGCGAACGATCTGCAACGAATTCTACGGTGCTTCGCCAATCCACGGCTATGGTTATGGCCAAGACGAAGACCAAGGCCAGCTTGGAGCTTGGTATGTAATGGCATCAATGGGGCTGTTCGACGTCAAGGGACTTACAGCTCCCAACCCGACATTCCAGATCGGAAGCCCGCTCTTCGACCGCATCACGATCCGGTTCAACCCCGACTACTACCCGGGAAAGGAGTTTGTGATCCAGACCCGCGGTAACTCCGAGAAAAGCCTATACATCAAATCGTTGGAGCTGAATGGAAATCAATTAAAAAGCATACAACTTCCGTTTGCCGACGTAGTGCAGGGCGGGATTCTGAAGGTAGCCCTCACACCGGCTGCCAATGCCAATTTCAAAGAATAATCTACTATGATGCATTTAAGAAAGACGACACAACTGACGCTTCCGGTCGAAAAACCGGAGGCACACGGATACGATATCTATCCGGTTCATGAGCTGAGCGACGGAAGCATATTCTCCGACTACACGACTCTTGCTCAAAGGATTGCCAACGCGGGAACGGTTGTAATCGACGGATACACCGGCGTGCGGTTCGACATTTTCCAGCAGAAGCTCGACGAAGCACTTCGCCAGCTAAACCTCTGCCCCGTATGGAAAAAGGTGGAGGAGGCTCTGAAAAGCGAGACCGAAATCGCAACCCAGATCGAGCCCTATCTCGGCGGCGACGACCCCATTTTCGGATTCCGGACACCGCTCACGCTCTCGGCGTTTTTCGAGGAGGAGAAATTAAAGAGCCTGCAACCCGACAAAACGGCCAGCCTGAACATCCTGATCGGAACGGGCGCAGCCTTGGCCGGATGGGACGGTCTGCTGATCTACATCGACATCCCGAAGAACGAGATTCAGTTCCGCGCCCGTGCCGGCAGCATCACGAATCTGGGGGCTGGGCAACCCGCCGCCCCGAAGAAGATGTACAAACGCTTCTACTTCGTCGATTGGGTCGTACTCAACCGCCACAAGAAACAGCTGCTGCCGCAGATCGACATACTGGTCGACGGACAACGCGAATCGGAGATCACTTGGGTCGGCGGCCAAGCTCTGCGCAAAGGGCTGTCCGAAATGGCGCGCAACGGATTCCGGGTGCGGCCTTGGTTCGAGCCGGGCGTGTGGGGCGGCCAATGGATTCGCAGCCACATCGAAGCCCTGCCGCACGATGTACCCAACTACGCATGGTCGTTCGAGTTGATCGTACCGGAAAACGGGCTGATTTTCAGCAGTGAAGGCCGCATGGCAGAGGTTTCGTTCGACCTACTGATGTATCAGGCCGGAGATCAGGTCGTCGGAGCAGCCTGCTACGACAGCTATGGCGACGAGTTCCCGATCCGCATGGACTACCTCGACAACTTCGACGGGGGCAATCTGTCGATCCAATGCCACCCCCAACGCGAATACATCCGCCGCAACTTCGGTGAGGTGCTGACCCAGGAGGAGACCTACTACATCCTCGATGCTGCGCCCGAGGCAAAGGTATACCTCGGATTCAAAGAGAACATCGTACCCGAGGAGTTCCAGCAGGCACTCGAGACCAGTTTCCACAAGGGAACGAAGCTCGACGTGGATCGCTACGTCAATAGCGAGGTATCGGCCAAACACCAACTCTTCCTGATCCCCCCGGGAACGCTCCACAGCTCGGGCAAAAACAACCTCGTGTTGGAGATCAGCACAACCCCCTACATCTTCACATTCAAGATGTACGACTGGCTGGCTCTCGACCTCGACGGGAAACCCCGCCCGCTCAACATCCGGCGCGCGATGGAGAACCTGCATTTCGAGCGCAAAGGCGATGTCGTCGAAAAAGAGCTGGTCTGCCACCCGACCCTGCTGCAAAGCGGCGAGGACTGGGAGCTGTGGCATCTGCCCACGCACCGCGACCACTCCTACGATGTCCACCGCTACAAGCTCAACACGACGGTCGACGTCGAGACCGAAGGCAAGTGCCATGTGCTCAATCTGGTCGAGGGCGAACAAGCCGAAGTTACGACCAAAAACGGAATCACCTATCGGCTTCACTATGCGGAGACCCTTGTCATATCCGCCGCGGCCGAAGCCTACCAAATCCGCAACACCTCCGGTCGCGAGATCATGGTGGTGAAGGCATTTATGAAATAGATCGACAAACCGACTAACCCAATTTCAATGAAACACTTGCAGAAAATCGTTTTATCGAGCCTTACGGCACTCGCCGCGCTGTGCGCCTGTTCGTCGCCGGCGACCCTGTCGCCCGAGCTGAAGGCCACGATCGAGGCCGACACGCGGCTGGATTCGGTCAGCGCACGGGCGCAACGCCTTGTGGCGAGCGGATTAAACGCCGGAGACGGCTACGAAGAGGTCTGGATTCGCGACCTGAATACCTTCATCACGCTCTCGTGCGAGGTCGGCAACAAGGATTCGTTGCGCGAATCGCTCATCCGCTTCTTTAAGTTTCAAGCACCCGACGGCAACATCGCCGACGGCTACATCCGAGACCGCGAGGGGTTGAGCGGATACGACTACCGCCGCACGCCGCTGCTTCCGGGGCTTGCCGCCCACAAAAACACGGTCGAAACCGACCAAGAGTCTTCGCTCATACAGGCCGTCTACAAATACATTCAGGCCACGGGCGACCGTGCGTTGCTCGACGAACAGATCGAGAGCCGGACAATCCGCCAGCGCATGGAGTTGGCACTACAATTCCTGCTCACCGAACGCTACGACGACACATACGGCCTGCTCTGGGGTGCAACGACCGCCGACTGGGGCGACGTACAGCCCGAGCATCCTTGGGGTGTTGCCTTCGACGAATCGTCGCACAAGGCAATCGACATCTACGACCAAGCGATGTTTCTGATTGCGGTCGACAACTACCTCTCGCTGGTAGACGACAAGGAGCAGATTGCCCGGTGGCAGCAGATCGCCACAACGTTCCGCAAAAACGTGCGGCAACACCTCTGGGACGGCGTGAACAACAAATACATCCCCCACATCTACCTCAACGGGTCGCCCTTTGCGGACTCGATTGACGAGCGGGCGATTCACTACCACGGCGGAACTGCCGTAGCAATCGAGGCGGGGCTGCATACGCCCGAGGAGGTTCTCGCACTCTACCAAACGATGGAGCGCAACCGCCTTGCCGCGCACGCCGGAACGATCGGCCTGACGCTCCACCCCACCTACCCCGCAGGTGCATTTCTCAACGAGGGCATGCACCCCTACGGTTACCAGAACGGCGGGGACTGGACGTGGTTCGGGGCACGCATGATCCGGCAGCTGGTACGTTACGGCTACTACGACGAAGCCTACAAAAGCCTTGAGCCCATGGTGGATCGGGTACTCAAAAACAACGGATTCTTCGAATGGTGGACACCCGACGGGCAGCCAAAAGGCTCGGGTTCTTTTCGCGGTTCGGCAGGCGTGCTGTGGGACGCCATTCGCGATTTAAGGGCCGCTGCAAAGGGTAACAACGAGGGCGTTTGATGCCTTTCTGATTCACACGAAAATGCCCCTACTGGAAAAATTTTCAGTAGGGGCGTTTTGTGTTTTCGATCCTCGAGCCTACCGAGAGGTCGCAAAGGCTATCGGCTCACGATCCTCGAGCTTGCCCCGGAGGTCGCAGTGGCTTGTCTGTTATCGATCCTCGAGCCTGTCGAGAGGTCGCAAACTCTTTAATACATCTTATTTTTCAGTCAGCAGCTCGCGGGGGCAGCTAATGAGCAGCGCGAATTAGCAGTCCTCCGCAGGGCGGAGCTGCGGACTGCCGCCTCGCTGCGCAAGCCGAAAACAATTAGACATGCAACCCCTGCGACCTCTCGACTGTGCTCGAGGATCGAGAACAAACGCAGCGACCGCAGGCTCGAAAAATAGTTGTCACAGAGAAATTCGTCCTCGATCCTCGAGCACAGTCGAGAGGTCGCAAACTATCTATATAAATGGCTTCCGGTTTTTTTCAGTCAGCAGCTCGCGGGGGCGGCTACCGTTTATCGCGGTCTATTTGGTTCAGGGCAAAGGCATAAGCCCCGATCGAAATGGCCGCGCTCGCGCCCAATTTCGAGATAGCCACACCCACCCGTTTCTGCGGATCATACGACACAAAGCAATCTGTGCCATGGACCTGCAACGCCCGTCGATCGCCACGAGCAAACACCTCGAATTCAGCGGGATCGTCCAGATCATAGACATTCATCTGCACCCGATTGAGCGTCTCGCCGCCCAAAGTACGGATCTTGCCGCGCAGCTCGTTGAGCAGACTGGGCATGATGTATTTCCGGGCAGCTGTGATGCCGCCGCCGATCACGATCAGACCGTCGATGATCGTCACCGCCGTAGCCATAGCATCGCCGGCGATCTCACCAAATTCGGCAAAAGCCTTCAATGCCGCTTGTCGATCTCCGGCACGCTTTCCGTCGGCAATCTCGCAAATCTCCTTCGGTTCAAGACCGTGATCTGCGATGCCCGACACCTCGGCATAGACGCGCTTGATAGCACGGATCGACACCCCCTCCTCAACAAGGACATCGGGAAGTTTCTTGTGTCGCAAGCAGTAGGTTTCCGCACAGGAGTTATCGCCCAGATTGAGTTGGTTGTTGATGACGAACCCCGCGCCAAAGCCCGTACCGAAAGTATAGCCGATCAGGTTTTTGTAGCGTTTTGCGCTGCCCAGCGTCTCCAGACGGCTATTGATCTCGGGCAGAGCCCCACCCAGTGCTTCGCCGTAGGCAAATAGGTTTCCGTCGTTGTTGATAAAGACCGGAAGGTGAAATTTGCTTTCGAGGAAAGGGCCGAGTGCCACGCCGCTACGGAAAGAGGGAAAGTTAGGCAGGTAGCCGCCGATAATACCATTGGGATAGTCGGCCGGGCCGGGAAAGGCGAAGCTGATTGCAACCGGCTTAGTCTCCAGCTTGTCGATCACAGCCTGAAATCCGGCAACCAACGTCGCCAGACACTTGTCGAGATCTCCGGAATTGGCCGGCATGGTAATCGGCTCAACGATAAATTTATTGGCTTGCATCGCGCCGAACACGAAGTTCGTGCCGCCCGCATCGAGGGTGATGACCACCCGGTTGTCGAAACGATACATGGGGTATTAGTTGTTAGTTCGGATAGTAAACGCACAGAATATCAGGTAGACTGCGCAGACACTCAGTGCGATGAGCGACCCGGCCTGCGAGCCGATGCTTTCGGTCAGCAACCCCATGATCGGAGGCAGGATCGCACCACCGCAGACACCCGTAATCATCAGACCCGAGATTTCGTTGGCCTTATCCGAGCGGCGACGCAACGCCAGCGAATAGACGATCGAGAAGACGCACGAGAGCGTGAAAGCAAAAAAGCCCACCGACAGAAGAATTTCGAGGTAGCTGTCGGCAAAGAACAAGAAGCCCAGCGTCAGGAGCATACCGATCAGGTTGATGCGCAGGTAACGAATATCCGAAAAGCGCGCCAGCAAGAAGATCCCGATGAAAGCACCCGCCGTGCGGCAAAAGAAGTAGACACTCGATCCCAGTCCGGCACTCGAAACATCCAGTCCGCAGCGTTCGATCAGCAATTTCGGAGTCAGCATATTCATCCCCACGTCGAGTCCCACGGTGCAGAGAATCCCGATGAACAGGAGCAGAATCACCCGGTCTTTGAGCAGCGAGAATGTCGCACCGACCGAGCCGGTCTGTGCCGTCACCTGCTCGCGGGGAATCGGGGTCGCCATCAGCCAAATAGACGAAATGAGGGTGATCGCAGCAAAAATCGGGAACAGGTACTGCCAGTCACCCAGCACATTGACCGCAAAGAGCGCGATGATCGGGCCCAAGAACGACGACACGGCTTTCACAACCTGCCCGGCAGTCAGCGAGCTGGTGAGCGAATCGCCCGATATTACATTGGTCAGCAGCGGATTGAGTGATACTTGAAGAATCGCGTTTCCGATACCCAGCAGGGCGAAGGCCACCATACAGGTCGTGAAGTTATACGACACGAAGGGGAATAGCATGCCGATGATAGTGATCAGATTGCTCGCCTGCACGGTGCGCTTGCGGCCAAAGCGGTTCATTGCCAGTGCCACAGGGACAGCCAGCAGTAGAAACCACAGAAAGACCATCGACGGGATAAAGCCGGCAAGGCTCTCGCTGAGGTTGAAATCGTTTTTGACATAGGTGACCGAAATACCGACCACGTCGCAAAATCCCATCACAAAAAAGCTGAAGAGGATCGGCAGCACCCGGGAATTGGCGGTTTTTTGAGTAGTATCCATCATGTTTTAGGTTATTTGTAGGCACAAATATAATAAATATAACGGATTCGGGAATACAAATTCCACAAATAGTTCATTTCAAAAGCCGAGAAGTCGGTTTATCAGCCTTTCATTGGGAAGTATCGGGAAGTACCTGTATGTCTGAACATGCAGCGAAATCTTGCAATCTAAGGGGCATTGCTCGGGGATCGAAAAATAGTTCTTGCGGGAAAATACGTTCACGATCCTCGAGCCTGTCGAGAGGTCGCAAGCTTTTTATATCTCACCTTTTTTCAGTCAGCAGCTCGCGGAAGCGGCTATGCAGCAACGCGAAATAGCAGTCCTCCGCAGGGCGGAGCTGCGGACTGCCGGCTTGCACAGCAAGCCGAAAACAACTCGACAGGTAACCTTTGCGACCTCTCGACAGGCTCGAGGATCGAAAAGAAAACCTTTGCGACCTCTCGACAGGCTCGAGGATCGAAAACAAAACACTTGCGACCTCTCGACGGTGCTCGAGGATCGAGCACCAGCATACCTTTGCGACCTCCCAACAACCCCGCCGATCGACGATTTCGGGACATCGGGTCTTCGATTCGTACCTTTCAGGCAATTTTCCCGCTCTTTTGGAGCAAGCAGAACGGGCTGTTCGTACTACTTTTGTCCTAAAATTCCTATTTATGAAAATCCATATTAATCCGAAGATTAAGTCGATACGCAGTTTTGTGGAGTCACTACCCGAAACGTTTCCACGCGAAGGGGCGACGCTGCACGCCAAACGCAACACGATCAAGGTGTTCGACACGCCCGCCGGCCGCATGGTTGTCAAATCGTTTCAGCAACCGAACATCTGGCGCGCGGCGATCTACACCTTTCTGCGCAAAGGCAAGGCGCAACGCTCCTACGAACACGCCGTGCGACTGCGCGCGCTGGGCATCGACTCGCCCGAACCGATTGCGTGGTGTGTCGACTTCCGTCACGGACTGTTAGGCGCAAGTTACTACGTATCACGCTATTCGGAATACAAACCGCTGAGTGTCGCCACAGCCGATCCGAACGACTCCTCGGCGCGCGAAGTGCTGGATGCCTTTGCCCATTTCGCTGTGCAGCTGCACACGCTCGGCATCGAACACCAAGACTTCAACCAAGGAAATATACTCTGGCGGCGCAACCCCACGGAGGGGGTAATTAGGTTTCAGCTGATCGATATCAACCGAATGCGATTCACCAATCGGCCGCTGGGACGACGCGCCAGCATGGTCAACCTGCGGCGGTTGTCGTGTCCGGCGATCGCCTTCCTCTACCTGCTCGACCGCTACGCCGAGGTGCGTAATTGGAGCGCGAACGACACGTTGCTGCGCGGAACTTTTTTCCGCCTGCTTTTTGGACGGCGAAAGGAGCTACACAAGCGGGTGAAGCAACATATTCACCCCCAAAAACGATGATTTTTATTGGGGTTGCCCCATTTTATCGCTACATTTGCAAAACAAAGAGCCTTCAGAGGATGAAAATATCCGGTTTTGCATACTACGTTATTCCTTTTTCGCATAGCACAACGAGCGAAAAAAGAGGTTGTCTGCATGTAGCTGTATAAATGAACGTATAGATTAAAAACATGGAACGCATACAACCCATTGCATTTCCGAGCGTAGATCCGCGGCGGCCGATCCTCATCGCAGGCCCATGCAGTGCCGAAACCGAAGAGCAGGTGATGGAAACCGCACACGGCGTTGCCGCCGAAGGTGTTCGCATCTACCGCGCCGGGCTCTGGAAGCCACGCACAAAACCCGGTGGTTTCGAGGGAGTTGGCACGGAGGGTATTGCCTGGTTGCAGCGCGTCAAGAAGGAGGTGGGGCTTTACGTCGCCACCGAGGTGGCCACACGCGAACACGTCGCGGCGGCACTCGAAGGCGGCATCGACCTGCTGTGGATCGGAGCACGCACGGCCGCCAATCCGTTCGCCATGCAGGAGATCGCCGATGCGCTATGCGGGGTCGACGTGCCGGTGCTCATCAAAAATCCCGTCAGCCCCGACCTTGAATTGTGGATCGGGGCGATCCAGCGCATCTACAACGCCGGAATACGCCGGTTGGGTGTCATCCACCGCGGCTTCTCCTCGATCGACAAGAGCCTCTACCGCAACCACCCGATGTGGGCGATTCCGATCGAATTGCACCGGCGATTGCCCGAGCTGCCGATTTTCTGCGACCCGAGCCACATCGGAGGCCGGCGCGAGCTTATCGCTCCGCTATCGCAGCAGGCCATGGATTTGGGATTCAATGGGTTGATTATAGAGTCACACTGCGATCCCGACCGCGCATGGAGCGACAAATCACAACAGATAACACCCAGCATGCTGGCACAGATCATACGCAATCTGGTGATTCGCGAGCAGTCGATCACCACCGAGAGCCTCACCGAACTGCGCGCGCAGATCGACAAGTTAGACAACGACTTACTGGAACTTCTGGCGCGCCGCATGCGCGTTTCGCGCGACATCGGGCAATACAAAATGGAGCACAACATGCCGATTTTGCAGGCACAACGTTACGAGGAGATTCTCGACCGCCGCGCCGCGCAAGCCGTGACGCTGGGGATGAATCGGGAGTTTATGCGCACCGTCATGCAAACCATCCACGAGGAGTCGGTGCGGCAACAGATGCAGGTGCTGGGCGACGAAAAGCGTTGATTTCAGTGGACTGATAAGGGCGGGCAGTCGATAATAGGTTGCGACCTCTCGACAAGCTCGAGGATCGAAAACAAGAACCCTGCGACCTCTCGACGGTGCTCGAGGATCGAAAACTATTTATATAGGTAGTGTCCTTTTTTCAGGCCGCAGCTTGCGGGGACGGATCGAAGCGCAGCGAAGAGCAGGCCTCCGCGTGGCGGAGCTGCGGCCTGCCAGCTTGCTGCACAAGCCGAAAACAACGCGCCAAAAAAATTAATTCCAAATGAAGATACCAACAAGGATTACTGCTTGATCCGAAAAATCAGCCCGCAGCGATCACATAGGGGCATAAAAAAGGAAACTCAGAATCGAGCGATACTCGCATTCCGGTTTCCTCACCAACCTAAAACTACTAACCTAAATGAACCTTAAAACTTCGCTGCAAAGATAAGGCGAAAATCGACACGATGCAAACTTTTATTAAAATATTTTTCAAATTTCTTGATATTTTTTAATAAAGCCCTGCCGTCTACGAAGCAAACTATTAGAACACATCACATTACAAATTAAACAAAGAATTCGAAAAATTATTATTTTGAAAGGCGACGCAGTATAATCGGCTAAGAGTTGTTTATAATAATAAAAAGATCTATCTTTATTATTACAAATTTGTTTCAATCGGTATAAAGTTTGTTAAAGATCGAAACAAAACGACAGAAAAAAAGAGCAAATTGATGCGCGTAACCGTCATTATACCAATTTATAATGCCGAAAAATACCTTTCCGAGTGTATCGAAGGGGTGTTGGGTCAATCCATGGCCGACTTTGAGCTACTCCTGATCGACGACGGGAGCAGGGACTCATCGCCCATGATCTGCGACCGTTACGCCGCACAAGACCCTCGCATACAGGTCTATCACATCGAAAACGGCGGCGTAAGCCACGCGCGGAATGTCGGGCTGGATCACGCCTCGGGCGAGTTCATCGTTTTCATCGATGCCGACGACCGCATCCTGCCCAACCACCTGCAACAATTTCTCGACAGCGGGATCGGGGAGGACGGAATCGCCTTCTCCAACTTCCTGCGCGAACGCCCCGACGGACGCATTCTGACGGCCGGCGTCCTCGATTGCAACATCCGCGACGACCACGAAGGGATGATGGCCACAATCGCCCACCTGCTCCGCACGAACAGCTTCGGCTGGTGTTGGTGCAAAATGTTTTCGCGCGCAACGATCGAACGCTACCACCTGCGTTTTGCCGAGGATTGCGATCTGGCCGAAGACGAGATCTTCACGGCTGAATATTGCCTCCGCGCCAACCACATCGTCTGCAACAGCCACCCGACCTACCGATACCGGCTTCTGTCCGACAGCTTGTTACACAAAGTGCGCAAGCCCGAACAGAGCTTCCGCGCGTGGACTTACATCCTCCACGAATACGAACGCATGGGATACAAAGACGAGGTGTTTTATGTGGTTCTTCGGCTGCAACTCTCGCGACTGCGCCAGATTCTCAAGAAAGATGTGGACAAATGGAATTGCGACTTAAGCAACGAGATGATCCATTTCCTGCGCACCGTTTGGCGCAACTACTGTCACTCCTTGCGCCGCCGCTACATCATCGAAGCACGCGACCTGCGCTACATCTGCCTGGGATTTCTGATCTTCGGCCCACACTCCAATCTATGGGCAAAATTCATGATTAAGGGGCTGCGGCTCTAATCTAAATCGAAGCGCGACGGCTCTGACCGCGTTTGTCACCTGTTTTTTTCAGTCAGCAGCTCGCGGGGGCGGCTAATAACCTTGCGACCTCTCGACAAGCTCGAGGATCGAGAAACAAGACCCTGCGACCTCTCGACAGGATCGAAGATCGAGAAACAAGACCCTGCGGCCTCTCGACAGGATCGAAGATCGAGAACATCAGAATCTTTTGCGACCTCTCGACAGGCTCGAGGATCGAGAACAATCTGGTGCAAATATCTATAAAACACATTCGATCCTCGAGCTTGTCGAGAGGTCGCAAAGTCGTTATATCTCACCTTTTTAAGTCGGCAGCTCGCGGGGGACTGCTATGCAGCAACGCAAATAGCAGTCCTCCGCAAGGCGGAGCTGCGGACTGCCGGCTTGCGATGCAAGCCGAAAACAACTCGACAAGTAACCTTTGCGACCTCTCGACCAAGCTCGAGGATCGAGAAACAAGACCCTGCGACCTCTCGACAAGCTCGAGGATCGAAAAGAATGGAATCTTTGCAGACTATTTTTTGCACATACGTTTTTCAGTCAGCAGCTCGCAGAGGAAGCTGCCTAAAGAGCCGTAACCTATTTTGCGGCGAATCTTCCAGCGGCGCACCAGATTGAGCGGTTTCGACTTCAGACCGACAGAACCGGTTGAACGGAAATCATCGACCGCCTCCAAAACGCGCTCCGAACAACGGCAATCGCGGTGCGGCTCGTGATAGAGGGTGTAGTCGTGGATTTGCCGCATGAGTTTTTCGGGACGCGTCAGTGCCTGTTCCAGAGCATCTTCCAGCTCGGAAGGGCTTTGAATATCGAGCAACGTATCATCCGGATGCGAATTTCGGAAGGTCACAACCGGCTTATCCAAAAACATGAATTCGAGAATGACCGACGAGCTGTCGCACAGCATCACGTCGGCACGCTGCATCGCCTGCGCATCGAATGTATTCCCCAAAAAGGTCACATGCGGATGTCGGGCTGCGATCTGCTCGTAACGTCCCAGAATCTGCGGATCGTCCAATTTGGGGTGAAACATAAAGACCCAATTCCAGTCGCGCGAAGCCACCAGACGCTCGATTTCATCCGCAAGAAACGGGGTCGAAGTCAGGCTGCGCGTAAAGGTCGTCGAATAGAGGATCGTCGGCCGATCGTTTTGGGGTCGCTGCTGCATGGCCGGAGAAAAATAGGTATCGGCCTTCGTCCAGCCGGTTTCATAGACCCGAAAATAGCGTTTTTTCTGCGCCAATTCGCGAAACGGCCCGGAGCTGCTCGGCCCTTGCGTGCAATAGATATCGAACCACCCGCGCAGCGTGAAGTGGTCGTCGCGCGCATCATTCCGCTTGTTGATCGGGTAGCCATGAAAAAGTTGCACCTTGATCCCCGGGAAGAAATCGTACATATAGTTTCCGCAGGTGAAGACTGCTTCGGGCTGAAAATCAAGCACCTCCTGCACCGTGCGCAACTCCTTTTCGTCGGGCTGCAAATAGCGGCGAGCGGCCTCTTCGTCGATAAACCACGCCGCCTGATCACCGCGGGCGCGAATGGCATCCTGCAAGGGACGCAACACCGGAAAGGCGTAAGCCAAAGAGGCTAAAAAAAGGTAGTGACGTGATGCCATATTGTTTTTCTTCTAAAATCGAATTCGTTTAGCGAGCCAACCGCCGCTGCATGCTTTTTCCCCAGCGCATCGTCGTGAACAACACCACGACAGCCGGAATCATCCAATGCAGACGATAGATTTTGAGCAGCAGCAGCGTCCCCGCCGAGTAGTAGTTGTGCAGCGAATCCTTGTATTTGTCAATCAGCTCATAGACCCGCTGTGCGAAGTCTGACTCCGCGGCCCAAGGGCTGCGGCTGCGACGGATATAGACCTCATACCAGCGGATCTTGTTGAGCAGGCCGTAGAACTCGACCTGCTCTTTCGAGAATTCGGGATGTCGGGCAAGCTCCGCTTCGACCGTATTGCAGAACAGGTTACAGTAGGCGATATCGAAATGGCTGTGGTTCGATGAGCCGGGACGTTGAATGTAGCAATAGCCCGGATAGTCGATAAAAGTGACCCGAGGCTGACGAATCCCGATCTGGATGTTGAGCACGCCGTCCTGTCCCAGACGCAAGGGGTAGTGGCGAATCTCGCTATCGAAGAGCGTCGCCCGGTAGAGCTTGCTCCACACGGTCACCGAAATGGCGTGGGAAAGCGTTGCTTCGAGAAATTCGTATCCGCACATATCCTCCTTCTGGCGTTCGCGAACAGGGGCGGTATAGGTCGAGCAGACCCGTTTGTAGTTGCAACATACGATGTCGTAACCTCCGTTCTTCTCGATTACAGCCGTCAGCTGCATCAACATATCTGCTTCCCAGCGATCGTCGCCGTCGAGGAAACAGATATACTTTCCCCGCGCCCGTTTGATCCCCTCCTCGCGCGCACGCGCTACGCCCTGATTCGGCGTAGTGATGACGACGATACGCGAATCCTGTGCTGCGTGGTGACGAAGTACCTCTGCGGTATTATCCATCGAGCCATCGTTTACGACCAGTATTTCGAAGTCGGTGAAAGTCTGCCTCTCGACAGACCGAAGGGTCGCATCCACATAGCTCTCCAGATTGTATACGGGAATAATGACAGAAACAAGAGGTTGCATATTTTATGAATTTTTCATTTATTCAATTTGTATTTTTACCGCCTCGGCAATCCGCTCACCGTCCAACGCCGCCGAGATGATACCGCCGGCGTAGCCTGCACCTTCACCGGCCGGAAACAGCCCCTCGATTTCGGGGTGCATCAACGTCTGCGGATCTCGCGGCACGCGCACAGGAGTCGACGTGCGCGACTCAACGCCCACAATCACCGCCTCGTTGGTCACAAAACCACGCATGCGCCGACCGAATGTCGACAAGCCTTGCCGCAGTCCCTGCGCGATAAAATCGGGCATCCACCGATCGAGCCGCGAGGCAACCAGCCCCGGAATATACGAACTCGACGGCAGCGTTCCGCTCGCGCGTCCGGCGACAAAGTCAGCCACACGCTGCGCCGGGGCGATTTGCGCTGTTCCACCGTTTGCACGCGCCAACTCCTCGAACTGCTGCTGGAATTTGAGTCCAGCTAACTCGCCCCACGCTTCGCGCAACGGCTCGAAATCCGAGAGCCGCACCTCGGTCACCAGCCCCGAATTGGCATAGGGCGACGTGCGGCCGCTGGGCGACATGCCGTTTACGACCGACTGCGCGGCATCGGTCATGGCCGGCACGATGAATCCGCCCGGACACATACAGAACGAATAAACGCCCCGATTATTCTCCTGACTGACCAAAGAATAAGCCGCCGCCGGAAGGTACTCGCCACGCACGTCGCAATGGTATTGAATCGAATCGATCAACGCCTGCGGATGCTCGATGCGCACGCCCATGGCAAAGGGCTTGGCCTCGATGCGCACGCCGCGGCGGTGCAACAATTCGTAGATGTCGCGCGCCGAATGCCCCGTGGCCAGCACCACAGCAGCCCCCTCGACCAGTTCGTCGCCACACCAAACACCGCAAATCCGCGATTCCACGATCTTCAGATCGGTCACCCGACGCTCGAAGAGGAATTTACCTCCCGCATCGACAATCGTCTGCCGGATGCGCTGCATGATTCCCGGCAGCTTGTCCGTACCGATGTGCGGATGAGCCTCGAAGAGGATTTCAGGTGTCGCGCCGTGAAACACCAACGTCTGAAGTGCCTTGTTGTAGTCGCCGCGCTTCTTGCTGCGTGTGAAGAGTTTGCCGTCGGAAAAAGTGCCTGCGCCACCCTCACCGAACGCATAATTCGAATCGGGATCGACCGCTCCGTTGCGATTGATCTGCGCGATGTCGCGCTTGCGGTTCAGTACATCGCGCCCACGCTCAAGCAGCACCGGACAGTAGCCCAATTCGATAAGCCGCAATGCCGCAAAAAGTCCGGCCGGGCCAGATCCGACGATCACCACCTCGGTATGTCCGACCACCGAGGGGTAGTCGAAATGGACGGGAGCGGGCATCGGTTCGCGGTCGACATAGACTTCGAGCGTCAGGTTGACCTTCGGCTGATGCTGCCGCGCGTCGATCGACCTTTTGACCACCCGTAACAAGGCGATATCGGACTCGGCAACGGCCATACGTCGTGCCGCAACCGAGCGGTAGAAATTCGCGTCGGCCGCCTGTTTAGGGGAGAGTACAAGGGTAATCGTCTGTGGCATGCTTCTGTATTTATAGGCAAAAATAGGTAAAAAAGCCGGATTATAACCAATATGGATTGTGTTTTCTATTTTTTTACTACCTTTGCAGTAACTAATGCGGATATGGTGTAATTGGTAGCCACGTCAGACTTAGGATCTGGTGCCTCACGGCGTGGGGGTTCGAGTCCCTTTATCCGCACAAGTTTACCGAAGAAGTCAAAATTTCGATTTTGGCTTCTTTTTTATTTTCGTAATCGTCTGATAATTTGCACAATACATCGAGCGCGTGGTTGCGACCAAAAGTTCGATAATTGTCATTTCTCTTGTCCCATTCAATACCGTTTGGAAAGGTCATTTTTTGTATTTTTTGGCACAATTCCAAGTCTGCACCTTGCCACATATCGCCTAATTTACAGCAAGTTGCAAGCACTCTATCGACCTGTTTCTCAAGGTTCGATAAATTCAATTTGCATTTCTCCAATTCGACCGTAATTTTTGCCTTTTGGTCTTGCAGATTTGCGATAGTAGCCGCATAAATATCCTCGTCGATTTCGCCCATACCAAAGCGGATTTTTACCTTTTTTATCTTATTTTCCGTCTCCGATAACTGCTTTTTCAATAGAGCTGATTGTGCTGCTTGCTCGGTGCTGTGGTCATGTAATGTCTGTTTTATAATTTGAGAAAAGATAGGCATTATACATTCGGGAATGCTGAATGCTTGTAAAACGTCTACGTATTTGCGATGTAATTTTTTCGCCGATACGTTTGTCTTACACCCTTTTTGGTTGCATTTGTAGTAATCTATATTTTTTGCTTTAACCGTGTATGCGGTCATTGGCTTATGGTCTTCGCCACAGAGCACAAAGCGTTTGAGCGGGAAACGAGGAGTTTCTTTCTTATGAGTATATACACCTGTTTTGCCCGATAGAATCTCTTGTACTTGAACGAATTGAGCATAAGATAGTAGCGGCTCTTGAATGCCGTCTATAAGTCCTACGACCATTTTGTGCTTGATTTTGCCTGCGTAAAATGGGTTTGTTAAAATTTTATGCAGGCTTTGTTTAGATAGATGTAGCCCAAGCGCAGATAATTTGTCGAGAATTTGGAAATTGTTTAGCCCTTCCAATTTCCATATAAATGCCTTTCGTAAAAGTCGTCCCGTGGAGTTTATGGTGTATTTTGCGCCGAGGCTTTTGCCCTCTTTATCGTATCCTAATGGGCGTTTGCCGCACCATACTCCGCTCTCGAAGCAATGCTTTCTGCCTGCCACGAATTTGTCGGTGCGATTTTCATTGTCCCACTGGGCCATACACAGTTTTACACCCGCCATTAAACGACCTTCTTTTGTTTCGGTCGTTGTGCCTGTTTTAGCCTCAATGATTGTGCAGTTTGATTTTCGCAGGTTGTTGATGATGCTTATAGATTGCCCTGCGTCGCGAGAAAATCGGTCAAGCTCCGATACTATTATGTGCGTGATAGATTTGTCTTTGCGCACTGCCGATAGCATAGCAGTTACTAATTTACCGGGTGTCTTTGCCGATTCGTGTGTACCTCCGTAGTAGCCTTTGATTATATATCCATTATTTTTGGCATATGCCTCACATACCTGTTTTTGGTAGTCTAAGCTGCCTCCGTTATCTTCTTGATGTTTAGTTGATACCCTTGTCCATACTATACAAATTTTCTGATTCATACTCTATTCCATTATCCTCGTTATTTTTATTGCCGATTGCCTCTATTCCTATTTTAGCCAAAGTGCACAAATAGTCAATCAATGCTTCACGGTCTTCTTGGGCAGTTATGCCTGCATTTGTTAAATCATTGTCATAGTTTTGATATTTAATCATTTAATACTATGTTACAATCCGGTCATTCCGGTTATTTTTGGGTGGCTCTTGCGTTTGTGTTGCAAGACTTTTATTGTCGCCGTTGGTTTTACCAATTTATATTAACTAATAACCCTTATCCAATATGGCTGTCCGTATTCCGAATCCAATGGCGTTCTCGAGTAACCGCTGATTATTGACAGGTGCTGGCCTGCAAATGGCACAAGATTACTGTTCCCGTGAACCCACCGTGGTACATCATAAAAAAATTCAGAAAAATCAGGCATACAATCTAATGTTGTTGTATATACTAATTTATAATTATTATCTTTCAGATATTGCTCTGTTTTTTGTATTGAGGCAAATTGCTTTGATTCGCCGTTTTCAAACTCAATTATTTGCATAGTTAAAATGTTATATTTA
>CAZHEY010000031.1:0-30148 GCA_964532025.1 uncultured Alistipes sp. | reverse complement strand
CTAAATTTCAAATATATCAAAGAACCTTTTGTGATTTTAATGGGACAGCAATGATAATAAAAGAAACAATGATCTTTTTTGATCTCTTTTTGAGCGATAAAGGTCAGTCTCCGATCTCTGCGAAATCCTCCTCTTCGGCGCGACCCCATTTCGCCGCGGCATCTACGACCGTCTCGTATTCGTAACCGAGCGACAATCCGTATCGGATGAGTTTGACTTTCAGCTCGTAAGGGGTTGCGGCCTTGATCGACTGGGCTTTTCGGGCGAGTTGGTCGGCCAGTCGTTGTTTCATCTGGCCTCCGTCTATTTGCGACAAAGCACTGTCGATTAGCTCCTTGTCTATACGCTTTCGTTGGAGTGCCGCCCGGATTTTGTAGACACCCCAGCCGCTCAGCCTGCATTTTTCGCGCACAAAAGCCTCGGCATAGCGGCTGTCGTCGATGAAGCGTTCGTGGATCAATCGGGTCATCACCTTCTCCACTTCGTCCGGCGCGACGCCCCAGCCGCGCATCAACCGCCGTGCGTCACTCTCCGACTTCTCGGCACGGGCACAAAGGCGCATGAGCGAGGCGAGAGCCTGCTCGCCGGTTTTTGTCCGTTTGGGGGTTATCTCTTTCGGCAGCATATCATACGGGGTTTGCCGTTTATGTCCTGACGCAGCGTGATTTGTGTGTATCCAAGCTCGTCGAGCATCCGACTGATCTGCTCGGCGGCCAGTTCGTAGATCTCGAAGTAGAGCCGACCACCGGCCTTGAGTAGCGTGCCCCCGGCGTGGGCTATGGCGCGGTAAAACCGAATCGGATCGTCGTCGGGAACAAAGAGTGCCATGCCCGGTTCGTGGTCGGTGACGTTGATGTGCATCGAGGATCGGTCGTGCTCGGGGATGTAGGGTGGGTTCGACACAATCAGGTCGAACGGCTGATCAAAACCGTTCGCTAATCCGTGGAGTGCGTCGGCTTGGCGGAGTTCTACCTCAACGCCCAAGCTGCGGCAATTCTTTGCGGCGACGGCAAGTGCCCCCTCCGAGAGATCCACCGCGCAGACTTTGGCATCGGGAAGTTCGGCCGCCAGCGTGGCCGCAATACATCCGCTGCCTGTGCCGACATCGAGCAGCCGGCGGGCGGCGGAGTCGTCGCGGCAGATCCATGCGACCAGCTCTTCGGTCTCGGGGCGCGGAATCAAGACCTCCGGTGAAACGGCGAAACGGCGACCGTAAAATTCGGTCTCTCCCAACAGATATTGCACGGGATAGCCCGTGGCAAGTTGCGTTGTGTAGCGGCCGAGCTGCTCTGCATCGACTTCGACGTGGCGTTCGGGGTCGGCCAGTAGTGCCGAGGTGTTGTGCCCGGTTATCTGCGATGCGACCAGCAGGGCGATGCTCTGTGCCTCGCGTGGATCGTATAGCGGGGCGAGTGCCTGCTTCAGCCGACCGAGTAGCTCGCGGCAGGAGAGTGGTTGCATGGCGGCAGACATGGTAAGACGGATTAATGGACGAAATTGGCCAGCGCGATGGCGATTGCACTTTCGACGACGACTGCACCGCGCACGGCGATGCAAACGTCGTGGCGGCCGTGGATCGAGAGGGCTTCGACGCGGTTGGTCTCCAGATTGTAGGTCTCCTGTTCGCGGGCGATGCTTGCGGTCGGTTTCATCGCCACCCGCACCACGATTTCGTTGCCGTTGGTCAGTCCGCCGTTGATGCCGCCGGCGTTGTTGGTTGCCGTGTGTCCGTCGACATCCAATATGCAGTCGTTGTTCTGCGATCCGCGCAGCCGTGCTCCGGCAAATCCCGATCCGAATTCAATGCCCTTGACGGCCGGAATCGAGAAGGCCAAGTGGGCGATCATGCTCTCCACCGAGTCGAAGAACGGCTCTCCCATGCCGATCGGCACGCCGTCGACGCGGCATTCGATCACGCCGCCTACCGAATCGAGATCGGCGACTGCGGCGCGTAATACGTCGTCGAACTGTGCCGGATCGGAGCATCCTCCGATCTCGGCCATGCGGGTGTGGAAAGTGATTCCGTGCGGCAGCATCTTCTTGGCTACGACACCGGCAGCAACCAGTGCCACGGTGATGCGACCTGAGAAGTGGCCGCCGCCGCGCGGGTCGTTGTACCCGGTGAACTTGTGGTAGGCCACCAGATCGGCATGCGAGGGGCGGTAGTGGTACATCACCCGCGAGTAGTCCTGCGAATGAAGGTCTTTGTTGGCAAATTCAATGGTCAGCGGTGCTCCGGTGGTCATGTCGTTGTAGACTCCCGAAATAAGCTGCGGAATATCCGGCTCTGCCCGCCGTGTAGTTCCGAGCGCACCGCTGCGGCGGCGTGCAAGATCCTCTGCAAAGTCGGCTACCGTCAGCGGAATACCGGCCGGTATGCCGTCGAGTGTGATGCCGATCTGTGATCCATGCGACTCGCCCCAGATGGCAAGCCGGAAATTTTGACCGAATTGGTTCATCCTTTTTTCTCTTTTTGAAGCCTCGATTCTCGGGGCAATTCCTATATTATCGTCTCTAAATCTTCAAAAAACGTCGGGTAGCTCTTGGTTACGCATTCCGATCCGCCGATCGCTACGCAACCGTCGGCACGCAATGCTGCTACGGCCAACGACATGGCCATGCGGTGGTCGCCGTGGCTGTCGACCTGTGCGGCGTGGATTCGGCCGCCGCGGATGCGCATCGTGTCCTCCTCCGAGAGGTCGACCTCAATGCCCATTTTGCCGTACTCCTCGCGGATCGCCTCGGCGCGGTTGCTCTCCTTGTGGTGCAGCCGCGCAGTGCCGCGCAGGATGCTCACCCCCTCGGCCGCGGCGGCCAATGCGGCCAATGCCGGGAAGAGGTCGGGGCAGTTCGTGGCATCGAATTCGAATGCCTGCAATTCGCGGTGGGCGACGCTCACCGAATTCGGCTCGTTGATTACGGCTGCTCCGGCACGCACGAGAGCCGTGCAGATCGCCGTGTCGGCCTGCTTCGAGAGCGTCGAGATGTTGCGCACGGTGACCTCTCCGGCGATAGCCCCCGCCACCAGAAGCATCGCTGCGGCACTCCAGTCACCTTCGATTGCCAATTCGATGGCTTGGTAGTGCTGCGCACCGGGAATGTAAAATTCGCGGTAGTCGCGCTGGTGGATCTCCACTCCGAAGCGCGCTGCCGTGTCGATGGTCATGTCGAGGTAGGGGGTCGATACCGCGCCGTTGACATGCAGCGTCGTGTCGTTTTCTGCCCGGGGGAGTGCCAGCAGCAGCCCGGTGATGAACTGCGAGGAGATCGAACCGTCGACCTCGATCTCGCCGCCGTGAATCGGGCCACGTACCTCGATCGGCAGCAGTCCGTTGTTGTCGCGCACCCTTACGCCCAACGCTTGCAGCGGATCAATCATCATCCCCATAGGGCGTTTCAGGATCGATCCGTGTCCCTCGATGCGCATCGGTTGGTCGCAGAGCGAGGCGATCGGCGTGAAGAGCCGAGTTGCTAACCCCGACTCACCGATGTGCAGCACGTGGCTGTGCGGATGCAGTCCGCCCTCGATCGAGAGCGTGCCGGGGTCGAGCGGTGTCACCTTGGCACCGAGCGTTTCGATGCAGCGCAGCGCCGAACGGGTGTCGTCGCAGAATTCGATGTTGCGCAAAAGAGTCGTTCCGTCGCAGAGCAACGCCGCGGCTAATGCGCGTTGTGCGTAGCTCTTCGAGCAGGGAGGTGTGAGCGTGCCCAAGACACGCCCGGGAGGAACTGTTTTGTCCATGTATGTGTTGGTTGTCGTAGAATCCCGAGTTATTCGGTTTTGCGATTTTTCATGTCTTGCGTAATCTGGTGGCTCTTCTTCAGCTCGAAATGCTGTCCGAGGTAGACTTTGCGCACCATGGGGTCGGCCGCCAGCTCCTCTGCCGTACCGGTCTTCAAGATCTTACCTTCATATAATAGGTAGGTGCGGTCGGTGATTGCCAACGTCTCGTCGACGTTGTGGTCGGTGATGATTACCCCGATATTTTTGTGTTTGAGCGTGGCGACGATCGACTGGATGTCCTCCACGGCGATCGGGTCGACACCGGCAAACGGCTCATCGAGCAGGATGAATGCCGGATTGATCGCCACGGCGCGGGCGATCTCGGTGCGTCGACGCTCGCCGCCCGAAAGTTGGATGCCGAGACTCTTACGCACTTTTTGCAGCCGGAACTCCTCGATCAGAGCCTCGACGCGCTCGGCCTGATACTCTTTGGTGAAAGAGGTCATTTCGAGTACGGCGCGGATGTTGTCCTCGACCGACAGCCGGCGGAATACCGAAGCCTCCTGCGCCAGATAGCCCACGCCCCACTGGGCACGGCGGTAGACCGGCAGGTCGGTCAGCTCGGAAATTTCGCCCTCGTTGTTTTCGAGAAAAATACGCCCCTCGTTGGGTTTGATAAGCCCCACGATCATGTAAAAAGTCGTGGTCTTTCCGGCTCCGTTAGGGCCTAAGAGTCCGACGATTTCACCCTGATTGACGTCGATCGAAACGTGGTCGACGACGGTGCGGGTTTTGTATTTTTTAACGAGTTCGCTCGTATATAGGCGCATGGCTGTACTAATAAAATTTTCACAAAGTTATGCTTTTTTCCCAAAAGTTTTTTATCTTTACAATGAATTTTGTGATTTAAGAGCAAAAACAACGAAATGGAACAATATGAATCGGCTCCGCTGCACGATAAACTGAAGGAATATTTCGGTTTTTCGTCGTTCAAGGGGAATCAGGAAGTAGTAATTCGCAACGTGCTGGAAGGCAATGATACATTCGTACTCATGCCTACGGGTGGCGGTAAATCTTTGTGTTATCAACTACCGGCGTTGCTCATGGACGGTGTGGCGATTATTATCTCGCCGCTGATCGCCCTGATGAAAAATCAGGTCGATGCCATGCGGACTTTCTCCGCTGAATCGGGAATTGCCCATTTCCTCAACTCTTCGCTCAACAAAACGGCGGTGATGCAGGTGCGGCAGGACGTGCTTGACGGCAAGACCAAGTTGCTCTACTTTGCCCCCGAATCTCTGACCAAGGAGGATAATGTGGCTTTCCTGCGCAAGATCAAAATCTCGTTCTATGCCATTGACGAGGCGCATTGTATCTCGGAGTGGGGACACGACTTCCGCCCGGAGTATCGTCGCATACGTCCGATAATCAATGAAATAGGTAGCGCGCCGCTGATCGCTCTTACGGCAACGGCGACGCCCAAGGTGCAGCTCGACATCCAGAAGAATCTGGGGATGAGCGATGCGGCGGTCTACAAATCGTCGTTCAACCGGCCGAACCTCTATTACGAAATCCGCCCCAAACACAATGTCGATCACGACATCATCTGCTTCATCAAGCAGAACGAGGGCAAGAGCGGCATCATCTATTGCCTGAGCCGCAAGAAGGTCGAGGAGTTGACCGAATTGCTGGTGGCGAACGGCATCCGCGCCTTGGCCTATCACGCCGGAATGGATGCGGTGACGCGCGCGGCCAATCAAGACGACTTCCTGATGGAGCGCGTCGAGGTCATCGTGGCGACGATCGCATTCGGCATGGGTATCGACAAACCCGATGTGCGCTATGTGATTCACTACGACATTCCCAAGTCGCTCGAAGGCTACTATCAGGAGACCGGCCGCGCGGGACGTGATGGCGGCGAGGGCTACTGTCTGGCTTTTTACAGCTACAAAGATATTCAGAAACTCGAAAAATTCATGCAGGGCAAGCCTATCGCCGAACAGGAGATCGGTAAATTGCTGCTGCTTGAAACGGTCTCTTATGCCGAGAGTTCGATGTGCCGCCGCAAGACGCTGCTGCACTATTTCGGCGAGCAATATACAGAGGACAACTGTGGTAACTGCGATAATTGTCGCAATCCCAAACCCAAGGTGGATGCCCGTGCGGCACTGAAAATGGCTTTGGAGGCGTTGCATGACATCGGCGACAAGTTCAAGACCGACTACCTGATCAATGTGCTGACCGGCAAAAATACCGCGCTCATCAAGAGCTACGGTCACAACAAGAGTCCGTGGTTTGGTGCAGGTGTGGAGCACGACGCCCATTTCTGGGGTGCGGTGTTGCGACAGGCTCTGATCATGGGGCTGGTCGATAAGAATATCGAGAATTACGGACTCATCTCGATCAATAAGAAGGGGGAGGACTACATCGAGCTGCCGTCGCCGGTGACGGTGACCCTCGACCACAATTACGAGGCGGAGGAGAAGGATTCGGATTCGGTAACGCCCATGGGACGAGGTGGCGCGGCCGACGAGGAGCTGTTCTCGATGCTCAAAGACCTGCGTAAGAAGGTGGCCAAGCAACACAAGTTGCCGCCTTTTGTGGTCTTCCAAGACCCCTCGCTCGAAGATATGTCGATCCAATACCCGATTACGATCGAGGAGATGCAGAACATCACGGGTGTCGGCGTGGGCAAAGCCCGCAAATTCGGCGAGCCGTTTGTGAAGTTGATCAAAGATTATGTCGACGAGAAGGAGATCATCCGTCCGCAGGACATGATCGTCAAATCGGTGGCCAACAAATCCGGAGTCAAGATCTTCGTCATTCAGGCGATCGACCGCAAAATGGATTTTGAAGACATCGCACGGGCCAAAGACCTCGACTTCGACGAGTTGCTGACCGAAATCGAGGGCATCGTCAACTCGGGAACCAAACTCGATATCTCCTATTATCTTCCCGAATTTATGGACGAGGATAAAATCGAGGATATCTACCTCTATTTCAAAGAGGATGCCGAGAGCGATTCGCTCGACGCTGCGATCGAGGAGCTGGGTGCGGACTACACCGAGGAGGAGATCCGTCTGGTGCGCATCAAATTTATGTGCGAACAGGGTAACTGATTTTGACCCGGACTCTGATTTAGAAATGCCTATAAAACGGAAATTTATGTTGTATTTTCCGGTTTGGGTCGTGCTGTCTTGCTTTTTGTGCTTTTTGGACAGATCTTATTTATAATGAGATTTTTATTCATTGAACGAATCGGGGATTTTTTATATTTGTCATATCGTAAATTCGTGTTGTCGCTTTATTGGTGAATATTTTCTTATTTTTGCCAATATTTTGAAGAAAAAAAAGGGATGAGAGAAAAATCACCAAGAAATAAAACAATATCATTAAGCAAAGATGATTTGAGTTTCTATACCAAGAAATTGATACAGGTAGAGAGCCTTGCTGGGGTAGATTCGATCATTAATAAAACAATTAATCAAGATCTTTTTGAGGTAATAGATCTGTTACCGAAGGGGTTTGTTGATTTGTTGATAATAGACCCCCCTTATAATTTGTCTAAAGATTTTCATGGTTATAAATTCAAGGAGCAATCGGATGATCAGTATGCAGATTATCTGCGTAGTTGGTTGCCTAAAATGATCACTTTGCTTAAGCCGAATGGTAGTTTGTATATATGTTGTGATTGGAAAAGTACCGCTGCCGTGTATAGCGTATTGAGTGAATGTTTGTGTATAAAAAATAGAATTACGTGGCAAAGAGAAAAAGGAAGAGGTGCTAAATCTAATTGGAAAAATGCCATGGAAGATATCTGGTTTGCAGTTGTAGATGATCATAATTATTATTTTGATATTGAGTCGGTTAAGCAGAAACGAAAGGTGATTGCACCATATAAGGTAAATGGAGTTCCGAAAGATTGGGTAGCCTCTGAATCGGGGAATTTTCGTTTGACGCATCCGTCAAACTTTTGGGATGATATTAGTATTCCATATTGGTCTATGCCGGAAAATACAGAACATCCTACACAAAAACCAGAGAAGCTTATCGCCAAATTAATTTTGGCGTCATCTCCGGATAATGGGGTTGTTTTTGATCCTTTTTTAGGGAGTGGAACGACTTCTGTTGTTGCCAAAAAACTGAATCGAAGGTATTGTGGAATAGAAATAAATACCGAATACGCCTGCTGGGCAGAATACCGATTGAAAAAAGTCGATGACGACCAAAGTATTCAAGGGTATTGTGACGGAGTTTTCTGGGAACGGAATACATTGGCACAGCAAAAAAAAAGTATCAAGTCAAAGAGTGTAAATAATAATTTATTATTTTAGCCATGAATGATATAGTCGTTGATTTTGTTAATTATATTGTGTCGGATCAGGCTCCTAAAAACAATAAGGAAACAGTTGCTTCTGAGGTTGTGAAAAAATATGGGTTGATTCAGGATAGAAAGGTTTTTTATTGTGATTTCTTTGCTGTTCGGTTTAGTTATTCCAAAAACAATTCATTTTCGAATACCATATTATCTTTGTCGCATTTACAAAAGTTCGACAATATTCCATTTTTTGTTGTCTTAATAAAACAAAACGGGAACAATCTTCTGTATCTGGCCAACAGTTCGTTTCTGTCAAAAATCAGCCACAGTTCCCAATTATTATCGATGACGAATATCAAGGGAAGTTTTAACGGAAGCGATATAATCAAACAATACGAAGGAATTGAAAACTGTGCTGCAAATGTTTTGCGGTTATATCCATTTCACTATGAGGCTGACTGGAATGATAATTTAGCTCGATTGGTCGATGCAACCAATTCTATTCAGGGAACGGGCCATAAATTCCTACCTGATGCGGCTGAGCTGTCTAATATAAACGACTCGTATAGAAGAGCCTTCGCTTTTGTGAATTCCGCTAATTTTCATGTTCTTAAACAAGACTTAGATGATCGTGTAAATCGACAAATTGATGCTATTATGGTTGCGAGTCACATTCCCAACGTAAATATCAGAGGACGCTTAATCGAATATTTGATCGCTTCGGATGACAACCAGCGCGATTTTGCAGCATCCGAAGTTGTCAATATGACCAAACGGCTACCAATATATGATACGCATAATGGATTGGGGGATTATGTGAGATCATTTGAGGCGGATGAGGCGTATACGGATATCAAAACTAAAATTTTATATTTGGATTCCAACCCTAAGGCGTATAATATTGATAAATTTTTATCATGTATGTCAAAGCCCAATACCGTGTTTTTATTCTACTTTGTTGGCATCGGGAAATGTGACGTCCACAATAAAATATTATGTTCGGTCTATGATTCCCGCTTGATAAGCGCAACGGTAATCCAGCACCATTGGTCGGGACGAAACTCAAGAGGAGTAACCCAATTTGTTGGAGAAAAGATTAATGGATTGCTGAATGTTGTTGATTTCCAAAATGAAATTAACAATCAGTCTTGTGCGAATTTTATACAGAGTCTTCTTTGTCGATAATGTCTATAATATTTAATATCGTTTAGATTATAAATTTAGCAGGGCTTGTGTATGTTGACGTTGCCCATTTGTGTTAATTGCTATTTTTGACCTTTCCCTATGATTCCTTATAAGAAGAAGACGCTATCGAACGGGTTGACCGTTGTGGTCAACCGCGACCGGACGTCGAAACTGGCGGCGGTCAATATGCTCTACCGGGTGGGAGCGCGCAACGAATCTCCGGAACGGACTGGATTTGCTCATCTGTTTGAGCACCTGATGTTTCGCGGTACGCGCGAGGTCGAGAATTTCGACCTGCCGGTGCAAATGGCCTCGGGCGACAACAACGCCTTCACCAACAACGACTATACCGATTTCTACATCACCCTGCCCAAGGACAACCTCGAAACGGCGTTGTGGCTCGAGAGCGACCGCATGGAGGGGCTGGAGATCTCGGCCGAGAAGCTCGAAGCCGAGAAGCGGGTTGTCATCGAGGAGTTCCGCCAACGCTATCTGAACCAGCCCTATGGCGATCAGACGATGCTGATGCGTGCACTTGCTTATCAAGAGCATCCCTATCGCTGGGCCACGATCGGACTCACGCCGGATCACATTGCCGGGGCATCGCTCGATGAGGTAAAGGCTTTCTACCAGCGTTACTATCATCCGTCGAATGCGATCCTTTCGATCTCGGCCGATCTGGACGAGGAGGCGATGATTGCATTGGCCGAGAAGTGGTTTGCGCCGCTGCCCGATACGCCGGTTGTTCGTCAGCCGATTCCGCAAGAACCCCAGCAGACCGCTCCGCGTCGACAGGAGGTCGAGCGCGATGTCCCGGCGACGACCGTGACGTTGACCTACCACATGTGTGCGCGCACGCAACCTGATTTTTTTACGGCGGATCTGGTCTCTGATTTGCTCTCCGGCGGCGATTCGTCGCGGCTCTACAACCGGCTGATCAAGGAGCGGCATCTGCTCTCGTCGGTTAACGCCTACATTACGGGCGATGTCGATCCCGGGCTGTTCGTCTTCACGGGTCAGCTGCTGCCGGGGGTCTCGGTTGCCGAGGTCGAAGCCGCTTTTCAAACCGAAATCGAGGCACTGCAACAGCTCTCGGAGTATGAAATCGAAAAGGTGAAGAATAAATTTGAGGCCAACACGCTTTTCGGGGAGCTGAATGTGATGAACAAGGCGATGAATCTGGGCTACTACCAGATGCTGGACGATCTGCCGCTGATCAACCGTGAGATCGACCTCTACCGTGCCGTCACTCCCGATGCCATTCGTTCGTTCGCCAACCGGATTTTCCGCCCGGAGAACTGTTCTACGCTCATCTACCACGCAAAACAATGACGCATCAACCCCATATCACCCCCTCGGAGGTCGAGGTGGCATTGGCCGAGAAGACTACGCTGGCCAATGGCGTCGACCTCTATACGCTTGCTTCGGATGATTTCGAGGTGCTGCGCATCACCTTCCTGTTTCGTGCCGGCTCGGCGATGCAGCAGATCCCCTTTTCGGCCTCGGCGACGGCGAACATGCTGGCCGAAGGCTCGCAACACCTTTCGGCACAGCAGATTGCCGAGCAGCTCGACTATTACGGCTCGTGGTACGAGGTCAGCGTCGACCGCGATTGTGCGTATATCAGCTTCGCCACGCTTTCTAAATTTTTCAAGCAGACGCTTTCGGTGGCCGAGGAGATCTTGCTTCGACCGACCTTCCCCGAAGAGGAGCTGCGTACCTATTGCGCCAAGCGTCGCCAGCGGCTTGAGATTGATCGCACGAAGGTCGATGTCAAGGCTCGCGAGGCTTTTGGTCGGGCACTTTTCGGCGCGGCGCATCCCTATGGGCTTTCGTCGGATGAAGCGGCCTACGATAGGCTGACGCGCGACGATGTGGTGGCTTTTTACCGTCGTTTCTATACCGCCGAAAATTGTTTTGTCGTCTGCAGCGGCCGCATTGATGCACAGGAGCGGCAGGCGATCGAAGCCTTTGTCGGTCGCATTCCGCGTGGCGTGGCCGAGTCGGTTGTCTTTCCCGATCCGGTGACAACCCACCAAATTTTTGTCGAGCAGCCCGGAGCGGTGCAGTCCTCGATTCGATTGGGACGGCTGTTGTTTGCACGCCAACATCCCGATTTTGTCGGCATGCAGGTGGTAGCCACGGCGTTGGGCGGTTATTTCGGCTCGCGGCTGATGCAGAACCTGCGCGAGCGGCACGGCTACACCTATGGGGTGATGTCGGCCATGGTCAACTTCGACCGCGCGGGCTATTTCGCCGTTGCCACGCAGGTCGGCACGGAGGTGACCGAGGCGGCTTTGGACGAAATCTATTTCGAGATCGAACGCCTGCGTACCGAACCGATGTCCGACGACGAACTGGAGTTGGTGAAGAATATGATGACCGGTGAGATGATGCGCATCCTCGACGGGCCGTTTGGCATTGCCGATGTGACCATCGAGAATATTTTGTGCGAGGAGGATAACCGCGTGATCGGGGCGAATATCCGTAAGATTCGCGCAATCACACCGGCCGATGTGCAGCGTCTGGCGGCGAAATATCTGCGTCGCGAGGAGTTGGTTACGGTGGTAGCCGGAGCAAAAAAAGGCTAATTTATTTTGATTTTCGGCCTTTTTTGTGTAACTTTTGGCATCGAAAACCTAAAAACACCAACCATGAATAAAAAAGCATTTGTCGTAGCCCTCATCTTCCTGTTTGTGACACTTGTGTGGCTCGGGATCAATATCTATTGGACGATTTTCAGTCAGAATTGTATCGCCGACCTGCTTTTCGCCATTCTGTTTGTCCTTGCCGGACTGGGAATGGTCTGGAACGAGTCGCATAAGAAGAAACGCCGCCATCTGGACGAGATCAACAAACATAAAATTCCGTAGGCTGGGGGCGGAATTGAGCCGGCCGAGAGAGAGGGATGCGATTTTTGAGGTTGTCCGGGGGAGGGCTGTGTTTTCTCCTCGATCCTCGAGCTACGTCGAGAGGTCGAAAATGATTGTCCTTGATCCTCGAGCTTGTCGAGAGGTCGCAGATGCTGGTACTCGATCCTCGAGCTTGTCGAGAGGTCGCAAACTCACTCAATTTACATGTCCGCTCTTTTCAGTCAGCAGCTCGCGGAGACGGCTATGCAGCGAAGCAAATAGCAGTCCTCCGCAGGGCGGAGCTGCGGACTGCCGACTTGCCGCGGCAAGTCGAAATATTCGACTTTTGTAAACGACATATACACCCCGATAGATAAACTTTGCGACCTCTCGACTGCGCTCGAGGATCGAGTACCAGCATTTGCGACCTCTCGACTGCGCTCGAGGATCGAGAACACCCTCCCCCGCAGGCACGTGGATCGACGTACCCCCCCCCTCTTCGTATAACGCTTGCGCCAAGAACAATGGGCATATACGCATATTTTGTCGCCTGCCTGTTTCTACAACGAATCCTTTTTGCTACCTTTGCAGCCTATGACGGAAGTTAGAGCTAAAAAAGCATTGGGCCAGCACTTTCTGGTCGACCTGAATATTTCGCGCAAGATCTGCGATTCGCTTTCGGGCGGCACGACCCAGACGCCGTGTGACGTGCTGGAGGTGGGCTGCGGCATGGGGGTGCTGACGCAATTTTTGCTCAAGCGACCCGATGTGGTGACCTATGGCGCAGAGATTGATTCGGAGAGTGTGGAGTATCTACACGCCCATTATCCCGAATTTACGCCGCGTCTGATCGAAGGCGATTTCCTGAAGATGAATTTGCGTGAGCAATTCCCCAATGGACTCAAAATCATCGGCAATTTCCCCTATAACATCTCCTCGCAGATCTTTTTCAAGGTGCTCGACAACCGCGATCTGATTCCCGAATGCGTCGGCATGATCCAGCGCGAAGTCGCCGTGCGGCTGGCTGAACCTCCCGGATCGAAAGAGTATGGGATTTTGAGTGTGTTGTTGCAGGCGTGGTACGATATTGAATACCTGTTTACGGTGGGGGAGAAGGTGTTCAATCCACCTCCGAAGGTGAAGAGTGCTGTGATCCGCCTGCGCCGCAACTCGACACAGCAGTTAGGGTGCGACGAGAGACTCTTCATCCGCGTTGTCAAGGCTTCGTTCGGTCAGCGCCGCAAGATGATCCGCAACTCGCTGCGTTCGGCATTCGGTGATTTTGGCGGTGCGGAACATCGTTTTTTCACCCAGCGTGCCGAGCAGCTCTCCGTGGCCGACTTTGTCGAGCTGACCAACTGGACGGCCGCACAGATCAAATAACGCCTTCCGATCGGCCGCCGTTACCTCAAGTGCAGTATTTGCATCGACCTTGGGTTGCTGCCGTCGCTAACCGATGCGTTCGAGATGCCCGAACCCGCCCGGTTGAATTTGATTCCGAAGTTAATCGTAACATATCGTCCGAAAGATTGCTCCCACGAGTTTTGCACGTAATCGGAAAATGTCCGGACGGCAAAGCCCGGATTTCGATTGAGCAGGTCGTATCCCGTAATGCTCAACTCTCCCCGTCCCTTCAGTAGTTTGCACCCGATCGTAGCATTGAGTATGTGTGAGCTTGTATCGTTGGTATAGGCTCCCGACCGGAAGGTCGAGTTGTAAGAATAATCGCACCGGAATAGCAGGTATTTTGCTATTCGGTTGATGTTTATCGAAGCCCATGCTGCCGAGCTCCATGTCCGAACCGTGCCGAGGAGATCGCCCGAAGCCCATTCGTGGCAACCTGATGCCCCAAAATTTAACTTCACGTTTTTTATTTTGTCGATTGCCAGCGTTGCCGTCAATTTCGGGGCATGTGTGTCGGTTCTGGTCAACGAAGAGCCGATGTAATAGGGCGTGCTGCTATACAGATATTGGAGACTTATCCGGAGCATTCCCCGCCATTTTGCAAACGGATGAGTCAGTACTCCGTTAAATTTTCCCGTATGACGCCGATTGACATTCGCATAACTCTCGACCGTCGTCATTGCCGGGATTTCCCCGATGTGCGGCAGGGTGGTTTGTGTGGCGTAGAATGTTTGCTGGGAGACTGTTGCGTTGTTCATGAGCTGGTATTCGATCTGGGCCTCGAATGACGTGTTCTTTTGGCTGATGATCGAAGAAAATACCCCCAAAAAATTATGCGTGTAACTCTGTTTTAAGTCCGGGTTTCCGATGCGTATGTAGTTGATCTTTGAAAAGTTATCGGGTTGAAGTCGCAGTTGTTCGACCGAAGGTTGCTCGACGTTGGTTGCGTATGTGAAACTTGCTCGTCGCAGAATCGAGTGGATGTAATTGATTGTGACTCCGCCGGTTATGGCATTGAATTTTTTGTTGATCTGGTTTAGCTCGGGCTGAATTCGGTCGTCGCTTTTGACGGTGACCTGTTGAAGCGCAAAATTGAACTCCGAGCTGATCGCATCGGCCAACTCCAAGCCGAGCTTGCTAAAAAGCTGATGCTTCTGTCCCCTGTCTGTGTAGTTGTAGCTATTCGACGCGAGCTGTGCCGGGTTTGACGATCCGGAGCAGTTGATTGCGATCTGCGTGTTTTTGATGTCCTTCCAATCATAGGAGTACCCAAATGACAAATCGTTACTCTTTTCTTCGGAAAGCGCGATGCGAATTCTCGGAACTAACACGAATTTCAAGTTGTCGTGATCGTTGGGGATCTCCATGCGGATTTGCGACGGTGTACTGCTTAACGTGTCAACTTGCAAATTCCGATTCGTGCTTTTGTTCGACGCGGTCAGATTTCCGCCCAATTCATAACAGAGCCGCCCACTCTTGCTGTCGATTGTCAGCATGAAATCTTCCTGTATGTCGTAGCTCTTGTTTTTGCCCCGTTCAATCGACCCGATCCGTTGGTAGTTCTCTCCGTCGAGCAGGCTGACTGCCATTTGGTTCGTCGTATTGGTCTTCTCGCCGAACACCATTTGGTGATTCCAATAGCCGTAATCCGAAGTGTTGAACATGATTGATGCTTCGTGTGTCCGATTCAAGTCCCGCTGGTTGAACTCGTCATTGTCGTTTCGGGACGAATAGGACTTGGTCGGTTTGTAGATGCGCTCTGTTATCCGCTTGTTTTGTGAATAGTCTTGGTTGAAACTGTAATTAGCCAGCAGCGACATGTCTGTCCAGTTGCGCTCGACTGCAATATCGGCATGAGTTTTCCGCTCGTATGTGTTACTGGGTAGCTTGTTGCGCGTGATCTCTTGTATTCGGTTCGACGAACGGTTGATGTTGTTGAAATAGGCGTTCGATTTCAAGATAAACTTCTCCGAAAAGAAATTTCCGGTTGCGCCTATGGCGTAACGATCCCTGATTTTCCCCTCCGTTTTGGCTAAGTCGACTCCGTAGCTGCCCAGAAGATGACCGGTCTTGGCACTTATCAGCTTGCTTTTCGTTTCGATGTTTATCACACGCTCCTTTTTGTCGTTTTTGCGATTGCGGCGTTGTGTGCTGCGATTCTGATATTCGTCGTATACTTTTATCTTGATCACATCCGAGGCTATCAAGTTATTGAGAGCCGCCATCGGATCTTTTCCGGAGATCATTTTTCCGTCGACATACGTTCGTGTGATGACCTCACCCATGACCGTGACCCGATTCGGATCAGCAACCACACCGGGCATCTGTTCCATGACGCGCAAGGCATCGTCGTTTTCGAATACCTGTGCCGCGGCGGCATGGTAGATGATCGTGTCGCCGCTGGCCGTCATGGCCCGAATCCGCCCTTTGATCTCCACGGCATGCACATCGTAGTGTTGCTCCTTCAGGACAATCGAACCGTCTGTGTCTTTGTTGGGATTCACCTCCACGTAGAGCGTGTCGCTTTTGTATCCGATATGAGAAAATACAAGGCGCGCACGACCCACCGGTACGTTGCGGAACTGGATCCCATGAGTGTTGTGGTAACGTAAAGGGTGTCGGCTTTGGTCGCCAGTTGAACGGTTACTCCGGTTTCGCCTGTGGCTGAATTAGCTGTTTCATAGCGGCTTGTAGTCCCCGATATCGAACCAACCTTCACTTGTGCAAAGATCGGAGTTGTCGCCAGCAGCAAATAGATATACAGAAAATTCTTCATTCGGAGAGTGGTTGCGTGTACTCTAATAAAAAATCGGCTTCGATTCCGAAGTCGCAATCGAAGCCGATCATTTGATTATCGCAATAAAAAAACAATAGGCAATATTATGGAAAAATATCGAGAATACCAACTGTTTGTAGACAAAAATAGAACGTGCGGCCGACGGTCTGTGTTGACCGGCGACCGCACGCGTAGCGAATTGCTCTGGCTAACCGATGTGTGTGCGATGCCGAGGCGTGAGGTTGAGGTGGCGAAACGATTTGTTTAGAGCCACGCAGCGAGCAGCACGGCGACGAAAAGCAGTGCGGAGACGATCATCGTTGTGAGAAGCGCGGATCGAATTCGCCGGAATTCGTCAACGGCGGTCGCGAAATTGAAACTGTCGGTTTTCATAATCGAATTTGAGGTTGATGTGTTGCTTCAACACGCAAGATCCGTGCCGCCGGAGCGGTAATCGAATCGGGAGTAGATTATCTGTCTGATTTGCGTTAAACCTCGCCTTGATTGCACACCAATACCTCGATCAGGGGGCGGAGGTTGCGTTCGGCAGCGTTGACGCTGTGGATGACTTCGTGGAGGTCTTCGGGAGGAAGTTGCTCGAGCATGATCTTGTATCCCATCCCCTCGAGTACGTGGTCGAAGGTGCGGATGAAGAGTAATTCGGCATCGTTTGCGACTCGCTGCAACATGGAGTTCCAATCCACGCCATAGACAATCAGGATGCGCGCTGGTTTCGGCTGCCGGAAGATGCAGACGAAACAGGTCGAATGATTCAATGAAATATTGTTGCCCATAGTTTCACGGTTTTGATGCTGCAAAATTACGGGGTTCGGTCTGCGCCGAGATTCGAAATCAGAAAAAATACATTCGAAATCCGAAAAAATGGCTTTTTAACCGCGTATTTCGGCGATTAGTCCCATTTGCCGTGCTCTTGTAGAAACTCGATGTATTTGCGCGGACTCAGGTTGTACTGTTTGCGGAAGGCGGTATAAAATCCGCTGTACGAACCGTAGCCTACGCGCATGCTGATTTCGTCGAGCGAGAGTTCGGGCATCTCTTGCATGAGCTGCACGGAGCGGATCATGCGCTGCGCCGTGAGGTATTCGCCGAAACTTTGGTTGCTGCTCTCCTGAATCGCCTGACTCAAGTAGGTCGTGTTCGTATTGAGCAGTGCGGCGATCTTTTCGCGGTTGAGCGTGGGGTCGGAGTAGATCTGGGGGTCGGCAAGTAGCAGCTCGATGCGGTCGAAGAGGGTCGGCTCGAGCGGTGATTTGATGTCGGGACGGATCGTGACCTCCTGCTTGATGTGCTGCAACTCTTTGATAGAGCGCACACTCTGGTTTATCTGCTGGTAGAGTATCCGGTTCTTGCGGCGCAGGATTCGGGCGTAATGTATCAGAAAGGCACTGAAGCCCAATAGTAGGGCGCAGAGAGCCAACGCTCCGTAGAGCTGGGTGTATTTGATTCTGTTTTCGAACTTCAGCCGATCTACGCCGTATTGTGTTTGCAGCTCCATAAGTTGCTCGGTGGCGTTTTTGGCCGAAAGTGAATCCTTGATGTGGAGGAGAATTTGGGCATCCTCGAAGGCGTTGCGGTAGTCGCCTAACGCGGCGTGGGAGTTCATGCGCGGCTCGTAGAATTGCCAGCCGCCCATTTTATACTTCGGCGCATTGATGCGAGCCGAGTCGCAGCATTGAATCGCCTTGCGGTATTGCTTGGTGTATAAATAATAGGGTACTACGCTTTTGTAGTAGTAGAAATCGAGCGGTGTGGGGCTGTCGTAGGGGAAGTGGGTCGTCAGCTCGTTGAACTTCCGGAAATAATCGTCGGTCTTGCTGCGCCCGATCGCATCGCCATAGGTCAGCAGCCGGGCATAGGCCATGATTTCGGCGCGCCGCGAGCGGAATCGACGGGCGTCCGATCCGGTGCATCGGGCATAATCGTTGCGCGTGCGGATCATCTCCTCGGCGTAGAAGGGTTTGATCGAGCCGAGTGCCACCAGAAATTGCAGGCGGAAGCTGTAACTCTCCTTCAGCGGTTGCGAGCAGGCGATCCGGTAACCCTCCTCAAGATACTCTGCGCTGGTCTTGAGTTGCAATTCGCCGTTGGTGAATTGCTCCGAGCTGGCGATGATGCCCAGCAGAAAGAGGTCGCGCATGTGCTCGTAGGGGTATTCGCCGTCGTGCAGCGTGAGCTGCCGTTGCAGCAGCTCCATTGCTACTTTGTTCAGGTCGCCCAAATCGCGAATCTCGCGCATCATACGCAGGTAGGCGAGGGTCGGCTCGGCGCATGGGCCGGTGAAATGGTGCTTGCAATGGTTGATCCAGAGGTCGGCGGAGTCGAGTTGCCCTCGGTTGATCCACCTCAAAGTCAATGATTTGCCGGCGGCAATCAGGGCATCTTCGTCGTCTTGGGCCGTCGCTTCGCGCCAGAGTTGCTCGACCGACGTATAATCGTTGTCCAGCCCCAGATCCAGATCACCCAGATCGAGCAGCAGGCTGATCCGTTTTGCCGAATCGGACTCGGCATTGAGCTGTGCGCGCAGGTTTTCGCGTGCCGCCAGACGTGCCGACCGATCGCCCTGCGGCGTGGCCGTAACGCTTTGGCCCGACAAAAACAGCGATACGGCGATAGCGAAGAGTATCGAAGTGCGAATGGGGGTGGATAGGAAGATGCAAGACATGCTGAACAATATTTAACTGCAAAAGTACTGCAAAAGAATTGAAAAAGAAAATGGATCAAATTCTAATCGTTGTTGGTGAATTTCTTTTTAAGGAGCATTGTTTTTGTTCTCCGGCCTCCGCATGGCGGAGCTGCGGCCTGCCGACTCCCCAGCGCAAAAAAAACAGCAGGGAATCTCTCGATTGCCTGCTGCCCCCGGAGGTGCTACCCTCCAAAACTACTAACCCAAACTTAAATAAATGAAGAAACCTCACTGCGGTTGCTGCGCCGCAGTTGTCTTAACTACTCACAAAGTACGTGCCACACGCGATGGGGTTCTGCACCAAATGCCGATCGGATGATTCTTTCGGCGTTTTGTGTGATTTTTCGGTGCGGAGGGTTACTCGAGTGTCGCTCCGGCCGCGAAATCAATCCGGGGGTTGTAGGGCATAAATAGACGGCGGGCGGAAGCAAATGAACTTCCGCCCGCCGTGGCTTTTTTGGGGAGTTTGTTACCGGAATACGCCCGTGTAGGTCGAGGGGGTGATTGCGTGCAATTCGGCCTTGACCGAATCGGTAACATCGAGGGTGTCGATGAACGCGGAGATTGATTCGGCGGTGATGTGGGCATTGGTGCGCGTGAGGGCCTTGAGTGCTTCGTAAGGCTTCGGGTATCCCTCGCGGCGCAGGATCGTCTGGATGCCTTCGGCAACGACCGCCCAGTTGTTTTCCAGATCGCGTGCCAGAGTCTCGCGGTTGAGGATCACCTTGTTCAGACCCTTCAGCAGCGAACGCAGCGCGATGACCGAGTGTGCCACCGGAACTCCGATGTTGCGCAGCACGGTCGAATCGGTGAGGTCGCGTTGCAGGCGCGAGAGGGGCAGCTTGGCGGCGAGGTGCTCGTATACGGCGTTGGCGATGCCGAAGTTACCCTCGGCATTCTCGAAGTCGATCGGGTTGACCTTGTGAGGCATGGCACTCGATCCGACCTCGCCGGCTTTGATCTGCTGTTTGAAATATTCGGCCGAGATGTACATCCACATGTCGCGGCAAAGGTCGATCAGAATGGTGTCGATGCGTTTCAGGTTGTCGAAAATCGCGGCCAGATTGTCGTAATGCTCGATCTGCGTGGTGAACTGCGAACGGCACAACCCCAGATTCTCGTTCACAAAACGGTTGGCGAAGGCCACCCAGTCGTAGTCCGGATAGGCCGCATGGTGGGCGTTGAGGTTGCCCGTCGCACCGCCGAATTTGGCCGGTATGGCGATGTCGTGCAGCATGGCCAACTGTTTTTCGAGCCGCTCGACGTAGACCATGAACTCCTTGCCGAGCATCGTCGGTGAGGCCGGCTGCCCGTGGGTGCGAGCCAGCATCGGCACGTCGTGCCACTCGCGTGCCATGGAGCTTAACTTGTCGCGCAGCTCCTCGATCAAGGGGTAGTAGACCCCGCCCAACGCGTCTTTGAGTGTGAGCGGAATCGAGGTATTGTTGATGTCCTGCGAGGTGAGTCCGAAGTGGACAAACTCTTTGTAGTCGGAGAGTTGCAACGCATCCATTTTCTCCTTGAGTATGTATTCAATCGCCTTCACATCGTGGTTGGTGACCGCTTCGATCTCCTTGACACGCTGGGCATCGGCCTCGGAAAAATCGGTGTAGAGGGCACGCAGTGCGGCGAATTTCGAATGGTCGATCCCCTTGAGCTGGGGCAGCGGCAGTTCGCAGAGGGCGATGAAATACTCCACTTCGACGCGGATGCGGTAGCGAATCAGAGCCTGCTCCGAAAAATATTCGGCCAGTTTTTCCGTTGTATTGCGGTAGCGGCCGTCGATGGGTGAAATGGCGGTGAGTTTATTGAGCATGATTGTATGAGATTTACTTTTCGAGGCCAAAATTACGACAATTAATTGAAATACGCATAATTTTCCCTACCTTTGTGGGGTTAAGAATCTGAAAAACGAGATGAAATTCATTCTGGCTATTATCGACTCTTTGGTGAGTTTCGTGCAGCGCAATCCGCTCACGGTACTTATTATTCTGTTATTGGCACTCGGTGCACCGGCTTTGCTCAAGGGAATTGCCCTCTTTGTGCTCTACTTGTTGTTGGGCTTGGTGGTCGTTGTCGTGGCGTTGATGCTGACTTTGCGCTGGCGTATCGGCAAGATGCGCCGCCAAATGGAGGAGCAGTTCGGAGAGGGCTACCAGCAGCAGGGCGGCTTCGGTTTCGGAACGCCGTTCGGCCGAGCACAACAGCAACCCGGCCGCGAGGGCGAGGTGAAGGTGCACAAAACTACCGACACACCCGAAAAGCGGGTTTCGAGCCGAGTAGGTGATTACGTCGAGTTCGAGGAAGAGAAAGAAAAAGAGTAAGACTCGTATAAATTTAAGTGCGCGCGCATTGATATGCTGAAAATCTTTGAACTCATAGGCCGTTATTTCCTGCTGATGAAGAAAGTCTTCTCCCGGCCGGAGAAGGTCGCGATTTATCGGCGGCGCATCGTCTATGAAATGGAGTCGCTGGGCGTCAACTCGATCGGCCTGACGGCAATTATCTCGGTCTTTATCGGCGCGGTAATCACCTTGCAGATGTGTATCAACCTCGATTCGCCCTTCATTCCGCGGTCGCTGGTGGGATATGCAACCCGCGAAACCATGATTCTGGAGTTCTCCTCGACGGTCGTGGCTCTGATTCTGGCCGGTAAGGTTGGGTCGAGCATCGCCTCCGAGATCGGCACGATGCGCATCACCGAGCAGATTGATGCGCTGGAGATCATGGGAGTCAACTCGGCGTCGTATCTGATTCTGCCGAAGATCGTTGCAACGGTGATCTTCTTTCCGCTGCTGACGATCCTGAGTATCCTGATCGGTATCTTCGGCGGCTGGATGATCGCCTATGCCACGGGAATCATGATTCCGGCGGATTATGTCGACGGACTGCTTGTCGATTTCAGACCCTATTCGATCGTCTACTCGCTCATCAAAACCTCGGTATTTGCCTATATCATCACCTCGATTTCAGCTTTCTATGGCTATTACGCCAAGGGCAATTCGCTGGAGGTCGGCTCGGCTTCGACGCGTGCCGTGGTGGCCAGCTCAATCGTGATTATGATTTTTAACCTCATCCTCACCCAACTGCTGCTGATATGATACGTACCGAACACCTCATCAAATCGTTTGACGAACGTACCGTACTCAATGACATTACGGTGGAGTTCGAAACGGGCAAAACCAATCTGATTATCGGTAAGAGTGGATCGGGTAAAACCGTGTTGCTGAAGAGTTTGGTCGGACTGCACGAGATCGACTCGGGCGCGGTATGGTATGACGATGTGAACTTTACGCAGCTGGGTTTCCGCGAGCGCAAGGCGATCCGCAAGCACATCGGCATGATCTTTCAAGGGGGAGCATTGCTCGACTCCTCGACCGTCGAGGAGAATGTCAAGTTGCCGCTCGACCTGTTTACCCAGCAGTCGGAGGCTGAGAAGTTGGAGCGGGTGAACTTCTGCCTGCAACGCGTGCGGTTGGAGAATGCCAACAAGCTTTACCCGGCCGAGTTATCGGGCGGAATGATCAAGCGGGTGGCGATCGCCCGTGCAATCGTGATGAATCCGCGCTACCTCTTTTGCGATGAGCCTAATTCGGGTCTCGACCCGCAGACTTCGATCGTCATCGACAACCTGATCCACGAGATCACGCAGGAGTATGGCATCACGACGATCGTCAATACCCACGACATGAATTCGGTTATGGAGATCGGCGAGAAAATTGTATATATCCACGAGGGTCAAAAATGGTGGGAGGGAACAAAAGACGAGATTCTCCACGCCGACAACCCCGAGCTCAACGATTTCGTCTTTGCCTCGGCGATGGCCAAACGCGCCAAACAGAACGGAAAGTAAATCGGCAAGCATGCGACAAAAGGTCGAAAAAGGGAAAAGTCCCCGGTTTTTATCTTACCTTAACGTTAAATTGTCGGTTCTTATTAAAAAAAATTAATTTTTATTTGCGTAAAATAGAGAAAGTGCCTATTTTTGCGCTGTGAAAAAAATAACGCAAAACTTTTACTAACAAATAATTCAAAATTATGGCAACAATTAAGATTGGTATCAACGGCTTCGGTCGTATCGGCCGTATGGTTTTCCGTGCAGCCTGCAACCAGACCGACAAGTATGAAATCGTCGGCATCAACGACCTCTGCCCGGTAGACTATCTGGCATACATGCTCAAATACGATACCATGCACGGCCAGTTCAACGGCACGATCGACTTCAACGTCGAGAAGAGCCAGCTGATCGTTAACGGTAAAGCAATTCGCATCACTGCCGAGAAAGATCCCGCAAACCTGAAATGGAATGAGGTAAACGCAGAGTATGTTGTCGAGTCGACCGGTCTGTTCCTCTCGGAGGAGAAGGCTCAGGCTCACATCGCTGCCGGTGCTAAATACGTGGTTATGTCAGCTCCTTCGAAGGACGCTACGCCGATGTTCGTTTGCGGTGTCAACACCAACACGTATGCCGGTCAGAAGATCGTTTCGAACGCTTCTTGCACCACAAACTGCTTGGCTCCTATCGCCAAAGTACTTCACGACAACTTCGGTATCACCGACGGTCTGATGACCACGGTTCACTCGACTACCGCAACGCAGAAGACCGTTGACGGCCCTTCGATGAAGGACTGGCGTGGTGGCCGTGCCGCTTCGGGCAACATCATCCCGTCGTCGACCGGTGCTGCTAAAGCCGTAGGTAAAGTTATTCCTGCCCTGAATGGCAAACTGACCGGTATGTCGATGCGTGTTCCTACCCTCGATGTTTCGGTTGTCGACTTGACCGTCAATCTGGCAAAACCTGCTAAGTACGACGAGATCTGCGCTGCTATGAAGAAGGCTTCGGAAGGCGAGTTGAAGGGTATTCTCGGCTACACCGAGGAGGCTGTCGTTTCGTCGGATTTCTTGGGCGACGCACGTACTTCGATCTTCGACAAAGCTGCCGGTATCGCTTTGACCGACACGTTCGTGAAGGTTGTTTCGTGGTATGACAACGAGTGGGGTTATTCGAACAAGGTTCTCGACCTGATCTCGGTGATGAAGGCTTACAACAAGTAATCTTTCGATCTATAATATCAGTAAGGCTCGGTTTTCCGGGCCTTATTTTTTTGCCTTGGGGTTAGCTCTGGACGTGGCGCGTGGCTGTCGGTTTTCGATCCTCGAGCTGCGTCGAGAGGGTTTCCGTTCTCGATCCTCGAGCCTGTCGAGAGGTCGTGCGTGGCTGTTGATTTTCGATCCTCGAGCTGTGTCGAGAGGTCGCAAGGCTTCTTCTCGGCTTGCGCAGCAAGCTGGCAGTCCGCAGCTCCGCCTTGCGGAGGACTGCTATTTCGCGTTGCTGCATAGCTGCCTCCGTGAGCTGCTGACTGAAAAGGCAAGGCGCGCTAATAAATGGTCGCCCCCAGTGGCTGTTGATTTTCGATCCTCGAGCCTGTCGAGAGGTCGCAAGGGTGTGTGTATTGGAAAGCTGCCAAATCTTGTCTCATGGCCGATTGGTTCGGTACATGAGATGCAGATGCTTAACCCTTGCGCCAAGAACGCACGAGGAACGCACGAGGAACGCACAAGGAACGCACGAAGAAACTCATGAAGAGCCGCCCAAGAATGATTTGCTACCGTGTGATTTTCAACTCGATCGACGCGCCCGACCATTGGTTGATCGTGTGCTTCTCGCTGCGCAGCTGGCGACCGTTATAGCTTATTTTCAGCTCAATATCGAAGGGCTTCGTGGAGTCGATCTCGCGACCGACCGGAAGCGTGTGGGGTACGACGTAGATGTAGAAAATTAGGTGGTCGCACGGAGGTGTTTCGAGCGTGGTCGTGTGGTCGGGGCGGATGTTGTCGGGACGCTGGGCGAAGTTCGAACCGACTTCAGCTGCGTGGGTTGCCGCCGATGCAAAGCCCGTTCGCTGGTCGGCCGCGTCGAAGCAGCCGCACATCAAAGCGACGTTGTAACGCCACCACCCGCTGTCGCGGCTCGTGACTTCCAATGTAAATCCCTTTTCCTCCATTCTGCAAAGATAATATAAGTTGCCTGCAAACCAAAATATAATCGTGCGGCGCGGTGGTACGAAATGCTAAAACTCGTGGTTTTCTTTGCAAATATCTTATTTTTTAGTAACTTTGCGCACTTAATATGCGTAAATGGAGGTAGCTCAACGATATTCGATCGCCTATATGGGTCTAAAAAACGGTCAGCACGACTTCGATTTCGAGGTCGACGGGGCACTTTTTGAGGCTTATGAGAACGCCGATATCCGCGACGGGCGATGCAATGTCAAGGTGACGCTCGACCGTTCGGAGAGTATGCTCGCACTCGATATCGCCATTTCGGGCTATGTCGTGGTTGCCTGCGACCGCTGTCTGGAGGATTGTCGGATTCCGATTGATTACGAAGGGCAGTTGCTGGTGAAGTTTTCGGACGAAGTGCACGACGAGTTCGACGGGGAGGTGCTGTGGCTGCTTCCCGGGGAGGACGAAGTCGACTTGACGCAATACCTTTACGAGAGCATCGTGCTGTCGTTGCCTTACCAGCGGGTGCATCCCGAGGGGGAGTGCGACCCGGAGATGCTGAAGCAATTCCGGATCGTTTCTGGCGAAGAGTTTGCCCAACTCGAACAGAGCGTCGGCGCATCGTCGGAGTCGGAGTTGAAGAAGGGTGAGTGGGCGAAGTTGGCTGCGCTCAAGGAACAGATGGAGAAGCAATTGCCCGAGGACGGCGATGCAAAATAAAAAGTAGAAAAATACGTTAAACTTATAATCATATTGTAAAATGGCACATCCTAAACACAAAATCTCGTCTACGCGACGTGATAAGAGAAGAACTCATTACAAGGCAGAAGTTCCTACCGTGGTAACCTGCTCGAACTGCGGCGCAGCCGTGCTGTACCACCGTGTTTGCCCCGAGTGTGGATTCTATCGCGGCAAGCTGGCTATCGAGAAGAAAGCGGCCGAATAAGACGCTGTCAGAGAGTGCATTCCGCAAGGTATGCTCTCTCTTTTGATTTTTTATCTGTTTTCCTGCCGCCGGACACGCCATTTCGTATCCGTGTGTTTCGGTGTTTGAAATGATTAAACCTAATCGCACAAGTATGTTGAAGATTGGTATTGATGCAATGGGCGGCGATTTCGCCCCTGAAGCAACTGTCAAAGGCGCTGTTATGGCGCTTGATGCAATCGGGTCGGATAGCCGTATCGTGCTGTTCGGTGACGAACAGAAAATTAAAACGGTGCTTGCTTCGGAGGGGTGTCCCGCCGAGCGGTTCGACATCGTTCCCACCACCGAGGTGATCGAAATGGGTGATCATCCGGCCAAAGCCTTTCAGTCGAAGACCGATTCGAGTATTACGGTCGGGTTCGGCTACTTGGCAAAAGGGGCGGTCGACGGATTCGCCAGTGCTGGTTCGACGGGTGCGATGATGGTCGGTTCGATGTATGCAGTCAAACCGATCGAGGGCGTTATTCGCCCGACAATCTCTTCGGTTGTGCCGACGATCTCCGGATCGCAAGCTCTCCTGTTGGATGTCGGTCTGAATGTCGATTGCAAGCCGGAGGTGCTGGCTCAATATGCTCTGATAGGTTCAATTTATGCCGAATCGGTTCTCGGTGTGGCCAATCCGCGCGTCGCGGTGCTCAACATCGGGGAGGAGGAGACCAAGGGCAACGCCCAGTCGAAGGCTACCTATGAGTTGCTGAAGACGGAGACGCGGATTAACTTTGCGGGAAATGTCGAGGGTTCGCACATCTTCTCTGGAAAGGTAGCCGATGTGATTGTTTGTGACGGTTTTGTCGGGAATACGGTGCTGAAAATGGCCGAGGGACTCTACCGTATCAATCGTGCGCTGGGAGGTGACAATGTGCCTTTCTGGAGTGCGATGAACTACGAGCACGTGGGCGGTACGCCCGTGTTGGGTATCAATGCGCCGGTGATGATCGGACATGGCTGCTCGTCGCCGTTGGCCATTCGGAGCATGATTCTTTCGACAGAAAGGGTTATCAAAGTCGGATTGACTGAAAAATTACAAAACGCCTTCCGCAATTAGCGGATGGCGTTTTGCATAAATATGATTCCGCGCGCTTTGTAAGAGGCGAGCGATGTGGATTTTTTTTAATGCAAATAAAGTTAAGTTAATGAGTAAAATAACAGCCGCGATAACAGGTGTAGGCGAATACCTTCCTGATTACATCCTTACCAACGAAGAGTTGAGCCGGATGGTAGATACGAGCGATGAGTGGATCATGTCGCATGTCGGAATCAAAACACGTCATATCCTCAAAGGCGAGGGCGTAGGCTCTTCCTATATGGGTGCGCGTGCGGTGATCAATCTCTTGGATAAAACCGGTATTGATCCCATGGATATCGACGTGGTTATTTGTGCCACGGTAACTCCCGATATGTTTTTCCCTTCGACGGGTAATCTGATTGCCGATCAGGCCGGTTGCAAGAATGCTTTCGCCTATGACGTCTCGGCGGCGTGCAGCGGATTCCTCTTTGCACTCACAACGGGTGCGAAATTCATCGAGGCCGGAACAAGCAAGAAGGTTATCGTTGTCGGTGCGGATAAAATGTCGTCGATCGTCGACTATACCGATCGTGCTACCTGCCCGATTTTCGGTGACGGAGCTGCGGCTGTGTTGCTTGAGCCTGATACGGACGGCTATGGCGTCGTTGATTCGATTCTGCGTTCGGACGGTTCGGGCGAGATGCAGCTCTACATGAAGGCGGGCGGTTCGCGTTACCCGGCTTCGGCGGAGACGCTGGCCAATAATTGGCATACCATCATGTGGGACGGCCCGGCGGTGTTCAAAGCTGCGGTGTCGAAGATGGCCGATGTGTCGGTCGAGATGATGGATCGCCACCATTTGACTGGCGATGACGTGCGCTATCTGGTTCCTCATCAGGCGAATCTGCGCATCATTGATGCCACGGCGCGCCGCATGGGAATCGGTAAAGATAAATGTATGGTCAATATCGACCGCAACGGAAATACGACGGCTGCCACGATTCCTTCGTGTCTGTTCGATTACGAAAAGGAGCTTCGGCGCGGGGATAACCTCATTCTGTCGGCATTCGGCGGCGGTTATACGTGGGGAGCTATCTATGTTAAATGGGCTTACGACGGTTCGAAAGCCTGATTTTCGTAGTTCTGAATCATAAAAAAGTGCCTGCATCCTCACGAAGATGCGGGCACTTCCTGTATTTGGTATAGATCTTTCGCATAGTGTTATAAATTATTCCGATCGGAAATATTTGCATTATTAGACGTGTTTATATTATCTTTGCATCAAAGGAAAGAAATAACACACAAACTTAAAACAATACGATTATGTTAAGCAAGCAGTTACACGAATCACTCAATGTGCAGATCAATGCCGAACTCTGGTCGGCCTATCTTTACCTTTCGATGTCGATGGACGCCGAAGCCAAAGGGCTGAAGGGCGTAGCCAACTGGTTTTATGTCCAATTTCAGGAGGAGCAGGATCATGCTCGGATTCTGATGAATTACATCAATTCGCGCGATGCCGAGGTGACGTTGCTTCCCATTGAGGAGGTGCGGACGAAGTGGGGATCGCCGTTGGAGATGTTCGAGGACACGCTGACCCACGAAAAAGAGGTCACGGCCATGATCCACAATCTGGCGTCAATTGCCGCTGCCGACAAGGATTTTGCGTCGTCGAACATGCTGGTTTGGTTTGTCAACGAGCAAGTCGAAGAGGAAGAGTCTGCGCGCGATATGATCACGGCTTGCGCGGCTGTTGAAGGCAATAAGTTCGGGCTTTACACGCTCGATAAGGAGCTGGCCGCTCGGGTCTATCAGCAAGCATCGCCGTTGACAACAAAAGCATAAAACACAAGTCGGGAGATTCCCGATTCCAAAGCCTGTCAGGAGGTTGCAACGCATTGTCGTTTCGCCTTTTGGCAGGCTTTTGTTGTGTGCCGGAGCTTGCCGGAATCGGAGCTGTCGTAAGGCAGTTGGCTCTCGATCCTCGAGCTTGCCCCGGAGGTCACAAAGGTTGTTTGCTCTTCGATCCTCGAGCTTGCCCCGGAGGTCGCAAAGGTTGTTTGGTAAATGATTATGGCCAACGTGTTTTCGACTTGCAACGCAAGTCGGCAGTCCGCAGCTCCGCCCTGCGGAGGACTGCTATTTCGCGATGCTGCATAGCAGCCCCCGCGAGCTGCTGACTGAAGACACGCAAACAAGTTGCCGCGAACGAATACTCCCTGCGACCTCTCGGCCGGCTCGAGGTTTGAGAGACGTTTTACGACCTCTCGACAAACTCGAGAATCCTTCCGCTTTATCCCCAGTTAGTTATAACAGCCGGTTTTGCACTTTCGGATTTTTATCAAAAGAGTCGTAATATCCCCTCGGCCGCGAGGAGGATGACGATATAACGTGCGGCCTTACCGACGAACATCGAGCCGCCGGTGAGCCACGGATTGCTGCGCAGCAGCCCCAATAGGATAGCAATGGCCTCGCCGATTGTCGGCAGAAAAGCAAAGAATCCCATGAGTGCACCGCGTCCCGAAAGGAACTTACGCGCGCGTGCCAGCTGTCGCGTGGATATGCCTAATTTATTGATCCACTCGCTCTTGCCAAGTGACCCGATCCAGTAACACGTCATGCCGCCGAGTGTGTTGCCGACGGTGGCGGCCACTACGCATCCAATGGGTGAAAGCCCCATGCGCACCAGAATAATCATCACGGCCTCGGAGCTGAATGGCAGCACACTACCGGCAATGAATGCCGAAAGAAAAAGCCCCCAGTAGCCCCAGTCGATGAGAAATTGTGTGATTGCTTCCATGCCCTGTCGCGAAATCGTGTTGTAGATTAATTTTCACAAACATACTCAAAAATCTTCAGACTGCACTGTCCCGTGACGGCGCAGTTTCTGTTTTTTGTGTTATAAGCCGGATCTAATAAAATAGAAGTAATAGATATTATTGCTGTCCGATAAAACTCAGAAAGAGCAAGAATAGATGGCTATACTGCTTATAGTCAGCGGTCGAGTGTCGTTTTATGCTACGACAAGCCCTCTTAATCAAAAAGTGATGGCTGAGGAGGTTCACCGGCGGCAGCCTCGAGTATGCCCTGCCAGTCTTTTTCGGGATGGTTGAACAGACTGTAGAAATCTATTTAGTCGCCCCTTAAAATCACCTTTATCTACTGACATACAACAAATTATCCTTATA
>CAZHEY010000030.1:0-32260 GCA_964532025.1 uncultured Alistipes sp. | reverse complement strand
CAACTCAAAGATAACCAAAAGGGGCTGACTCCTGCAAATGGAATCAGCCCTAATTGTATTCTCCTCTCTAAAAGTTTTAGCGGACAGCAATATAAGGTTTTCTGTTTTCGAGAAGGCGATACACCCCACAAATCACCTCGAAGGAGAAATCCAACAGCGCAGGTGCGCACAAAAGCGAGGCGTCCTCTCTGATTTCCAGAGAGGACGCCTCTTCTTTACACTGTGAGAATCGGATAGCCGAACTCACCGGTAGTTGCTTACAGAGTCACTACCACGTAGCCTCTTCGAATTGAGGACTGCCTGATATACCGCACGCATCGTAGCCGTGGCCGGTCTGATCGGCGATCTTATTGCGGATGGACCATCCGGAATATTTCTCCCTTTCCGAAGCGGAAACGCTCTCGTTCATCTTCCAATAGGCCAGCAATCCTTCCGATTGGGGATCGACAACCACCAAGTCGTTGAGATTGGCAATTTCGTTGGATGACAATGCGCGTGTCCAGATACGAGCCTCAGCTAAATAGCCATTAAGCGGTCGGTTTCCATTATAGTTGGATGCGACACCCAATCCGAATCCGATGCCGGAATTTTGCCACAAGTGAACCAGCGAAATATCTACACCCTCATTGGGGGCATGAACAGCCTCGGTGATCAACCGTCCGTTGATATAGACACGCAATGAATTGCGCGACCAAACTCCGGCTACATGATACCAATTACCAGTACTGCAAGGTGCTTGTACAGCTGCCGGTTGGCAGTCTGCCTTACAGATCTGCAACACGTTATTTCCGATTTTCACGTCACCGAAACGCAAGCACATATTGCCCTCAAGTCCCATGATTGAACTGATATAGGGGTCGCTCTCGGTAAACGCATTGGCTTTAACGCGGCATTCCAAAGTCAACTCTTGCAAGTTCGTGAGATCTGCCTTGCCCTCTGTGCCGTCTTGTCCATAAAATCCGGGAACGATGTATTTGTTGCTCGAACCGATATAAACGCCACGGCTATTCACCGGCGCACGGAAAATCAGGTAAATCGTGCTCGACACCGAGAGGATCGGCATATCCCCGTCAGTCGATGCGATGCGCACCGGCAGGCAATAAAATTTACCCGGCTCAAGTGTCGTCTTCATTGCCAGCTCCACGTTGTCTGAGACATTCGTTCCTTTTTTGATCGTCACCTCCTGTTTTACGAAATCATAGGTTTGCGGATCAAGCAACACGCTTTCGCGGCCGAAGAGTTTGTTGTAGGTCTCCACCAATTCGGGGACAACTTCGAGCGTCACGTGGGTGTCTTTGTTCACCACAACGGATGCCGACACCGAGAAATCGGCCTTTTCACCAGCCTGATGCACGGTAATGGTCTTCGTCTGGCTCTTCTGTGCCTCGGTCAGATAGATCGAAGGCTCGTATTCGAGTGCATCGGTGCAACCTGCCAGCAATGCAATGCACGCAGCCGATGCGAGGATGTTTTTCAGTTTCATAATCATTTCTGAATTTTAAGATTAATTATTCGAAGCAATCGCCTCAAATTCGTTACAACCGGCAAAACCATTGGACACGTTACTATCCCCCACTTTGTAGGTCATCCGAATATAACGACAGGTAACCGGAACGATAAATTTCACATATTGCCAGCCGTCCGTATAAGCTCCGATCTGAACATACGGCAAATCCAGAGACTGATCCGTCCAAGTAGTACCGTCTTCGCTGGTCTCGATATCAAATAAACGCTTAACAGCATAGCCGTCCATTCCGAATATTGGGCTCATACGATATCCTGCGATTTTTTGGCTTTTTGCCATATCCACCGTAGCTACAATGTCCCCTTGAGAGTACCAACCCATATCTTGATTGGATGTCACTCCGTCGAACATCGCCGCACTATTAAGTGAAAGTGCCCCTGGAGCAGTATATGCCCAACCCGAACGGTCTGCGATTACCGTTCCTTCGACCGCAGTAACATTGGATATGATATTTGTCGTTACACGATGGATCAAAATGTATTTCACCGCATCTTTCGGAGCTAATGTATAATCTTCCATTCCAGTCGCTTCGAGCCGCACGGCAATCATAGAGAGCTTATCGGGTAATTTCGAAAGATCGGCAACCGAAACAAGCACTGGAGTCGAAATCTTTTCGTCAACCGCAAACCCAATCGTATTGCTACTCAGCTTAATGTCGCCAGCAGCAATCGCCTTGTAATCCGTGCCGTTTGTCGCATTATATTTAGCGACAAGCGATTGATCGACGACGAGTCTAAAATCGACTTTGGCAGGGGCTGCCATAGTCAGCTCCGCCGATAAGGACGATTCGGGTTTTCCGTCAATGACAGTGCCTTGGCTATTCAACGTCACATATACATCAGTCAGCTGCTCAGCATTCGGGAAAGCAAGTCCGATTTTGACAATTCCTTTATTCGCGATCACATAGAGCACCTTTTTGTTTTCGTCAACCGCAAACTTTTTGTTTCCGCTGCAATCAATTACAACCGGAATCAAGTATTCACCGTCGGGAAGACCTGCCATTGTTTCGGAGAAACCCAACGTCACAACGCCCTCGCTTTTTTGCGAGCCAGCAGGAAAATGCAACGAGGATGAGAATTTCACGAGAGCCGGATCAAGCGTCTTGTAGGAGGTAAAATGGTAATCATTATACGCATCCGCCAACGAGTTGTCGACCATAAACGGAATATCAATATCCGAAGCGGGTGTTTGCGATAGCTTGGCTGTTAATTCAACCTTGTCATCCGATGAGATAGCTATGCCTGACGGTGTAAAGAGAGCTGATGTCTTTTTTTCTCCGGTCTGATTGAGCGATACGAGATTTTTAGAGTAGTCACCCTTCGGAGCGGGGTTAGCCAACTGGATAGCACGACGCATATATTTGTAGGGCATATCGGCGTGTCCGTATTCGTACTCCATGTGGTAAGCACCAAAACCACGAGCTGGGCTTTGCGTCGAGTAGAGTGCCATACCTAACAACGAAGGCATCTGCGTGCCGTCGTAGTCAATATATGTCCATCCACCGTTTTTCCATAACGACTCGAAATTCTCAGTAAAAATCATCTGTTCGGGCAACCAGCCGACATATCCAGCAGCACCGGTTCGCCCACTTAAATCTACAGGTCCATCACAATTATAGGCTTGAGAAACGGCATAGGTGCACAATTCAGCAATGCCTTTATCCAAACGGTTTACGTTACCGTCGATCAGGAAGAGTCGTCCCGTGCTCGATTTCGGCCCGATGTATTGGCTCAACTGCTCACAGAATTTCTTAAAAAGACCGGGGGTTTTGTTGAGTGGGCCCAAGTGGTCGACAGCGGTTTCAAAGTCGATGTCAATACCGTCGTACTGATATTTCTCCATAGAGTCCAGTCCCCACGCTTTGGCATAAGCAGCCAGCGATGCATCGGTAATGCCGTGCTCCGGACCGCCCTCTATGAATTCCTTGAACTCGGTAGGCACGTCGCGCGCCGAGATACAGATCACGACTTTCGTACCTTTGATCTGCTGCACGTAGGCTTTATCCTCGATCTGCGCCGGGGTCAGGCTGTGCCACTGACTCCACATCGAGATGATGTCCATCGAGTCGGGGGCACTGCGCAGACGGCACTGCTCCGAAGCTTCGATAGCCGACCACGAGCCGAACCAGCCGAATGCCAATTTATGGTCGCTTTTCTTGTATTCGCGCAGACGGGCAAAGTAGGCATCGTCACGCAAAATAGGGGCCTGATCCATCGGATTTTGTATCCGAACCGGATCGGGAGTCGTCTGTTCCTCACACGCAAAGAATGCAGTTGCGGCGAACAGTAGCAACAGGCTATATATCAATCTGTTTTTCATAGTTTTATCAATCATTTAGGGTCAGTTTATTATTTGCGATCCCACCAGAGTTTCGTTCCTCCGGCATCAGGGCCATTCAATAAACGGGTAGCAGCACCGACTGCTCCTGCGTTATTCGCATATTCGATCTTCGGGAATATGATGCGGCGGATCTGTGTATTCTTGTCGACCGTAGCATCCTGACTGCCTTCGAGAATAGGGTAGATCTTGGGGAATCCCGTGCGACGGAACTCTGCCCATGCCTCCATACCGTTGGGATAGAGAGCAATCCATTTCTGGGTAATCACCCGTTCCAGCTCATTGCCGTCCTCTGCCCATTTAGGCGAGATCCTGCCGCGCGCGTTAGCACCTTGCTTGTCGGGACGACCCGAAACGTCATCGAACTTGGCCGGAGTCTTGTCGCTCGACAGGTAACTATCGGCAGCACTTGCCGACAGGCCGTTCTCGACGAACGACAGCCGAACGCCCTCTTCGTAGGCCGTTTTGGCCGATCCTTTATCGCCTTTCATCAAATAATACTCGGCTTTGAGGAACGCAGACTCCGAAGCCATAAACCAGCGCATCGGGGTATCGGCAAAGATATTAGGCGCAGACATATTCGTATAGAAATTCTGCTCGGTAAGCCCCTGACCGTTGCGGACACCGTGGAATTTGCCGTCGCTTGCCTTCTGGAACATCGCCGCACGACGCGGATCTTCGTAGCCATTCAGGTAAGAGTCCATCGTTGCACCCATACGGGCATCGTTATACGAGCTCCAGAGCATCTCAAACGGGTTGTTCACCGTGATTGCATTGAAACTCTTCAACATAGCATTGTCGTCTGTCGTGGTGATGACACCGGCGTTGATCGCCTCCTCGGCATATTTGGCCGACAATACGGGTTCAACGTAACGAATGCGGATAGCCAAACGCAGTTTGATCGAGTTGGCCAATTTGAGCCATTTCGAATAGTCGCCGCCGTAAATAGCGTCCACCTTTGCGAGCGTTTTATCGTCCGGAGCGATTGCAAGAAGCTCTTTCAATGCCGCAATAGAGGTGTCAAGTGTTTCGAAGAAGTGGTGATAAAGCACCTCCTGCGAATCATACGGGTTGCGGCTCTCTCCAAATTTAAGAACCGGCAGCGGCCCGTAATAGTCGCTGGCACGGTGCAGCGTCAGCACCTTCAGCACATCGGCAACGGCCATAACATGCGCAGGAATCAGCCCTTGGTCGTAACCGTACTTGAGCGAGAGCCAGAGCGGCATCACCTGCGTGAAGGCCACCTCGAACACCGTATTGCGCCAGCCGTTCGACAGGTTGTAGACCATCGGGCAATTACCGCCCTCGAAGTGGTTGGCACAAGCCATATAGCCGGCATAATGGTCAGCCAGCAAGTTCCAACCCGTCTGGTAGCGGTTCACAGGAACGGTCGTTTCGCCCGTTGTGGGGTAGACGGCATCGAGTTCCATCGAGGTAATCAGCGAGGTGAGGTCGACATCCTGCGCTGCATTGTGGTTGGTGTTGAACGATTCGAAGTCGCCCGTACACGCCGTCGCAGCCATCAGCAACGCCGTCGCAACTCCAACTCCTATTTTTGAGATATTCAGTATCTTTTTCATAGCTATGACTTATTTTAGAATTGAAGTCTTACGCTGAAGCCAATCGTGCGAACACTGGGCTGCATGAAGAAATCGACTCCTTGGTAATAGGTACCGGTCGAGGCCGTCAATTCGGGATCGAACGGGGCTTTGTTATAGAACATGAAGAGGTTGCGTCCGACAATCGACACCGATGCCGAGAGTTTGTTGCCAAACCACTTCGAAGGCAGATCGTAGCCCACCGAGAGTTCGCGCAAACGAACGTTAGTCATGTTGTATACGTATTGTGCCATCATTCCCATGCCGTCGCCGACATTGTTGTAGAAATCCTGCACACCCGAAATCGTCTGTTTGTCGGAGATCTGCACACCGCCGGCTGCACGTGCATCGGCCGAAACCTGCGATACGCCGTAACGGTCCATCAACGCCTGCGTCACCGAGACACCACGGCCACCGATGCGGGCATCAATCAGCACGCCCAAGTTCACACCTTTCCACGAGAAGTTGTTGTTCCAACCCATACGGAAACGTGCTTCGGTATTTCCACCGTAGATCCATGAATCGGGATCGGCCATCACCGTTCCACCGTTGGGATCGACATAGATCTCGCCATTGTGGTCGGTCTTGAGACCCGTCACATAGAAATCGCCAATCGAACCGCCCTTGGTAAGTTTGATGCGGTAGGGGCCCATGTCCTTGTTCACTTCGGTCAAGGTCACCTCAGCTCCCGTAGCGGGGTCAATCGTCCCGGGCTTCACCAGCTCCTTGATCTTATTGCGGTTCATCGAGAAGTTGTAGGATGTCGACCACGAGAAATCGCGCCATGTGTTTTTGTAGCCCACAACGCCTTCAAAGCCCCAGTTATTAACCTTTCCGGCATTCAGATAAGCATATTTGTAACCTGTGCTGGGTGGTGCTTCGTACTCGAAGAGTTGGTTGTAGGTCGCCGTATTATAGTAAGTAACATCAAGCCAGATTTTCGAGCCCAAGAACTTCGCGTTCAAACCGGCCTCAAATGATTTGGTACGTTCGGCTTCGAGGTGTGTTGCCGGAGCATGAGTCTGCGTAGAGATCGAACCGTCCTTGATTTCGAAGTTGCGACCCGTGATGAAACGCTCGGGGGCGTTACCAACCTCGGCATACGATGCACGGAGTTTGAGGAACGAGATCCCGGCCTTCGAGAGATCGGTCATCGACGAGATTACAGCCGAAAGACCTACCGAAGGATAGAAGATGTTCTGCCGTGCGGTGAAGGCCAACTGCGAAGCCCACTCGTTACGCGCCGTGACATCGACATAAATCATGCCCTTGTAGCCCAACTGCAACGTTCCATAGACGGCTTGGTTCTGGTCGTGGTAGGTCTCCTCCATCGGGCTGGTATTGATATCTTTCGACACGATGTTATTGAAGGTAAACTTGTTCGCTTTACCGGCGAGGTGACCCTCATAACCCGTGCGCGAATCTTTTTCATCGTTCAAACTTGCACCGAAGTTAAACTGCAACGAAAGTGCGTTGTCGAAGAAACTCTTGTTGATGCTCATCAAGGCATCGGCATAGAGGTTGTTGTGGTTTACCTTATGGTTTAGGTAGTTACCCAACTCCGAGGCAAACAGCGTACTCGACGAAGCGTAGATCTTACGTGTGTAGTTCATCGCCGTATTATCCGAACGCACGCGGCCGGTCAGCGACAACCATTCGAGCACATTCCATTTCAACGTGGCGTTGAACGTATAGCGGTGTGCGGTATTCTCGAACAATTCGCGGTTGGTCACCCAGTAAGGGTTCTCGACACCGTTCAGAAACTCCAGTCCCCAGAATTGCTCGCTGTATCCCTTACCGGCATTGTAACGTTCGTAAACCTGATATTTACGAATATCGTCGCCACGCGGGAACAGATAAGCACCGATCAACGGGTTGTGGTAGATACCCTGCACGGTCGCATTGCGCGAATATTGTTTCATGTACGATGCACCCAGATCGAGCGTCAGTTTATCTTTAATCAGGTCGGTAGTCGTATTGGCCGAGAAGTTATAACGGTTATAGGCGTTGTTAGGAATAATGCCGCGTGCATTTACTGCCGAAGCCGACACGTAGACCTGCGTGCGATCCGAACCAGCCGAAACACCGACCGAGTTGGTCTCGTTGAAACCTGTCTGGAAAAAATCTTTCGGATCATAGCTCGACGACGTTGCGAGTTTCTCGCCCCAGCTCATCGACGGCGAGGCCGCGTCCGTACCATATATATTCTGGAATTTGGGCATTACGAAGGGCGACGAGAAGGTCGTATTGTTCGAATAATTGACCCGCAACTCACCGGCACGGCCCTTTTTGGTCGTGATGAGGATCACACCGTTAGCACCTTGCGAACCGTAGAGAGCGGCCGCCGTAGCACCCGTCAACACCGACATAGATTCGATATCCTCGGGGTTGATGTTGGCTGCACCCTCGTAGTCGCCACCGTCGGGCGTTTCGTAGATACCCTCGGTCTGCTTGGAGCGCAAGCTCGGCATCGGGATACCGTCGATTACATAGAGTGCGTTGTTGTTGCCGTTGATCGACTTCACACCACGCATTACCACACGGGTCGAGCCACCGGCTCCCGAAGCACTGGTGTTGATCTGCAAACCGGCAATCTTACCCGAAAGGGTATTCATGAAGTTGGCATCTTTGACCGAATTCACGATGTCGCCGGAAACCTCCTGCACATTGTAGGTCAACGATTTTTCGGAACGCTTGATACCGAGAGCCGTCACGACGACCGTATCGAGCATTTCGCTATCTTCGGCCAGCACGATGCGCATCGGCGCGGAGGTATTAGCCGGAACGATTTGTTTGGCATAACCGATCAGCGAGACTTCAAGCAGATCGCCGGCCTTGGCCTGCGGCAACGAGAAATTGCCGTCGGCATCGACCGCAGCACCGACAGTTGTACCTTGAATGACAACGGTACAGCCGATCATCGGCGCGCCATTAGCATCTACTACAGAGCCTGTTATGCCTGTTTTTGCTTGGGGGGGGGTTGCCACCACACGTTTCGAGAGTACGATGTGTTTGTCGCGCAAAGTATAGGCGACATCAGTTCCGGCAAAAAGTTTTTCGAGCACGGTCGAAAGTTTTTCGTCGCGCACGGTCAACGACACATTGCGCTGCGTGTCGACATCGGCCGTATTGTATACGAACGAATAGCCGGTTTGTTGTTGAATGGATTGGAAAACACGGATTGCGGGAACTTGTTGCATCTCAAGAGAGACACGATCTCCCATTTGTCGGGTCTGCGCTTGAGCCGAGAAGCAGCAAAGGCCGAGCAACAGTACCGGAATCAGTAGGCAACGGCTCCACGCATTGAGTACGCGGATTCCCCTGCCCACAGCAAGGTAAGTTTTTTTCATGTTGGTTGTTAGTAAAGGTTTGTTTTTGAATAGGTTGTCTGGGGGTTGGCCGCTGCGTACAGCGGCTTCTGATTAACTTTTCATCGGTTTGGTCTGCATATAGTTATTATTGGTTTTGGTTTGCGGAAATTTCGATGGTATTATCGGTAATCTTATAGTTGAATTTGTTGGTCAACCGCAATACGGACATAATGTGGTAGATGCCGTCTTCAACTCGGAACTCGCCCGAGAAACGTTCGCCGCGCAGGGCCTCGTTGCGGAACACAACATCGACATTGTAATATCGCTCCAATTCGGAGGCGATCTGCTCCAACGTATTGCGTTCGAAACTAAACCGACCGTCGATCCAGCAGATCGAATGCTCAGCCGCAGGGTCTTCGGACAGGTGCATCGACCCGGTTTGGGTGTCGTAGTACAGGCGTTGCGACGGGCGCAGGCGCACCGACGACGAGCGGCTTTCGCCCGCATAGGCCATCACAGAGCCTTCGAGCAAAACCGTTGTGACGGAATGGTTTTCCCGGTCGCTTCGCACATTGAAACGCGTTCCGAGCACTTCGATATTCAATCCGTCGACACAAACCGAGAATGGAGCGTGTTTGTCGTGTGCCACCTCGAAATAGGCTTCACCCTCCATTTTCACATTGCGCTTACGCGAGAAAAACGAGGAGACATATTCGACCCGGCTACATGAGTTGAGCCACACCTTCGTGCCGTCGGGCAGGATCACCTGCGAACGTTCGCCCAGATGAGTGAGCACGGTCACAGGCTGTATGACCTGCTTGGAAAGCCGATACGTCATCACGCCGCCGGCCAACACCAACACGATAGCGGCAGCCACGGCAATACGCGATAGAAGTTGTGGAATACGGCTTCGGCGACGACTGGCAATGCGTTGTTTGACCGTAGCGAGTGCCTGCTCCACCTCGATCCCGGCGGTTGCCTGCACCCGATCATTCACGGACAACAGGTAATAAATTTCGCCCAATCTTTTCCGGTTCTCTTCCGATGCGTCGTACCACTCCTCAACAGCAGCTGCCATTGGTGCATCGAGTTCGCCTTGGAGGTAAGCGATCAGGGTCTCTTCGTTAAATTGCGAGTTTGTCATTTTTTCACGTATCTATACAGTAATACAATCCACCGAGGCGGATTACTAATCAGAAAAATATATTTTTTCGTTTTTGATAATTTTTCGTAAGGGAGGGGATTAACTCTGCCAGCCAAAGAGGAGCACAATCAGCGGCCAACAATCCTTGAATTCTTCGCGCAACATACGCACAGTTTGCCCGATCCGGTAATTGACCGTCTGCACCGACACGCCCAGATCTTCGGCGATTTCTCGATGTGTTTTTCCTTCAAGACGGTGCATACGGAATGTCTGCTGAAATTCGGGAGGCATGCGTTTGAGCGCAGCAACCAGCCGATCGGTCAATTCGCTTTCGAGATAAAAATTGGGGTCGTCGAATTGGTCTTCGTATTTTTCGGCCAGCTGACGCAACACCCGACTACGGATCGAATCGTGCGATTGGCTATTGAGCGACTTGTTTTTAACGATTGTGAAAAGCAGCGACTTGAGCGACATCTCTTCCATGAGCGACGAGCGGTTCTCCCACACCCACATCAGCGTATCCTGCACGATCTCCTCGGCACGACAAGCCGGCACGAAGCGCGTGGCATAAGCGCACAAGGGCTTGTAATAGCGTCGGAAAAGTGCATCGAAACATTTTTCATCTCCGGCATGCAACAATCCGACAACCGCCCGATTATCCAGAATATCAATCTTTTGAAACTCGTCTTTCATGCCTGTTTGCCGAATATAAACACGTCAAAGGTAATGCTTTCTCGCACAATCACAAAATCGCGGTTTGTTTTGAATCAAAACTCAACCGTGATGCCCAGTGTCGGCACGAGCGAGCCACTCTGCTGACGCAGGGTCTTCATCACATAACGCTGTTCGGAAGCCGGAGCAGTAGGATTTTCGATAACGCCCGTCGACAGCGGCACATCGGCCTGCCGGAGCTTCGACATCGAGATGTTTTGCAGATCGAGGTAGAGCCCCAGCATCCAATGGCGGAAATAAAAACTTTTGTCGATACGCAGATCCAGTTGCGCGAAGGGTCGAAGCCGCTCGGCATTGTAACGCGTATAATCGTAGTAGGGGCGGCCTTGCGCATTCCACGCATCGACCAAAGCGGATTTGTCGAGGTCGTAGGGCGTGTAGGGCGAACCACCGACACAACTCAAGCGCGCGCCGATCGCCCAGTTGCGCCGCAGATCGTAAGTCCCGCTCACATTGGCAATAAACCGATTGTCCCATGCAGCAACGACGTAGGGCGATGTGGCATCGTTGCGGTACTGACTGCGGAAAAGGGTCACCGAGCCGACCAGCGTCACCCGTCCGGGAATCTGCCAGCGCACCATCGTTTCAACCCCGTAGGCACGTCCTTCGGCCAACGAGACAAGCCGTTCATCTCCCACCGAGCCGTAATCCGCCCCTTTGCAAGCCAGCGGAATCCGGTCGCTCACGCTGAGCGGAATCCGTCCGTAATCCTTATAAAAGCCCTCAACCGAGAGGATCAGCCGATCGCGCAGGCGGTAATCGACACCTCCGCTGACCGATGCCACACGTTGGTAATCGAGCGCACGGTTCACCAGCACGCCCTGCTCGCGGTAGCCCAAGGCCGTGAAGGGTGGCAACTGGTGGTAGAGTCCCGCCGCCGCATTGAGCGACCAACTCTTGTTGAGTGCATACGAAGCCGTAAGACGCGGCGAGAGCTGCCGCCAGAAACGCTGCATCGACGCCGAATAGTCGCAGCCGTCGGCTCGCAGACCAGCCGAGGCGGAGAACCGTTTGTCGGTCGAGGCATACTCGACTCCCGCATAAACGCCCCACCCGACAATCCCCAGATCGGTGCGGTAGTTATCGGCCGAAGTGTTGTAAAGCTGACGGTAGGTGCGATTCGTATAGTCCGAATAGCTCAACTCCACACCGCCGCGCAACGACCACCGCCCCAGATAGGTGCGATTTTCGGCACGCAGCATCGTCTTCTGTTCCACGCCGCGCAGGCGCAACATGAGGTTCTCCTCCGTCGACGAATCGTTGTTGCGGTATTTCACTTCGCGGTTATTCAGGTAGTTGTGGCTCACAGCGAGGGTCTGCACATGGCGTCCCGCGAAATGGCGATAGACCGCGCCGACGGTAAATGTCTCCTGCCGGATACGGGGCAGGTAGCTCAACAGATATTGAGCCTCTTCGTCCTTCTGGTCGGTATTGAGCCGCATGTTATCAACTCCGAACAGCCCTAAAAACGTCAGTTCGTCGCGTGCGGTAAGGCGCGTGCGGATCTTCATCTGACCGTCGATGTAGTTGGGAAGAAACGGCAGTCCGAGCATTTTGAAGAGGATTTGCAGGTAGGACTGCCGGATCGAAAAGAGGTAGGTCGTATGCGGCGTGAGGTGTCCGCTGCCACTCAACGACACCTCCGAAGCCCCCAAAGTCGCCTTGAACGACTGTTTGTCGGGATCGCCGTCGCGCAGTCGGATATCCAGCACCGAGCTCATCGCTCCGGCGCGATCGGTCGGAAATGCACCGGTGTAGAACTTGATTTCGCGCACCAAGTCGGCATTGATGATGCTCACCGGCCCACCCGTAGCCCCCTGTGTGGCAAAGTGGTTGATATTAGGAATTTCGATGCCGTCCATATAGAATTTATTCTCCGACGGGCCACCGCCACGCACCAGCAGGTCGTTGCGATAGCCCACGGGCGAGAAGCCGACACCCGGGTAGGAGCGCACAATCCGCGACACATCGCGGTTCGCACCGGGACTCTTCTCGATCTCCTTCAGCCCGATCACGCGCATGCTCACCGGACTCTCGACCGTGCGGCGAAAAGGCGACGGACGCACCGTCACCGCCTCCAACTGATCGGCCTGTTCGTCGAGTTCGATCTCGATAAAAGGGGTGCGCGCCGAGACGATTTGTTCCGAGGAGAGTGCCGTTTTGTAGCCCACGCACGACACACCGAGCCGGCAGATTCCGGGCGGCACATTGCGCAAGGTAAAGCCGCCGACCGAATCGGTCGCCTCGCCGTACTGCTCCCGACCGACCACCACCACCGCCGCATAGGGCACGCCCTGCCGCGTCATACGGTCGATAACACGACCTCGCAACGTATAGCCGGGCACAGCCGCACGGCAAAAAACACTTCCGGTCACGATCACGACCGTCAAAAGCAGACGTAGAATCATCTTGTTATTACTCTTCTTACGGCAAAATTACAAGTTTTCTCTTTCCAACCAACTCTTTTTTATTCATATATTCCGCATGGTAGGGTAGCGAGCAAAGAGGAACAAGTTTCGTTCCTTGTTTTTTGGCGGAGGGGGGCTCTTGCGCCGGAGGTGGATTTTCGTGTTGTTCACAGAACTAATTTGTACCAATAAATGTATCTTTGCTAAAAATTTAGTCTAATGAAAGCGTTCACTGTATTACAGATTATTCTGGCTCTCTTATCAATTACGTTTCTCGCGCTATCGATATTTACCCGTCACAAAGACGTAACATATCTCGCCATTGCATTGGCGTGCACGCTAATTGCCAATTTAGCCAACTTGATAAGAGATCATTGGAATACGAAGCATTAATCTGGTAAAGGGGAAAATATCAACATATCTTTGGGGTGATCGCATCCCCTCCCTATTCTTGGCACAAGAGCCGCTTGCGCCCATTATTGACAAGATGTTATCGGCTTGCGTAACGAGCCGGCAAACCTCTGCCCGGCGGAGGACTGCAAATTCGCATTTGCTCATTAACCACCCCCGTGAGCTGTCGACCGAAAAACAACGTATAACCAGAATGCAGTTTGCGACCTCTCGACAAGCTCGAGGATCGAAAACAAAACCCTTTGCATCATTACCCCAAAAATACGGAAACAAAGCAATTCAGTCCCACCTTGATGCAAGAGTTCCGCGCGGCATCTCTTGCACCAAAGGTGGTGGCGCGTTATTTAAGCAATGACAAATGCTCCAATTCCGGAAAAGTTGTTGGGATATATTGAAACTGAAATGGAAAATTCGAATCATCAACTTGTGACACTTGTTCATCAAGCAGATCATTTGTTTCGCAAAATATATATACGAGTTTTAGATATCGTCGCAACACCAATAATGGCGGAAAACTATTTTGAGCCGCGAACCATTCTACCATATCCTTTGAACCTTTCGAACTGTTGCATGATTTACAAACACAAATGAGATTTCCGGCATCATCTTGCCCACCTTTCTTTTGTGGAAAAATATGGTCAATAGAGATGTTATCATCAGAACCACAATACATACAATGATGGCCAACCGCTATTTTAATTTTTTCATCATCAAACAATGTGCGCATCTTCATTTTGCCAGTGCATAGCCCTTTATATAGCTTAGCACGAATCATATAATTGATGCGAATATATGAATGCTGATTGTTGGTGAGAGCCGAATGAGCCATAGCAAGATTGGCGTATGACCAATATAACAGCTGCCTTACTGTAAGTATTTCCATAATACAAAGTTACTCAAAAAGTCTGGAATAAACGAATAAAACGGGAGAAATGGCATTGAATGGCTTATAAATATAGTCCCATTCTTGGCACAAGAACCGCTTGCAACCGCTCGAATTGTGTTTATGGGAATAGGGTCGTGATCCACCCAATAGCAAAATATTTTCTATCTTTGCATTCAATAAAATTACGGATATGCCCAGCCCGTTCGGCGGAGTGGGCATTCTCAAAGAATCAATACTACGATGCAAGCCTACACCTACGTTGAACACGGAAAATTCGAACTACGGGAAAAGCCGAAGCCCAGCCTGCTGGATTCGCGCGATGCCATTGTGCGCGTGACGCTTGCGAGCATCTGCACCAGCGACCTGCACATCAAGCACGGCAGCGTGCCCCGCGCCGTACCGGGAATCACCGTCGGTCACGAAATGGTGGGCGTCATGGAGCAGGTCGGAGCTGATGTTGCGTCGGTTCGAGTCGGCGACCGCGTGACGGTCAATGTCGAGACCTTCTGCGGCGAGTGTTTTTTCTGTAAACAGGGTTATGTGAACAACTGCACCGATCCTAACGGCGGCTGGGCGTTGGGCTGCCGCATCGACGGCGGGCAGGCGGAGTATGTGCGTGTGCCCTATGCCGATCAGGGGCTGAACCGCATTCCCGACAGTGTAAGCGACGAGCAGGCATTGTTCGTGGGCGACATTCTGGCCACGGGTTTTTGGGCTGCGCGGATTTCGGAGATCAAGGAGGAGGATACAGTGCTTATTATCGGTGCTGGGCCAACGGGCATCTGCACATTACTTTGCGTAATGCTGAAACGTCCGAAACGAATCATTATCTGCGAGAAGTCGCCCGAACGAATTCGGTTTGTGCGGGAGCATTACCCCGAAGTGTTGGTCTGCGAACCGGAAGAGTGCCGCGATTTCGTCCTGCTTCACAGCGACCACAACGGAGCGGACGTGGTGCTGGAGGTGGCCGGAGCAGAAAACACCTTCCGCCTTGCATGGGAGTGCGCACGTCCCAACGCAATCGTGACTGTGGTGGCACTCTACGACAAACCGCAAATACTTCCGCTACCCGAGATGTACGGCAAGAACCTCACATTCAAAACCGGCGGCGTAGACGGATGCGACTGTGCCGAAATTCTACGGTTGATCGAGCAGGGGCGCATTGACACCACGCCGCTTATCACACACCGCCTGCCGTTGAATCATATCGACGAGGCTTACCGTCTCTTCGAGAACAAGTTGGACGGCGTAATCAAGATCGCCATAACGAGTTGCGAAGCGATCTGACCGCCTTGCTCGACCGAAGTTGCTCTTGCTGTTCCTTGACGCAAGAGCCGTTGCGCTGAACGCTTGCGCCAAGGAGGGGGGGGGCATATTCAAGCCCACAGCAAATTGTATCTTGTCGAACTCCTGCTCGATAAGAGGGATAACGGATTATTAATTTTTCATGCGGATTGAGGGTATTAATAGGAAAATCTTTGTATTTTTGTATAAATACTTAAACAATTCTTATTCATAAGAATAATATTACTAATATAACAATAACAACGGAGAATATTACATTCTTCAGTCGAATGGGAAATTAGGATTATATAGCGAAAATGGCAAATATGGCGAAGCCAACATACTCAAATAACATATATTATGGAAAAGAAAGTATACAATTTCTATTCAAAAATCGACCTACCCGAAAGTATTAAACCTTTTATCAATGAATCAGAAAATGTGCAATTTACCATCAAGACATTCCGAGATGTTGCTGTTTTTACAGACAAAAGAATGTTAATCGGAGACAAACAAGGTTTCACTGGTAAGAAAATTGAATATTTATCTATTCCATTTAAACACATTGTAACTTATGCCATTGAAACGGCTGGCACCTTTGATTTAGATTCTGAGATTAAATTAGTGCTTAAAGGCGGAGTTGAAATACAATTAAATTTCATGAGAGAAAAAAACATGAATAATTTACTATTGGATGTTTACAAATTAATCAACGAATTCGTATTAATCAATTAACTTTCAGACCATTAATATCTTATATAAAGCAAATGTGTGTTGGGATATAACGCGACCCACCCTGCAGTATGATTTTTATGTTCCCGGAAAAGAGAACATAAATTAAATTTATACCCTTGGCGGAAAGACTACCGTTGAGAACTATTTTTATATTCTGGATGCGCCACTTGTGCGTATAGCATTGCCTGTAATTTCGAGAGTGGCGCAATTACCGGATCAAGCAGTAATCCTTGTTGGTGATTTTTTTAAGGGCGAATTGTTTTTGTTCTCAGGCAGCAGCTCGCGAGGACGGCTCGAAGCGCAGCGAAGAGCAGGCCTCCGCGTGGCGGAGCTGTGGCCTGCCGACTTGCTGCGCAAGCCGAAAACAACTCGCCATAAATTCACAACCAATCTCTCGACCTAATCCCAAATAGAAGCGCCAACAAGGATTACTGCTTGATCCAACGCTTGCGCCAATGCGAAACTCCAACACAGGCTCAATGGGGCATATGAGCAAAAAAATCGCTAACTAATTGACTTATCAATTGTTAGCGATTTTTCTGTGATCCCGCTGGGGCTCGAACCCAGGACCCCAACATTAAAAGTGTTGTGCTCTACCTACTGAGCTACGGAATCATCGTTTACCAATCAGAAGGTATTCTTCCGTTTTGGTGGTGCAAATGTAGATATTATTTTTGTTTTACCAAAATAAAATGATATTTTTGTAGGCGTTTTATTGATTTTTTACTTAAAAACTCATATTTACTATGTGTAAAGCCCTAATTATCGGCGCCGGCGGTGTTGGCACGGTAGTAACACAAAAAATTGCAGCCAATCCGGTCTTCACAGAGGTGATGCTGGCCAGCCGCACAAAAACCAAATGTGATGCCGTAGCTGCGGCAATCGGCAGCAACCGCGTAAAAACAGCACAGGTGGACGCCGACAACGTGGCGGAACTCTGCGAATTGTTCCGCGCGTACAAGCCCGACATCGTGGTCAACGTCGCGCTCCCATATCAGGATCTGACGATCATGGATGCCTGTCTGGAGTGCGGATGCAACTACCTTGATACTGCCAATTACGAACCCAAAGACGAGGCCCACTTCGAATATTCATGGCAATGGGCCTATCAGGATCGGTTCAAGGCCGCCGGGCTGACCGCCATTCTCGGTTGCGGCTTCGACCCGGGAGTCACGGCTATCTTCACGGCCTACGCCGCCAAGCACCACTTTGATGAGATCCACTACCTCGACATCGTGGATTGCAACGCCGGAAATCACGGCATGGCATTCGCCACAAATTTCAATCCGGAGATCAACATCCGCGAAGTGACCCAGAAGGGGCGTTATTACGAAAACGGCGAGTGGGTGGTCACCGAACCACACGAGATTCACCGTCCGCTGAAATATCCCGAGATCGGCGAACGCGAATCCTATGTGATCTACCACGAGGAGCTGGAGTCGCTGGTGAAAAACTACCCGACGATCAAGCGGGCGCGCTTCTGGATGACATTCGGACAGGAATACCTCACACATCTGCGCGTGATCCAGAACATCGGAATGGCTCGCATCGACCCGATTATCTACAACGGAGTCGAGATCGTCCCCATTCAGTTCCTCAAGGCGGTACTTCCCGACCCCAAGTCGCTGGGCGCAAACTACCACGGCCAGACATCAATCGGATGCCGAATCCGCGGACTCAAGGAGGGCAAGGAGCACACTTATTATATATACAACAACTGCGACCACGAGCAGGCATTCAAGCAGACCGGCACACAGGCCGTGAGCTTCACGACGGGCGTTCCGGCCGCACTTGGAGCTTTGATGTGGGCCAAAGGGCTATGGCGCGGCGCAGGAGTCTTCAATGTCGAGGAGTTCGACCCCGATCCGTTCTTGGCCGAGTTAGGCGAGCAGGGATTGCCGTGGCACGAATTATTCGATACCGACATTGAAATTTGACCCTTGAATATGCATTAAAAGGAACCGGCCTAAAAAGCCGGTTTCTTTCCATCTCAACGACAGGTTACAATTCTTTTTTTTATATTTTAACGTTATTTTTTGTATCATATAAAATACATTTGCTATATTTGAACATTAAATAACTCAAACCAGAAAATTATGAAGTTGAAAATTACACTTTGTATCGTCAGTGCGTTGCTGCTGACAAGTTCGATTTTCGCACAATCGACAAAGGAGAAAGACGAGGTTAAATTCAAGGGTCATTGGTTCTTGCAGGTGCAGGGCGGTGCGGCCTATACCCTCGGCGAAGGCGATTTCAGCAAGCTGATTTCACCGGCAGCGGCTCTTTCGGTGGGGTATCAGTTCTCGCCGGCTTGGGGTCTGCGTGCTGGACTAAGCGGCTGGGAGAGCAAAGGCGCGTGGGTTTCGCCTCGCAGTGTCTATAAATTCAACTACCTGCAAGCCAATTTAGATGCTATGCTCGATTTGGCCAATCTGTTCGGTCGATTCAATCCGATGCGCACCGTCAATCCCTACGTGTTTGCCGGTGTGGGTCTGAACGGAGCGTTCAAGAATGGAGAAGCCAACGAGCTCAACAACCAAGGTTATGACATGGGCAACATCTGGAGTGGTCACAAAATATTCTTTGCAGGACGGTTGGGACTTGGCGTGAATTTCCGCCTTTCGAATTGCGTATTGTTGGGTGTCGAATTGAATTCGAACATGCTCTCCGACAAGTACAACTCCAAGAAGGCCGGCAACATCGACTGGCAATTCAATGCGCTGGCCGGACTGACGTTCCGCTTCGGCAAGACCTACAAGAAGTGCCCAGCCGCAGCAGCCGTTCCGATGACTCCCATCACCGAACCGAAGCCAGAGCCGACTCCCGAGCCGGAGGCAGCTCCCGTCGTTGAAAAACCAGCAGCACCTGCCGTCGAAGCAAAGGCCGCCGCATTGCGCGAAGAGGTCTACTTCCGCATCGGGGCATCCGAAGTCAGTGCTGCCGAGGAGTCGAAAATTGCCACGTTAGCCGAATACCTCAAAGCAAACCCGAAGGCGGAAGTCGAGGTAACGGGTTATGCCGACGCAGCAACCGGCTCACACGCAATCAACCAGAAAATTTCGCAGCAGCGCGCCGAAAGTGTGGCCGCAGCATTGACCAAAGCCGGTATCGAAGCATCACGCATCCGCATAGATGCCAAGGGAGATACCGTACAACCCTTTGCGGGTGTGGAGAAGAACCGCGTAGCGATCTGCATCGCCGAATAACACTCCGATAATCCCGATAGGCGGTGACAGAGATTCTGTCGCCGCTTTTTTTGCAGGTAAGTATAAATACTTATTTACAGAGAAACAAGAGATTGCGGATTGATTTTCGCAAGGATTTGATTAAATTTGCGTCTGTTTTCGAACTTTACAAATACCGATGATTGACATCCTGAAACTCCCTTCTCCCAGCTATGTGCTTGACGAGTCGCTATTAGACCAAAATTTGGCCACGATCGACCGCGTGCGCCGCGAATCGGGCACCGAGGTAATCGTTGCGCTGAAGGCATGCGCCATGTGGAGCATCTTTCCGAAGTTGGCTCGCCATTCGGACGGTGCTACCGCATCATCTGCCGCCGAAGCCCGATTGGTATACGAGGAGTTCGGCAAACCGGCTCACACCTATGCCCCGGTATACACCGACCGCAATATCGAAGAGATTTTGCGTTGCAGCGACCACATTACCTTCAACTCCGTCGCGCAATTCGAACGCTTCGGCCCAATGGCCATTCTGCGGGGTATCTCCTGCGGGCTGCGTGTCAATCCGCAATATTCACCTGTCGAAACCGATCTTTACAACCCCTGCGTTGCCGGATCTCGTCTGGGAATCACTGCCGAAGAGCTGAAAACGCTGCCCGCCGGGGTCGAGGGCCTACACTTCCACGTGTTGTGTGAATCCCGTCCGGCACACCTGCGCTTGGCTCTGGAAGCCGTCGAAAAACATTTCGGCCACCTGCTCGACCAAGTGAAGTGGCTCAATATGGGCGGCGGCCACCTAATGACCCACGCCGACTACGATTGCGACGAGCTGATCGCCCTGCTGCGCGAATTCAAGGCGCGGCATCCCCACCTGCGATTGATTCTCGAACCGGGAAGCGCATTCACTTGGCGCACGGGTTACCTGATATCGACTGTCGAAGACATCGTATGCAACGGCGGGGTGAATACGGCCATGCTCGACGTCTCGTTTGCTTGCCACATGCCCGACTGCTTGGAGATGCCCTACAAACCGGCTATCTTGGGGGCGCACGAACCGACCGAGGGCGAGAAGCGTTGGCGCATGGGAGGCACGAGTTGTCTGGCCGGGGATTATTACGGCGACTGGGCTTTCGACCACGAGCTGAAGGTGGGCGAGCGCATCGTCTTCGAAGATATGATCCACTACACCATGGTCAAGACTACGATGTTCAACGGCGTAGCCCATCCGGCCATTGCCATTGCCCGCCGCGACGGACACATGGAGATTATCCGTGAATTCGGATACGAGGATTTCAAAAACCGCATGTCGTAACTACAAACAAACTATATAATGGAAGAAAATTTTACCCCTACCGCCTATACGCTCGAATGCGTAGCTACCGGCCGCGAATTCGAAGATACGGGCTGGATGCTCGGCGATCCGATGAACCGAAACCAACCGTCGCTCATACGCGCCAAATACGCCAAAAAGCAGATCGAGGTGAAACCGGCCGATTGGGGGCTATATCGTTTTTGCGACTGGATGCCTGTGCGCCGGATGCTCAAAGGTTCGTCAGCTCCGGTCACCTACAAGAGCACCGGACTGGCAAAGCATCTGGGATTGGAGAATCTCTACATCACCTTCAACGGATACTATCCGGCAATCGGCGCAACCATGACCACCTGTTCGTTCAAGGAGACCGAGGCTTACAGCGTCTGCGGACGCATGTCCGAGGATGAGAAACGAATTTTAGTCGTTGCCTCAGCCGGAAACACCGCCCGCGCATTTGCGAAGGTCTGCTCGGACAACCAGATCAAGCTGCTGCTGTCCGTACCTTACGACAACATCAACGCACTGTGGTTCGACGAACCGCTGAATCCCTGCGTGAAGCTAATCTCCTGCGCTGCCGGCGGCGACTATTTCGACGCAATTTCGCTGGGCGACTTGGCTTTGAGAAGCCGGAAATTCTATGCCGAAGGCGGTGCAAAGAACATCGCACGCCGCGACGGCATGGCCACCACCGTACTCTCGGCCGTGACCACAATCGGCCGCATTCCCGACTACTATTTCCAAGCCGTAGGCAGCGGCACGGGAGCTATCGCCGCATGGGAAGCCAACCAGCGACTGATCGCCGACGGCCGCTTCGGCACAAACACGATGAAACTCATGGTGTCGCAAAACGCACCGTTTGTTCCGATGTTCGACGCATGGAAAGCCAATTCGCGCCAGATGTTGCCCTACGAGGACGACAAAGCCCGCCGCGATGCCGAGATCATCGACGCCAAAGTCCTTTCGAACCGACATCCGCCCTATGCCGTTGCCGGAGGTCTGTACGATGCGCTGAAGGCGACCGGAGGCGATGTTTATACGGCCACCAATGCGCAAGCCCGCAAAGCCCGCGAACTCTTCCACGAACTCGAAGGTGTCGACATCTATTCGGCCGCAGGCGTTGCCACGGCCTCGCTGATTAAGGCGGTAGCCGACGGGGTCGTAAAGAAAGACGACACGATCATGCTGAACATCACGGGCGGCGGCGAGGAGCATTTCAAAGAGGGGAAAGCATTGTGGTATCTCAAGCCGAGCCAGATTTTCCCGCTCGAGCCAGATGTCGACGAAGTTGTCGCCAAAGTTGAAGCACTCTTCAACGTCGGAGTAAAACCCAACACGGAGGAGTAGCACAGTTTTTCGAATTTTATCATATCTTTGCAGCGGTTTGAAGCGAGTCCGACAGTCGGAGCTCATTCAAGCCGCTGATTTTTATTCACCTAATCCAAACAACAAACAGATGAAATTCATCCTTACCAAGCAGACTCCCTGCTTCAAGCGTTGGAATCGCAAAGGCTGGTCGGTCTTTGTGAGCCTTCACCGCTGCGTAACAATCGGAGTCCTCTCGGTCGGAATGTCTATTCTGTTGCTCGCGACATCAAGTGCGTCCGCGCAAAACACCGACACCACCGCCATCCTGAAAATGATGCGGATTTCGGAGGTCGGTATCACGGGAACAATGAGTTCCCCAACGCGCAACGCACAGTCGCAAACCCCGCTTTTCGACCGAAAAGCACAGGCCGCAGCGCCCGTCCAGACTCTGGAAGCCGCCCTGCGCCTCTCGCCGTCGGTCGATCTACGCGAACGCGGGGGCAAGGGCACACAGGCTGACATTTCTGTCCGCGGAGGCTCATTCGACCAAACCATGGTTCTACTCAACGGCGTCGATTTCACGGATGCGCGCACGGGACATCAGTCCCACGCACTGCCGATCGACATCGACTGTATCTCGGCCGTCGAGCTGATCGACGGCGTGCCCGGTGTGGGCGCGTATGCCGGTGCGGTGAACATCCGCACAGCTCCGTTGCGGCCTCGCTACCTGCGTTTCGAAGGGTCGGGCGGTCAATACGGCTACGGCTATGCCAACCTCTCGGGGGCTATCACGACACGGCGTTTCTCGCTGTTCGCCGCAGCCTCCTATCGTCGCAGCGACGGATACCGGCACAACACCGATTTTACCAATTACAACGCTTTCGTGCGGGCAACCTACGCGGCTGCCCATGCCGGATTCTTCGAGTTGCAGGCCGGCTATCAGAATCGAGCATTCGGCTCAAACGGATTCTACGCGGCCTACAATCCCAACCAATGGGAGCATACCTCGACCGCGCTGACCTCGTTGCGCTGGATGAAAACCGCCGGGCGGTTCTCCTTCGGAGCAAACGCAAGCTATCGCAAGAATTTCGACCGTTACGACTGGACGCGCGGCACTCCTTCGAACCGGCACAACACCGACAACGTCGGTGCGAAGCTCTGGGTCGAGTATAATTGGCTGGGCGGAGTGACCTCCGTAGGTGGTGACTACACGTTCAACCACATTTACAGCACCAACCTCGGGGAGGCGTTGTCGAAGCCCAACGGCGACTACACAAAGGCCAAAGCCCGACACACGGAGAACGTCTGGTTGCAGCACGTCAAGCAATGGGAACGCTTCGATCTGGCCGGGTCGATCGGCATCAGCCGAACCCCTTACGGGAAATCGGTTCTGTGGAATCTCTCGGCAGGGTATACGCCGCTCAACGGATTTCACCTCGGGATCGGGGCTTCGCAGTCGATGCGTCTGCCGACCTTCACCGATCTCTACTACACCTCTCCGGCGCAGATCAACAACCTCGATCTCGTCCCCGAGCAAGCCGTGACCTACCGGCTCGAAGCCTCCTACCGGAAGCAGCAATGGCATGCAGGCATACAGACCTACTACCGGCGCGGCCGCGACATCATCGACTGGGTCTGGCGCGAAGATATGGATAACAAATGGCACTCGGAGCAGACCAGTCGGTTGAATACCTATGGAGTTGAGCTCTCGGGCGGCTACACCGTCGATGACGGATTTTTGCGCCGCGTAACGCTCTCCTACGGATACATCACCACCGACCGCAACACGGATATTGTGGCCAAAAGTGCCATGGACTACATGAAGCACAAGGCGGCGGCAAGCGTCGAGGTTCATTTCCTCCGCCGCATGTCGCTGGTGGTCACCGGATCGGTCTACGACCGCAACGGCGATTACACGGCCTATCCCGTCGCCGGTGATTCGAAACAGACCCAGACGCGCGAGTATAAGCCCTATTTCCTGCTGGACGGACGTCTGCAATGGGAAAAGGGCATCTGCCGTCTGTTCGTCGATGCCACGAACATCACCGACACCAACTACTGCGATCTGGGCGGCATTCGGCTGCCCGGCGCGTGGGTCATGGGCGGTGTCACACTCACCATCGGCAGATAAAACTGCCGACTAATCCGACTGCATATCCACGGCTCGTTGCTCAGGCAGCGAGCCGTTTTTTTCGGTTATGGCTACGGTTTTGCAAGCAATATAGATTTTTCAGCAGCAAATCATCATCAATTATCTAAATTTTGATTATATTTGAAACAAAGAACCGAATAATTAAAAAAATATGGAAAAGCGCATCGTAGAATGCGTCCCCAACTTCAGCGAAGGACGCGATCCCAACATCATCCGGCAAATCACCTCGGCAATCGAAGCAAGCGGCGGCATCAAACTGCTTGACGTAGACCCCGGCGAGGCAACCAACCGCACCGTCGTCACCTTCGTCGGTTCACCCGAAGCGGTCGTCGAGGCAGCCTTTGCCGGCGTTCGCAAAGCGGCCGAAGTGATCGACATGAGCCACCACAAAGGAGCGCACCCGCGCATGGGGGCAACCGATGTGCTGCCGTTGATTCCCATCGCCGGCATCACACTGGAGGAGTGCGCCGAACTGGCGCGGCAATTAGCGCGGCGCATCGCCGACGAATTGCAGATTCCGACCTACTGCTACGAAGCGGCCGCCCTCACGCCCGAGCGCCGCAATCTGGCCGTATGTCGAGCCGGAGAGTACGAAGCACTACCCGAAAAGTTGGCACACGAAGCCTCTGCACCCGATTTCGGTGCGCGGCCGTATGACGCTCGGATCGCACGCAGCGGCGCAACGGTGGTCGGTGCTCGCGACTTTCTGATCGCGGTGAATTTCAACCTCAATTCCACCTCCACGCGCCGCGCCAATGCCATCGCCTTTGATGTGCGCGAGAAGGGACGTCCCGTGCGCGAAGGAAATCCGATCACAGGAAAAATCGTCAAAAATACGGCCGGTGAACCGCAGATGCAACCCGGCACACTCAAAGCAACCAAGGCAATCGGCTGGTATATCGAAGAGTACGGAATCGCGCAGGTGTCGATGAACATCACCGACATCGCCACAACGCCGCTTCACGTGGCATTCGACGAGGTATGCCGCAAGGCCGAAGCGCGGGGCGTAAGGGTCACAGGCACAGAGATCGTCGGCCTCGTGCCGAAACGTGCACTGATCGACGCCGGAAAATATTTCCTGCGCAAGCAACAACGGTCGGTGGGTATCGCCGAGGAGGAGATCGTTCGGATTGCCATAAAATCCATGGGGTTAGACGACCTAAAGCCGTTCAAGCCCGAAGAAAAAGTAATCGAATATCTACTTGAAGCCGAGTTGAAGAAAAAGCGGCTTATCGACATGACCTGCAAAGGATTTGCCGACGAGACGGCGAGCGAATCGCCAGCTCCGGGCGGCGGATCTATTGCCGCCTATATGGGAGCGTTGGGTGCTGCACTCGGCACAATGGTTGCCAACCTCTCCTCGCACAAAGCCGGCTGGGACGATCGCTGGGCAGAATTCTCCGACTGGGCGGAACAAGGTCAGCAACTCTTGGCCGAACTGCTGCATCTGGTCGATGAAGATACCGCGGCGTTCAACCGCATCATGGCGGTCTTTGCCATGCCCAAAACCACCGACGAGGAGAAGGCTGCGCGCAGCACCGCACTGCAAGAGGCCACGCTCTACGCCACACAAGTTCCATTGCGCACCATGCAGGCCGCCGCGCGTGTCTTCCCGATTGTGCGCGCCATGGCCGAGGAGGGAAATCCCAATTCGGTCTCCGATGCCGGAGTGGGTGCATTGGCCGCCCGAAGTGCCGTGCTGGGAGCTTGTCTGAATGTGAAGATCAATGCCGCCGGCCTGAAAGACCGAAGCACCGCCGAAGCACTCATCGCCGAAGCGAATACATTGGCAGCCGAGGCGACGCGCAACGAGAAGGAGATACTGGAAATTGTCGAACATAAAATAGGGTAGTGTATGACACGTAAAGAGTTTCAACATGATATTCGCGCGGGCATTCCCGACGTATTGCCCGCCGCAAAGCCTTACGACAAACAAATCAACCACGCCCCGAAGCGCAAAGAGATTCTTTCGGCCGAGGAGCAGGTGCTGGCAATCCGCAACGCATTGCGCTATTTCCCGGCAAAGCACCACGCGCAATTAGCGCGCGAATTTGCCGGTGAACTGCACCGTTACGGACGTATATATATGTATCGGTTGCGCCCCGACTACGAGATGTATGCCCGGCCAATCGACGAATATCCCTACAAATGCCGACAGGCTGCCGCAATCATGATGATGATCCAGAACAATCTGGACAAAACCGTTGCGCAGCATCCCCACGAATTAATCACCTACGGCGGCAACGGTGCTGTATTCCAGAACTGGGCGCAATACCGGCTGACGATGCGCTACCTCTCGGAGATGACCGAAAAACAGACGCTGATCATGTATTCGGGGCATCCGCTGGGACTATTTCCCTCGCATCCCGATGCACCGCGCGTGGTAGTCACCAACGGCATGGTGATTCCCAACTACTCGAAACCCGACGACTGGGAACGGCTGAATGCGCTGGGAGTGTCGCAATACGGACAGATGACAGCCGGTTCTTACATGTACATCGGGCCGCAGGGCATCGTCCACGGCACGACGATCACCGTGCTGAACGCCGCACGCAAGCGATTTGGCCCAACCCGCACCGACACACACGGCATGCTCTTCGTCTCCTCGGGTCTGGGCGGCATGTCGGGAGCACAACCCAAAGCCGGGAATATTTCGGGCGTGGTAAGTGTCGTGGCCGAAATCAACCCGAAGGCCGCACAGAAACGCAAAGAACAGGGGTGGGTCGACGAACTGCACGACTCCTTGGACGAGCTGCTGCCGCGCATACGCAAAGCGGTCGAGGCGCGGGAAGTGGTCTCGCTGGCCTATGTAGGCAACGTCGTCGATCTCTGGGAGCGGCTGGCGGCGGAAGACGTCCACGTCGATCTGGGGTCGGATCAGACCTCGTTGCACAATCCGTGGGCGGGTGGTTATTACCCCGTGGGGGTGAGCTACGAAGCCTCGAACAAGATGATCTCGGAAGAGCCTGCACGATTCAAAGAGTGTGTGCAGGAGTCGTTGCGCCGCCAGATCCGAGCAATCAACAAACTGGCAGCCAAGGGTATGTATTTCTTCGATTACGGCAATGCGTTCCTGCTTGAAGCCTCGCGCGCAGGGGCTGAGGTGATGGGCGAGGGCGGACAATTCCGCTATCCGTCCTACGTGCAGGACATCATGGGCCCCATGTTTTTCGACTACGGATTCGGGCCATTCCGCTGGGTCTGCACTTCGGGGAAACCCGAGGATCTGGCAACGACCGACCTCCTTGCAGCAGAGGTGCTCGAAGAGATCCGGCGCACCGCTCCGGCCGAAATCGCCGGACAGTTAGACGACAACATCCATTGGATCAAGGAGGCAGGGCGCAACCGACTGGTTGTCGGCTCACAAGCTCGCATCCTCTATGCCGATGCCGAAGGGCGCACCCGAATCGCGCAGGCTTTCAACCGCGCAATCGCTGACGGGCGAATCTCCGCACCGGTTGTGCTGGGACGCGACCACCACGATGTCTCGGGCACGGATTCGCCCTACCGCGAGACCTCGAATATCTACGACGGATCGGCACATACGGCCGACATGGCGATTCAGAACGTCATTGGCGACGCATTCCGCGGCGCGACGTGGGTCTCGATCCACAATGGCGGCGGTGTCGGCTGGGGCGAGGTAATCAACGGCGGCTTCGGCATGGTGATCGACGGATCGGCAGATTCGGATCGTCACATCCGCGAAATGTTGCTGTGGGACGTCAACAACGGAATCGCCCGACGCAGCTGGGCTCGGAACGAAGGGGCTGTGGCGGCCATCCGCCGCGAAATGGCACGCACCCCGGGGCTGGAGGTCACGCTGCCAAACTTCGCCGATGAAGAGATCGTCCGCAACGCATTGAAAGAAAACGCATAAAACAAAACACTTCACATGGAACATCACCATATTATTTCCGCCGAGCACCTCTCAATAGACCGCGTCCGCGAAATTCTTTACACCCCTCTTAGACTCGCATTGAGCGAGGATGCGCGCACTCGAATTGTTCGTTGCCGCGAATACCTCGACCACAAAATGGAGAACACCGATCGACCGATCTACGGTATCACCACGGGATTCGGATCGCTCTGCGACATTTCGGTCGGCCACGACGAGCTGGCGCAACTACAAAAGAACCTCGTCATGTCACACGCCTGCGGCACAGGCGAACGCGTGCCGTCGGAGATCGTGCGGCTGATTCTACTGCTCAAAATTCAATCGCTATCTTACGGCCATTCGGGAGTGCAACTGCAAACCGTCGAACGACTGATCGACTTCTACAACAACGACATCCTACCCGTCGTCTACCAACAAGGATCGCTCGGCGCATCGGGTGATCTGGCTCCGCTGGCACACATGAGTCTGCCGCTGTTAGGGTTGGGCGAAGTGGAGTGGCAGGGAGTCGTCCGCCCCTCGGCCGAGGTGCTGGCCAAAATGGGCTGGCAACCGATTGAGTTGCAATCCAAAGAGGGGCTGGCACTGCTCAACGGCACACAATTCATGAGTGCCTATGGCGTGTGGTCGATCATCGAAGCACAGCGATTGAGCGAATGTGCCGACTGCATCGGAGCTTTGTCGCTCGACGCATTCGACGGCCGCATCGAGCCATTCTTCGACCAAGTGCACCTGATTCGCGCACACAAAGGACAGCTCACCACGGCACGCCGATTCCGCCAGTTACTCGACGGCAGCGAGCTGATAGCCCGACCGAAACGACACGTCCAAGATCCCTATTCGTTCCGTTGCATCCCGCAAGTACATGGCGCATCGAAAGATACGATTGACTACACACAGAGCGTACTCACCACCGAAATCAACAGCACGACCGACAATCCGACGATCTTCCCCGACGAAGATCTGGTGGTTTCGGCCGGCAACTTCCACGGACAGCCGATTGCGCTGGCGATGGATTTTCTGGCGATAGCACTTGCCGAATTGGGCAACATCTCGGAGCGACGCACCTACAAACTGATTTCGGGGGCACGCGAGTTGCCGAAATTTCTGGTAGCCAAGCCGGGACTGAACAGCGGCTTCATGATTCCGCAATACACCGCGGCCTCGATCGTCAGCCAGTCGAAAGGACTGTGCATGCCGGCCTCGGTCGATTCGATCCCCTCATCGCAGGGGCAGGAGGATCACGTCAGCATGGGTTCGAATGCCGCCACGAAACTATTCCGGGTGGTGCGCAATACCGAACGGGTGCTGGCTATCGAGCTTTTCAATGCCGCACAAGCCCTTGAGTTCCGCCGTCCGGCACACACGTCGCCCGCACTCGAAGCATTGGTTGCCGACTATCGTCGTCGCGTGCCGTTCATCGACAACGACGAGGTGATGTATCCCCACATCGAATCGTCGATTCAATTTTTGCGGACACGATGAAACTGCTCATCAAAAATATCGGGCAGATCGTCGGGATCGAATCCGCAGGATTGCTGCGCATCGGTGGCGAGGAGATGGATTCGCTCGGCACGCTCCGCGATGCGTGGCTTCTGGCCGACAACGGCCGCATCGTCCTCTACGGAAGAATGGACGAGCTGGGCGAGATCGCCGTTGATCGGGTGGTCGATGCCGCCGGAGGTACACTTTTTCCGTCGTTTTGCGATTCGCATACGCATATAGTCTACGCCGGAAGCCGTGAGCAGGAGTTTTTGGATAAGATTCACGGGTTGAGCTACGAGCAGATTGCTCAGCGTGGCGGCGGCATCCTCAATTCAGCCGACCGCGTACACGAAGCCTCCGAAGAGGAGCTTTATCGTGCCGCCATGGAGCGCATCCACGAGATTGCGCGCATGGGAACGGGCTGCGTGGAGATCAAAAGCGGCTATGGGCTGACCACCGAGGACGAACTGAAGATGCTGCGTGTGATTCGCGCCATACGCGAGAACACGCCGCTTGCCGTGCGTGCTACGTTTCTGGGCGCACATGCCGTCGGACGCGCCTACGCCGGACGCCCGGAGGAGTATGTCGATCTGATCTGCAACGAGATGCTGCCTGCCGTGGCGCAGGAAGATTTGGCCGATTTCGTCGATATCTTCTGCGATACCGGATTTTTCACCACCGCGCAAACCACGCGCATCCTCAAAGCCGCGGCTCGATTTGGACTTCGGCCGAAAATTCATGCCAACGAATTGGCGGTTTCGGGTGGTGTACAGGTGGGTGTCAAATGCCATGCCCTGTCAGTAGATCACCTCGAGCGGTCGGGGACAGAGGAGATTCTCGCGCTGAAAAATTCGACGACAATCCCGACGCTACTTCCCGGGGCGGCTTTCTTTCTCGGCATGAGCTATCCTCCGGCACGTCAGATGATCTCGGAGGGGCTGGCCGTTGCGCTGGCTTCGGACTATAACCCCGGTTCATCGCCGTCGGGCAACATGCGCATGGTCATGGCGTTGGCTTCGATCTGCATGAAGATGACCCCAACCGAAGCCCTCCATGCGGCGACGATCAATGGGGCATACGCCATGGGATTGAGCCGCGATTACGGCTCAATCAGCGTGGGCAAGGTGGCCAACTTTTTCCTGACCAAACCACTGCCCTCATTCGAGTTCTTTACCTACGCCTACCAAACGCCGTTGATTCAACGGATTTTCCTGCGCGGGGAGGAATACACCGAATAACGCTCACAACAACAGGAAAATAGCCGAGAGGTTGACGAGGGGGGGGGTATGCCCGAAGGTTGCTGTTCTCGATCCTCGATCCTCGAGCCTGTCGAGAGGTCGCAAAGGTCTGCCGCAAGGTTTGTTCTCGATCCTCGAGCCTGTCGAGAGGTCGCAGACTATTGCTACGCGTTAGCCCTTTTTCAGTCAGCAGCTCGCGGAGGCGGCTATGAGCGAACGCGAAATAGCAGTCCTCCGCAGGGCGGAGCTGCGGACTGCCGACTTGCACAGCAAGCCGAAAACATCTCGACCAAAATTCCTTTGCGACCTCTCGACAAGCTCGAGGATCGTGAACAAGACACAGCGACCTCTCGACATAGCTTGAGGATCGTGAACAAGCACAGCACCCCGATAAGAAAAAGAGCCTGACCGAATAACAGTCAGGCTCTTCGCTATTTCAGCAGGTTGCTATCTTCATCCTCGTAGGTGGATTTCGACGAAAACAGACTACCCAATCCCTTAATCACTTTTACGGCACGCACCCGAAAACTCCCCATCAGCGAGCCGTCTTTGGCCACCGTACCATATCCGGTCACGGCACGTGCCCGCCGACTGCGCACAAAGCGGATGCGGCCATACTCTTTCAATCCGAGTGCCAGCGAGCCGTCCTCACCGCGAATAATATCGGTTCGAATGCCCACCTTGCGAGCCAACTGCGTATCATACGCAAAAACCAGCCCGCGCACGCTCAACTCGGGTCGTTTGAACGACTGCAACCACAGATGCAGATCGCGCGCCGCTTCGTAGAACCACAGCCCCGCGGCCGAGTGCGTCGCATCGGGAATGTAGCTCCACAACGAGCTGACGCACACCGTATTTGGTTGCATAAGTGCTCGAACCATCGTTTCGACATAGCGCGGAGGATACATCGTATCGGCATCGATATTGATATGGAATTTGCCACGTGCGCGGTGCAATCCATTGAGCCGAGCGTGTCCGCAACCGGCCTGCATCTCCGTCTGATAGGGTAGTCCCACCGCCTCGAATATTGCAACAGTCCGATCTTTCGACCGATTATCCGTGCCGATAATCTCCAGCGGAAAGGAACACTGCTGCTCACTCAACGACCACAAGCACGCCAGCAAGCGGCGTTCCTCGTTGTAGGCGATCACCGAGACCGTCACCAGCGGAGCATCCGACTGAATCGCCGCCAGCTTTGCTTTCACCTCGTCGACAACCGCCAAGGGTGCATCGGCAAACGGCCGTTCGTAAACCGGAAGGTATTTGCTATTATTGCTGTCCGATAAAACTTTTAGAGAGGAGAATAAAAATAGGGCTGATTCC
>CAZHEY010000029.1:0-40138 GCA_964532025.1 uncultured Alistipes sp. | reverse complement strand
ACCAATAAACCAAAACCGCCCCTATTTTATGTACTATTTTGACCAATAAGCCCGATCCTCGAGCTTGTCGAGAGGTCGCGCAGGTTTGTTGCAAAGGTTGTTTCCGATCCTCGAGCTTGTCGAGAGGTCGCGTAGGTTACTGGCGTCGTGTTTTCGGCTTGCTCTGCAAGCCGGCAGTCCGCAGCTCCGCCCTGCGGAGGACTGCTATTTCGCGTTGCTGCATAGCCGCCTCCGCGAGCTGCTGACTGAAAAAGAGCTGACGCATGGCATTAGTTTGCGACCTCTCGACAAGCTCGAGGATCGAAAACAGGCAGCTGCGCGCGACCTCTCGACAGGATCGAACCCTGCCAACAGACCCCCCCCCTAAAAACGCGAGAAACGCACGGAGCAGGGGCGTTTCCCCAATCTTCCGTGCGTTCCTCGTATTCGTAGCGTTCCGTTGTGTCCGGTCGCTGACCTGCCGAATCTACCGGATCATCCGGTTGTTCGGTTTCCTGCCGGTTACTTTTTCAGCATGGCTTGCAGGCGTTCGGGGTAGTTGGTGGTGATGTAGTCAACCCCTGCGTCGATGAAATATTGCAGGTCTTCGGGGGTATCTACCGTCCACACATTGACTTCCAGCCCCAGATCGTGCGCCTTCTTGATCCATTGCGGATTTTTGCGCAGCACGTCCATCGAGTAGTCGATGCCCGCAAATCCTAATTTCTTGATGCTCTTCGGTGCGAGGTCTCCATTGAGGTAGTAGATCTTGCTGTCGGGGAGTAACTTCTTGAATGCCAGGCATGTGTTGATCGAAAAGGCGATGATGTCGGTGCGATCTACCAGATCGTATTTCTTGAGAGCCTTGACGATCTTCTCCGCCGAGAGATCCTCGCGTTTGAGATCCGACAGCGATTTCATCTCCAGAATCAGCCGTGTGTCGGGCTTCGAAGCGACGAGTTTGAGGTAGGCATCCAAGGTGGGGATGTTCTCGCCATTGGGCAGTACGATCGAGGTAATTTGCTTGAGGGTCGATTTTTCCATGTTGATATCCGTCCCTTTGTATACGCGGTCATGGTTGACAATCAATTTGTTATCAGCCGTAAGCCAAACGTCCATCTCCGAGCCGAAGACCCCGACGGCATCGGCCTTGGTAAACGAAGCCAGCGAGTTTTGCGCCGATTCGGGCGCAGTCCAGTAGCCGCGGTGGGCAATTACTTTCGGTTGGGCAAAAGCCACGGCTGTTCCGGCGAGGAGCAATGCGGCGGCAAGCATGAATTTTTTAGTCATAGTCGTTATGTAATTTGAATTGGTTGCTTTTGAATCGAAACCTATGCAAAGGTATATATTATTTTTGAATTGTCAAACGTAATTTTTCTCCCTTTTTTGCGGCTGACCGATCGCTTTGGATCCGATCATCGCTTTTGAAACGAAAGAGCGGCTTTTTTCGTCTGCGAAAAGGTGTATTTTTTCGATTTTTTTGTATCTTCGTCTATCTTTTTGCCTAATTTTCACACAAAAAACTTAAAACCTACATACCGATGAAAGAACAAGTAAGCAAAAAATTTGAAGAACTCTATGGCAACGGCGCGATTTTATTCGCCTCGCCCGGCCGCATCAATCTGATCGGCGAACACACCGACTACAACGAGGGATTTGTCTTCCCCGGTGCGGTGGATAAGGGGATCATTGCGGCGATCAAACCCAATGGAACGGATCGCGTGCGCGCCTATGCGCTCGATTTGGGCGAAAGTGCCGAGTTCGGATTGCGCGAGGAGGACAAGCCGGCGCAGTCGTGGGCTTGCTACCTGTTCGGGGTCTGCCGCGAGGTACTGAAACGCGGCGGGGTGGTCAAGGGTTTCGACACGGTCTTCGCGGGCGATGTGCCCCTTGGCGCGGGTATGTCGTCGTCGGCGGCTCTGGAGTCGACCTACGCATTCGCAATGAACGACCTCTACAACGACAATAAAATCGACAAATTCGAATTGGCACGCATCGGTCAGTCGACCGAGCACAACTACTGTGGGGTCAACTGTGGCATCATGGATCAGTTCGCCTCGGTCTTCGGCAAGAAGGGCTGCCTGATGCGCCTTGACTGCCGTTCGATGGAGTTTGCATACTTCCCGTTCGACCCCAAGGGGTATAAGTTGGTGCTGCTCGATTCGCGCGTGAAGCACGAATTGGTTGGGTCGCCCTACAACAAACGGCGCGAATCGTGCGAGCGTGTCGCACAAATACTCGGGCGCAAGTCGCTCCGTGGGGTCACGATGTCGGAGTTAGATGCAATTAAAACGCAGATTTCCGACGAGGATTACCACCGGGCACGCTACGTGATCGGCGAGGAGAAGCGTGTGCTCGATGTCTGCGCAGCACTCGAGAAAGGTGACTACGAAACCGTCGGCGAACGGATGTTCGAGACCCATTGGGGTATGTCGAAAGATTACGAAGTCTCGTGCGAAGAGCTTGATTTTCTGGTTACTGTGGCCAAGGAATGCGGCGTAAGCGGTTCGCGCATCATGGGTGGCGGCTTCGGCGGCTGCACGATCAATCTGGTCAAAGAGTCCCTCTACGATGCCTTTATCGCAACGGCCAAATCGAAGTTCAATGCCCGTTACGGCCACGAACCGAAGGTCTACGATGTGGTGATCTCCGACGGCTCGCGCCGACTGTAATTGTGTGAGCCTGAACGGTTGGGCATTGGGCTGCGGGGGCGCTTGACGGCCGTCGGCTCTCGATCCCAGAGCTTTGTCGGGAGGGCCTTTTCACGATCCTCGAGCCTGTAGAGAGGTCGCAACCTCTTTTTCTTGTTGCGTATCCGAGTTTTCAGTCGGCAGCTCGCGGAAGACGGCTATGAGCATAGCGAAATAGCAGTCCTCCGCATTGGCGGAGCTGCGGACTGCCGGCTTGCTTTGCAAGCCGAAAACATGACGCCAGTAACCTTTGCGACCTCTCGACGAAGCTCGAGGATCATGAAAAGACAGCTCTTTGCGACCTCTCGACGAAGCTCGAGGATCGTGAAAAGACAGCTCTTTGCGACCTCTCGACAGGCTCGAGGATCGAAGACAGACAGCCCATGTAATAACGAGTAATAACGAAAAACGCACGGAACATTGGGTTTTATTCCCCTTGTTCCGTGCGTTTCTTATGTATGACATTGGGCGTTTCAGCCACCCCGGCTCGCACTCTGCGCGTCAGTCGCTGCGTTGTGTCCAGCCAAGCCCTTCGGCCTTCTGTCGTCCTGCTCTTATTTGGAGAGCAGGTTCTCTTTCTCGATGTCCTTGAAGTAGCGGTACGTACCGACTTTGAGTTCGGCGGTTGCCGGCTCGTCGCAGACGATGATGCCGTGGGGGTGTACCTGCAAGGCCGAGATTGTCCAGACGTGCGAGTATTGACCCTCGATGCCCTGTTGCAGTGCGCGGGCTTTCTTGTGTCCGAAAGCCAGAATCAGCACCTCCTTGGCGTCGAGAACCGTGGCTACGCCGACTGTCAAGGCACATTTGGGCACTTTGTTGATGTCGTTGCCGAAGAAACGCGAGTTGACCACGAGGGTGTCGTAGGTCAGCGTCTTGATGCGCGTGCGCGAGTTGAGCGACGAGAACGGTTCGTTGAATGCCAAGTGTCCGTCTTCGCCGACTCCGCCCATGAACAGGTCGATACCTCCGGCGCGGCGGATGCGCTCCTCATACTGCTCGCACTCGAGTTGCAGATCCGCTGCATTGCCGTTGAGAATGTTGATGTTTTTCGGCTCTATGTCGATGAACTTGAAGAAGTTCTCGCGCATGAACGAGTGGTAGCTCTCGGGGTGCTCTTCGGGGAGGCCGATGTATTCGTCCATATTGAACGTGATGACGTTCTTGAACGAAACCTCGCCTGCCTTGTGGCGGCGCACCAGCTCCTTGTAGGTTGCCAGCGGGGTCGATCCCGTAGGCAGTCCCAGTACAAAGGGTTCTGTGGTGTGTGCGGCCTTGGCCTTGATCTGTTTGATGATGTAGTCGGCTGCCCATTGCGCCGCAAACTCGGCTGTCTGTTCGATTATTAGTCGCATCTTGTTGCTGTGGTTTTGAGTTAGTTAAAACATTTTTACAAATACTTCGATCGCCTGATACTCGGCCATACCCAACTTGTCGTAGAGTTTGGCCGTGTTCTGCGTGCGCTCCTCGGCGCGTTGCCAGAACTCCCGCGGGTCGCTGCCGGGGAAGGGCATGATGTCCTTCTGCGAGAGGTGGCGGTAGATTGCGTGACGCTTCATAATCAGCTCGTCGGGCGACAACGGAACGGCCATGTCGACCGTGCCGAGATCCCACTCCATCCACGCTCCGCGGTAGAGCCACAGGTGGCAGTTGGCCATCCACGCATCGTCTTTGACGACCTCGAGTGCCCCCAATACGGCCTCCATGCAGGTGCGGTGCGTTCCGTGGGGATCGGCAAGGTCACCTGCGGCGTAGATCTGATCGGGTTGAATCTCGCGTAGCAACTTGACGATGATGTCAATATCTGCCTTGGAGAGCATTCCTTTCTTGATACCTCCGGTTTCATAGAACGGCAGGTTGAGGAAGTGGGCGTTGGTGTCGGGGTTCAGCCCGAACGAACGCACGGCGGCACGTGCTTCGGCACGGCGGATCGAGCCTTTGATGTCGAGCAATGCGCGCGGCTCGGGCTGTCCCTTCTTCTTGCTGGCGATGATCTTCTCGACATCGGCATAGCGGTCTCCGTAGCCGAGCTCGCGCACGGTGTCGATGTTCTGCAACACCACGTCGTCGTGTACGGCCACGTTGCCCGATGTCTCGTAGGCTACGTGTACGTCGTGTCCCTGCTGCACAAGGCGGATGAATGTACCACCCATCGAGATCACATCATCGTCGGGGTGGGGTGAGAAGACCACCACGCGCTTGGGGAAGGGCGACGAGGAGACCGGACGCGTCGAATCGTCGGCATTGGGTTTGCCGCCCGGCCAGCCTGTAATGGTGTGTTGCAGGTCGTTGAATACGTCGATGTTGATCTGGTCGTAGGTGCGTCCCTGTTCGAGCAACTCGCCGAGAGAATTTTCGATGTAGTCCTTGTAGGTGAGTTTCAGAATTGGCTTTTCAACCACGCCGCAGAGCCATACGACTGCCTTGCGCACGAATTTCGGAGTCCAGTTACACGGCCCGACCAACCACGGAGTCTGCTCGCGGGTGAGCGTCTGGGCGGCATTTTCGTCGATGATTACCTCGATGTTGGGGTGTGCCTGAAGGAACGAAGCCGGAACGTGCCCGGTGATTTCGCCCTCAACGACCTTCTGGATGATCTCGGCCTTCTCCTCGCCCCAAGCCATGAGGACGATGCGGTCGGCGCGCATGATCGTGTCGATGCCCATCGTGATTGCCATTTTGGGCGTATTCTCCAATCCGAAGAATGCTCCCGACTGGATCTTGCGGGTGTTGTAGGTGAGCTGTACCAGCCGGGTACGCGAACGCGAGTAGGATCCCGGTTCGTTGAATCCGATCTGCCCGTCCTCACCGACGCCGATAATCATCAGGTCGATGTGGCGCACAGCATGGTCGTAGGAGGCGCAGTATTCGGAGATCCGCTCTTTGTTGATCGTTCCGTCGGGAATATGGATGTTCTCGGGCAGGATGTCGATGTGGTTGAGGAACTCCTCGTGGATGCGGAAGTTGCGGCTCTGCTGCTCGGTCGAGCGAATCGGATAGAATTCGTCGAGCGAATAGACAGCCACATTGCGGAACGAGATAGCCCCTTCGTTGTGGCGTTTGACCAGTTCGCGGTAGAGACCCAGCGGCGTGCGGCCGGTAGTCAATCCCAGCACAAACGGCTGCGACTCTTCGTATACTTCGTTCGAGCAGTTTGCCTCGTTGTAGTTGCGGATGGCCTTGATGATCGAATCCGCGACGTATTGTACGCCTTCGTACTCGTTGTCGTAGACCTCTGTGTGGATCTTCTCGTAACGATGAATGATGTCACGGGGGGCTGATTCAGCGATCAGTCCGCCGTCTTTGGGGAGTGAATACTTGTTGTTCATTTTATTTAGTAAATTTAACTTGTTCGAAGAATTCGGGTAGGTGGAAATCGGGCTTGGGTGCGCGAATCGGCTGCCACGAGAGGAAGTGGGGGTGCGAGAGCTTGTCGCCGCATTTGAAGAGGTTGATCTGCGCGTCGAGGTCGTCCCACGAGGTCAACGCGTGACGGAACAGCACCTGCGGCGGAATGGCGAGCGTGAGCGACCAGTGGTTGTTGCCCTCGCGCTCGGCAAACGGTTCGCGGGGCAGGGTCGTGGTGCGTTGCACGGTGTCGATGAGTGCCTGCAAAGCGTGCTCCACGCCCTCGTTGCGCGAACGGCGGTAGCCCAGCAACAGGTGTCCGATGCAGGTGGTTTCGAAGTTGTAATATCCGCCTTTGTCGAGTGCAATGAAGAATTCGACACACGAATCCGTCCATACCTCGCCGTTGTCCTCGGTGACGCGCGCTGCGGTGTAGCGCTCGCTGACATCGAAACGCAGCAGCAACTTCTCTCCCGTGTGGAAGATGCGGAAGCTGACCTTCGGGGCGTATGGAAACTCCTTTGGCCAGTTGCAACAATCAATATGCTGCTCCTCGACTGCGGCGAAGGCTCGTTCCACGGCAGCCGCATCGGCTGAATCAATCGGAAATTTGCGGATATTCATCTCTATTTGAGTTTCTCGACCGTTTGGCGAACGATGTCGCACAACGTGTCGTATTGTTGTTCAATGCTTTGCAACAGTTTGTACTGGGCGCGCGTGCGCACCAAATTGTGATCCGGGTACTTGATCTTATAATAGGTGTCCCCGTCGATGTAATCCATCAGAAACCGCAGCACCTGTTCGAAGGTGATGTAGCGTGCCGCAAATGCCAAGTGGTCGATCTCGGCCGGACAGAGCTGGCTTGCACGCTGCGAGAGATAACCCTCGGTGTAGGCGCGAAACATCTCGACGGAAAGCCCGACGCGCTCAAGGTCGCGGTCGTCCTCATCGCCCGTGTTGGCGTAGGAGCGTATGGCATCGCCGAAGTCGTTGAGCGAGGTCGAGTTCATCACCGTGTCAAGGTCGATGGCACAGAGCACGTTGCCCTGTCGATCGAAAAGTATGTTGTTGATTTTGGTGTCGTTGTGCGTCACGCGTGTCGGGATTGTCCCCTGTTCGACCAGCGACCAGAACTTCAGCATCTCCTTGCGGCGCGCCTCGATCCAGCCGATCGGCTCGGCAAGTTCTTGCTTGCGTCCTGCGGCATCGCGAGCCAACGCCTCGTCCCACTGCACGAAGCGGTGGCGGATGTTGTGGAATCCCGGAATCGTTTCGGCTAACGGCTCGGTGAAGTCGGCCAGCTGTGCTTGGAATTTGCCAATTCCTTCGCCACCCTTGCGTGCCAACTCCGGTGAGTCGGCCTTGTTGTAGGCAATGGTGTCCTCGATGAAGACCGATACCGCCCAGTAGTCACCCTGCGCATCGACGTGATAGAACTTTCCGTCGTGCGTCGGGACGATCCGCATGGCTTCGCGTTCCGGATCGCCGCCCGCTGCCATCACCCGGCGACGGATGTGCTCGGTGACTTTGCGGATGTTCTCCATCATGGCCGGGATGTCGGGAAAGATCTGCTTGTTCTTGCGCTGAAGGATGTAGTTGGGCGCATCACCCTCGGTGCGGATGATGAAGGTATCGTTAATGAAACCTTCGCCGAGCGTGTGAATTTCGGAGATCGTCCCTTCCAATGCAAACTGCGATGCGATATTGTGGTAGTTCATCGGGATTTGTTATTTAATGCAGCTGGTTAGCAACTTGATCTTTGTGTCGGTGTCAATGCGCAGGTTCTGCGTTGTGGCGGGCAGCAAGACCGTTTCGCCTTGGTGGATCGGCATTTGTGTGCCCTTGTCGTCGGTCAGTGTGCCTTTGCCTTCAAGACACATCACCACCACGAACGAGTCGAGTGCAGCCAGATCGAGCGTCATGGCGTGGGTCAGGTCGTAGAGCGATGTGGTGAAATAGGGGCAGCTAACCAGCTCAACCGGCTGATCCTGCTTCGGTTCGTAATGCGTCCGGTAGTCGGGCAGTACGGTGTAGTCGATCGCCCCCTTGGCCTGTTCGGTGTGGAGTTCGCGCGGCTTGCCGTCTGCGCCTTTGCGGTTGAAGTCGTAGATGCGGTAGGTGATGTTCGAGGTCTGCTGGATCTCGGCGATGAACGACCCTGCGCCGATGCTGTGGATGCGTCCGGCCGGCAGGAAGAAGACGTCGTTAGCCGCAATGGCATACTCTTGCAGGATGTCGGTGATCGTGTTGTCGGCAACGCTGGCCTCATACTGGTCGGGAGTCACCTGCTTGGCGAATCCCGAACGCAGGTACGCCCCCGGATCGGCCGAGACAACGTACCACATCTCGGTTTTGCCCTTCGAGTGGTGGCGTTCCCACGCCAGTTCGTCGTTCGGATGTACCTGAATCGAGAGATCCTGTCGCGCATCAATGAACTTGATGAGCAGGGGGAATTCCGTTCCGAAGCGTGCGTAGTTGGCCTTGCCGAGCAACGCTGCGCCGTGGCGGGTAATCAGCTCCGGCAACGTTGTTCCGGCTTCTGCGCCCGAGGCGACCACCGATTCGTTGCCCTCTACACCCGACAGCTCCCAGCTCTCGCCGACCTGCTGTTGATTCGATTCGATCTGTTTGTAGGGGATGATTTTGTCGCCGCCCCAGATCAGCGATTTGAGAATAGGTTCGAATTTATACATTACATTTCTTTTTTAGCATCTAACTGACTCAGTGCAAAGGCGTATGCACCAACCGAAATGGCTGTGCTTGCTCCTAATTTCGAGATCGCCACACCGATCCGCTTTTGCGGGTCGTAGGCCACATAACGATCTGTGCCGTAGACCTTCAGCGGACGTTGCGCCCCTTTGGCAAACTTTTCGAATTGGGCACTGTCGTCCAGATCGTATACATCCATCTGTACGCGGTTCAGCTCCTCGCCGCCAAGGGTGTGCATCTTGCTGCGCAGCTCCTTTAACAGGCTGGGCATGATGTATTTGCGTGCTGCTGTGATGCCACCGCCGATGACGATCAGTCCGTCGGTCAGCGTGACGGCCGTAGCCATGGCGTCGCCTGCCACCTCACCCAGCTCGGCAAAAGCTTGTTGGGCGGCCTCGACATTACCCGGACGTTTGCCGTCGGCAATCTCGCAGATATCTTTCGGCTCGAATTTGTGGTTCTTGTCGCCCGAGAGTTCGCCGTAGACGCGTTTGATCGCACGCACGGCCACGCCCTCTTCGACAATTACCTCGGGCATCTTCTTGTGGCGCAGACAGAAGGTCTCGACACACGAATTGTCGCCGCGGTTGAGTTGGTTGTTGACCACCACTCCCACGCCGAATCCCGTGCCGAAGGTATATCCGACCAAGTTTTTGTACTTCTTGGGGCTGCCGAGTGCCTCGAGCCGGGCATTCACTTCGGGCAGTACGCCGCCGAGTGCCTCACCGTAGGCAAACAGGTCGCCGTCGTTGTTGATGAAGACCGGAATGCCGAATTTGTACTCGAGGAACGGGCCTAACGCCACCCCTTCGCGGAACGAGGGGAAGTTGGGGAGGTATCCGCCGATGATTCCGTTCGGATAGTCTGCCGGGCCGGGGAATGCAAAGCTGATGGCAGCCGGTTTGGTATCCAGTTTTTTGATGATGGCTTCGAATCCCTCGACCATGGTAGCCAGACATCTGTCCAACTCGTCGGCACGCGACGGGAGGGTGATCGGCTCAACGATGAATTTGTTGGCCTGCATGGCACCGAATACGAGATTTGTACCTCCCGCATCGAGAGTGATAACCACTCGGTTGTCGTATCTGTACATCTTATTTTATATTTAGTATTAGCTCTATTTGAACGTTCGAAATTACACAAAAGATTTTAGACGGGCAAATCAAAATGAGTTGATGCCCCTTTTTGTCGGGCTACAAGGCTCTTTACGGCACTCTTCGCGGTGGATGAGTGCCCAATCTATGAGCGCGTGCATGGGCTGGAGCAGCGATTGTCCCAGCTCCGAGAGTGAGTATTCGACGCGCGGTGGAACTTGCGGATAGGCTCGGCGTTCGACCAGCTGCAAATCCTCCAGCGTGCGCAGCGTCACCGTGAGCATTTTTTGTGAGACATCGGGGATCGCGCGTGATAGTTCGCTGAACCGCATGACTCCGCCCTTTTCCAACGAGATCAGTACCAAGACCGACCATTTATCTCCGAATTGCGACAAGATGTCGCGCACCGGACAAAAAGTTTCAATTTTTTTCATTTTTCAACGGCCGGATAATCAGCAAGAGTTACCAAAATGTAAGTAGATTACCTCGATGTGCCCTCTTGCAGATCGAGAACGCGCTTGCTACCTTTGCCTCTACAAAAGTAAGTAACTTTATTTTAGCAACCAATTAAATGGATAAAAAGATGAAAAAAACAACGCAAATTTCCGCCGGAGCAAACTACACGGCCGTCGGCGTCGGGAAGATGAGTGAGCTTGGCGAGCACCTGCTGATTTTGGGTCAGGGCATCGAGATCCCCGGAAAGGTATTTGTCGGGACGGAGTTGCAGGCCACGGGGGCCGAACTCTCGTTTCAGAGCTTTGCCCCGGGGACGCAAACGGGATTCCTGCATACGCATCGCACCCACGAGGAGCTGTATATTTTCGTGAGCGGCGTCGGCGAATTTCAGGTCGACGGGCAGCTCTTTCCGGTCGTTGAGGGGAGTGTGGTGCGCGTTGCTCCTGCCGGACGTCGCTCGGTGCGCAATACGGGCGATACGCCGTTGGTGATGATCTGTGTGCAGTATAAGGCCGCGACCTTCTCGGCAGATGATGCGCAAGACGGTGTGATCCTGCAAGAGCCGGTGACGTGGTAGCCGACTGTTATGGATACGACAACGCCCGAAAATTTGGTTTTTCGGGCGTTGTTTTTTTGCGCTGTGCGCTGCTTTTACTTGATCTCCAGCGCGCGGTCGATCATCAGAAGATAATATTGATAGTATCCGCGCATGTTCGCGTCGGAGGTCGATTGCAGGCGACTCCGGAAGAGGCTGCGTAACGACGTGAGTCTCTGATAGACCTGCGTATCGAGATCGGGTGCTTTGAAGAAGAATATGGTCGAGTTATCGCGCATGGTGACCGATTCGTTGGCCTCGATCGGCCGGATTTTCGGCTCTTCATCCGGCATTACCGTCGATGCGTCGATCGACGGCATCGCGGCCAATCCGCTGAAGAATTCCGGCGAGTCGGCAAGGGCTTCGACCGAGGCGGTGTTGTACTTGTAGTTTGCTTTCAACGAGGGCGATACACCGATCAGCCCGATGAGGAACTGGGCGATCTGACCGCGTTTGTACTTCGGCACACGATCCGCTGCCCGCACCTCTTTGAGCAGGTAGTCGAACGTGGTATCCCACAGATCGTCGACCGTATAGGGGTTCTCCGACTTCTCGATTGCCAGCGTCATGTTGAGCGGTTTGCGTGCGGCTAATGTTCCAGCCGGTAGGTTGACCAACATCATGTTGCTCATGGTGGCGTTGTCGCTGCCCACACGCAGGAAATTCAGGTTGCTATCCATCCACGAAAGGCTCTCCGGCGTCAGGATCTCAAAGAGCTTCTTCGCGTAGCGTTCCTGCTCGGAACGGGGTACGGGGGTGAAGTTCGGCAGGCGGTTGCCCTCCACCGGAAAGTTCAGGTAGACGCCGCCGATGTAGTTGGTCAGCCCGAAGGTTTGGTAGTAGGCTTCCAAGAACAGGTATTCGGGGAATAACTCTTTGTAGATTTGCGGAATATCCTCGTCGTCGAACCACTTGTCGCCGTTCTCGACGATGTACTTCAGGTGGCTGAATTTTGCATCGAGGGCCTCGATCGCGTCGCTGCCCAGCGTATACGCCTGACAACGTGGGTCGTATGCGTAGTTGTTGGGCTTCGTGCCGCAGAAGTAGCGGGCATCGCCCTCTCTCTCTTGAATCCAGCGGTTGAGCGTCGCCTTCTCGTCGCCTTCGATCGGAGCATAAAGCCACTTGATCGCATACTTGTCGTATGGGCCGATTCGATCGGAGAAGAGCACGACGCCGCGCTGCTTGTCGCCCGGTCGGGCGAGGTAGTTGTACCGCTCGCGTGCCATGACCGATGCTGAAATGCCGTTCTCCTGCGTGAATTCGGGTGAACGCAACTCCTCGGGCGAGTAGGCTTTGTCGCCGGCATAGTTGGTCGTCAGTCCCAGCGATTGTCCCAGAATGGGCATCAGGTAGGTCGCTATGGCCTCGCCGATCAGCTCCTCGGAGAGGAAGTAATCGCAGAAGCGTGTGTCGACATCGCACAGAGTCATGATTCCGTTCCGGCGGATCAGGTTTGCGATGTTGCGCGGCAGGGTGATCTGCGAATAGAGGATCTCGCCCGTGCGCGGATCGGTCAGGTTGTTGCACGAGGGGGTCGCCTTGGTGTTGTTGCCGAAGCGAATGGTGTTGATCAGCCGGTTGTTGGCGTTAAACTGCTTGCTTCGGGGATAGTCCGTCAGACGGATCACCCGGCCGAATCCGATCGCCTCGAAAGCCTTGTTCCATTCGGCGGCACAGCGGTCGATGCTGCTCCGCCACGAGGGGCTGAAGAGCGTATCGACATAGAAGAGAATCTCCTCGTTGGCGGCCTGTTGGTCGTGAAGTTCTGGTTTCCGGTGACACCGACCGAAGCGTGGATCTTCAACTGCTTGATCAACTCCTGATTGCGCATGAACGCTTCGTTGTGGAGATTCCAGCCGATACCGACCGACCAGCTCGAAGCCCAGCGGTTGTCTGCTCCGTAGAGCGAAGAGGCACTCGTTCGGTAGGTCATGTCGAGCAGGTAGCGGTTGTCGTAGTCGTAGGATGCCGCGATCAGGAAGCTGACTTCGCGGTTGAGCGTGGCGTATCCGACCGGCGTCTTGCCCTGTGCATATTGACGGGCGAAGGTGATGTCGGCCTTCTGGTTGTTCGGGAAACCCTCGGCCGTGTGCTGATAGGCCGAGTAGCGCGTCTCGGAGATAAAAGCTCCGGCATTGGCGAAGATCGAGTGTTTGCCGATTGTCTTGTTGAAGTTGAGGTTTATATCTCCCGACAGCGAGCTGTTCTTTCCGCTCTCGAGGATGTATTTACCGCGACGCAACTTTTCGCTGTCGTTGATCATGTCGCTGAACATCGAGTGCGTGGCCGGGTAGAAGCTGTCGGCATCGTTGCGCTGTTGCGAGATTCCCAGACGTCCGGTGACCTTCAGCGGATCGATGATCTGCCACTCGGCGTAGAAGTTGTTGGTGAACTTCAGATAGGAGGCGGTGATCGATGTGCCGATCGTGGCGTCGTACATCGGGTTGGCAATCTTATCCAGCGAGCTTTCCCCTTGCGACTGGTAGTTTTCGCTCCCTTCGGCGTAGCGGTATACCTTGCCGTTGGCATCGGTTGCCTGCCAGAAGGGATTCATCTTGGCGTAGTCGCTGAATGTTCCGTAGGGCGAGTCGGAACTCTTGTTCGAGTTGATCGACATGATGTTGCGGAACAGCAGCTTCTTGGTGCGGAACGAGATGTTGGCATTGGCCGCCACGTTGGTGCGGTCCGAACCTTTCATGACACCCGTGACATCGTTGTAGGTGACATCCATGAGTGCTTTCAGGTGCTGGGGATCACCCAACTCGATGCTCAAGTTGTGTTTGTGGCCGATACCCGTGTGGATCGGTTTGGCGAGCCAGTCGGTGTTCAGCCCTTCGAGTGCCAGCTTCTTGCGGGTGTTGTAGGCTGCCGTCAGAGTGGCCTGTTCCTTGGGGTCGGTGGAGTAGTAAAGCCCCTCCTGCAACTCGGCTTGGAGCTTCTCGATCGAGTTGCAGAGATCGTAGCTCGACAGGTCAGGGACTTCGATGGTCAAACTTCCGTTGTAGGTCACCGTCGGACGTGTTCCGGAGAGCAGCTTGCTCTCGATGACAATCACACCGTTCGCAGCCTTCGAGCCGTAGAGTGCTTTGGCCGAAGCATCTTTGAGGATGGTCATGCTCTCGATACGGTTCATATCCATATCCATCACCGTTTCGATCGACGTTTCAAATCCGTCGAGGATGAAGAGCGGTTGGTTAGGCTGATTCTGGTAGTTGCTTTTCAGGGTGGTTGACGACGTGCCGGACGGGAAGCTCGACGTTCCGCGCATGGAGATCGTCGGCACGGTGTTCGGGTCAGAACCCATGGTCATGTTGCTGGGAATGTATACGGTAGGATCGAGGTTCTTCAGACTTTGCAGGGCGTTTTGGTTACCCACGCGCATGATCTGATCTTTCGAAATGGTGGTCGCTGCACCGGTGTAGCTCTCGGCCTTTCGGGTGTAGATACCCGTCACGACGACCTCACCGATGTCCTGTGCGTCCGGCTCCATTTTGACCAAGGCGCAATTACGGATGCTGACTACCTTTTGTTTATAGCCGATGAGGTAGAATCGAAGCGAATCGCATTTCGCATTGACAATCAGGTTAAACGTACCTTTTACCGAAGTGGCTGTTCCCGAGGTGGGCTGCTGGTTGTCCATGACGGCCACGCCGACCAGCGGCTTGCTGGCTTCGTCAAGGACAATACCGCTTAGGGTGATTGTCCGTTGTTGGGCGAACGAGGTTGCCTGGAAACTCGGCAACACAAGCAGACCAACCAAAAGAAGAAGAGCTAAAACGCCCCCCCCCTCGTTTCGCCTGCTGGGAATCAACAGTTTGTAGAGGTTCTCCATTAATCTAAAATTTAAGTTTGTAACAAATCATAACCTTATCGTGTGGCAAGTTAGTAAAAAAATGCTATTATTGAAATATTTCGCGTCTATATTGTTGTGGTATAATTAGTTATACGTGTTACATATTGTAATCACATTGGGCGATATGCTGCTAATCCGTAAGCTATAAAGTCCGTATTGTATGCAGATCATATTGTTTTCTTGCCAAAAAGTTAAATATAAAAATATTTTATTAATTATATAAAAGCGAAACAACCAATTTCGAAAGGAAACCGGTTGCCGATGGGGGAGAAAAGCCGCGGTTAGCTATTTTAGACTCAAGATTTGATCTCTTCCGTGGGCGAGGAGTTCGGGGCGAAGCCTTGTGCTCTACTGTAATCGTGGGGGCAAGGGAGCATTGTTTTTGTTCTCAAGCCGCAGCTCGCGGGGACGGCTCGAAGCGCAGCAAGTCGAAAATAACTCGCCAAGAAATTAATCCCAAATGTTGTCGCATGGGGATATGAGGTGTAAAAACAGACGAGCGGCCTCTTGTGTCGGAGGTCGCTCGCGCGTTGTGTTATCTGTGTTTGTTTAGGCCGTCTTGGCTCGTCGGGCAAGCAGGTGCTGTGCCGTATCGGAGAGCAGCACGGCTGCCCCGGCGATGATCGCCAGATCTTTGATGACCAATCGCCCTGCTCCGGTGAGCAACGGGAATCCCGCCTCTCCGCTCCCCAGATCGGGAACCCAAACCTCGGGCGTGGTGACCAGAAACGAGAGCGTGCCGATTGTCATGACGATCACCAGAACTTCGCCTACGAGTCCTACGCGGCGCGAGAAGAATCCGGCGAAGGTCAGCAGACCGATTCCGGCGATCAGAACGCCCAGCCCATGTGAAAATCCGTAGGTGTTGTTCTCGACGTGCCACGTGTGCTTCGCTTCGTCGAATTCGCCTTCACGCAGCTTGTATTGTTTGTATTCGGGGGCTTTCTCGTTGTAGAAGAAGCTCATGAAGGGGCTGTTGGCGACAAAGGGCACGATGCCTTCGGCTTCGTAGTTCCAGAATTTGAGTCCGCCGATCCAGACGAAGATCACCAAAATAGCCACGCGAATCATACCGAGGGCAATGCGACGCGAGTTGGCCGCGATTTTAAGCAGGTCGTAAAACAAATTTGTAAGTTTTTCCATGATGCAAGTGTGTGTTATTGTTTTCATTGGTGCAAAGGTCTGCATTTTTTGTATCGCTGGCGATAGCAAAAACACCGGATGAGTTGGTCATTATTCCCGATCAATGCGTCGGCGGAAGTCGGTGATGTTCTCTCCGTTGATTTTGGTGAAGAAGCGGCTGAAGGCGGCGATATCCTCATACCCTAACAGGTAGGCGATCTCCTTGGCACTTTTCGAGGTGTAGAGCAGCAAGCGGCGGGCTTCGGCATTCACGCGGTCGTGGATCACGCTGAGCGGGGTCTGGTGGCCGTAGGTGGCGAAGAGGTTGGTCAGCGTTTTCGGTGAGCGATTGAGTAGCTCGGCGTAGTCCTGCACGCGCTTCTTGGTGCGAAAATGGGTGTCTACCAGAATGTAATACCGACGCACGATGTCGAAAATCGGCTCGCGTGGCGTATCGACGGCGAAGTGCTCGTGGGCGATCCGTGTGCAGATGATGATAAACCGCTTGAGTTGCATGCGCAACATCTCCTCGCGCAGCCCGTCCGCCACCTCATACTCCATGCGCAGCTCATCGACAACCTGCGCCAGTGCGGTTGTGCGTGCCTCCGAGAGGGTCAGCAGCAACGGTTCGGTCGTTCCGGTGAAGAGCAGCCCGTTGCAGGAGACTTCACCGTCGTGGCCGAAGATGCAGTAGAAATTGCTGTCGAACGCCAGCACCAACGCCTCCCCTTCGATCGAAACCAACTCCATGCGGTGGAGCGGGGTGAGCGGCAAGACCTCGCCGGTATGGAGCGTGATCGGAATGTGGTCGACGCTGAGCGTCGCCGTGCCGTGGCGCAGCCAGACAAATTTGTAGAGACTTTCGCCGCGTAGCAGATCGGTGCTGCGCGCCAGGTCGTCCGAGAGTAGCAACCGGCCTTTGAGGGGTGTGGTCAGTGACAGTTCCATAGTTTATCGTTTGGTCGTGCTTCGGGGCTGTTGTCCAAGATTCCGGCTTCGGATGTGGGCAACGAACCCTATAAACATATTTTAGTTTTCAGCCTTTGGCATTTCGGTCTTTCCGGTTGCGGCTACGCCCTCCATGGTGGTGGAGGGCGCGTGTGCCGGTCTCTGCGGACTGTTGCGTCGCGGTTGGACTATTCGTCGAGCCGGATAAATTCGCCGGATTGCGAGAATTCAAGTTCCAACCCGTTGTCGAGTTTCACCTCGTAGCCTTTGCGGATCTCTTTGTTAAATTCGATCGCTTTGACCTTGGCATTCGAGAAATTCGAAGTCAGGTAGTTTCTGATTGCAGCCGGAATGATTGCAGCCGGAACGCCCGCCGGATCTCTCTTGCACTCCACTTCCTGCCAGTTGCCCTTGCGGTCGAATTCCACTTTGTCGCCATTGGTGAAGACGACTTTGTATTCGCCGTCGAAAAGATCGGTGTCCTGCGTGGCGTAGGAGAGTTGTTTGTCGGCAAAATGTTTTTGCAGAAATTGCTGTGCCGTGGCGGGCATTTCGTTCAGTTTGCGGGGCTGATCTTTTGCGGTGGCTACCGAGACAAGGGTGAGTGCGCCGAGCAGCGTGATGAGCATCTTTTTCATAATCGTTGTTTTTAGTGGTTTTTACTTTTTGTTTTAGTTTATGATACAAAGATCGGGTAAGATTATGAAATGAATTTGAAATTTAGCGTAGATTGGCGAAATTTACCGAAAATTCGTGTCGGTTCTCTATATAATTATAGGTAACCTCCAATCCGTAGCTGGTCGCGATGCTTTCGACGATCGAAAGTCCGAGCCCTGTCGATCCCTCTTTGCGGGCGGTGTGGCGAAACCGTTCGAAGAGGTGGTTGCGATCGAGTGGTTCGGCCTGTCCGGTGTTTGCGATTGTGAATCTTCGGCCGGAGTAGGAAATTGTGATCGATCCGTTCTCGATGTTGTGTGTGAAGGCGTTGCGTATGAGGTTGGATAGGAGTGCTGTGGCGAGCGTGCGGTTCATTTCGACGACCTCCGGTTGGCTGTCGGGAATTCGAACCACATGCAACTGCTTGTGGGCGTAGATCTCTGTGTAATCCTCCAAACAGCGGTCGATCAGCGCGCCGATTGCTACCGGTTCGCGCTCTGGGAACTGCCGGTTTTCGATCTTCGTTAGAAACAGCAATGACTTGTTGAGCCGGGAGATGTACTCCAAGGTTCGTCGTGTTTTCACCGCTTCGGCCATTTGCTCCTCGCTTAAATTCTTGTTGCACAGAAGCTCCATGCGATTCTGACATACGGCAATCGGAGTTTGTATTTCGTGCGAAGCGTTGCCGATGAACTCTTTCTGCTGGCTATACAGTTTCTCGTTGCGTGCTGCCAATTCGGTCGTGGCTTCGTTCAGCTGCCGGAATTCGGAGATCGTCGTGGGGTTGTTCAGTGGGGTGGAATCCTCGCCCAGCCGGTAGTTGCCGATCCACGTTAGCAGCCGTTTGAGCGGACGCATGCTTCGACCGATTACCACGCTGACAATCGCCACGATCGTTAGTAACAATCCGCCGAAGAGCAACAAAATCCAGTCTACGATAGCTCGAACGAGGTCTTCGCTTTCGAGCGTCGGCGTCATCACCGTGAGCAGATAGGTATCTCCATTCCTGTCGCTGAAACTCATGCGCAATACCCGCGCCGGCTCGGTCTCCTCTTTGGCTGGGATGTAGACCATTTCGTTGCTGTATTCGCACAAATCCCCCGGCGCGGAGGACGCTGCCTTTTCGATCCGGTAGGTGTTGTTGGCTGTTGCCATGCCGTCGGGCAAGGGCATGTCGGGGTTCGAGAGTTGTCGGCGGATGATCTGCTCGGCGTAGAGCTCCAGATTGTCGTCCGTCTCGTCGTTGACCTCTTTGAGAATGGCTTTGTAGAAGAATAAGCTCCACAAAGGCAACACGATCAGCAACAACAGCGAGATGTGCAGCAGGATGCGCCACGTCAGTTTCATTGTTTGACCTCCATTTTATATCCGAACCCGTAGATTGTCTTGAAGAGAATCTGGGCGTGGGCCTCCTCCAGTTTCCGCCGCAGGTTTTTCAGGTGCGCATAGATGAAATCGAAGTTGTCGCATTGGTCGATCAGATCGCCCCAGACGGCTTCCGCAAGGTTCTCCTTGGTAATCATGTGGCCGGGACGCGTGGCGAAATAGAGTAAGATGTCGTACTCCTTGCGTCCCAAGACCAGCGGCGTGTTGTCAACGCTCACCGCATTGCGATCGGGCTGAATCTTCACATTGCCGACCTCGATCACGACCGCTCCGTCGTGGTGTTTCCGACGGATGACGCTGCGAATGCGCGCCGTGAGTTCGGCCAGATGAAACGGCTTGGGCAGGTAGTCGTCCGCACCGAGTTCCAGTCCGGCCACCTTGTCGTCGATCGAGTCTTTCGCCGAGAGGATGATCACACACTCCGTCTTCCGCATCGCCTTGAGCTGTTTCAACACTTCAAGCCCATTGCCGTCGGGCAGCATGATATCGAGTAGGATGCAGTCGTAATCATAGACGCCCAGTTTCTCCTGTGCTTCGGCAACGGTGGTTGCGGTCTCTGCCGTGTAGTGCTCTTTTACGAGCGTACCGACAATGATTTCACGCAACGAGGGTTCGTCCTCTATGATAAGTACCTTCATCCTACATTCGTTTTAACGAGATTTCGGTCAAAGATAGTGGCAAATTCTGAATTGAAACCGAATTTGCTGTAATTATGCTTGCTTCGGAGCCTCCGGCTTTGTGGCTTCGGTTTTTGCCGTGCCTTCGGTCTTTGCTCCCTCGCGATTGCGGCTGCGTCCTCCGCGGTGGTGGCGGTCGCGTGTGCCGCGATTCCCTTCACCGCGTCCCGAGGCGTGGTTGTTGTCGTGGATCGGTGCAGTTGCGTCGCCGGTCGGTGCGGTTGTACCTTCGCGTCGGTTGCCACCGCGCGAATCGCGTCCGCCGCGCCCACGACCTCCACCGCTGTTCCCGCCGCGACCGCGTCCGCGACCGAAACGTCCGGCATTGGTCTCGGGGCTGTATTTCGGCCCTTCGCCTACGGCCTTCGGAAGCTCGGCTTTGCGGATGTCGCGCTCGATGAACTTCTCGATCGCGTGGAATTTGCCCTGCTCCTCTTCGCAGACGAACGTTACGGCCCGTCCCGAAGCTGCGGCGCGTGCCGTGCGGCCGATGCGGTGGATGTAATCTTCCGGATCGTGCGGCACGTCGTAGTTGATGACCATGCCGATGTCCTCGACGTCGATGCCGCGCGCCACAATATCCGTGGCAACGAGGATGTCGATCTTGCCGTTGCGGAAGTCGAGCATCACCTCCTCGCGTTGTGCCTGCTCCAAGTCGGAGTGCATGGCCGCGACGTTGAGCTTCATGCGCTTGAGCGTATGTGCCAACTCCTTGACTTTGAGCTTCGACGACGAGAAGATAATGGTTTTCGATTCGGTTGGCATGGTGAACATCTCGCGGATGATCCCCAATTTCTGGTTCTCATAGCAGACATAGGCCGACTGGTCGATCGCCTCGTTGGGTTTCGAAATAGCGATGTTTACCTCGGCTGGATTGTGGAGGATCGTCTTGGCCAGTTCGCGGATTTTGGGCGGCAGCGTTGCCGAGAACATGATCGTCTGGCGCGTTTTGGGCGTATAGGAGATGATCTTCATGATGTCCTCGCTGAAGCCCATGTCGAGCATGCGGTCGGCCTCGTCGAGAATCAGGCTCTCGACATGCGAGAGGTCGATTCCGCTGTTTTGCAGGTGGGCGATCATGCGTCCCGGCGTGGCGATCACCACATCCGAACCCATGAGCATGCCACGTTTCTGTACGTCCCAGCCCTTGCCGTCGCCACCGCCGTAGACCACGGTGGTCGATACGGGCAGGTAGTAGGAGAAGCCCTGAAACTGTTGGTCGATCTGCTGCGCCAACTCGCGCGTCGGCACGATGATGAGCGATTTGACGACGTTGTCGGGATTGCCCTCCACCAGCAGTCTGTTGAGTAGCGGCAGGGTGTAGGCGGCCGTTTTTCCCGTGCCGGTCTGGGCGCATCCGATGATGTCGCGTCCGGAGAGGATCACGGGGATCGTGTGTTCCTGTACGGGAGTCATCTCCCGAAAATTCATATCGTAAAGGCCGTCGAGGATTTCATCCTCCAGTTCGAGTTCGTCAAAAAGCATGTGTTGTCTATTTTGTTTTGAATAAATTATTTGTCAGTTGTGTTTTCTGCGCCGAAAAGCGTAGCCGGAGTACATCCGGTGATGCGTAGGCGCACGTAGTCGCCGATGCGGTGTTCGCCGCGGTCGAAGACCACGACTTTGTTTTGCGGGGTGCGTCCCGAAAGTTGCCCCTTGTCGCGCTTCGATTCGCCTTCGACCAGCACTTCGAACTCCTTGCCGACATCCTCCAGATTGCTCTGGTGGCTCATCTGGGCTTGCAGGGCGATGATCTCGGCCAGTCGTGCCGACTTCACCTCTTCGGGAACATCGTCCGGAAGGTGCTTCTGGGCGAATGTTCCGGGGCGTTCGGAGTATTTGAACATGTAGGCAAAGGCGTAACCCACCTCGCGGACGAGTGATAGTGTGGCGGCGTGTTCCTCCTCGGTCTCACCCGAAAATCCGGCGATCAGGTCGGTCGTAATGGCACAATCGGGCAGGTAGTGCCGGATCGCCGCAATGCGGTTGAGATACCATTCGCGCGTATATTTACGGTTCATGCGTTCGAGCATGGCCGAAGAGCCGGATTGTGCCGGCAGGTGAATGGCGTGGCAGATGTTGGGCATCGAGGCCATGACCTCTAACAGTCGGTCGCTCATATCCTTGGGGTGCGACGTGGCAAAGCGGACGCGCAGCAGCGGTGAGATGCACGCAACGCGACGCATCAGTTCGGGGAAGTCGGCCTCTTCGCTGCGGTAGGAGTTGACATTCTGCCCGAGCAAGGTCACTTCACGGTAGCCGTTGTCGAAGAGCTGTTGCGCTTCGGCGACGATCGTAGCGGCATCGCGGCTGCGCTCCCGACCGCGGGTATAAGGGACGACGCAGTAGGAGCAGAAGTTGTTGCATCCGCGCATGATAGAGACAAATGCGCTCACGCCGTTGCGGTCGAGCCGCACCGGAGCGATCTCGGCGTAGGTCTCTTCGGCCGAGAGTTGCACGTTGATGCCCTTGCCGCCGCCAGCTGCTTCGCGCACCAGCCGCGGCAGGTCGCGGTAGCTATCCGGCCCAGCGACCAGATCGGCACCGTCGCGACCCTCGGTGAGTTTCTCCTTGAGGCGTTCGGCCATGCAGCCGATTACGCCGATGACCAAGCCGCGTCGGGCACGCCGGTAGCGTCGCAGGTCGGAGAGCCGACCCCAAATGCGTTGCTCGGCATTTTCGCGGATCGAGCAGGTGTTGAGCAGGATCACGTCGGCCTGCTCGATCTGCTCGGTGTAGATGTAACCTTCGGCCTGCATCACTGCCACGACAATTTCTGTGTCGCCGACATTCATCTGGCAACCGTAGGTTTCGATGAAGAGTTTGCGTCCCGCACCTTCCAACGGACGCAATGTATTGAGGTTTAATTCCAATTGAAAAACTTGTAAGAATAGATTCTGAAATTTGCCGAGCGGATTACTCGGCCTGTATGGTGTCTTTATCGGGGAAAGCCTTGAAGCCTTCGCCGAATGTGTCGTAGGCATCGGTCACGACGACAAAAGCCTTGGGGTCGATTTCGCGGATCTTCTGCTGCACGAGGTGAACCTCCTTGCGGCTGATAACCAGAAAAATCATGTCGCGGCTGGCGTCGGTGTACATGCCTTTCGATTTGATGTAGGTTGCGCTGCGGTCGAGGTTGTCGATGATGAAACGCTTGAGCGGTTCGTGGTGGTCGCTGATGATGAAGAGCAGTTTGTCGTAGGACGCACCGTCGAGCATGTAGGCCACTACGCGCGAAGAGATGTAGATCGTGATGAGCGAATAGAGCGTCAGCATCCAGCCGTTCGAGGCCGCTTCGCCGATACCCAGTCCGAAGCCGATGACCACCAGACCCGACATAACTACGAATCCGTCGGCGATGAGGATGCCTGATGAGAATTTGATACCGGCAAACTTTTGCAACAGCATGCCCACGATATCCGTGCCGCCCGTGGTTGCCTGCTGGCGCACAACCAGCCCTTGCCCGACGCCAATGACAACCGCGCCGATGATACACGTCAGCAGCAGGTCGTTCGACAGGTCGAGCCGACCGTTCAGCAGCAATGCCGGATCGAGCGATTGAACCGCATCGGCATCGGGATAGACCCAGCGCGTCAGCAGGTTCATGAATCCCGGGGTGAAGAGAGCCGCCATGACCGTGCGAGCTCCGAATTTACCGCCGAAGACGAGCATGGCGGTGAGCATCAGCGGAATGTCGAACATGTAGCCGAAAGTACCGACCTGCACCGTGGGGAAAATATTGTGGAGCACGATACCCATGCCGTAAACACCTCCCGGAACGAATTTGTAGGGGTTGATAAATAGCACAAATCCAGCTCCCATGATCGCACAACCGACAAAAATGAGAACCCACGAACGCCACCACGCCCACGAACCCATGGGTTCGAGCAATGCTTTTGTATTCATACCGATACCAATCTTTAATTTAGGGACAAATATACGATAAATCTCCGAGATAGCCGGCAGAGTCGCGGGTTATTTTTCCGCCTGGATAGATTATTCTGGATATTTTGTCTATATTTGCCTTTAGAAACCTACATTTAGCCGGCTATGATTTTGACATATTATACAGCTACAACCATGATTATCATTGCCTATCTGCTGGGCTCGATACCGAGTGCCGTGTGGATTGGCAAGAAATATTACGGAGTAGATATTCGCGAACACGGCAGTAAAAATGCCGGTACGACCAATATGTTGCGCGTACTGGGTAAGCGTGCTGCGCTGCCCGTCTTTGCACTCGATTTTCTGAAGGGTTTCGTGGCGGTTACGATCATCGAAATGCTCAAATACGACGACCATATCGGTATGAACGATGTGATCAACCTGAAGATCGTGGCGGTCTTTGCCGCTGTGCTGGGGCATATCTTTCCGATATTTGCCGGATTTCGCGGCGGAAAAGGTGTGGCCACGTTAGTCGGAGCTGTGACGGGTATCTACCCGCCGGTGGCTCTGCTCTGCTTCGGGGTGTGGTTTGTGATCCTCATGGTGTCGCACTACGTGTCGCTGGCCTCGATGGTTGCCGGGTGTTGTTTCCCGGTCTTCACGCTCATCTCGCCCAAGGTCAACGAGTCGCGGGCGTTCGTCATTTTCTCGTTTGTGATCGCCATTCTGCTGATCTATACCCACCGCAAAAATATCGAACGGCTGAAGGGAGGAACGGAATCGAAAACCTACATCTGGCGACCACGCCCTGTGGCATCGCCTCGGCCGGAAAGGCCGAAAGATAAGCCCGGCGATTCGCAGGAATCGGACAAACCGGGCGATCGATAGAAGATAAAGTTCGAAACGGATAAAAATCACATGCTCTATGTGGTATATCCGTTTTTTGCTCTATCTTTGTGCCGTGACCAAAGAGATAAATCATACGCTTTTTTAGAACGAATAACGCACTATGTTACAGGAGAACCTGATAAAATTGTATGAGCAAAGTTTTCGCGAAAATCGAGAAATGGCGGCCCTGACCGACTATTTCAAGAAGGAGACATTCTCGTATTATGAGATGGCCAAGGAGATCGCCAAACTTCACTTGCTCTTCAAAAAAGCCGGGATTAAACCCGGTGATAAAATTGCCCTTATCGGCCGCAACAATCCGCGCTGGTGTATCACCTATCTGGCCACGATAACCTACGGCGCGGTCATTGTCCCTATTCTTCAGGATTTCGCTCCGGCCGACATCATCCACATCATCAATCACTCGGAGAGCCGCATGCTCTTCTTGGGCGATAATTTCTGGGATAACATAGAGGAGGATCAGATCAAGCAGATCAGTGCCGTATTCTCGTTGACCGACTTCCATGTAATCTTCGAGCGCGATGGCAAATCGCTCACCAAGTTCCAGTCGGAGATCATGAAAAACTACCGCACTCGCTATCCGCGCGGGTTCAGCATCAACGACATCAAATATCCCGATCTGCCCAACGATCACGTCTGCTTGCTGAACTATACCTCGGGCACGACCGGCTATTCGAAGGGGGTGATCCTGACGATCAATAACCTCACGGGCAACGTCATGACGGCGGCGAAATATTACAGCCACAAGAGCGACCGACACTACTTCGTCAAGGGCGGCCGCGCGTTGTCGTTCCTGCCGCTGGCGCATGCCTACGGCTGTGCGTTCGATTTTCTGACCCAGCTGGCCGTCGGAGGACACGTGACCCTGTTGGGGCGTATCCCCTCGCCCAAGATCCTGATCGAGGCGATGCAGGAGGTGAAGCCGACGGTGGTCAACTGTGTGCCGCTGGTGCTCGAAAAGGTCTACCGCAAGCAGGTGCTGCCGCTGTTGGAAAAAGGGCCGATGAGTATCGCCATGAAGATTCCGCTGCTCAATACGGCGATCTATTCGGTCATCAAGAAGAAACTGCTCGATGCGTTCGGTGGCGAGGTCTACCTGTTTATTGTCGGCGGTGCACCGATGAATCAAGAGACCGAGTCTTTCCTGATGAAGATCGGATTCCCGATTACGGTGGGGTATGGCATGACCGAATGCGCCCCGCTCATCAGCTTCACCTCCGACGACCTGTTCAAAGCCGGGTCGTGCGGCACGGCGATCAAAGACTACTTGACCGTGAAGATCGACTCGGAAGATCCGGAGCGAATTCCCGGTGAGATTCTGGTCAAGGGCGAGCATGTCATGCAGGGCTATTACAAGAACGAGGAGGACACCAAGCGGGTGCTCGAAGCCGACGGGTGGCTGCATACGGGCGATATGGGAATCATGGAGTCCGACGGAACGCTCTACATTCGCGGCCGGTGCAAGACCATGATCCTTTCGGGCAGCGGTCAGAACATCTACCCCGAGCAGATCGAGGACAAACTCAATAACATGTATCTGGTGCTCGAATCGCTGGTGCTCGACACGGGCGACGGACGACTCAAGGCTCTGGTCGTTCCCGATTACGAACAGGCCGAGGCCGAGGGCGTCGACAAGGACGAACTGCCGCAGATCATGCAGAACAACCTGCTGGAGTTGAACGGCCAGTTGGCGGCTTTCGAGCGGGTCTCCGAGATTGTACTTTATCCCACGGAATTCGAAAAAACACCCAAAAGAAGTATAAAACGCTATCTATACAGCCCTTCGTTGTTGAATAAATAGCGTTTATAAGCAGGTAGCCAGTGGATTCGAATTTAGAATTCTTCATAGTCACAGAATCCATTTCTAACAATGAGGCGTCACTAATTAGTTCGGTTACCTGCCTTTTACTACCCGGTTCTTGATGAGCCGGGTATTTTTTTGCTATATTTACGCCATGAAAATTCAGCGTAAACAAACCGTAGGCGAGAATTTGCTCTATGTAATGGTCTGGACAGCAATCATTTTAGTTCCTGTGTTGAACTCGCAGATGATGTCCGAGATGCACGTCAGCTTCGAAAACGTGCTGATCGCGTGGCGCAAAATCACACCTTATCTGGTGATATTTCTGGTGCACAACGCAATTATTGCGCCACGTTTTATGCTCAAACACAAATATTGGAAATACCTAATTTGTAACCTCTTACTCATCGTCGGTGTCTTCTGGGCGGTAGATTTTTACGAGGCCCATTTCGTCGACAATTTCCTCTTCACCGACCAGACCGGTGAGCAGTTTATCGAGCACCGCAAAGCCTCATTTACCGATCTGGAGTTGTATTGGAATGTGATTCTGGGCTTCTTCATGAGCGGAGCTAATACGGGCATCAAACTCATGTATCAATCCATTCGCGACGAACAACGCATGGAGGAGTTGGAGCGGCAGAACTTGCAGGCCGAAATGGATTATCTGAAATACCAGATCAATCCGCACTTCTTCATGAATACGCTCAACAACATCCATGCGCTGATCGACATCGACACGGAGTATGCCAAAAATGCCGTGATCGAACTCTCGAAGATGATGCGTTATGTGCTCTATGAGTCGGGACGCGAGATCATCTCGCTCAACAAGGACATGCAGTTCCTGCGCAACTACATCGAGTTGATGCGAATTCGCTATACCGATGCCATCGACATTCGGGTCGATTATCCGCAATCGCTGCCCGAGCATATCTCGATTCCGCCGCTGCTGCTGATCGTCTTTGTCGAGAATGCGTTCAAACACGGGGTGAGCTACAAGCGCCCGTCGTTCATCCACATGCAGGTCGAATATGCCGAGGGGATGGTGACGGCGCATATCGAGAACAGTCGCCACGTGCGCAGCGGGGAGCAGCAACCTGCCGGCATCGGGCTGGAGAATGTGCGCAAACGACTTGCGCTGATCTATGGCGAAAAGGGCTATACGCTCGAAATCGCGGAAAGTGCAGAAAAATATAGTGTTAACCTTGTTATACCGACGCTCCATGCTTAAATGTATTGCCATTGACGACGAGCCGCTGGCTCTGCGTCAGATTACCGCCTATATCGCGAAGATCCCCTATCTGGAACTCGTGGCGACCTGCAACGACGCAATCGAGGCACAACGCCAACTTGCCGAACAGCGCGCCGACCTGATCTTTGTCGACATCAACATGCCCGACCTGAATGGGGTGGACTTTGTTCGTGCGCTGAACGACCGCCCCATGGTGATCTTCACGACGGCCTATTCCGAATATGCGATCGAGGGATTCAAACTCGATGCGGTCGATTACTTGCTCAAGCCCTTCAGTTTTGCCGACTTCAATCGGGCTGCGGCCAAGGCTAATTCGCTCTATGAGCTGCGTCACAACCAACGAACCGCCACACAGGAGGTGGTCTCGGAGGCGATGCCCAAAGACAAGGAATATATCTCGGTGAAGGCCGATTACAAGGTCTCGTTGGTGAAAATCAGAGACATCGTCTACCTCGAAAGCGAGGGCGAATACGTCAGGATGCACCTTGGCGACGGTTCAACGATTACCACCTTGTTCCGGCTCAAAAACATGGAAGCCGCCTTGCCGTCGGAGCTGTTCATGCGCGTGCATCGCTCCTACATCGTCAACCTGCATGCGATCAAATCCTACGTCAAGGGGCGCATCTTCCTCAGCGACACGGAGTATGTGCCGATTGGGGAGAACTACAAGGAGGCTTTTCAGCGTTATATCGACCTGAAATTCAACAACCTGATGCCGTAGTTTCCGGCAGCTATAATTTCGGGAAATCCGTGAGTGGGGTATAGTCCCCGTCGTGCTGTTCGTAGCAGTAGTGGCGCAACCCGTTGGTCAACACCAAGTAGCGGGCTTGAAGCACCGAGTTGTAGCGCACGGCCTGCGCCAGCGTTTGTGCACTGATTGCTACCCCGGGTGCTTTGCATTCGGCGACCAATAGCGGCGCGCCCCGATCGTCGACTACCACCACGTCGGCGCGTTGGGGCTGGCCGTTGAGTGCCACGGCATACTCCTCGATGATCTGCATGGGCTGGGCGTTGAGGTGGGTCGTGAGGTAGGCGATCAGGTGCTGGCGAACCCACTCTTCGGGCGTCAGCACCAGATAGATACCGCGCAGCGAATCCCAGACTTCTACAGCCTGATTCCGTTGGCGTGCACGCAGCCGGATCGGTGGAAAATTGAGTTTGGGGAGTTCAGACATCGCAAATATAGAAAAAATCAGTACCTTTACAGGAACAAATATACGAACTTATGCGGAGAATCTTTTCAATCATAACGCTTTTTTCGGTTGCAGCAGCTGCGGCGCAAGGCTACAAGCCCTCCTACGGTAAGGAGCAACCCCGAAGCGCGATCGTAGTCTACCCCTCGGCCGACGAGGCTGCGGTGGCCGGAGTTGGGAACAATACCTACCGGACACAGTTAGGCGACTGGACGCAGAGCGGAACTCGGTTTTCGACCTCATTTACCGTGCCCTTTGCGTGGGTGAACCGGCAGGTGCTGTTGCACATCGACAGCGCATCGGCCGACTACGAGGTGCGTCTGAATGGTGTGCCGATCGCCTTCAATGCCGATGCGGGTGCTCCGGCCGAGTTCAACCTTACCAAGCAGGCGAAGGAGGGGCGCAATCAGATCGAAATCGAACTCTCCGCAGCCCCGGCTACGGCTGCGCTGGAGAGTTGGCGAACGGCAGCAAAACCGACGCTCGGCAGCGTGTGGGTCTTCACCCAGCCGACCTTGCGCGTGCGCGACATTACGACCAATACGTGGATCGAGAAGGACGACACGGGATATGCTACGGCCGAGGTGGCGATCGCCGTGAAGTGCGATGCACTCAACCCGCGCACCTCGCGTATCTACTATGATTTACAGTCACGTACCGGCGAGAGTGTGGCTATCGGGCATAAGGACATCACCATCGACATGCGGCACGAGGATACGGTGCGTTTTTTGGCGCGGATTCCGGTCAGCCACCTCTGGAGTGCCGACCTGCCGACCCAGCACACCTTGCGGCTGCGCACGCAGCATGAGGGGCGTTTTGTCGAGTATCAGGAGTATCGAATCGGTCTTCGAGCTTTGGAGATGCGCGACGGTCGGATGCAAATCAACGGCGAGCCGGTGACCCTGCGTGTGGCCGATGTGCCGGGAACAGCGGGGGAGGTCGAGGTCGAGGCTTTGCGTGCCAAGGGCTTCAATACGCTGCGCTTGCTGCCCGGCGAGGTGTCGCAGGCGTTGCTCGATTATTGCGATGCGCAGGGGCTTTATGTGATTGTGCGTGCGCCGATCGACTCGAGTCGTAGTGGTATGTCGCGCCGCAAGGGCGGGAATCCGACCAACGACCCGACGCGGCTGACGGCCTATACCGAGCGCACGGCCGAGAGTTACCACGCTGCCAAACGCCATCCGTCGGTGGTGGCCTTCGAACTGGCAACCAAGTCGGCCAATGGCATAAATCTCTACGAAAGCTATCTGAAAATGAAAGAATTGGGCGACTCGCGGCCGTTTGTCTACCTCGATGCTGCCGGCGAATGGAATAGCGATAAACTCGTCGTGGAGTAGTTGTGACGATATTTTTCGAAAAAAATCGAAAGGATTCTTTGGAGAAATAAAATTTATCACTACCTTTGCATCCGCAATCACAAAGATTGATGCCTCTTTAGCTCAGTTGGTAGAGCACGACACTCTTAATGTTGGGGTCCAGGGTTCGAGCCCCTGAGGGGGTACTTGAGGAGACTTTTCGATATTTTTCGAGAAGTCTCTTTTATTTTGGCCTCGTAACTCGTTGGTTTGCCGATAGATTAAGTCAAGCACGGAATTGTAAGTGTCGGTTCGAAATAATTTTCCGTCGAATTGCAATTTAGTAGGGAACATCGAACCAATCAGTTTGCATTTAGCCTCAACAGGACTATCGTCTATATACTGTGCCAAGTTGCTAATCAGATACATACTGTACTTCAATTTAGGTTCAATGTCTGTTTGCAGAGCCTTTTCCAAGAGTGCTTTCCTATCTGTTGTTCGTTGCAGCAGTTCTTTAATTTGGCGTGTCAGATTTTCATAATCCTCCTTGCCGATTTCATTGTCAGCGTATTTTACAGATATGTTACGCAAACGCTCGTTGCATTTACCAAGTTCGTCTTGAACTTTCTTTATCTCTGCTGTTATCTTTTTATGGTCGGCATTCTTTATATCGTTTAGCACCATACTGTATAGTTCCAATATACCGTCGTTGGGGACAAGCGTTGCGACATATTTACGGAACAGTTCGTTGGCCTTGGGTGCACTGATACGAAAATGCTTACCGTCTCGGCTACAATTATAATAGTAGTATTTTCCACCATTACCTGTGCAACCGCTTCCGGTCAACGGAGCACCGCAAACAGGACACACGACATATTTGCGGAGAAACAAATCGGGATGTAAAACACGTGTTGCCTTGGGGGTATGTTTACGAGAACCGTCTATCACATCTTGTACTCTATCGAAAGTCTCTTCATCTATCATTGCTTCGTGTAGCCCTCGAACCAAATGCTCGGGTATTGTTATCTTTGTATCGTTATATGTCGGTACGAATATATAGCCCTTATAGAAAGGATTGCGCAACATCTTCATCATCGAATTTTTGTGTATTGCAAATCCTTTTCGCGCAAATTTACGAGCGATAGCCGTAGGGGTCATCACGCCTTCGGCAACTTCTGCAAAAATGGCACGAATATGCGGAGCAACCGATTCGTCAATTACCACGTATTTATGTTCATCATCGTGTTGCCGATTCAAGTAACCGCGGGGCGCACGGCACACACAATGTCCGTTTTCGCGTGCTTGATGTATACATTCTTTGGTGCGGCGAGAGATTTTGACATCTTCGGTTTGCGCTGCCGAAATGTAGAGAGATAACAATGTAATCCACTCTGCTGCATGGAAGTCGACGTTCTGTTCCACAGAATTGACCTCAATCCCTAATTTATCGAAGTAATCGAGGTTGATTAACGCTTCTTTCAGGTTGCGCGAATACCTATCCCACCGATAGACATACACGTAATCTATTTCGCTCTTATGTGCTTTGCAAAATTTCATCAGGTTATGAAATTCATCTCTGTTGCGAAATGTTTTCCCTGATTTATCATCTTTATAGACAGCCACGACGTCGCGGTTGCGCGCCGCACAATGTTTTCTTACATATTCCTCCTGCCAATTCAGAGAGTTGCCCATTTCTTGCTCTTTCGTGCTGACACGACAATATATCACTACTTTACTCATTTTTTTCGTCTTTTTGTTCCGCCTCAACTTGCAACGAAACCAAAAAATAGAGGTATTCTCGAAGTTCCTTTACTTGGTCATCGGATATGTGATTCGGATAGTTATGTTCTTTTAATGCTTTTTTGCATTGTTCAATAGTTATCAAAGTTTAACAACTTAATATCTTTATTTTTTACTTTCGGCTCTTGCGTTTGTGTTGCAAGACTTTTGGTTTCGCCGGGGACGTAACCCCTTCACAATAGGCCGTGAACAGCCTGCTAATTAGGTCATATTTTTTTGTTTTATTATAATATAGGGTTGAAGGGTAAAAAGTCAAGTGTTTAGGCGAACTTTTTTTTAACTTTTTGCAAGGTCGAAACGGAAGTGCCTGTTATAGAGGATATATTGCGCAAAGAAATATTTTTCTTTAAGAGTGAAATTTCCTTCGAGTAGTCGATTTTTAACTGTTCGTCGGACTTTTTGTAGCCTTGTTTGCGACCGACTTGGCCGCCTTGCTGTCGGTAGTGATTGTAGCCCGATTCCATTCGGGAGCGGATTAAAGTGCGTTCCATTGAGTTGAACTGTGCTAAAATGCCAAGGACAAGGTTTGCTATCGGATTGGGTTGTCTGTTATTTAAGAGCGTTTCAAGCCCGTTTTGATGTATATATACGCTAATTCTAAGCGCAGTAAGATTTTCTATTACACTTAAAAAATCAACGGCTCGCCTCGAAAGACGCGAACATTCGTAAATCAGAACCTTATCCACTTTATTAACCTCGACATATTGCAGTAGTTCGGTTAGGGCAGCCCTTTCGGCTATCTTTTTTGCGCCGCTTATCTTCTCGCTAAATTCGCGCACTACCGTGTAGCCCATTCGGGTTGCGTAGGCTCTCAACTCACATAATTGCCGGTCATAATCTTGGCCAAGTGTTGACACGCGCGCGTAGATGATTACTTTTTCTGCCATATACTTATTTTGTTTGACAGTACAAATATATTACATATATATGATATATGCAACTATTTAGGCAAAAAACAGAGGGCTAAATGAATAGTCCTCTGTTTGCAGTCATTTTTCAAGGTGTGCAATCACGAATCTGCTATACAGATTAGTTCCAGCCGCCTTCTACGGAGCCACCGATGTCGATTTCGACTTGGTCGGGGTTGGAATTTATGGTCAGGTTGTAGGTGTACATCTTTCCCGGGCTGAAGTTAAAAGTGTCCTCGATGAGGTAAGAGACGCCGTTTACTACGACCTCGATGAACGGGCGGCGCGAAGTTAATCGTTGCGGCACGATAATCGCCTCGTAGGTTGCATTGTCGACCTTGCGGCACGTAATGGTTGTCATTTCGCCGTACATGTCTTTGGTTACAGCTCCTGTGGTGAAATCCAAAACCGCCGAAGGCACTACACTATGAATATAGACGGTGGCATTATCGGGGAAATCGCCGACATAGGAAGCACCTTTTTGGAACTTGACAACCATTTTGCTCATCCGGTGTCGGAATTGCAAAGCCACGGTTTCTTGCGTCTGCTCGACCCCTGCGACCTTTGCCCACAGGAAATCGGAAGCCTCGTAACCGCCCAACTGGTCGCCGTTGCGCTCGGTCGACTGGTCGAGTGCCACGCTGAACGGCTGTTCGTCGATAGAGGTTATGGGCGATAGATAAGGATAGTAACCGTAGACATCCATTTTGCCTTCGCTCCAAAATATCTTCTTGGCCGTTGCCCAATTTGTTCCGTCGAAGGTCGCCGAGACATTGTTTGCCCAGTTGCCCGACACTTGCAGCGGACGCGCCGTGGTGTTGTCGTATTGGGTGGCAAAGAGCCCGATGCGGTCGTTGGTTTCAAATGCGGACGCGGTTGCTCTTGTTTGGGCAATGTCGGCGGCGAATCGCATCACCGAGGGGTCGTTTACGATAATGTCCTCGGTCGATTTGCTGCACGCACCGAACGCCAAAATCACGATAATTGCAATGATATAATTTTTCATAATTGCCTCCTATTTTGATTTTTTGAATTTCGGTTTGTCGCCTGCATATACCGGGCATTGCTGTTTGTTCGATGCCGAATATTCGAGTGCGGTCGACAGCGAGCGGCTTTCTACTCCGGCGGTCGAGGCATCGAGTACGTCGTGAATCTTGAAATCCTCGAACGAATAACTCTCTCCGGCATACTGTTTTAGTCGCTTGACAATCGCTTCGCGCGAAATGGCCGAGAAGTAAGGAATGTTGTTGTCCATACAGGAGTTCGGTTCGGAGCGGAATACTCCACGCATGTGCATATAGCCGCCCTCATAGACATCGACCAAGTTAGAATACTGCGGGTCGAAAATCAGGTGCGACCACGGCACGGCGTGCATATTACCTGTCAGCGAAAGATTTTCGTACCAGCCACGAGCCTTATTGAGATTGAACTCCATAACATGCGGGCAGCAAATACAGGTGCAGTTCTGAATGAAAGCATTGTGATAGATGTATTCATCGCCTAATTTGCCGAATCCGTGGCCACCGGCCTCGTGCTGCACCACACCGCGGAAATCGTAGGGATAGACATCCTCAGTCATCGGGCAGCAGGCAATCGCCGAACCGTCGCCCCACATGTAGGTGATGCCGCCATACTCGTTGGTGTTGAGAATCATCGTCACCAATGCCGTCGAGACATCGTCGTGAATCGGGGCTTTGCAGGCATATTCAAAGGTAATGGCTTCATCGGGACAAATTCCGCCCAACGAATAGGCCGAACCGAATTTTGCTTCGCGAATCGTGTTTACCGTACCCACTCCGCTGTCGGGCGAAAGTCCGAAGACCACATAGACGTTGAAGTAGTCGCGGTAGGTTTTGTAAGGCTCTACGGCAAAGAAATAGTCGATTGCTTGGTTGATTCCGTTGAGGTAAGCCCCCTCGGAGATATCTTTGGCATCGAAGCAATCACCCATAAAGACCAGATTAACACCTGCTCCTTGGGTCGCTGTTTGTGCCGTCATCACATCGCCGTCGCCATATTGGTAGTCGTATTGCTCAACAGTAGTACGCGAACGATAGTCCTGCCCGTCGAGCAGAAATACCACCTCTCCGGTGCGGTTGCCTGCGCCCTTGGGCTGGTCGGCCACCGTAATTGTTACCTCGACCTTTCCCACACCGTTCATCGGCTCGACCGTCACCCAGTCGGGTTTCGATTCGATGCTCCACGACGCTCCGCTCGGTGCTCGCATCACCAATGTCTTCGAAAGCGACGCATTCAGCGTCCGGAATAGATTGCGGCTGACCGAGAAATCGCGGTGTGCTGCAAAACGCTTGAACTCCTGCCAGTTGGGCGCGGTGCTGTAATTGGCTACGGCTTCATCGGGGACTTCGACCGTAAAGTTGTCTTTGGCTACACCATTAAAAGCCGAAGCACTCAGAATCGGTGGCGTTTGCGCTTTGCAAACAATCGAATTCAGTTGGAAACAATCTACAAATGCGTTTTCTCGAATTGCCTCCACATTTTTGGGAATTACCACTCCTTCCAATTGGCTGCAACCTGAAAAGGTGTAAGGTGCAATCGAGGTAATCTCCTCTGGCAACTCCACTACGCCGGTCAAACGAGAACAATTAGCAAACGCAATTCTTTTTATTATCGTCAAAGAGGGCGGCAAAATAAGTTTACCCGAAAATTGATTGCCATTAAATGCAAATTCTCCAATAGTCACCAAATTAGACGGTAATTCAAGCGGGCCGCGAAAATGACAACCAGAAAAAGCGTCATCACCTATTTCGGTTAGATTGCGAGGTAACGTCAATTGTCCATCAAAGCCAGTACAACTACTGAAAGTGTAGATGCCAATCTTTGTAATTTTTTCGGGAATAGTCAAAGAACCTGCAAAACCAGAACAACTGTAAAATGCCCAGTCATCTAATTCTTCCAATTCTTCCGGCAAAATAAGATTGCCGGTAAATCCAGAGCATTTAACAAAAGCCTGTATACCTATACTTTTTACCGTTGACGGAATATCCAAAGTCCCGATAAGCCCCGAGCAGCCATCAAAGGCATGACCTCCAATGGAAACCAATGATTTAGGCAGTGTAAGCGTTCCTGAAAGAGAACTACAACCATTAAACGCACTGCTGCCTATTTCGGTTACACCGTTCGGAATAATCAGCGAACCGGAAAGATTAGTACCAAAAAAAGCACTGCCACCTATTTTCGTAATTCCTTCGGGAAAAACAAAACGAATCAAAGAAGACTTCTGTTGAAAAGCTTCACGCGGAATTTCATTGGCATTATATGAATAATAAGTACTACCAATATTGTAATTTGCGTCTGCAATCTTCACCTCCTTGAGGTTAAGCGATTGCAAGGCGGTCATCTTATCGCGCATCATAAAGAAATCGCGCGCGTCGATAGTACCGGTCACTTTCAGATTCTTGACTTTGGTGAGGTCTTTGCCCGAAGCGGTGATGCAGGTTTCGAGCGTGCCGGGTTCGTCGCACTGGATGATGACATATTCGCGCGCTGTGCCGTCGTGGGAAATATTGTCGCTCTCCCACGCGGTGATGCTCTCGCCCAAGAGTTTGAACTCCAGTCCGCTGGTGCTTTTCTTGCTGATTTCAATCGTGAACTTGTGAATCTTGGAGGGATAGTAGGTGAAAAGTTCGCTTTTGCGAAAAACATAGGGCACACCGTCAACCGTGATACTGAACATCGGAGTAGCCGCGGCAACGGTTTGAGGAACAACAATCGCCTTGAAATCTTCGCCGCTTTTGCAGGTGACAGTTCCGGTGGTCGGGAGGTCACCCGTGGGGGTCACCGTACCGGTTGAGAGGTCAATGGTCGACTTGCGGACGGTATTGGTGACAAGCACCGATTTTTCCAATCCGGCAAACTCGCCTACGCCGAAGCCCGTGCCCTCGGTGAGCGTGACGCACGCGCTGGCCATAGCGTGCTGAAATTTGAGGCTGATACGCTGGGATGTAGGCGTAATATCGGCCGACTTACCCCACAGAAAATCGCTGGCTTCGTAGCCGCCCAACAGTCCATTTGCCGCATCGGTCGATTGGTCTTTGGCTACCTCGAACGAATAGGCCTCGATAGACGAGGGCGTCGAATAGGGATAGTAGCCGAAGATATCGACGTGAGTATGCTTGTCGCGGAAATAGACCGGAGAGATAGGCACCCATTTGCTATTGGGTTCGTCGTAGGTATATTTGACGTTGTCGGCCTGATTGCCGCTGGTTTGCAGCGTGCCCGGTGCGCTATTGACGTAGTTCACGACATAGACACCTACGGCATCGCCATTGCAGAAGCCTTCGTCGTTGACACGCGTCGTCGGGACTTGCACAATCTCGTTGAAAAGTTGTATCGGAAGCGACGTGTCATTCTCGCCTACGGTTGGAATGTCGGGGTCTTTGACGCACGACACCAGGGCAAGGACGGCACACGCTCCGAACAGGAAATTTGTCCGTTTCATAAACAAAATGTTTAATAGTGGTTTCTATTATTCGGCAGAGCCTCCGTGGTCTACGTCGTCGGTCTCCCAGTTGCCGACGCCGATATTGACACCGCTGCTGGCTTTGTTGACCGTTACCGTGAATTTGTGTTGGGTATTGGGCTTGAAGGTGAATCCTTTAGCCAGCGTATAATCCACTCCGTCGATTGTGATAGTTATCAGATTCGAGCCGTCGGCTACGGTCTGCGGAACGATGAGGGCACGATAGTATGTGCCTTCGTTATAAGGTGTGACCTCGGTGGCGTTGCCCGTTGCGGTTGCTACACCCGTCCGAAGGTCGATAGTAGCGGCCGTCTTCACGTTGCAGATTTTCACCGATTTCGTGGCGGCAGCCAGCGTTTCCGCCGTGAAGCCCTTGCCTGCTTCGATGTAAACCAGCATGTTGCTCATCGAACGGTTGGTCGTAATGGGAACGGCATTTGCCGTCGGGCTGACACCTGTGGCTTTTCCCCACAGGAATTCGGAAGCCTTATAGTCGCTCTGCAACGCTTGATTGGCCTTCGTGGTGAAAGCATAGGTCGCAACATTCGAGGGCGTGCCATAAGGATAGTAGCAGTAAAAATCGGCCTTCGTCGTTTGATTTGCCCAGTAGATTTCAGAATCGGGCGTCCATTTCGTGGAGTAGGTGAAGCGCATGTTATCGACGTAGTTGCCCGTCGATTGCAAAGTCCCCGCGGTCGAGCCGTTGTAGTTGACAACATAGATACCCACCTTGTCGCCGCTTTCGTAAGCCGTATCGGACACACGTGTCCACATACTCATCGAGATGTTAATGGGAATTTTGGTCGGCGGGATAGGCGTTTCTACTCCCTCATTGCTTTTGGTACATGCCGCAAACAACACGGTTACGGCTACAAGAAAGAACAGTTTTTTCATGGTTTGAAAGTTTAGGTTGTCGTTCTTGCACCTGTGCGACAGTTTGCGTCTTGATTTTTTAATAAGTAGAAAGCGTGGTGCTGAAAACTTATTTTAGCTAAACTGGTCGTAGGAAACCATGAGAATAAAATAAGCAACAGCCCCACGCCGTATCCATGATGGACATGACGAAAGATTAATCCGCTTACTCTCTTCTCTATCGAGTTTCCTACGTTCGTTTAGCGAGAATAAACTTACACTTTCCGTGTTTGTTTGTATGTTCTACAAATGTAGAAAACAAAATTGGATTGTGCAATAACTAACCCCTTTTTTGGGCTGTTGCTATCACAAAGTTCAAGAAAACAAAACTATTTTCCAATAGTTGTGCCTATGGATTCAAAATTTTGTTCATTATAGATTGGGATGAAAAATCTATGGTTGCTTCCGCGGGTTGGGGAGGTGTGACGCCTTGGTTCTTGCTCTATGAATTTTGTATTTGCATGAGTTGTCATATCGTTTTCTCTTTTGATTGCAATACAAATATATGACTTTTATTTGATATATGCAAATTATTTATAACAATTATATGATATATTTGTGATATTTGTCATCTTTTTCTACATTTGTCTAAAATTAGGAATACTATGGAAAAAGAAAAGGCAATACGTACCGTTGTCCACGTCGAAATGGTCAACGGACAGCATCACTACTTCGGCTCATTGGCCGCAATCTATGAACACCTATCTAAAGAGGAGGTTGGAATCAGTTATGGCAGTTTGCGGAATTTTGGGCTTTCGCCGGAGAATCCCTACCGAAACAAATTTTGCACAATTCGGAGAGGCGTGCTATTGACTATTCCCAAAAAGGCAAAATAATCTTTTAAGTTTTTCTGATACAAAAAAGGACGGCTACCAGCCGTCCTTAACAGATTATTTTGACACAGAATTAAATTAACACAATAATTCACGCACATCCTCAACTTTGCTACGTTGACTGACATTCTGCGTGCGTTGCAGCCGCTCTATTTTTTGCATTCGGGAATTTAGGCTCGAGCGAAACTTATAGAGGCCGCGAATCGACTGTTCTATCTGTTGCAGGTTTCCGCCGTAATGTTCCAGAATCACCGACATTGCCCAAGCGTCGTATGTATCTATGTCTGCCGACAATTCAGTTTTAGAAGTATCGAAAATCTTGTCGAATTGAGACAGAATCGGATTGGCCGTCGAAGAAAAGAAGACCGGTAGATAGGTATTATCAATTTGCAAAGAATCGCGGATTTGAGGTTGCGTAGCCAATGTGATTTCAACACGTGTTTTATCCGAGAAGTAAGATTCTACCGATTGCCGACTATTCAACATAGAGAGAAATCGCCTATTCTGAGCCGATGATGATAACTCTTTAATTTTATTATAGAATTTAATCTCCTCACGACCTCGACCAACTACATTTTTTGTAAATGTTATTCCCTTACCTATATAATGTTGCCACTTGAAACGGCGATAATTTTCTACATTATTATTTAGAGCGGTCAAAATGTCATCAGTCAATTCAAAAGGCACATCCTCTGTTATATCCGCTTTGGTAACACATCCGGTTTTAAGAATGCCGCCAACATCAACCGTGCAAATGCCCAAATTATTCAAGTTGCGTAAACATTGAGGCAAGGTTTCAGCCGTTATCAATTTTGGATAGTCATCAAACAAAATTTTGGATGAAAACTCAAGCGTCAATGTCTGTTTCGCATAATTGGTCGCAATATATAAGTTGAAAGGTATGTCTTGATTTCCCTTGGATGAGTACAATTCGCCATTCTGCCAATTTTGCTTTGCATCGTAGAGGACATTAAAATTCACCTTCTTATCTAACAGATATTTATAGTTGGATTTTATTTTGATTGTGTCGCATTTTATCACGTTTATATGTTGCTTTTCTTTATTATTTTTGATGCGTTTTCAGAGCGAATGCGTACTCTAAAAACTACATTTCCCCACTTTGTTAATCGTAGAGAAGAAAAAGTAGAGGTTTTTGGCCTCTACTTAATTCAGATAATCTGACCGGTTTCGGTCGGGGATGATTTATCTGCATTTGGCTTGTTCGGTACAGTTTGCCAATAATTTTTGAGTGCTTGCGAAAGGTGCTGTTTATGGCTGCTGCTTTTCGGCTTGCCGGTTGTAGATAAGCTGATTTTTTGTTTGGTTTCGTCGCTCAATTCTCTGAACTGCCTT
>CAZHEY010000028.1:0-40234 GCA_964532025.1 uncultured Alistipes sp. | reverse complement strand
TGCACATTTATCAAAGAATATATAAAAGTAATTTGTTGTATGTCAGTAGATAAGTGCGATTTTAAGGGGCGACTAAATATCTGTATTGCAGAAACAGCACATTCGATCCTCGAGCCTGTCGAGAGGTCGCAATATCCCCAACAAACAGGTTCTCGAGCTTGCAGAGAGGTCGCAACCTATTAATCCTCGATCACATAGACGTGCTCGTCACGGCGTTGCATGTGGTAATTCTCGCGGGCGTACTCCTCCAGATAATCATCGTAACGCAACTGTTCGAGCAACGTGCTGTCCTGCTCGATGCGCGCACGGTAGAGATCCTGCTCACGCTCAATTACGCTGATCTGGCGTTTTATTTTAATGGCATGCAGCAAGTTACGCCCGACCAAAAGAACCGAGATCACCACGATTACCGTCGTGGCAGCAATCCAGAAACGGCGGCCGGGCTGAACTTTCATTAAGGAATATGCATGTATTTGTGGGTCTGAATCGAGATATTCCAACGCGGATGCGCCTTGGCATACTCGACAATGGCCGGCATCACCTCCTCGGCGACACTCCACTCGGGTTGAAGATAGAGCATGCAGGTGGCACTAACGCGTTGAGCATTCTGCTCCGCCCACTCCAAATCGGCCTCGGATTCGACAATCACCTTCAACTCATGCGCACGCGCATAAGCCTCATCTAACGGAGGTTGCTGACGCTTCGGCGACAAGCACACCCAATCAAAGCACCCGCTGAAAGGGTGCGACCCGGAGGTCTCCAGAAAGATCAGCAGCCCCTTTGCACGGAGCGTCTGCGTCAAAGGATCGAGCGGGTAGAGCAACGGCTCGCCCCCGGTGATCACAATCGCCTGCGCCGGACACGCCGTCGCACGGTCGATGATCGTCTGCACAGGGGTCGGCGGATAGAGCTTCGGATTCCACGTATATTTTGCATCGCACCAGCGACACCCTACGTCGCAACCGCCGAGCCGGATGAAATAGGCCGGTTTCCCGGCGTGAAAACCTTCACCTTGGATGGTGTAAAAATCCTCCACAAGGGGCAACAAACGCCCCCCTTCGAGAAGTTCGAGATCGGGAAGAAGAGCCATTATTCGGTAACTACATAAATATCCTTCAAGCTACGCCCCAACTGATTGTAGTCGAGACCATAGCCGACAATAAATTCGTTGCCAATCTCCATTGCACGGTAGGTAATCGGAATCTGCTTGCGGTAGGATTTGGGCTTAAAAAAGAGCGTACATACGGCAATGCTCGCCGGATTGTGACGACCCAATTCGTGCATCATGTGTTCGATGCTCTCGCCCGTATCGACGATATCCTCGACAATAATCACGTGGCGACCCTCGATCGAGTTGTTCAGTCCGATCAGGCTTCGCACCTCACCGGTCGAAGCCGTACCCTCGTAGGAAGCGAGTTTGACGAATGAAAGTTCGTTGTTGAACTCGATTTTCTTAATCAGGTCACTCATGAACATAAACGATCCGTTCAGCACGCCGACGAACAGCGGTGTTTCTTTTTGAGCATAGTCTGCATTGATGCGTGTAGCCACGGCGGCCACGGCCTCGTCGATCTGTTCGGCGGGGATCATGATTTTGAACTTCTTATCGTGAAGTTGAATGACATCTTTCATGTCGATGCGGGAGTTTTTGGTATAATGGTGCAAAAATAGTAAATCTTACGGACGAATCCGCGATTCTTGCACTTTATATTGATGAAATAAAAGAATTTCGGTTGTTCAATCTTGTCTTACTTGATTGCTGCCGGATCGTGTTTGTAACGGAAAACAAGGGCGAAAACGACGGTCACGACCAGTGCGTACCCGGCAAAGACGAGCCACGAGGTCGACCACCCGGCGGTCATAGCCTCGGCCGTGGACTGCGAATTGACGTAGTGGTTGACCACCGCCTGCGCGCCGAGCGTTCCGATCGTAGCACCGATGCCGTTGGTCATAATCATAAACAGCCCCTGTGCGCTCGAACGAATTGCCACATCGGTCTCCTTATTGACAAAGAGCGATCCGGAAATATTGAAAAAGTCGAACGCCACGCCATAGACGATCATCGACAGGACAAACATCCACACACCCGCCCCGGGGTTTCCGATTCCGAATAATCCGAAGCGCAGCACCCATGCAAACATAGCCATGAGCATCACATTCTTGATTCCGAACCGCTTCAGGCAGAATGGGATAAGCAGGATGCAGAGGGTCTCCGAAACCTGCGACAACGAGATCAGCGCATTGGCGTGGTTCGCCCCAAAGGTCGAAGCGTACTGCGGGATGTCGCGGAAGCTGGTGATGAAGGGGTTTGCGAAGCCATTGGTGATTTGCAGCGAGACGCCAAGCAGCATCGAGAAGATGAAGAACAAAGCCATTTTCTTCTGCTTGAAAAGCGCAAATGCGCGCAGTCCGAGTGCCTCGACCAGACTCTTCTTGTTCCCCGAACGGCTCACCGGGCACGCCGGCAGCGTCATGGCGTAGAATCCCAACACCAACCCCAGCACGGTACACTGGATAAATTGCATGTAGGTCGTCTGGAATCCCGCAGCATCACAGAGGAGCATCGAACAGATGAAGCCCACAGTTCCCCAAACGCGAATCGGCGGGAAAGCCTTGACCGTATCCAGTCCTGCCCCCTCGAGCACGCTGTAAGCCACCGAATTGGAGAGTGCAATCGTCGGCATATAGAAGGCCACGCTCAACGAATAGAGCGTAAACAGCGTTCCGAATTCGACGCTGCTGCCGGCCGTCATGGCATAATATCCGGCTGCCCCCATGAAGAGTGCCGCCAATAGGTGGCACATGCCCAATAGACGCTGCGCCGGAATCCAGCGGTCAGCCACAATGCCGATAATCGCCGGCATGAAGAGTGAAACGATGCCTTGCATGGCGTAAAAGATGCCGATGTGCGAAGCCAGATCGACGCCAACAAGGTAAGATCCCATAGATGTCAGATAAGCTCCCCAAATTGCATATTGGAGAAAGTTCATGACGATCAAGCGTAACTTAATACCCATAATTTTCTGATTTAGTGCAGTTTTAGTTTTCATCGAGGTTTTCGACACCGCGATAAAAACAAAAGTACGAAATTTTTTTTGATTTTTTCTTTGCAGTTGCGAAATAAAGTTCTACTTTTGCATCACCAAAACGGCATTGAGCTATGGTGTAATGGTAACACAACAGATTCTGGTCCTGTCATTCCAGGTTCGAGTCCTGGTAGCTCAACACGAAGCACTGATCGCAAGATCGGTGTTTTTTTTTGGATCAAGCAGTAATTCGGGCTTATTGGGCGAGTTGTTTTCGGCTTGCGTAGCAAGTCGGCAGGCCGCAGCTCCGCCACGCGGAGGCCTGCTCTTCGCTGTGCTTCGAGCCGCCCCGCGAGCCGCGGCCTGAGAGCAAAAACAATGCTCCCTTAAAAAGAAATTCACTAACAAGGATGCTGCTTGAACTCTTTGTTTGCATCAAGTCCGCCAGAAGATCTTCCGACGCGTGAACATCAATGTAATCAGCACGGTAGCCGCCACAACAATCACACTTCGGCCGATCGACATCGCGCAGCTCGATGCACCCCACAGCCACGGGATCGCCACCCACACATTCAGCAACGAGAGCAGCGGCATGACCACGTAGCCCGCCACCGTGTAGGCAATCATCGGATTCTGACCACAAGGTGCGAGCACACAAGGACGCACGCGGAGGTATTCGAGGAGTACGGTCGCAACGAGCAAGGTCAACGAAGCCAAGCCGGAGGTGACAAAAAGATAGCTTATCGTGGCCAGATCCTTCTTGATGCCCCCCTCGAACGGCTCAAAGAGCAGGCCAAGAAGCAACCAGAAAAACCCCGTAGCAAAGAGGCGATAGAGCAATCGCGCGGTCTCGTCCCTTCTGTTCCGCAGCAGCCACCACGTCAAAACGCCCAGAAGCAGAGTCATCACAAAATTTGCCGTAAGGTGTCGCGCATACAGCCCCCAGAGGTTCACGACAATCAGCCCCAGAGCACACAGCGCGGCCAAATAGACCCGCCACCGCGCCTCGGATTCCGTTGCCTGCATCTGCGGCTTGCGCTTCAGCCAGCGCAGGATCTGCTCTCCGGCCACGCTGCCCGGAAGCACAATACAAAGATATTGCAGGTATTCGGTGCGGAAAAGCCACGGCGCAAACGACCCGTTCCAAACAGCCGCTGTCCACGAACCTTCGACCGACCCGCCGATCTTCAACGCCACCAACAGAGCCACGATGACCATACGCAGCAGCAACTGCCTGCGCGTCAGCCACCAGAGGAACGACCCAAAGACGACCACATTGGCCAATATAAGAATAATGACATCGGATTGATAGGCATTTATCGGGACGTCCAACACCCCATAGAGCACCAGCATCCCGCCCAATACTCCTCCGCCGAGCGCATTGGTGAGGTTGTTTTGCCGCGACGAGAACTGCGGCATCCGCACAAACAACGCGAAAAAACCACCCCAGACCACCCAAGTCGCGAGGGCACTCAAAGCGGGATTCTGAAGCACAGCATCCAGCGACCCCATTCGCAGGTTGCCCAATGCGATAGCAAAAAACACGAGGAGCACACCCCGCTTACCGATCGCCCCGGCGAGTCTCCACGGCACGATACCGCGGTCGAGCTTGCGCCCCAAGGCCATCGGGAAGGCAGCCCCCATAGCAAAGAGAAAAAACGGAAAGACCAGATCGACCCATGTAATGCCGGGCAACGAGCCGTCGAATGTAAATGCAGGGGGCGGAACTTGGGCATGAAAAAGCCAAGCCGGCAAATCGGCATTCCAAGCAATATAGCCCGAAAACACCATACCTATAATAGCCAAACCCCGCAGGGCATCAATAGCATACGCACGATCGTTCATCTTGAGTCAAGGTTATCTACAAAAGTAACAAGAAAAGCCAAGAAAAGCAACCCCCGACCGTCAGCGGTGGCACGATTTAACGAATTTGTTTGCGGATCAGCGTAATCACCTCGCGGAAAGCCGCGAGCCGGAAGAGTGCCGAGAGGAGCAGGTAGGTCACACAACCGGCGGCAATCTCGGTCATCAGACGCAGCATCGTTGCGTCGGGCATCATCGCAGTCACCAGCCGCACAACGACATACATCACGCATGAGATCGCCGCAGCCGGCAGCAACGTGCGGAGAAACCGCAACGTGGTGAGGGTCGTAAAACGGCGTGCCGCGATAAAATTAATCACCATTTCGCAAAACGAAATGACCACCAATCCCCACACAACCGCCTGCACGCTATGGGAAATCGTCACGGCAAAGACCACGGTCATCAACAGTTTCTTGACGATCTCCAGCCGCACGATGATGCGGCCGTCGCTCATGACCTTCAACACGTTATAGGAGATAGCCGAGATCGGATAGAACAGACCGGCCAGACACACCGCCTCGAAATAGGGAACCGTCGGCATCCACTCCTCACCCAGCAGCACCGCAAACAGGTCGTAGGCCACGGCCGACAGCCCCAGCATCATCGGGAACATGGCATAGGCCACGATCATCACGATCTGGCGATAGCCCTCGGCGAATTTCGGCGCGTCGTCGCGGATCTTCGAGAGTGCCGGAAAGGTCACCCCCTGCACAGCCGACACGGCCGACACAGAGGGCATATCCTTGAGCTTCACGGCCTGCTCAAACGAGCCGAGCGTATCGGCCGGATAGAGCCTTCCGAGGAAGAATTGGGGTATTTTGGTATAAAAAGCCGAAATCAGATCGGTAGCCAACAGGCTCATGCTGAACGGTGCCATTTGCCGCAAAGGCTCGATGCGACACTTGCCACACGGCCGCCAGTCGCTGAACCACCACAGCAGCCCCGTGCGCACGATGACCGAGATCAGTCGTTCGATCACCAGCGTCCAGATGCCGAACCCGGCCAAGGCCAGTCCGATTGCCACCAGACCGCTGACAAACGAGGCAAAAAAGGTCGCTTTCGACAAGAGCGCAAAGCGAAACTGCCGGGAAAAAATCGCATTCTGAATGACACACAGCGCACTGATCGGCAGCAACAGGAAGAACACCGGGGCGATGCGTGTGATGTCGGGCATCGCGTAGTAGCGCGCCAGCCACGGAGCGGTGGCCACGGCGAGCACATAGAGCAGCAGTGCCACGACGATGTTGAAGACAAAGACCGACTTATAATCCTCCTGCGACGGCTCTTTACGCCGAATCAGGTTCTGCGAAAATCCGCTGTCGACCAACACCAATGCCACCGTCACAATCGCGGTCGGGATGGCCATGTAGCCCAGTATTTCGCGCGTCAGCAAACGCAGGATCACCAGACGCACGCCCATCGAGAGCAGCATCGTTCCGACCCGCTCTCCCAGACTCCACGCCACGCCGCGTGCTACCTTGTCTTTCAGCTCGCCCCGCACCAATCCGAGCGTTTAGCGCACCTGCAACGCCTGCGCCACGATCTCGTCGTTACGCTTGCGGATGTTACGCACGTTGGCAATCTCGACATACGAAGCTCCACCGTCAGGGCCAAAGCTACCCCCGACTACGGCCAACAGATCCTCGTCTTCGAGTTTCCGGTACTGGTCGATGAACTCCATGGCATCGACCAAGAAATGGTATTTGTCGCTCAACTTCTGGTTGCGAAGGATCGGCACAACGCCATAAGAGAGGGCCAGAATACGCTGGGCATGAAGCTGGTAGCAGACTGCCATAACGGTCTTCCGGCCACGGAAAGCCGCCAGATAACGTCCCGTCCGGCCGGTTTTCGTATCGAGAACCACGTATTTTATCGGCAGGTTGGTCGATGCACGCACGGCCGAACGCGCCAGCTGTGCTGTGATTTCGTGGTTCACGGACACCATATCCATATCAATCATCGGCTTGAAGTGCGTTTCGTCCCGCTCGATCTCGCGAGCGATGCGCGACATGGTCTCGACCGACTGCACGGGATAATCACCCATAGCCGTCTCGTCGCTCAGCATCACCGCATCGACACGCTCATAAATCGCGCTGGCCACATCGCTCACCTCGGCACGCGTCGGACGCGGCGACTTGACCATCGAGTAGAGCATCTGCGTGGCGATGATCACCGGACGCTTGGCTGCAATACATTTCTCGACAATGCGCCGCTGCGTATTGGGGATCACCTCGGCCGGAAGCTCCACGCCCAGATCACCACGCGCAACCATGATTCCGTAGGAGGCTTCGATGATCTCGTCGATGTTGTTCAGTCCCTCCTGATTCTCGATCTTCGAGATGATCTTGATCGGACTGTTGTGTTTGTCGAGAATCTCCTGCACGGCCTGAATATCGCGTGCGCTGCGCACAAACGAATGGGCAATGAAGTCCACGTCGTTTTTCACCGCCCACTCGATGAACCGGCGGTCTTTCTCGGTCACCGAAGGCAAGGCGATCGACACACCCGGGACATTGACGCTCTTGCGCGAACGCATACCGCCGCCCACGACAAATTCGCAATCAAGCTCCAGTTCGTTCTTACCCAGCACCTTGACCTCCAATTCACCGTCGGCGATCAACATACGCGCGCCGACCGGAATGTCGCGCACGATCGAGGGCACGTTCATATAGACCACCTTGCGAGTCGTCGGATTTGTCCCGTCCGAGCCACGTACTGCCACGCGATCACCCGCTTGGAAGTTGATGCAGTTGCCATACTCTTCGGCAATCGTCGTCACGCGGATTTCAGGCCCTTTGGTATCGATCATGATCGGAATTGCCGGATTCACCTTGTGAACGATCTCGACGATGCGCGTAGCTCCCTCCTCGCTCACATGCGCCGAGTTCACCCGGATCACATCCATTCCGGCATCGAAAAGATTTTTCACAAACTCCTCCGTGCAACGGAAGTCCGACATGGTCGCCACGACCTTGGTTTTTTTCATTCTGTACATACAGCTCTGTTTTATTGTTTTTTTTGACTATCAAATCGTAAACCGCAGTGCCTCAACACCCAACCGGTAAGAGTTCAGGCCGAAGCCCATGATCGAACCGATCACCACCGGAGCCAGCAGCGAGGTATGACGGAACTCCTCGCGCGCAAGAATCGACGAGATATGCACCTCCACCACCGGCACGTTAACGGCAGCCACCGTATCGCGCAGTGCCACCGAAGTGTGCGTATAACCACCTGCATTCATCACCACCCCGTCGTAACGGCCTTCGGCCTGTTGCACGGCATCGATAAGCTCCCCCTCGATATTCGACTGGAAATAGTCGAATCCGATGTCGTAGTAGTCGGCCTTCAGCTCCTCGAAAAACTGCTCGAAAGTCTGCGTACCGTAGACTCCCGTATCGCGCCGCCCCTGCAAATTGAGGTTCGGGCCGTTGAGAATCAAGATTTTCATGGTGTGGGTTTTTTATGCGGTTTTGTTCGTCACCGGCCTATTGCCGATTTCAGCCGTAAAGGTAGTGATAATTTAGCAAAAATTCGATACCTTTGTCCGACTACATCGGCTATTCATGACAGAATTCGGATTCATCGACCAAATAAAAACCCGCTTCGCCTCGCTTCCCGACAACGGATTCGAGGGAATCGGCGACGACTGCGCCCTCCTTCCAATCGGCGGCAGCGAGTCGCTGCTCTTCACCGCCGACCTACTCACCGAAGGGGTTCACTTCCTGCGCGCAGCCACCTCGGCCAAAGAGCTGGGACACAAAGCACTCGCCGTCAACTTGAGCGACGTCGCAGCCATGGGTGCGCGTCCCGTGGCAACGCTGCTCTCGCTGGCACTTCCGGCCGATGCAACCGATGCGTGGGCCACGGAATTCATGGAGGGCTATCACGCCCTGTCGGCAAAATTCGGCGTGGCACTGATCGGGGGCGATACGACCCGATCCGAATCGGGCATCACGATCAACGTCACCGCAATCGGCCGCGCAGCCGATGAGCACATCAAACGCCGCAGTGCCGCACAAAGCGGCGACCTGCTCTTCGTCGCAGGCGAATTGGGTGCTTCGGCGACCGGTCTGCACGACCTTCTGGCCGGCCATTACCACACACCGCTGGCCGCGCAACACCGCCAGCCGCAGCCGCAGGTGGCCGAAGGCATCTGGCTCGGCGCACGCACGGAGGTGCACGCCATGCTCGACCTCTCGGACGGAGTGGCATCGGATGTGGTCCACCTGCTCGACGCCTCGGGAGTCGGCGCAGAGATCGCACTCGAACAGATCCCCGTCGCAGCGGGCAGCGACCTGCATACCGCAGCCTGCGGCGGCGAAGATTACAAACTACTCTTCACCGCATCGGCCGACTCCGCACATCGGCTCGCCACCGACTTTCAGGCGCACTTCCACACCCCGCTCTACCCGATCGGCCGCATCACCTCCACCCCGGGTCTGGTCTGGCTCAAAAACGGCAAACCCGAGCCATTGGACTGGCACGGGTTCACGCACTACTAAAACCGATTCGAAGAGCTACCTCGGCGAAGCCGCCAACTGCTCACGAACCCGATCGACCACCGGAGGCAAAATCTGCTCCATGACAAGATACCCGGCCTCGGTGGGATGCACACCGTCCTGCGTATACAGGGGATTCAATGCCCCTTCGGAGGTCGCCATAGATGTATAATAGTCCACATAAGGGAGTTTCTCCCGTTCGGCATAAGCTCGAATCAGCTCATTGAGCCGGACAATTTTCGGAGCCGGCTCAAGTCCCGGACGCCAACTGAAGTCGTCGGCCGGCAAGACCGAAATTAAAATCGGATATACCCCATTGGCACGCGCCAGCTCCACCATTGACTCGATGTTGTCCATGATGTGCTCGATCGAAATATAACCGGTATTTTGTGCAAGATCGTTTGTTCCGGCGTTGATGACCACGATCTGAGGCCCAAGTTTCAACACATCCGCACGAAATCGCACCAGCATCTGCGAAGAGGTCTGGCCGCTGATCGCACGGCTTACATAGCCCTGTTTGGCAAAAAAACCGGGGCGTTTGGCGATCCAACACTCCGTAATAGAGTTACCCATCAACACGACTTCGGGATCGCCCTTTCGCGTCGCATTTTCAGACTCAAACCGGCCGAAATTGGCCCAATCGACAGGGGCTTGTGCCACGGCATTCACCGCGAGAAAAGCACCCAACACAAATACAATTAATCTTTTCATAGCTCATTATTTTACGGCTGTCATCGGAAGATTCCAGCCCGTTACAGTAGCAATATAAGGCGCGACGGCCATAGCCATTTTCCGCTGCCCGTGATGATTCGGGTGGTAGTTAGCCCCCATATCGCCCTCCCAATCGGTGATTCCGGAGAGCATCGCCGTGCAAGTCAGGTGCGCATCTTGACGCGCACGAACAAAGGCTTGCAGGTAACCCAGTATACACGTATCGCTCGGGGCGACACACAGGATCGGAACTTCGCCATATTTCTCGCGTAACCTGCTCACCAAAACACCATAGGCAGCATTGAACGAGGCTTGCGTCGGAGAAATATCGGTGCTAAAATCATTTGTTCCCAATTTGATGACCACCACATCCGGCCGGTAGGTTTCGAAGCCCCAGATTTGCGTCGAATCCATATCGAACGTCCGCAACATACGATCGCGCATCGTGCAATCGGACTCCTGCTTCGGATCGCCCCAGTTGCGCACAACACCCTGTCCCGAATGGGCAATGAGCGTATAATCGGCATCGAAATAGCGCGCCAAGATACAGCCCCAAGCCAAATCGCAATTTTCGGTTTCGGGCGTAAACGGCTCTTTTACGGATTTCCCCTCCGTACCATAACCGCATGTGTGCGAGTCGCCGATGAATTCGATATGCCGCGCCGGTTTTGCCGGAGTCGGAAGCAACCGCCCGTCAACCGCCACGCCATACAAAGTAGTCCGTCCCTGCTCCGCTTCCGTGCGTTTTTGCACCCGGATCGTATGCACACCACGGCGCAGGCCGGCAGCGAGCGTCAGCGTCGATTCTTCACCCGTCGTAGCGACCACGCCCGACTGTTGCCCATCGACAAAAACATTATAGTAGTTCTTGCCCGAATCGGAGACCCGCATCGCACAACGACGGCCTTCGAAACGGAACACAAAATAGCTACCGCTCCAATCGAACGACAGCGATCCGTCGCCCCCCTCGACCGCACGCCCCACAAAGCGCACCTCGGGGGAGGTCGCCACAGCAAACGTCATCGGCCTTTCTCTGCCCAGAGCAGACAAGGAGGCGACGAGGAGGATCAAAAGTAAAATATTTTTCATTACAACGATCTTTTAATTGTATACAAACGGCCAAAGCGATCCGTCACGATCACCTCAACACTCCGAGCCTTGGAGGGAATGGGGGCTGTAAAAAAGTGGGAAGCCGAAGTTGCCGAAATCCACCGATGCACCAATTTCGAAGCATCCGCATAGCTGGATTGAGCCACCGGATCGAAAGCCGCCGTCTGCGTCATCGGAATGGGCTGGCCGCCATCCACACGCATCGCAACCGTCCACGCAGGGTCGTAATTCCAAACATTCACCAAGATTTGATCCGCAAGGGAGGGAAGATCCTGCCGCGTATAAACGCGCATCTGGTAATCGGACGGAAATCCGGTCGCTTGATAATACCACGACAGTTCGCCTGCGTCGACGTAGAAGACGGCATATCCGGCCGGCGTTCCGTCGGTGCAGACCTCGCCCTGCCACCACGCCCCGCTCAACGCTGCAATGTTGTGTTCGTAGAGGTTCGCCGAGATCGGCGTATTGCTATTGGTGTGCATGTGACCGGAGAGGATATGCGCCCGATAAGGCGAGAGCAACTCATAGAGGGCTTTCCGGTTACAGAGCAGCCGCTCCGCCCGTTCATAGGCAAACGGCTCTTCGGCCTTGCCGTCGAGTGCCGTGGGAATATGGAGAGCCACAACAACCGTCGTTCCGGGCTGCATATAGCTCAGGTCTTGTTGCAACCAGGCAAGCTGACGCTCGTCGAGATACCCGATGTAATACCAATCACGGCCAATATAAAAATTATCATTGAGCACGACATAATGCACCCGACCTATGTTATAAGAGTAGTGGGCCGGCCCGAACACCCGTTCGTAAGCCCCCACGGAGGTTTCATACGACCGTCCCCAGAGTTTCATGTCGTGATTCCCCATCGAGTTTCGGAATTTCAGTCCCGTCGATGCCATAATTTGGTTGTAACGGGTATAAAAGTCGTGGTTGCCCGAGGTAATATCCCCGACACAGATGCCATGCAGCGGCCGTGCGGCATCGGCTGCCGTTTGCCGAATATCCGAAGCTGCCCGTTCGAGCAACGCGAACTCCTGCTGTGCGTAAAGCTGCGGATCGGCAACCACCACAAAGCCGTGGCGGGTCTCATCCTTCGACTTGCGCTGCAACACGAAATCGTAGGACTCGCGAGAAGCATCGACCATCAGATAGAACCGCTCCAGCCCCTCGTCCACGGGCGAGGTGTAATCGGCCGGGGTCGACAGGTAGACAAAGCGGGCGTTTTCACTCATCGGCAACGAAAATTCGCCCCGAGTATCGGTCGCCGTGCAATGCACCCCATCGGTCACCACCACCCCAGCCAAGGCGCGATTGTCGCATGTGACCGTACCACGGCAGAGGTTGGGTTGAGCCAAACCGGGAAGGTAGGCTACCAGTAACGCGATCGAAAGCAGGAACTGATTCATTTTTTCAGGTAGGGTTGTAATGCGGCGACCCACTCTCGATAGCCCTCCGCATTGAGATGAATTCCATCAATCGTATACTCTTTGGGGAGTTTTCCGTCTTGTTGAATTTGCCCCCAGATATCAATATAAGTCAATTTCTGTTCGCGAGCAAAACCCTGCAACAGGCGATTGAAAGCGGCGATACGGAGGTTTTTGCCTGTGAAATATTGCGTATTCTGCTCCTCATCCAACGGCAACAGGCTCTCGATATAGATTTTGGTACGGGGCGTTCGCAGGCGAATCTGAGCCACCATTCGCGCATATTGGGCAAGCAGGGCTTCGGGGGATATGGTTGAAAAGATCAGATCGTTGACCCCGGCCATAATAAATATCGCCTTGGGCTGTCCCTCGACAATCGCGCCGAGCCGGGCAATCATTCCCGAGACACAATCGCCGCCGATACCCCGATTCAAAACCTGTGACCGCTGAAAATATTCAGACCAATATCCCCGCTCGGTCAGGCTATTACCCAGCATCACCACGTGGTGACGACCGACCGGACTTCCCTCCTGCAAATCGCGCCGCCAAGTATAATAGCTACACCGATAATCCAACGAATCGGGTTGCGCCGAGGCTACAAACACCGCCGAAAGGAGCAAAAAGCTCAATAGAAACCGTTTCATCTTCATTTTCTGTATTTTCCTTGGTGATCTACCGGGCGCGCGAACGGATCGAGTGCCGTGGCAATCAAAGCTGCCAATTCCCTACGGGTTACGACTGCCCGGTCGTCCGTCTCCGGAATCTCACCACCAGCCTGCCGCAGCAACTCAACAGCCCGCGACTTTGTAAGTTGGGTTGTATCGCAGACAGCAGCAACCGCCGGAGCGTATTCATGCAGCCCCTGTGTAAATTCGCCGACCGAAATCGTCCGTTCCGGATAAAACCAAGAACGATTTTCCCAACGATACGGCTCGCCCGTCATGCGCAAAATTCCCGTCGCGGCTATCTGTTGCAGCAGAACAAAGTCCGGATCATCGGGCTTCACATCGTAAAAAGGCACGATGTAGGCTTTCTGTGCCAGCAAGGCCGCCTGCACCTCTCGCACCGACACTTCGCGAGGCGCACATTCATGCTTCACAGCCAATGCGGCCAACGTCCCGGCCGCCTGTCCGGTAAGCATGACGACGGGCTGCAAGCGCGTCGATCCGTTGATCAGATTCGAGACCGAGATCGCCTTGTCGGAAACCAGCAGGTTGTCCATCTTTGCGGGAATCAGTGCTCCCAACGGCACGCTGAACGAGGGTACGGGCGGAAAATTGATTCGCTCCATATCGGCACGGCATCCGTGGTGGTGATCCACCGGATAGTCGCCAACCGAGATTCCCGTGCGATAAAGGGCTGTCGGGCGATTGTACCGGTCGACGACATCGTCCAACGTCAGCCGCACAACCCCATTCAACCTACGTCCCTCTCGGTGATAGGGCAAATAGGCCAATCCGTCGGGGGTATCAAATTCGTCGTCGGCAATACCCAACTGTTTGAAACCCAATTCGTGCTGAATATAATAGACAAACCGCAACGTCTTGGCACGAGCGGCCGCCAACATCGCTTCGCGTTGCTCGTAGGGCAATTCCACCACATTGAGATAGATATCATTGCCCGCCTTCGGCCAGTTGATCATATATTTGCCATTGGGCATCCGGCCATACTCCAACATCCGCTCGGGCGTAATCTGTTTTTGATCGGGCAAGTCGCAGCACGCTTCGAACTCGGCCGGGTCATAACCTTCCGGACGCGGGAGTAGTTTGTCGGCCTGCGGCCCGTAATCTTTGAGGATTGCGACCAGCGTGAGATCTTGCACGATGTCATTCGGTCGGTCGAAGGCCAGCTGCTCCCCGGTTTCGTTCCGGGCATCCATTCCCAACCGATAAGGCGTGCCGCACAACGGCAAGGCTTCGCCCAAATCGGTTGCGTCGATCACCACACGCGCCTTTACGCGCAGTCGCCGGTTTGCGGCATCGACAAAATCCGCCCCCGTAACGCGACTCTTGGTGTGCATCACACCCACCAGACGGTATCCGTAGCACACCTCCACACGGGGTTCGGCCGCAACCATCACCTTGAGCAGGCTATCGGCAACATGCGGTTCGAACAGGGTCGTACTCACCCACCCCGTCCACAACGCGCCGATGCCGCCGTATCGCCGCCGAAGGTGATCCCGAAATTCGTTCCAAAGCCCCGAAGGCAACTCGAAGTTGCCGTCTATGGCACATACACCTTGGGCCGTGAGCATACCGCCCAGCATCGGTGTGGGTTCGACCACAAGTGTCGAAGCCCCGCCACGCGCCGCGGCAATCGCCGCCGTAGTGCCCGATGTCGTGCCACCGATCACCAGCACATCGACCGTGCGCCGGTTGGCAATGGGCTGTCCGTTTAGGGTGATTCCTGTGCAGACAAGCAACAGGGTTATCCAGAGTCTTTTATTCATTTCATTTCTTGTTAGCAGGAGCAACAAAACGCACAGCAGCACCTCCGCCCGAAGCCATTCGAATCGACAACGTATCGGCAGCCGACACTTGACGTTCTTCGTAGCGCATCGAGGTCGGATTTGTTTTCCAATCGGCATCGTCGCCGTCGGCATAAATCTGCGCGGTATAAACTTGCCCGGGGGCAAGGAACGTCAACGCCACCTCGACGGTTCGCGGATTCTCGTCGGTCACCGCACCCAGATACCAATCCGCGGAGTGGCGATCCTGACGCACGGTGACGCAATAATCGCCGATCACAGCCTGCGGAACAAGCGTCTGTTCCCAGTCGGTCGGCACGTCGCGAATGAACTGGAGAGCCGGTTGCCCTTCGTAGTTTTCGGGCAGATCCGAAGCCATTTGGAGTGGACTATACAGCACAACGTAGTGCGCCAACTCGCGCACGATTGTCGATTGCACGCGCGATCCGGGATTCACGGGATTGGCAAAGTTGAATGTCCCGAACGTATAATCCATAGGCCCGGCAAGCCCGCGCAAAAATGGCAACACCGTCGTATGTTCGGGCGGATTACCTCCGTCCGGCGACCACGCATCGTACTCCTGCCCACGGACACCCTCCTGTGTCATCAGGTTCGGCCACGTACGTTCGATTCCGGTCGGCATGACCGGCTCGTGGTTGTCGATGCAAAGCCCATAACGAGCTGCCGTCTCGACCACATGGCGATAGTGCCGCACCCCGTATTGGCTATCGTGCAACTCCTTGCCGTCCATCAGCACATTCACATAGCCGGTCTTCACCTGCCGCACACCATAACGCCGATAATAGGCAAAAGCCTCCTCCAGCTGCGCTTCGTAGTTTTTGGTATTTGCGCCCGTTTCATGGTGACCGATCAGCTCCACGCCGCGCTGCGCCGCATATTCGGTCACCGCTTGGATATCAAAATCGGGATAAGCCTCGGCAAAACGGATCTGGTCGCTATGCTTCGTCCACTCACCGTCCCAACCGACATTCCACCCCTCGGCGAGGACTCCCGAGAAACCGTTCTCGGCAGCAAAATCGATATAACGTTTGGCATTGGCCGTGGTTGCCCCATGATGCGGCCCCTGTGCCCAAGTCTCTTGAAAAAGGTGCATCGACCACCAGATCCCGACGTATTTGCCGGGCTTGATCCACGAAGTATCTTTGATTTTACAAGGTTCGTTGAGGTTGAGCATGAGTCGCGAGGTGACCAGATCACCGGGGGTCTTGCCGACAATCATCGTCCTCCACGGGGTACGAAACGGCGTTTTTGCATAGACCTTCACCCCATTAGACCACGGAGTCAGAGCGCAACGCAAAGTAGTCGTCCCCTTCACCGGATAAAGATTCATTTTGGCATAGTCGGTCAAGTCGGCTTCGTGAATCGTCAGAAACCGGTCTTCGGCGCAGGTCAAGGTCAGCGGCGTATGCACGGTATCCATTTGCGAGATCGGCGTATGACGCGCAATACTCTCATAATAAGGCTCGCGCGTTGGAATCCACCAAGCACTGTGATCCTGCGTAAAGTGGAATTCGGTCAACTCGTCGGAGATAACAAACTCGTTCAGATCGGGCTGCTCGGGGAATTCATAGCGAAACCCAAACCCGTCGTCAAACACGCGGACAACCACATCGAAACGGCGTTGAAGTCCGGCTTGCTCGCAAACCGAGACCCGCAATTCGTTGTAGTGGTTGCGCACAAAATGCTGTTCGCCCCAAACCTGTTCCCAAGTCTGATCGTATGACGTCTTGTTTGCAGCACAGATCCTCAGCCCCTCCTCAAGAGCCGGAGCATCCTGAAGCCGGAAGCCCAATGCCGACTCGTCGAGTATCGGTTCGCCGTTGGCATCGAAGCCATAAAACAGACGCCCGTCTCGCTCGACAAGCCGCAAGGTCAACGCTCCGTCGGGGGAGGTCACCTCCCAGTCGCGATCCGTACAACCTGTGGTTAGGCTCAGAAGCGTCGAGCAAATAGTAGTTAAAATCAATAGGTATTTCATTCGCAGCAAATTTATTCTTTTTAGGTTATTCGTAACCGGATTCACTCTCCCACGCCGATAGATTGCCGAAGCGGTCGCGAACCTCCACGCGCACAACCGCATCGGGCGACGCCGGCTCTGCATAGAACAGATGCTCGGTCAATCCCGCACCGATGTATTTGTGTTTGAACCGATCACGGAATCGTGTCACATAGTCGTAAATCGACTCGTCGTAGCCCGTATAGCGAACCATCTCGCCACGGGAGACCCCGTTTTCATACCAGCAGACCTTCCATGCCGGGTCATAATTCCAGACATTGACCGTCACCGCCTGCGGTTTGTGGCGGTCTTCGCCCACCCCATAGGCCGAGAACTGGCGGCTTCGATCGTAGTCGACCGCCTTGTAATACCAACTCACCTGCTCTGCGTCCATGTCATAGACTCCATAGCCGGCCGGCACGCCGTCCATACTCCACGGGGCTTGCCAAAAAAGCGTACTCAACGGAGCGTGCACATGTTCGAAAATGCCATCTTGCAACGTGTAATTTTCGTTATAGTGTTCGTGCGCCGACATGATATGCGCCCGATAGGGTTTCAGCAATTCGTACAGTGCCTTGCGATTGTTGAGCACCTTGTTTATCTCCTCCTTACCCCACTCTTTGTTACGAGCGGCCCGCGACCAAGTGGGGATATGCATACAGGCGACAACCGTCGAACCGGCCGCCACCTGCGCCAGATCCTGCTCGAGCCAACGTAATTGCTGCTCTTCAAGGTAACCGACATACAAATAGCTGCGCGCGAGGAGGAAGCTATCGTCCAGAACTACGTAATGTACGCGGCCGAGGTTGAACGAGTAGTACGTCGGGCCAAAGACCGCCTTAAACGAACGGCGAGCGCCGTCGTTCGAACGCACCCCTTGGTCCAGATCGTGATTCCCCACAACATAGAAAAAAGGAACTCCGCTCTGTGCCAGAGCATCGCGCACCGGCTCAAAAAAAGAGGGACTGTGGTAAATATCACCTATAATATCCCCACAGACCACCCCAAACGTAGGAATTCCGTCGGCAGCAGTCCGTCGGATGTCCGCAGCGGCACGCCGAAGACTGTCCAGCTCCTCGTCGAAGTAGACCTGCGGATCGGCCAAGACGACCAGTCGATGACGCGTGGCGTCTGTCGTTGACCGACGCAGATCGAAATCATAATGGGTACGTCGCTTGGGATCAATCCGCTGCCAGAAGCCGGAAGTTCCCTGTTTGACCGGCAAATCGTAGCCGGACGGAAGAGACAGGTAGATAAATTCGGCATCGGAGGTAGCGGCCAACCGATAACATCCGCGTCGGTCGGTTTGCACCACCTGCCGCCCGTCGGTCACCGCCACCCCGGCAACACCCTTGCCTTCCGCCACAACCCGGCCGCGGTAGGTCGTTGCCTGCCCCTCGGCCAAAGCGCAAAAGCAAGCGCATTGCGCCAGCAAAAATAGGAATAGAATCTTATTTTTCATCGATAGGTGTGAAAATAGCAGCCCAGCCACCTCCGCGAGCCATTTGAATAGATAGTTTGTCTCCGCGCGACACCTTGCGCTCTTCTACCCGAAAATCGGAAGCATAGGAGTCGGCATTCACGCCGTCGGCAAAGATCTCCATGCGATACGATTTCGCCTCGAGGAAATCCAGATCGACATCCAACGTGCGGCCGTTCCAGTCCGTGATTGCACCAAGATACCAACAATCACCCTTGCGCCGTGCCACCGCTACGTATTCGCCGACGGATGCCCGCAAAGCAACCGTCTGATCCCAAACCGTAGGGATCGCCGCAATGAAACGGGTAAATGGCTCGGTGCGCAGATAGTGCGACGGAGAGTCGCAAAGCATCTGCAAGGGGCTTTCGAAGACCACGTACAGAGCCGCTTGATGCGCCCGTGTACCTTGGCTCATCGGATGTTCCCAGCTGATCGCGAAGTCCGCTTTTGAGGCGTTAACGGTAGCTCCGGGCGTATAGTCCATCGGCCCGGCCACCATTCGCGTAAACGGCAGCGTACAATCGTGCACGGGCGAAATATCGGTCGAACATTTGTCGTGTTCCATGCCATAAACGCCCTCGAAAGAGATGGCGTTGGGATATTTGCGTTGCAATCCGGCCGGTTTGAACGAACCGTGGAAATCGACCAGCAGGTGACGATCGAATGCCGCGCGGGCAATCTGCTCATAGAAGTTCACCATCTCCTGATCCGATCGCTGCATGAAGTCGATTTTGATGCCTTTGACTCCCCAATCGCGATAGATGTCCAAGATGCCCTCCAAATCCTGCTTCATGGGATTCCACAGAGTCCACAACACCACGCCGACCCCTTTTTCGCGGCCATAACGAATCAGCTCCTGCATATCGATCTCCGGACGAGGCTCTTTGATATTGAGCGTGCTGACCGACCACCCTTCGTCAAGCAAGATGTATTCGATGCCGAAACGAGCGGCAAAATCAATGAAATATTTGTAGGTCTCGGTATTGACCCCAGCTTTGAAATCGACTCCATAGAGGTTCAGAGAGTTCCACCACTCCCACGAGATTTTGCCGGGACGAATCCACGCCGTATCGTCATCGACGGCCGGAGATGCCAGCTGATAGGCTAAATTGTTCTCCAGCAAGGCGCGATCATCGGCATCAATGGTCAAGATACGCCACGGAAAACAACGCGTTCCTTCGGTTCGTGCGATGTAATCGGCCTTGCGCACCAGCTCCTCATTGCGATCCGAGCCTTCACGCAGGCGGCTCTCGAGCACAACCGGCGGAAACTTGCCCTCGAGCCGCGACCCGTCTCCGCCAAAGAGGAACAGACACGGGTAATCCTCCAGATTGCTCTCCGTAATCACCATGCGCGTGCCATGCGGCGAGGTAAGGAAGACCGGCAAATAGGCATATTGCTTATGCTCGAGTTGCGACAAGGATTTCCAGTCAAAAAAGGCTTCGCAATGCGAAATGAAATCGGAATTTTCCTCGCGCGGCCAAAGGGTGCGGAAATCGCCGGCAAACCGCAACTCAACCAGTTCGTTCGCCACATCAAGGCTTCCCCGACGTGTCGTTTCAAAGCGGTAGGCAACCCCATTGTCGTAGACCCGGAACACCACGCTCCAATCGCCACGAAAAGAGAGCCGCAACTCGTTGCAGCAGTCGCGCACCTCCTTGAATTTGGTCGGAACAACGGCCGTCGACCGCTCATCGACCGCTCTGACTGTCGCGCGCCGCAGTTGCGGCGCATCGCCCAGCAGGGTCTCTCCATGCGGTTGCAAACCGATACGGCTTGGCTCGGTCAGCACCTCATCGCCACGCATAACGCTCCACTGCAAAACGGGAGTCGTCGCCACACGCACCGAGATGTTTTTATCCGGCGAACACACCGTATACTCTTTAGCCTGCAACGACAGGGTTGTCGTGAGCAGCACAACAAGGAAAATAACTTTTTTCATGAATCCAATCCAGAATTAGTTGTTAGCCATCTCTTCTTCAGCCCGATCTATACCTCGTTTAATCGCGTCCCATTTATTGTTGTTGATCACATGGACGATATCGAAGACCATCAGCCCGGCCGTTGTTTTCAGACAATAGTACGAAGCCTCCTCGATGTCGAATTCGGGATCTGCACACTGCACCGTTCCGTACATCGTGCAGGCATTACCGATTAATCGGCGCGCCCGGTTGATTCCGTATTCGATCGACTCCCCGTCGGACGGGCCATATACGCGAGGCAAATAAGTTCCCAAAAGGAACGTATCCAGCTGGTCGGCAAATCCGGTTTTGTTGTAGGAATTCGAACACCACGAAGCGTAATAGTTGTAATAATCCGGATCGCTCGTCGGGGCAAAGGAGGGGCTGGCCCAATTCTGTCCGTTGGCATAGAGTGCGCCCCACCACGAAGCGGCCCAGTATTCGAGTTTGACCTTCGGTTTGATCTTTTGGATCTCGGCACGTACCCGAGCCACAAAATCACGAATGACCATCGAGCGGAACTCCCACCACTCTTTATAATATTTACCCGGTTTGCGGCTCTTATCGGCATTGTAGGTGAAAATATCATCGGGCCAAGTACCGACCACTCCCCCGATGTAGCTTTCAAACGCTTCGCGAGAAGCCTCCGAGAAATCGCTTTGGTAGTCGGGGAAACGGCAATAATCCAGCGCATAGGCATCGAAATCATATTTGCTGACGATCTCGCGAATGAAGCGGATTGCGAAATCCTGCACCTCCGGCAATACCGGATTCAAGAATGCAGCGACTTTTGTCGGATCGTCCTTGATATCGATCATCCCCTCCGGCGTGTATTGCATACAGGTTTTCCCCTTCCACGTCGTCCCGCGATAGGCAGGGCCTTGCTTGGTCGAGGGCATACCCATCGGGAAAATGGTCGTCGAGACGGTCACCTTCAGATCCCGTTTATGAGCCTCATCGAGGAAAAATTGCAGGTAATCCCAATCACGATTTGCCACCGTCACCGAGCCGATCGTCGTTGCTTTGGTCATGAACGTACTCTCGTAGAGCACATCGCCTTCGACCGGTTTGACATCGACCACAATTTTGTTAAATCCGGTCTGCTTGGTCTTCTCAAGGAACTGTATGATGTTGGCCTGCGTCGAGAAGCGCGCAAAATTGGCCTCGGCATCAAACCACAACATCTTTTCTTTCTCTCCCGTCGGTTCGGGATCGGGCGTCGGCTCGTCTTTATCGAGAGCGGGCGGAGTCTGGTGATCTTCCGTACAAGCGCAGATCAGTGCAGGCATCAACAACAGTAAAAATAGAATCTTTTTCATTCTCGTTATTTTTTCGAATCAGCTTCAGCACGCACAAAGCCGCGATGAATAGCATCCCATAGATTATTTTCAATTACCTGAATAATATCGAAGACCATGACACCCTCCGTGCGAGTGAGGCAAAGATAGACAGCATCCTCGAACTCATCGACATGATTCTGGGCATAAAGTGATCCGTACACGGCACAATCGCCGTCGACATCACGTATCGACCGAGCCAATCCGTACTCAATCGACTCCGGATCATCCTTGCCGTAGACCTTTTCGAGATACGTACCCGTGATGAAGGCATCCAGCTGATCGGCGAATCCGGTCTGTTTGTAGGTCGGAGTTGCCCAATCGTCGAGGTACTCTTCGGAGAAAGTCGACCGCGGAGAGCTCCAATTCTGCCCGTTTCCATAGATGCCGTGCAACCACGAAGCCGCCCAATACTCCAACTTAACGCCCGGCTGAAGCTCGTCGACCAATTTGCGGACTCGAGCGATGAAATCGCGAATCACCGTCGAACGGAACTCCCACCACTGCTTATAATATTTGCCGGGGATACGCGCTCCGTCGGAGTCGTAAGTGAAAATCTCCTCAGGGAACGCCTTTACCTCATGTCCCAAAAATTGCTCGAACGCCCGGCGCGATGCGGGCGAGAAATCGCACTCGGCATTCGGGTAGCGACAATAGTCAAGTGCATAGCCGTCGAACTGATACTTCGTAAGGATCTCGCGCACAAAACGGAGGGCATACTCCTGATTCTCGGGCAACGCCGGATTCAAGAATGCGCCGACCCGCGTCGTGTCGTCCTTGATATCGACCATTCCCTGCGGCATATATTCGATACACGTCCGCCCAGCCAGTTCGGGATCTCGGTAGGCCGGGCCTTGGCGATGCTGCGGCAACCCAGCCGGAAAAATGGTCGTTGAGACCGTCACCTTCAAGTTGCGTTGAGCTGCCTGATCGAGGAAGAATCGGAGGTAATCCCAGTCGCGAACAACCGTATCCCCCTTCACAACGGTGAGCGGGGTCATGAATTCGCTGTCGTAAAGGACATCGCCGGCTACGGGACGTACATCCACCACAATCTGGTTGAATCCGGTTTCGACGGTACGGTCAAGGTAGTAGCAGATCGAGTCGCGCGAGGCAAAGCGCGTGAAGTTGGCCTCCGCATCGAACCAAAGGATTTTAGGTTTCGCGGTATCTACTGCCCGCGTTCGATGGCAAGCCGTACCAGCCACGACCGAAAGAATCAGTATAACAAAAGTAATGTGTGTTTTCATCCTCGTCAGAATCGCGTTATTCCGAGCCAAGAATACTCTCGGCTCGGAAACAACACGAATTAAAAGATTTGTTTTCAAAAATTAGCAATCTGGGGAGTGCCTGACCAAGTCAAACACCCTTCGTTTTTCATTGATTATTCGACTACCACTTCCAGTTTCCAGCTTCGCAGCTCAATTCCGGGGACAAACGCATAGACATAACCGCATTTATCTTTGGCGTTGTAGATGTAGGCCGCAACAGGGATGTAGCCCGTTCCAACAGGAGCGTTGACAATGGCCTCGTTCGGATCGAGCAGGAATTCGCCCTCGGAATCGACAATCGAGATATAGGTGCAGGGCCAACCCGTGGTGCAGACGGTAGCATACGCCTTGTTGTTGAACATGAAGCCGCGAAGCGTTCCGACGGTGTAATTACCCCAATTATTCGGGCCGTTGGGTGCTTTGCCTTGAACCTGCGTCAGGGTAATGGCCCCTTCACCAGTCCAACCCGACCACGTAGCGATATTCGAGCCTCCGGCTACGGCGTCACGCATGAACCAAGCGCCCGAGAGATCGCCCGAGCAGGCCGATATCTGTTGCGTCCAGTTGCCGTCGTTGCTGGGTTGGCCGGTCTGAATCTCCTTGTAAGCCGATCTTTCGCCGTCGGTATATATCCAGCAGAAGTTCGGGCCTGTGGCTGTTCGTGCTCCAAGTGCGGTGATCAGACCTGCACCTTTGGTCAGGTTTCCGCTCACGGACAGGTAGCCTGCGATTGCGCTTTCCTTCGATTCGAAAAGCAATTCGGCCGGTTGATCCGCGCCGTTTTTCCAGCAATAGATCGAAGCCGGCGTCGTTCCCATAACACCATCGGCATTCATCGAGGCAACCAACAGTCCGGCCTCATCGTTGGACATCCAAGCGATCTTCAATCCGTTGCAGCCGCTCATGTTGAGATCACCCTTTGCAGCCAATGTTTTTCCGTCGAAGAGCTTCGTACCAATGACCAACTTGTCGCCGCTGACGCCGATTTTGCTATAATTATTCAGGTCGCCAACGCCCATTTCGGTAGCTGTTTTAGTAGCCATAGCCCCGATCTTGGTGTAGGTGACAATCACCTTCTCGACCGGATTGGTCGTATAGGTACGCGAAGTTTTACCATCGGCACTGGTCACCGTGAATTCAACGGGTTTGGTGTAGTCGGCAGCCACGGTGGGGTCGGGAGTAATCGTTGCTCCCTCGGTAATCTTCACCGTTGCGGTAGCCACCTGCATCTGCTCCAGCTGTATGGTGGTGTAGCCCAAGTCGATCGACTTGTCGTAATCATAGACATCTCCGCGAAGCGTCTCTGCTTCACCAAGGTTAAGGGTAAACGATTCGATGCGGCATTTATCACCGCGCTGTATTTGCTCCCCGGTAGGCGTCGTGTCGTCATCCGAGCAAGCTGCGAGCGACAAGCCTAAACCTGCCACGATAGCGAAAGTAAAGAATTTTAACGTTTTCATATGGTTCGAGTTAATTTTGTTAGTTTCGAGTGTTTGTTTTAATTACTTATCTACGTGTGTAAAAAGCCCAAAGGGTATAGGTACGAGACCCCTTATCGCCTGAAGTGACGGTGATCTCCAACGGATCGGAAAGATCTTTCAATCCGGTGAGCGACGGATAGATGAAGGCATCGTATTGTACGTTAGCCCGCACTACCAGACTGGTCACATCGAATTTCTCGCGTAATTTCTTGGGAATCGGGAAGAAGATCTCACCCGTCACCTCGTCGATCGAGCCTGTGATTCCGACACCTCCGCCCGCAGGCTGAATCTCGATTGAACGGATCGCGCTATCCGTATGCGAGAACTCGTCATCGGCCTTGGCGCACGACACCGCAGTCAACACAGCGAGCACCACGGCAATTAGTACGGCAAAATATTTATGCAATTTCATAATTTTCTCGTTTTAATATTAACATTAAATCCACTCGTCGTTGTTGGTGCAAAGCTCATTCTTCGAACGTTCCGATTCGGGAATGGCAAATTTGTAGTAGCGATGCAGGAAAATACGCTTGTTTCCGCCGTCGGCATCCACTTGATCGTATTTCGGGCTCTGGTCGTTTTGGAGCGTGATTTTCACTCCGTGGACATTTGAATCGTGGATAACCGACTCAGCCAACTTCCAGCGGCGCAGATCCCAATAGCGGAATCCTTCACCGGCAAGCTCCACCATGCGCTCGTGACGCAGATACTCCATGAACGTATCTTTGTTGTTGGTCATCCGTGCCGGCAACTTGACGCGATTGCGGACTTCGTTGAGCGCAGCCAACGCCTCAACGCTGTTTTTCGCCCAATCCTCCTGCGCCAAAGCCTCCGCTTTGTTCAACAGCACTTCGGCATAACGCAACGTGATATCGTATTGGCTCGAGCTGTTTGCCACATAGTTCTTATCGCCGTCGACCAAATATTTACGCAAATAGTAACCGGTGACCGTCGTTCCGGCAGCTCCGGCGTTTTCATAGGCTTTGTATCCGTCCGCACCTCCGACATAGCTCTGGATTTTGCGACCCATCCAGTCTGCGCCATTGTACAAAATCGTAGCATAGAAACGCGGTTCGCGACCTTCATAGGGAGCCGCTCCATAAGTTCCCCAGCTAAACGGAGTACCGTCGGCCATTTCGTAGCTATCGACCAATTCGCTCGTCGGGGCAAATGCCGAGTAGACTTGTTTTCCCAGCCCGGTATCGCCCATCGGACGCACGTAAGCATCGTAGTTGTGCGTAATGACTTTGGCTGCGAAATCCACAGCAAAGAGGATCTCTTTGTTGTTGAGGCTCGAAGAGAAGACGTTATCATAGGATGTCATATCAAGTTCACCGCCGGCAGTTTTCGTATCGGCAGCAGCCTTCGCTGCAACGTCCCAACGTTCGGCATAGAGTGCAACGCGGCTCAGTAGGCCATAGGCTGCCTTTTGGGTAGCACGACCCAGATTGGCCGCATCCCAATTCAACGGCAGATCGGGAGCTAACTCACTAAGTTCGTTGATGATGAAGTTCCAGCTCTCCTCCTCGGTCGCGCGAGCTTTGTTGTTCTGCGCCGGGCCGTCGACCTCGGTACGCAAAATCACGCCACCATAAACCCGGCACAAGAGAAAATAGGTATAGGCTCGGCAGAAGCGAACCTCGGCAATACGGACTTTGAGCCAGTCCTCACCGAACTTCGAGCCGTAAGTAGGCGCATCGCGCAAGAATTCGTTTTCACGACGGATGCGTTCGTAGTTATCGGCCCAGCACTCGAATGCTCCGGCACTCGTTGCGTTGAAAGCGGCAGCCTGAAACAACGAGGAGTTGTACGAATGGTTGTATTGATTCCACGAGCAGCTTTTCAGAATATCCGAATAGGCATCGGAGAGCTTCGGCGAAGAATAGCCTCCCGATCCATAAAGTTCGGAGTGGTCACGGAAGGTGGTATACAGGCCGATCGTATAGCTATCGGCAGTCGTGGTTGACGACCAGACGGTTGCCGGCGAAAAGCGATCGGAAGGGTTGATATCCAGCACATCGGAACAAGAGATCGCCGTCAAGGACAACGCCAAGCCAAGTGCACAGATTTTTGTTATCTTTTTCATAAATTCAGCTGTTTTTAGAAGGTTAAATTGACACCGACACTGTAAGTCCGCTGCTGCGGATAGTATCCGTTGTTCACCGAAGGCATTTCAGGGTCTACATACTTAAATGCACTGAAAGTTAAGAGGTTCGTTCCCGCGAGGTAGATATTCACGCGACCGATTCCCGTCTTGCGCAGCAAGCGATCGGGGAGCGTATAACCAATCTGAAGATTCTTCAAACGCAGGTATGCTCCATTCTTCACCCACCACGACGAAGGCCAAGCATTGTTGCCATTGGCTACCGTACTCAAACGCGGGTATTCGGCATCGCGATTATCCTCACGCCAAGCGTTCTCGACCAGATAGTAGGGAGCGTTACCGTTGCCATAGAACGGACGCGTGTACATCGTATTATCGAACGTACCGCTATCGTATGCTGCACTCAGCTGATAGCTGCAAACTGCCACACCCTGCCAGAGAGCCGTCAGGTAGAGGTTCTTGTAGGCCACCTCCATATTGAGCGAGAAGTTCAGTTCGGGGTTGTAACTATTGCCGATCTTAACGAAGTCCTGCGTCTGCTCGATTTTGCCGTCACCATTGATGTCGGCATACATCAGGTCGCCCAAACGCTTCTCTCCCGACGGAGCAGCCGGCGAATTGTCGATCTGGTCTTGAGTCTGGTAGAACCCGATTGCCTTGAATCCGTAGATTGCACCCATTGTATTTCCAAGTACGCCGCGATACATCGGGTGGTCATCGGAAATTTTCTTGGATAAGACCTTATTGCGCGACCAAGCCAAACTTCCGGTCAACGAGTAGCGCCAACCGCTTTCGAACTGGTTGTTGTGCTTGAGAACTAACTCGAAGCCGCGGTTGTCGACCTTACCCGAATTCATATAGCTCGGCACATTGCCACCCAGCGAAGGGGCATAAGAGCTGGCCACCTTCTCCAGAATGTTGCTGGTCACCTTGTAGAACCAGTCGAATTCAACGCCGAATTTGCCGCCCCATGCCGTCATATCGAATCCAACGTTGAAACTCCGCGAGCAAGACCACGTGAGGTCTTTGTAGACATAGTTGCTGGTGTAGTAGGCCGACGCACCTGCGCCGCCGATTACGTAGGCATACTTCGGAGCAGTCGATTTGTAAGCCTGCATGTAGAGATACGGCGAGGTATCATCCATACCCAGCTCACCATACGATGCGCGAAGTTTGAAGAAGTCGACCTTCGGAAGAGCCGATTTGAAAAACTTCTCCTCGGATACGACCCAGCCCAAAGCGGCTGACGGGAAGAATCCCCACCGGTTTTCAGGTGCGAATTTATAAGATCCGTCAGCGCGGAAGGTGAACTCAACCAGATATTTCTTGTCGTATGCATAGTTGAAACGTCCGGCGAAACTGGCAATTCCCGTCTCTTCGAAAGAGCCTGAAACGGGGATTGAAATACCGTCCCACGTATTACCGATCGAGAGGTCGATCGGGAAATCGGAGTAATATCCGTTCTTGTAACCGGTCATGGTATCCGAATAGCTTTTGCGCTGCTCATAGAAGAACAAACCGCCGACACTATGGCGACCGAAATCGCGGTTGTAGGTCAACGTCGGACGTACCGTAAAGCTATCGCCGAACGAGGCTGCCTTATTGAACGAGCTGGCCAGATTAATTCCCGACGCATTCACCTCCTCCGAGGTCATAGTTGCCGTCTGGAATGACATCAATTTATAGGATTTCAGCAAATTGCGATTCGACGTATTCGAATAGTCATACGACACATGGACAGCGGCCGACAATCCCTCGAGAGCCTTGATGCTGCCAAAACTATATTCCAGTTTCGCATTGCCCTCGAACGCCCAGCGGGTTCTATCCTGATAACCGCTCTGGTTGATGGCGGCAATCGGCTGTTGGGTGTAGACGCCGCTCATATAACCTTGGGGCAGCCCCTTATAAGTCGGAGCTAACAAAGGCAGGGCGTAGATAGCCTGCGACAGCGGGCTGAACTCACTCTGTCTGGCGATGCTGTAACCCGGAGAACGCTGCTTCTCGCGAAATGCTCCGATGTTTACGGTTAAATTCAAGTTCTTGGCAATCTTCGTATCAATATTTGCACGCAGGTTGTAACGGTCATACGAAGTATTGGGCAGGATACCGTCCTGCTTCATCAATCCCACGCTGGTGTAGTACTTGATGCGCTCAGTTCCGCCGGTAGCTGAAATATTGTGCTGGTGGGTGAGTCCGTATTTCTTGAAGAGGAGATCCATCCAGTCCGTATCACCGTAAGTACCGTCGGCCTTCATCTTGTTAATGGCCTCTTCCGTCCAAATCGGATCGAGCTTATCCATCTCGCGTGCTTTGTTGTGCCAGCCGATGTAGTCGGCAGCATTGAGCAATTCGGGCATGGCGACGTTGGTCGAGAAGGTCACCGAACCGTCGTAGGCGATTTTAGCCTCGCCCACCGAACCGCTCTTGGTGGTAATCAAGATCACACCGTTGGCTCCGCGCACACCGTAGATTGCCGAAGTCGCCGCATCTTTGAGGATCGAAATCGAAGCGATGTCATTGGGGTTAACCGTGTTGATCATTCGTTCCACCCCGTCGACAATACACAACGGGCTTGAATCGTTGAACGTAGAGGCTCCACGCACCGAAATCGTCGTATTGTCGTTACCGGGTTGACCCGAACGCTGGATGCTGGTAACACCCGGCAACTTTCCGGTCATCATGTTCGACACGTTGGTCATCGGGGCTTTCAACAACTCTTTGCTATCGACCGAAGAGACCGAGCCGATCATGAATTGTTTTTTCTGCACGCCATATCCGACAACGACAACTTCGTCGACCTTCGTGGCATCTTCGGCCAGCTGCACGTTGAGGATCGTCCGTCCGGCAAGAGCGACCTCTTGGCTCTTGTAGCCAAGGTAGCTAAAAACCAGCACATCATTGGCGCCACTCACACTGAGCTTGTATGCTCCGCCGACATCGGTAGTTGTACCGCGTCGGGTGTCGCCTTTCACGTAAACAGTGGCTCCCGCGACCCCAGCTCCATAAGTGTCGGTCACTGTTCCCGACACCTGAAAAGTCTGGGCCTGAGCCGATCCGGCGGCCGCGATCAACAACGTGACCACGACGAACAGACAACTCAATAAGCTGCGCTGACCGGAATTTTTCATCATGTTAAAGTTTCTCATAAGTAAAAAGATTGCAATATAGGTTTGTTGTTAGTGAAGCCAATAGTTATTCTGAAAGCATCTATTTGCACTGATCCAGAATCTGCCAGCATTGGTAGAGTCCTCGCGGCACATGGAAGCACCCCTTCCATTTGCCGCCCTTGAGTGGCAACAACACTTCGCCCCGACGATTCAGATAGCCGAACCACTCGGGATACTCGGTGTCCTTGAAATGCGACCAAGTGTAATCGTGCAACTTCTCGAACCACGCCAGACACTCCTGCGAGCCGGTCAGCTGGTAGCCTTTGATCATCGTAATCATCGCCTCGATGTGCACCCACCACAGCTTCTGATCCCATTCGAGTTGCTGCTGTGGACGCCCGAGGCGATCCATGAAGTAATAGAGTCCACCGTATTGTTTATCCCAACCGTATTCGGCCGTATTCAGCGCGATTTTCACAGCCTTGTCGATCAACGAACGATCGTTCAGCCGCACCCCAAGGTTCATGATAAACCACATCGCCTCCAACGAGTGCCCCGGGGTAATCTGGCGACCTTCAAACGAATCGGACAACTGCCCGTCGGCCGTCACATTTTCGACAATCAGCCCCAGATCCTCGCGGTAGAAGACCTCCATCACCTCCCGAAGGCAGGTTTCGATCGTCGAATCGAGAAGCGACTTGTCGATCAACTGTTCTATTTCGAGGGCCATGTTGCAGAGGATCATAGGCAGAGCAAATCCTTTCAGGTCGCGAGTTCCGGGAATCGCTTTGCTCCATTGCCCCTTGGGGGCATCGCATTTCTCGAGAATCCGGTCGAACGTGCGGCGGGCAATAAGGGCATACTCGTCGTTGCCGGTAGCTATCGCCACTTGAGCAAAAGCCATGGTCGCAAACGTATACGAAAAGATGTTGTAGGGCGCAATCAGCGGTTTTCCCTCGCGTGTGAGCGAGAAATACCAGTTGTAGTTGCCGTCATGGCCGTATTTACGCAAAAATTCTGCGCCTTGAACGGCACACTCGAGCCATTCGGGCCGGTGCTCTACATTATTATAAAGCATTGCAAACATCCAGACCTCGCGTCCCTGCAACCAGATAAACTTATCGGTATCGAATACCTTACCCTCTCGGTCGAGGCACGTAAAATAGCCGCCATACTGCGAGTCTTGTGAGTGTGTGAGCCAGAAAGGCAATACATTCTGCAACAGTTCGTCCCTGTTTTCGAGAGCCAATCGGTTGAAATCAATCATCATTATCTTGTATTAATTTTTGTTGGTTTAGGTATTCGAGGTATCTCCGATAGAGATGCCCCGCTTGCATGTATGCCGACTGGGGCGACATAAAATGCGAAAATTCGAATGTGATGGCCTTGTCGATGCCGGCCTCGGCAGCCAGCTGCATCTTCAGCCGGAGCTTCTCCCACTTGATCGGCAGGAATTTAATCGGCATATCGCGATCGAAAGTTTCGGTATTCGTCCAGCACTCCATGCCGTAACGATCGGCCAACCGCTTGTTTGCGCGAAGGAAATCGGGCAACTCGCTATAATCGACGTGACCGTCTTGGAACGCGACGATGTCCACCGCACCCTGAATACCTTTGAATATAGCATCCCACTCTTTCTCGTGGCTTTCGACCGACACGCCCTCCGCAAGTGCTGTTTGCGACTCGTACTGGCTGATATTCTTCCGGCCGTCGATATAGGGCGAAATCAGGGTCGGCAGGTTGTTCGACACCGCTTTGCAATGGCGGCCTAACTGGGCATAGAGGTCGATGATTTTGCCCGTATTGCGACTGCACTCCTGCGAAATATACCAACCGGCAAACGCCTTGCTCTTTCCATAGCGCGCCCAAACCTCGTCGATAAGCGAGCAATTAAGCTCGACCTCGCGACGGTAATCGCCGGCCGTCCAATATTTGCCCGAATCATAAAGTCCAAACCAGAATTTCATCCCCCACTTCTCGCTCAAGCGCAGAAACAGGTCGACCAGATCGACCGGTGGCGTAAAACAGCCCTCCTTTTCGGTAAGCACCCGAGAGGGAAAGGTCTGCCAACGACGATAACCGCAGCGAATCAGGATCACATGCTCGATTCCGGCCTGACGCATATAACCGAAATCACGATCCCACTCCTCTTCGCCCCAATTTTGATGAGGGATGTCGTGGCTGATCTCGTCCAAGAAAGTACCTTTTATTGTCATCATACTTTGAATACGGCCTTTTGTTAGAAATATATTTTTCAATTCACCACAAACATAATAATTAAAATTAGATTCACCAACATTTATTATAATTAATTTTACATTAGATAAGCAAACAGAAGATTGAGTTTACGTATAATGCAGACAAACAGAAAGTTATTACCCCCCCCCCTAAAAATTAATAAATTTTCTTTGCATGGATTCAAGGACAAACAACCCCTCCGAACGAGGGCAAAATGGCAGGCGATAGGCTCTTAGTAACCTGTCAATTAAACCAAATCGACATCTCGGGGCACAACTCACCAAATTACGAATCGCCTCTGCGATTCAAAAATAGCTGGGCATGCAGTTTGGTTTCAAAAAATAATTTTATTATCTTTGAAACAATAAATATCAGAATTTTGCTAAAATCCGAAAACCAGTCCAATATGACCAGCTCGTTCCTTAAACAGGCAATGGAGGGCAACAAAAACGCGATCCTCAAACAACAGATCATCTGCCAATACATCACCGAAGGCGATTCCAGCATTACGGATTTGAGCAAGGCCATAAATTTAAGTGTTCCGACCGTAACCAAACTGATAGGCGAACTCATTGAAGAGGGCTTTGTTCACAATTTCGGCGAGCAGGGAACTGCCGGCGGTCGGCGGCCGAATATCTATGGTCTGAACCCCTATGCCGGCTACTTCATTGGAGTTGAGTTGCGGAAAGACTCGGTTGCCTTGGCAGTCATCAACTTCAAGGGGCAGCTCATCGACGAAAAAAACATCAGCTTCAGCATGAGCAACGATCCGCGCTCGTTGGATCAACTCTGCGAGGTGATTCAGAATTTCATCCGCACGCACAAAATAGCCCACGACAAAATTCTCGCCGCCACCGTCAACATCTCGGGACGCGTCAACTCCCAAACCGGATATAGTTACAGCTACTTCTTCGTCGAGGAGCAGCCGCTGACGCTTCTTTTGGAAGAGCGGCTCGGCTGCACGATCTACATCGAAAACGACACGCGGGCAGCCACTTACGGCGAATACATGTACGGAGGGGCGCACAACGAACAGACGATGCTCTACATCAATGCCAGCTGGGGATTGGGATTGGGCATGATTATCGACGGGAAAATATTCTACGGCAAGTCGGGATTCGCCGGAGAGTTCGGACACTTCCCGCTGCTCGACAACGAAATCATCTGCCGCTGCGGCAAACGAGGCTGTCTTGAGACCGGGGCTTCGGGATCGGCTATGCACCGCATATTTCTCGAAAAATTGCGCCAAGGCAGCGTCTCGATGCTCTCGGGTAAATTCAATAAGGGCGAGGAGATCACGCTCAACGACATCCTATCGGCACTCCACAAAGAGGACGTGTTAGCCATTGAGGTACTCGAGTCGGTCGGGCACACGTTGGGAAAGGCCGTCGCCGGATTGATCAACATGTTCAACCCCGAGACCATCATCATCGGCGGTACGCTGTCGGTAGCCAAAGAGTATCTGATGCTTCCCGTGCGAAATGCAGTCAACAAATACTCGCTCATGCTGGTCAACAAAGACACCTTGATTCGCCCCTCGACACTCGGCGAACGAGCTGGCGTTTTGGGTGCTTGCCTGCTTGCGCGCAGCAAATCGCTGGGGCTGTTTTAGTTAGGCACTTCAAAAATAGAATCGCCCCGCGTTCATTGCGAACAGCGGGGCGATCTTATTTTAGACCAAGCAGTTACTTCTCCCGGTCGAAGAGCGGTTGGTATTTTGCCGCTAAAGCATGCGCCGTGGCCAAGGCATCCTCGGCTTGAGGATAGGTCAACGGATAGGACGCATCGGCCCAACGGCACTCAAAGTCGCGGATCTCCCGATCGAACGCAGTCTGATCGAAGGAGCGGCCGGCTTTGGTCGCCTCGGTAACGCGCTGAATGAAGAGCTGCCAACGCGGGGCATAGTAGCTCGACAGCATCCCCGCCCACGAACGGCTTGCATAGTCGGTCAAATGGTAGCTGTCGCCCCAAACCGAAATAAGCGTTCGTGCATTGGTCTCATAATAAGCGGTTTCATCTGCATTCGTCCCCATAGCGCGAGCCGCATCGACCCATTGCTTCAACGAAAATTCGGGATGGCATGCAACCAATCGATCCAGATCGGCCAGCAACTCCAACATCCGCTCACCGGAACGCTGCATCGCCGGCAGATCCGACTTTTTATATGCAGCGGTAAAGCGGTCGCGTTCGCGCAAAAAATAATCACCCAACACCTGACGGCCCACATTCACCACATCGAAGCGATACGAATCGCGATCCGAATCGACCTGCAAAAGCAAATTCCACGTCTTCCAAATAGTAGGAAAGTCGTAGCCGACCGTGGGTTTTGTCGTCCAATGCCAATTACCCTCGAGCGACGGATGCGCATTGGTCAGCGTCGACTGTCCCGTCTGCGAGGGCAACGTATAGATGCTGTCACAGAGCATGCGCCACGCCAGTCGTGCCGTCGAATCCCGGAATCCGACCCGGCGATCGGCCAGCCGGTCGATCCAATCCCCGTCGGCTTCGGTCTTATCCCACGCCCGATCGAGCACAAATTCATACATGAACTGATTGACCCCGAAGCCCTCCAACGTCGAGCCAACGCCGCGCAGATTTTGCCCGCCATTCGAAAAGGCATCTTCCATTCGGTCGCTCACCGTTCGGAAGTTTCCCGACAGCATCGTGTTTCCACCGAAATTACCCAGATAGCACCACAGATAAGGCTGCCCATAGAACTGATCGGTCTGCTTCCAGATCTCTGTAAATTCGCAGAAATAGTCGAGCATCAGCAGTTTATCTTGGGGCACAGCGCGCAAAAAGGCGCGGATATTATCCGCCGTCCAATGCGTGGGATCGGCATAGAACAACCACCCCATTTGCAACCAGACCGCATCGGGGTCGACCGCGGACATCGATTCGTAGATATGCCGCGACATGCCGGCCAACGTTTCGGGATCCCAGCAGGGAGCGTCGATTTCGTTAAACGGGTCTGCGCCGTAAATGTGATCTGTTCCGAACAACCGAGTCTGCTCGGTCAGAAATTCGTGCTGTATCTTCTCGAAAAGCGGGTCCATCGGATCAAGGAAGCTACAACGATACGAATCAGCAAAGCCGCCCCAATAGCTCACGCGCGAAATTTTCGCGTCGGGATAGAGCTTTTTGATCTCCTGCGGCACATGCCCGGCAAAAGCCGGCAACACCGGTTTCATCCCCAACTCGCGTTCGCGGGCTACGATTTGTTGTTGCAACGCCAGCTGGTTATCAATCCAACCCTGCGGCAAAGGCCCTTGCCAATAGTCGATATTTGTCATGCGATGCCACGGCAAATGTGCCGGGCCGGTAAAGTAGGCCAAGATCTGTTCGTCGGTCAATCCGAATTTCTTCCAGACGCGCTGCCAGACAGCCTCTTGCCCGGTAATAGCCAGCGGCATTGTCACTCCATTGAGTGCCATCCAATCGATAAAACGCTCCCATTCGGGCCAGCCCCACCACGGCATGGTGTATCCAAACGTGCAATAATTCAGAAAGAAACGCTCTTTCGCACGAGCCTTTACACGCAGCGGATTCGCCACCGTCGGCAAGACAGCCGGCATCTCAACCGGATTGCAGCTAAACCACGACACCGAGGTCAAGCAATAGTTTTTCAGGTAATAGTTCAGACCGACAGCGATCGAATTGCTGCTGTTTCCGCGAATGATAATTTTCTTTCCGCGCGACTCCAATTCGAAATAATCCGTCGTATCGGCGCACTTTTCGAAACGGAAATTCCCCTCTTGATCGGGAATAATACGCTGGGCGAGGGCACGCACCGCCGGATCATCGGCCGTATGGCACGAACAAAAAAAGAACAGAAGACAAATGGAGACTAAAGCTCGTTGCAGGTTCATGGTTGTAAATTTTAGCATATTAATTTAGGTTGTCAGGTGTAGTTAATCTATCAAAATTGCCATAGCGCAGCACAAAGATAATAATATTTACGATGATACCCGTCAATCGTATAATATTTTACTATATTTGTCCAATAAAACCAAGACTCTCGACCATGAAACTCCACTCCAACATCTATTTTGTGCTTATAGCACTACTCCTATCCAGTCAGTTTCTCGCACAATGTGAGAACGAAAAGCACCTAACGCCCCCGGAATTGTCGGGAGGAAGTGGAGGCGGTTCAGACTCTGACGACAACGAGGACGGCGAAACGCCCGAACAGGGACTACCGGGCTATGCAACCGGAATCACGGTCAATTCATTCACCGAAAAATTCTCGAACGGTTCGCAATGTCTTGGTTATTATGCTATCGTCGACTTCGCGGCCAACCCCAAATTAAGTTTCAATCCGCAACGTTTGTCCGCACGCAAGCCCAGCGCGTACTTCTCCGATTTCAAAGCATCGCAAGGCGGCAATCCGCAGATTGCAATCAACGGAGGATTCTTCGACAGCAAACTCAACTCGTTGAGCCTGCTGATCGACGACAACGTTGTCAAATCCATTGCCCTCAAAGACGACTACATCTGGTCGACAACCCCCTACACCCACTTCTTCCCCGTGCGTGCGGCATTAGGCCAGTTCACCGACGGTCGATTTGAAGCAGCATGGGTCTACTGTGTCGACGACGACAACGACCGCCCCTACGCCTTCTCGTCGGCATTGGGCAACAACGAGAAAGAAAAAATCTTTATCCCCCTCGGCCCGACATCGCGAACAGCCGGAGGGAAACGGTGGCAACCTCAAGATGCAATCGGCGCAGGGCCGATGCTGGTCTACAACGGCGAAAACGTGGCCGAGGAGAACTATTGGAAAGAGATCTTCGACTGTGGCGGATTGAGCGGGTTGACCCGTCAGCCCCGCACGGCAATCGGGGCTACGAAAGAGGGAAAATTAGTCCTCGTCGTATGCGACGGCCGCAAAAAGCGCGGCAGCGCAGGCTACACCCTACCCGAATTAGCACAAAAGATGATCGACTTGGGATGCACCGTTGCCATTAATCTCGACGGCGGCGGCTCGTCGACCTTTGTCGGGAAGGACGGTCAGGTGCTCAACATGCCGAGCGACACCGCCGGAACGAGCCTTGAGGGTGCAACAATCAAGGAACGTTCCGTGCCTACGGCCGTCGTCATCGCCGAATCGTAAGGCCAACTCCCTTATATATATAGGTATCGAGCCATGATTGTGAATTTTTCGGCGAAACTACTAAAAAATTAGAAGATAAATTTGATTATCTAAAAATTTAGTAGTAACATTGCATCAGAGATTTCAAACACCAAAATGCAATGAACGAAAAATTCACAGAACTGACCCGCGGCGAAGAGGAGATCATGCAGATCCTCTGGCGATTGGGTGACGCAGTCGTAAATGACATCATCGCCAAAACCTCCGAGCCGCACCCCAAATACACCACCGTCGCAACGTTCCTCAAGATTCTGGAGAACAAAGGCTTCGTCGGCCACACGGCCGAGAGCAAAAGTCACCGCTACCACCCGCTGATCGACAAAGAGGAGTATGCGCGCGGCGTCATGTCGACCATGCTGACCAGTTATTTCGACGGTTCGCTGGCGCAGTTAGTTTCGTTTTTCTCGCGTCACGAACAGATTCCAATCAGCGAGATGGACGAGATACTGGAGGTCATGCGCAACGCAAAAAAGTAGACTGCGATGAAAACCTTGGCGATCTACCTACTCGAAACGCTGGCATGCAGCGGAGTGCTGCTGGCGGTCTACATGGTGCTACTCGAACGGCGCGTGCGATTCGATTGGTGTCGCGCCTACCTGCTGCTCTCGACGCTTCTGGCAGCTCTCATTCCCCTGCTGCGCATCCCGGTGTGGCCGGGCAAGGTGATCGAAATCGAGGCCGCAGCACGGCCGACCGAAATGCAGTGGGCGACCGACATGGTGAAACAGGCGAGTCCGACAATCACCCCCGAGCTTATCACAGCTCTATTTTACGCCGTCGGCGTTGTGCTGATTCTCGGGGCAATCGGAATGCAGCTGCGACGCATCGCCTCCCTACGCCGCGGTGCGGTAACCACCCACACCGATTGCTTCACGCTGATCCGCACGCGGCAACGCATCGCTTCGTTCTCGTTCTTCCGCTCAATTTACGTCTGGGACGGAACGCCCGAGGAGGAGCTCAACACGATTATCCTACACGAAGCCAGCCACATCGCCCACCTCCATTCGATCGAACGGATCGCCATGGAGTCGCTGAAGGCACTGCTTTGGTGGAATCCCTTCGTCTGGATCAGTGCCCGCAGGCTCACCGAGGTCGAGGAGTTTGAAGCAGACAGCGACGTACTGGCAAGCGGCTACGAAGTAATAGATTACATGAACGTAATTTTCAAACAACTGTATGGTTATAGTCCGGACATAGCCAACAGTCTGCGTGATTCACTCACTAAAAAACGATTCAAAATGATGACAACAAAGAATTCAGGCAGGCATGCCCTGCTGCGACTGGCCGCCACGCTGCCCGTCCTAATCGGCCTACTGTGCGCCTTCTCGTTCACCACACAAGCGGCCGTCTATACCCAACCCAACCGCCCGGCAGAACCAACTGCGGCTGCCGAAGCGCAACCCACCTCGCCCAAAAAGCAGCAAGTCACGGTGATCGCCAAGTTCATAAAGGACGATAAGTTCTCCACGGGAAACCACGCTGCGGAGGCAATCATAAAGGTTGCAAACAGCAATCAGAACAAGCCTGCCGCAACGACTGCGCCGAAAGAGGAGGACGAGCCATTTGTAATAGTCGAAACAATGCCCCAATTCCAAGGCGGCAATGTCGAAAACTTCCGGCAATGGGTCATGAAGAACGTTCGCTATCCGGCCGAAGCCTTCAAGGCGAAAGTGCAAGGACGGGTTCTGATCACCTTCGTAATTGATCGAGCCGGGAAATTAGGTTCGGTGGAAGTCTTCCAGTCACCCGACAAAAGTCTGAGCGAAGAGGTAGTACGTGTATTGAACACCTCGCCCGAATGGACTCCGGGCAAGCAGCGGGGAGAGATTGTTTCGGTGAAATACACCATACCTATCGACTTCAAGTTCTCAACCGACAAACAAGCGTCCAACAGCACCCAGAAGTAATATTCGGCCTCACCAACATCGACATACTACCTAAGCGGCAAGCGGCATTCGTCCAAGTTCAACGAATGCCGTTTGTTTTTCGTTTCGACATGCCGCGGCATACGAAAAAAATTGCTACTTTTACGAAAAGTTTCAGAGCACATGGAGGTAAAAATCGCACCCGACTGGAAAGAGATTCTCGAACCGGAATTCGAGAAACCCTATTTTAAGACACTCACCGAATTTGTACGGCAGGAGTACGCTACGCAGCAGATTTTTCCGCGCGGCGCAAACATTTTCCGCGCCTTCGACAAATGCCCATTCGACAAACTGAAGGTCGTCATCATCGGGCAAGACCCCTACCACGGGCCGGGGCAGGCCAACGGACTCTGCTTTTCGGTGGGTGACGGCGTGCCGTTTCCGCCCTCGTTACAAAACATCTTCAAAGAGGTGGCCGAGGACACCGGAACGCCTGTTCCCGTAACGGGAAATCTCGACCGCTGGGCGGAGCAAGGCGTACTGCTACTCAACGCCGTACTGACCGTCCGCGCACACGAGGCGGCCTCGCACGCCGGGCGCGGCTGGGAGCAATTCACCGATGCCGTCGTGCACGCCATTGCCCAACGTCGCGAAGGCATCGTCTACCTGCTTTGGGGCAACTACGCGCAAAAGAAGGGCGCGATTGCCGACCCGCAACGCAACTGCATACTCAAAGCCGTCCACCCCTCGCCACTCTCGGTCTATCGCGGATTTTTCGGTTGCCACCACTTCTCGCGCGCCAATGCCTACCTGCAAAGTATCGGCAAAGAACCGATTTGCTGGTAAATAGAGGAGAGGGGCGTTTCTTCGGCTTGCTGCGTAAGCTGACCGGCCGCAGCTCCGCCTGTTCTTGGCGCAAGCGTTAAGTGCAAGTGTCTCTTCGGCTTGCGCAGCAAGTCGGCAGTCCGCAGCTCCGCCCGTCCTTGACGCAAAAATTAAGTGCAAGTGTCTCTTCGGCTTGCGCAGCAAGTCGGCAGTCCGCAGCTCCGCCCATCCTTGACGCAAAAATTAAGTAGTCGTCCCTTAAAAAGCATATTTCAGCGAAATTATCTTCATCGGGAGAGTTT
>CAZHEY010000027.1:23030-41412 GCA_964532025.1 uncultured Alistipes sp. | reverse complement strand
GATCGAATCGACCGTTCGAAACCGCATGTGAACATCGGTACCATCGGACACGTAGACCACGGTAAGACCACCCTTACCGCAGCAATTACGACCGTTCTGGCTAAGAATGGTCTGTCGGAACTTCGCTCGTTCGATTCGATCGACAATGCTCCCGAGGAGAAAGAGCGTGGTATCACGATCAACACTTCGCACGTTGAGTATCAGACGGCTAACCGCCACTACGCTCACGTAGACTGCCCGGGACACGCCGACTACGTAAAGAACATGGTTACGGGTGCTGCCCAGATGGACGGTGCTATCTTGGTGGTTGCTGCAACTGACGGCCCGATGCCTCAGACCAACGAGCACGTGCTGCTCGCGCGTCAGGTGAACGTGCCGAGAATCGTCGTTTTCTTGAACAAGTGCGACATGGTTGACGATCCCGAAATGCTCGACTTGGTTGAGATGGAGGTTCGTGACCTGCTTTCGAAATATGACTATGATGGCGACAATGCTCCTATCATCCGTGGTTCTGCACTCGGCGGCCTGAATGGCGAGGCTAAGTGGGAAGAGAAAGTCATGGAGCTGATGGCGGCTGTCGATTCCTATATTCCGATCCCGACGCGTGAGAACGAGAAACCGTTCCTGATGCCTGTCGAGGACGTATTCTCGATCACCGGTCGTGGTACCGTTGTTACGGGTCGTATCGAAACTGGTATCGTTCACGTGGGCGATCCCGTTGAGATTATCGGTCTGGAGGAGAAGACGCTGACTTCGACTTGTACTGGTGTTGAGATGTTCCGTAAATTGCTCGACGAGGGCGAGGCTGGTGATAACGTAGGTCTTTTGCTCCGCGGTATCGACAAGAAGGACATCAAGCGTGGTATGGTAGTCGCTAAACCTGGCTCGATCACTCCGCACACCGAATTCACAGCTGAGGTCTACATCTTGAAGAAAGAGGAGGGTGGTCGTCACACTCCGTTCCACAACAACTATCGTCCGCAGTTCTACCTGCGTACCATGGACGTAACCGGTGAGGTTCACTTGCCCGCAGGCGTCGACATGGTAATGCCGGGTGACCACGTTACGATCGACGTGAAGTTGATCTACCCTGTGGCTCTGAACGAGGGTCTGCGTTTCGCAATTCGCGAGGGCGGCCGTACGGTAGGTGCAGGTCAGATCTTGAAGATCGTGAAGTAATTCACTTATATAGAGAAGCGGTGTTCCGCACCGCTTCTCATTTTTTAGGAGCATAGTTCAAGGGTAGAATAGCGGTCTCCAAAACCGTTGATGGGAGTTCGAATCTCTCTGCTCCTGCCAAAGTAAAAGACGAAAGTTATGTTCAATTACGTGAAAGAATCCTACAATGAGCTTGTAAACAAGGTAACGTGGCCTACGTTCCCGCAGCTCCAAAGTTCTACAATTGTTGTGATGGTAGCCTCGGTTATCTTCGCAGTCGTTGTCCTGGCGATGGACCTGTCGTTCGAAAACATCATGGGCGTTATCTATAAAACCTTGGGAAACCTCGGCCGTTAACGGTTTGTTGAAGCAATGAGCGAAATTAAGAAACAGTGGTATGTTGTCCGTGCAATTGGTGGCAAGGAGAATAAGGTCAAAGAGTATATCGAGTCCGAAATTCGCCACAACCAGTTGGAGGACTACATCTCTCAGGTGTTGATTCCCACCGAGAAAGTCTACACCATCCGCAACGGAAAGAAAGTTTCGAAAGAAAAAGTTTCTTATCCGGGTTATGTGTTGGTGGAGGCTGCTTTCGTAGGTCAGATTCCAATTATAATTCGTAATACTCCCAATGTGCTTGGCTTTTTGGGTGACACGAAAGAGGAGAGTCGCAAGATGATTGCGACGCCGCTTCGTCCACAAGAGGTGGCGCGTATTCTCGGTCGTGTCGATGAGCTGAATGCACAGGAGGAGGAGAACGAAGTTCCATTCTTCGTCGGCGAGATCGTCAAGGTCACAGATGGCCCTTTCTCAAGCTTCCAGGGTACTATTGAAGCCGTCGATAATGAGCGCAAGAAACTCACGGTATCGGTGAAGATATTCGGGCGCAAGACTCCTATGGAGTTGAGTTTCACACAAGTAGAAAAAGAATAATTAACCAAGGAAAACTATGGCAAAAGAGGTTGCTGCATTTATTAAATTGCAGATCAAAGGTGGTGCCGCCAATCCTTCGCCCCCGGTTGGCCCTGCATTGGGTTCGAAGGGAGTCAACATCATGGACTTCTGCAAGCAGTTCAATGCGCGCACACAGGACAAGGCGGGAAAGGTTCTTCCGGTCATCATCACGGTTTACAGCGATAAGTCGTTTGACTTTGTTGTAAAACAGCCGCCCGTAGCTGTCCAGCTCAAGGAAGCAGCAAAAGTGCAAAAAGGTTCTGCACAACCTAACCGCGACAAAGTCGGTCAGGTATCGTGGGATCAGGTTCGCGAAATTGCACAGGACAAAATGTCCGACATGAACTGCTTCACGCTGGAATCCGCTATGCGCATGGTTGCCGGTACTGCCCGCAGCATGGGTATCAGTGTGGTCGGTGAATTTCCTAACATGTAATTGCGAAGAAGATGAGTAAGTTGACAAAAAATCAAAAGATCGCCTACGCAAAGGTGGAGGCCGCTAAGGCTTACAAACTCCCGGAGGCTTCAGCTCTTCTGAAAGAAATTACGTTCACGAAATTCGACGCATCGGTTGATATCGACGTGCGTTTGGGCGTAGATCCCCGCAAAGCGAACCAGATGGTTCGTGGCGTGGTAACTCTTCCCCACGGAACCGGTAAGCAAGTACGTGTGCTTGTCCTTTGTACTCCCGAAAAGGAGGCTGAGGCGCAGGCAGCAGGTGCTGATTACGTAGGTTTGGACGAGTACGTTGACAAAATCAAGGCCGGCTGGACCGACGTTGACGTCATCGTATGTACTCCCAACGTGATGGGTAAGGTCGGTGCTTTGGGTCGTATCCTCGGTCCTCGCGGACTGATGCCGAACCCGAAAACCGGTACGGTAACGATGGAAGTTGGTAAGGCTGTAAGCGAGGTGAAATCGGGTAAGATCGACTTCAAAGTCGACAAATTCGGTATCATCCACACTTCGGTAGGTAAGGTTTCATTCACGGCAGAGCAGATCGCAGACAATGCGACAGTGGTGCTGAACATGATTATGAAACTCAAGCCGGCAGCTGCTAAAGGTTCGTATGTGAAGAGTATCTATCTCTCGACTACCATGAGCCCCGGCGTGCAGATTGATTCCAAATCAGTAGATAACAAATAAGAGGGAGGAGAAAAGAGATGACAAAGGAAGAAAAACGGGTTGTTATTGACAGCCTTGCCGAGCAGCTCCAAGCGTATCCTCACTTCTACATCGCCGACATCGAGGCGCTGAATGCTGAGCAGACTGCTGCTCTGCGTCGCAAGTGCTTCGAGAGCAACGTGAAATTGGTCGTAGCAAAGAACACTTTGCTGATCAAAGCGTTGGAGAAGACGGAGAAGGCAGATGCTGATCTGGTAAAAGTATTGGAGGGTTCGACCTCGATTATGTTCACGAATGTAGCGAAGGCTCCGGCTGTCCTGATCAAGGACTTCCGCAAAACTTCGGACAAACCCGTTCTGAAAGCAGCCTATGCTCAGGAATGTGTTTACATCGGCGACAATCAGCTCGACGCTCTGTGTAACATCAAGTCCAAGGAGGAGCTCATCGGCGATATCATCGCTCTGTTGCAATCCCCGGCGAAGAATGTTATTTCTGCATTGCAGGCTAATGCAGGCCAAAAGATCGCGGGTATCGTAAAGACACTCGAATCAAGAAACTAATCACAAACAAGAATTAAAAACAAATTAATAAGCTTACAACTATGGCAGATGTAAAAAAACTTGCTGAAGAACTGGTAAACCTGAAAGTTACCGAGGTAAACGAACTTGCACAGATCCTCAAAGAGGAATATGGCATTGAGCCGGCTGCTGCCGCTGTTGCCGTTGCAGCTCCCGCTGCAGCTGGCGAAGCTGCTGCTGCTGAAAAGACGTCGTTTGACGTGATCCTGAAAGGTGCCGGTCAGGCAAAACTTCAGGTTATCAAGGCTGTGAAGGACATCGCAGGTCTTTCGCTGGGTGACGCTAAGGCACTCGTTGACGGTGCACCGAAGGCCGTTAAGGAGGGTGTTTCCAAAGAAGAGGCTGAGCAGATCAAGGGTCAGCTTGAGGAGGCAGGTGCTGAAGTAGAGCTGAAGTAGCATTGGCTACTTAAGCCTCTCAGAGTAATCAGGTATAGGGCTAACCGTCGTGTTAGCTCTATGCCTTTTCTTGGTCTAAAGACTGGAAGTGCCGAACAGGAGCTGTGTCCACTCTTTGGAAATTGGATGCTCCCGAGGCGTAGATGCCTGCATACGGGGGCATTAGAGGGATAAAACCCCACACATTTTGGGGAGCGTAACTCACCAGAATTACACTTCAACATAATTTGGATTTACGATGTCCACAGCAAAAACACAACAAAGAATTAGCTTCTCGACAGTCAAGAATCGGGTTCCATATCCGGATCTGCTGGAGGTGCAGCTTAAATCATTTCAGGACTTTTTCCAAATGGATACCACAGCCGATAATCGCAAAAGCGAGGGGCTTTACAAGGTATTTCAGGAGAATTTCCCTATTACTGATACCCGGAACAACTTTGTTCTGGAGTTTATCGACTACTATATCGACCCGCCGCGCTACTCGATCGAAGAGTGTTTGGAGCGTGGTTTGACGTATAGCGTTCCGCTGAAGGCCAAACTGAAGCTGTACTGTACGGACGACGAACACGAAGATTTCGGAGTTGTCGTTCAGGACGTCTATTTCGGGACGATTCCCTATATGACCGAGCGTGGTACGTTCGTCATAAATGGTGCTGAGCGTGTGATTGTTTCGCAGCTGCACCGTTCGCCGGGTGTGTTCTTCGGGCAGAGCATGCACACCAACGGCACAAAACTCTATTCGGCACGTATCATCCCCTTCAAGGGTTCGTGGATAGAGTTCGCTACGGACATCAACAACGTGATGTATGCCTACATCGACCGTAAAAAGAAGTTGCCCGTTACTACCCTGTTACGTGCGATCGGGTTTGAAGCCGATCAGCAGATTCTGGAGATCTTCGATTTGGCCGACGAAGTGAAGGTCAACAAATCCAACCTGAAGAAGGCGGTTGGGCGTAAACTCGCGGCGCGTGTTCTTTCGACTTGGGTCGAAGACTTTGTCGACGAGGATACGGGTGAGGTGGTCTCCATCGAACGTAACAATGTCATCGTGGATCGCGAAACGGTTCTCGAGGAGAGTCATATTGATCAAATCGTCGAAAGCGGTGCTAAGACCATTCTTCTGCACAAGGAGAATCAGTCGGGCGTCGATTTCTCGATCATTTATAATACTTTGCAGAAAGACCCCTGCAACTCCGAAAAGGAGGCTGTCGTTTATATCTACAGGCAGCTGCGCGCTTCGGAGCCGCCCGATGAGGCTACGGCTCGTGACGTGATCGAGAAGTTGTTCTTCTCGGACAAACGTTATGACTTGGGTGGCGTAGGCCGCTTCCGTATCAACAAAAAGCTGGGGCTGGATACCGATCCGGCCGTCCGCACGTTGACCCGCGAAGACATCATCGCCATCATCAAATACTTGATTCAGCTGATCAACTCGAAGGCTGATATCGACGACATCGACCACTTGTCGAACCGCCGTGTCCGCACGGTCGGTGAGCAGTTGTCGAACCAGTTCTCGGTCGGTTTCGTGCGCATGGCACGTACGATCCGTGAGCGCATGAATGTACGTGACAACGAGGTGTTTACTCCTGTTGATCTGATTAATGCCAAGACACTCTCTTCGGTGATTAATTCGTTCTTCGGAACTTCGCAGTTGTCGCAGTTCATGGACCAGATCAACCCGCTGGCCGAGATCACGCACAAGCGTCGTTTGTCGGCCCTCGGCCCCGGTGGTCTGTCGCGTGATCGCGCCGGATTCGAGGTGCGAGACGTGCACTATACCCACTACGGTCGTCTTTGCCCGATCGAGTCCCCTGAAGGCCCGAACATCGGTCTGATTTCGTCGCTTTGTGTCTTCGCGAAGATCTCGCCGATGGGATTCATCGAGACCCCCTATCGTACGGTGACCGACGGGACAATTGATATGGACAACTCGCACATTCGTTACTACTCGGCCGAAGAGGAAGAGGGTATGATTGTGGCACAGTCGAACATGGAGATCGACGATCACGGTAAGTTCATGCAGCCGGAGCGTATCAAAGCGCGTCAGGGTGCTGACTTCCCGGTTGTTACGGCCGACGAGGTGAACCTCATGGACGTAGCTCCCAACCAGATCGCATCAATCGCGGCGAGCTTGATTCCGTTCCTCGAGCACGATGACGCCAACCGTGCGTTGATGGGTTCGAACATGATGCGTCAGGCTGTACCTCTGGTGAAGCCTGAAGCTCCGATTGTCGGCACGGGTATCGAGCGCGATATGATTACCGATAGCCGCATTCAGATTGTGGCCGAAGGCAACGGCGAAGTTACTTTTGCCGATTCGCTGAAGATTCAAATCAAATACGAGCGCAGCGAGGATGAGATCTTGACCTCATTCGAGCCGGAGGTGACTACCTATACTTTACCGCGTTATCGTCGTACCAACCAGAACACGTCGGTGACGTTGCGTCCGGTGGTGCTGACAGGCGACAAGGTGACTACGGGGCAGATCCTGACCGAGGGTTACTCGACCGAGGGTGGTGAGTTGGCTTTGGGTCGCAACCTGAAGGTCGCTTACATGCCTTGGAAGGGGTACAACTTCGAGGATGCAATCGTGATTTCGGAGCGTATCCAGCGTGAGGACATCTTCACGTCGGTACACGTCGATGAATATATTATGGAGGTGCGCGATACCAAGCGCGGAGTCGAGGAGCTTACGTCGGATATTCCGAACGTCAGCGAGGACGCTACGCGAGATTTGGACGCCAATGGAGTGATCCGTGTCGGTGCTAATGTGCACCCGGGTGATATCCTGATCGGTAAGATCACGCCGAAGGGCGAGAGCGATCCGTCACCCGAGGAGAAACTGCTTCGTGCGATCTTCGGCGATAAGGCCGGTGATGTGAAGGATGCTTCGCTCAAGGCGCAGCCCTCATTGCACGGAGTCGTGATCGACACTACGTTATACAGCCGCGCCAACAAGGAGGGCAAGAAGAGCAAGGCCGCCGAGAAGGCAATTATGGATAAACTCGACGAGAAGTTCGCAGCCGAGATTACCGAATTGACCAATATCCTCGTTTCGAAACTCTGGACGCTTCTTGAGGGTAAGACCACAACGGGCGTTACCGACTACTTCGGGGTGGAGATTTATCCTGCCGGAACGAAGTTCTCGCAGAAAATGCTCGAAGAACTTGCCCGCAAATCGACCGACGAGAAGACCGGTGTTGTCATGGGCTACCTGAACCTCGGTTCGTGCCGCTGGACGGGTGATGCGCATGTTGATGCACTCATCGAGGCGACGATCAACAACTACTCGATCGAGTGGAAGAAGGCCGATGCCGCGATCAAGCGCGAGAAGTACAATATCACCAACGGTGACGAACTTCCGCAAACGGGTGTGATTCAAATGGCCAAGGTCTACATCGCCAAGAAGCGTAAGCTGAAGGTCGGTGATAAGATGGCCGGTCGTCACGGTAACAAGGGTATCGTTGCCCGCATTGTGCGCGACGAGGATATGCCTTTCCTTGAGGACGGAAGCATTGTCGATATCTGTCTGAACCCGCTGGGTGTGCCTTCGCGTATGAACCTGGGTCAGATCTACGAGGCCGTTTTGGGCTGGGCAGGTCGTGAGCTGGGTGTGAAATTCGCGACGCCGATTTTCGACGGAGCATCGCTCGAACAGGTGAACCAATATACGGCGCAGGCCGGATTGCCCCATAGCGGTAGTACCTATCTCTATGATGGCGGCACGGGTGAGCGGTTCGACCAGCCGGCAACGGTCGGTGTGACCTACTTCCTCAAGCTCGGCCACATGATCGACGATAAGATGCACGCCCGTTCGATTGGCCCATACTCGCTTATCACGCAGCAGCCGTTGGGTGGTAAGGCACAGTTCGGTGGTCAGCGTTTCGGTGAGATGGAGGTTTGGGCACTGGAGGGATTCGGTGCAGCCAACATCTTGCAGGAGATTCTGACGATCAAGTCCGACGATGTGATGGGACGTGCCAAGGCTTACGAGGCGATCGTCAAAGGCGACAACATGCCTAAACCGGGTATTCCTGAAGCGATGAACGTGCTCTTGCACGAGCTTCGCGGTCTGGCACTGTCGGTCAAATTGGAATAAGGTGTATTTAGAGGATTAGAAAAACGAAAAAGAAATATGTCAATTCCCAAAGACAATAAACCGAATAATGGTTATAGCCAGATTTCGATTGGCCTCGCCTCTCCGGAGGAGATTTTGGCCCAGTCGAGCGGTGAGGTGTTGAAGCCGGAAACCATTAATTATCGTACCTACAAGCCCGAACGCGACGGTCTGTTCTGCGAGCGTATCTTCGGCCCTGTGAAGGACTACGAGTGCCATTGCGGCAAATACAAGCGCATCCGCTACAAGGGAATCGTCTGCGACCGTTGCGGCGTGGAGGTAACCGAGAAAAAGGTGCGTCGTGAACGCATGGGGCACATCTCGCTGGTGGTTCCGGTGGTGCATATCTGGTACTTCCGTTCGCTCCCTTCGAAGATCGGCTACCTGCTGGGTATCCCCTCGAAGAAGCTCGAGGCGATCATCTACTACGAGCGTTATGTCGTGATCAACGCCGGTGCAGCTTCCGAGCAGGGCATCGAACGCTTGGCTACGCTCTCCGAAAAGGAGTACCTCGACGTGGTGGCTGCTTTGCCCAAGGGCAACCAGTCGCTCGACGACAGCGATCCGAATAAGTTCGTGGCCGAGATGGGTGCGGAGGCAGTCTATACGCTGCTCAAGCAGGTCGACCTCGATACGATGTCCTATTCGTTGCGTCACAAGGCTTCGACCGAGACCTCGCAGCAGCGTAAGAGCGAGGCTCTCAAGTGTCTGAATGTCATTGAATCATTCCGTGCTTCGGGCGGCAAGAATAAACCCGAATGGATGGTCATGAACGTAGTTCCGGTCATTCCGCCCGAGCTGCGCCCGCTCGTTCCGTTGGACGGCGGTCGCTTTGCGACGTCGGATCTGAACGACCTCTACCGTCGTGTGATTATCCGTAACAACCGTCTGAAACGACTCATCGAGATCAAAGCACCGGAGGTGATCCTGCGTAATGAGAAGCGTATGTTGCAGGAGGCTGTCGACTCGTTGTTCGACAACTCGCGCAAGAGCAACGCCGTGAAAAACGAATCGAACCGTCCGCTCAAGTCGCTGTCGGATTCGCTGAAGGGTAAGCAAGGTCGTTTCCGTCAGAACCTGTTGGGTAAGCGTGTCGACTACTCGGCGCGTTCGGTAATCGTCGTTGGCCCGGAGTTGAGAATGCACGAAATGGGTATTCCCAAAGATATGGCCGCTGAACTTTACAAGCCGTTTGTGATCCGCAAGCTCATCGAGCGCGGTATCGTCAAGACGGTGAAATCGGCCAAGAAGATTATCGACCGCAAGGATCCGGTGATCTGGGGTATTCTGGAGAACGTCATCAAGGGACACCCGGTGCTGATGAACCGTGCCCCGACGCTTCACCGTCTGGGTATTCAGGCTTTCCAGCCCAAACTGATCGAGGGTAAGGCAATGCAGCTCCACCCGTTGGCTTGTACGGCATTCAATGCCGACTTCGACGGTGACCAGATGGCCGTTCACTTGCCGCTGGGCAATGCCGCCATTCTGGAGGCACAGTTGCTCATGCTCGGCTCGCACAACGTCCTCAATCCGGCAAACGGCGCACCTATTACTGTGCCTTCGCAGGATATGGTTCTCGGTCTGTATTACATCACCAAACCCCGCAAGGGCGCACTCGGTGAGGGACAGGTCTATTACGGCCCGGAGGAGGCGATTATCGCCTACAACGAGAAGCGTACCGATCTGCATGCGATCGTGAAGTGTCTGGTCGACGATATCGACGAACAGGGCGTTCCGGTGCGTAAGCTGGTTGAGACGACCGTGGGTCGTATCATCTTCAATCAGGTTGTTCCCAAGGAGGTTGGCTTCATCAACGAAGTGCTGACCAAACGTTCGCTGCGCGACATCATCTCGGTGGTGATGAAGAAGGCCGGAGCCGATAAGGTGGCCGACTTCCTCGACAGCATCAAGAATATGGGTTACCAGATGGCCTTCCAAGGCGGTCTGTCGTTCAATCTCGACGCGGTGATTATTCCGGCGGAGAAGGATAAACTCGTACAGGAGGGCTACGATCGTTCGGATGCCATCATGGACGACTACAATATGGGTCTTATCACCAACAATGAGCGTTACAACCAGATCATCGACGTTTGGACGAACATCAATACGAAGTTGACCAAAGTCGTGATCGACACGCTGATTAAGGATAAAGACGGATTCAACCCGGTTTACATGATGCTTGACTCGGGAGCCCGTGGTTCGAAGGAGCAGATCCGCCAGTTGAGCGGTATGCGTGGTCTGATGGCCAAGCCGCAGAAGTCGGGTGTCGAAGGTGGCCAGCAGGTCATCGAAAACCCGATTCTCTCGAACTTCAAAGAGGGACTGTCGGTGTTGGAGTACTTCATCTCTACGCACGGTGCTCGTAAGGGTCTTGCCGATACCGCGTTGAAGACGGCCGATGCCGGTTATCTGACGCGTCGTCTGGTCGACGTGGCACAGGATGTCATTATCAACGAAGAGGACTGCGGTACGTTGCGTGGCCTGACTGCTACGGCGATCAAGCGAAACGACGACGTGGTACAGACCCTCTACGACCGCATCTTGGGTCGTGTGGCACTCAACGACGTGATTCATCCGCTTACGGGCGAGGTGATCTGTCAGGCCGGTGAGGAGATCACCGAGGAGATAGCCTCAGCAATCGAGAAATCGCCGCTGGAGTCGGTTGAGATCCGTTCGGTGCTGACTTGCGAGGCGCGTCGCGGTGTCTGTGCGAAGTGCTATGGCCGCAACTTGGCTACGGCGCGCATGGTGCAGAAGGGCGAAGTGGTCGGTGTCATTGCGGCACAGTCGATCGGAGAGCCGGGTACACAGCTTACGCTTCGTACATTCCACGTCGGTGGTGTGGCCGGTGGTACGACCGTCGAGAGCAACGTCGTTTCGAAATACGAAGGACGTCTGGAGATCGACGAGTTGCGCACGGCCAAAGGCAAGAACTCGGCCGGCGAGACTGTCAATATCGTTATTTCGCGTCAGTCGGAGTTCCGCATTGTCGATCCGAAGACCGAAATCGTACTCTATACCCACAACCTGCCTTATGGTTCGACGCTCTTCATGGCGGACGATGCCGAGGTAAAGAAGGGCGATCTGATCTGCGAATGGGATCCCTATAATGCCGTTATTATCTCGGAATTCGAGGGTAAAGTTGCTTACGAGAATATTCTCGAGGGCATCACCTACCGCGATGAACGTGACGAGCAGACGGGTCTTTCGGAGAAGGTCGTGATCGAGTCGAAAGACAAGACCAAGAACCCAGTTATCCGCGTCGTCAACAAAGAGGGCGAAGAGGTTCGACAGTATAACTTGCCGGTTTCGGCACACGTGGTTGTGAAGGATAATGCCAAGATCAAAGCCGGCGATATCCTCATCAAGATCCCGCGTGCTGTTGGTAAGTCGGGTGGTGATATCACCGGTGGTCTGCCGCGTGTGACCGAGCTGTTTGAGGCACGTAACCCGTCGAACCCGGCTATCGTGTCGGAGATTGATGGCGAGGTGACCTTCGGCAAGATCAAGCGTGGTAACCGCGAAATCATCGTCACCTCGAAGCAGGGAGACGTGAAACGCTATCTGGTTCCCCTGTCGCGTCAGATCATCGTGCAGGAGAACGACTACGTGAAGGCTGGCAGTTCGCTGTCGGACGGCGCAACCACTCCGAGCGACATCCTCAATATCCTCGGCCCGACCAAGGTACAAGAGTACATCGTCAACGAGGTGCAGGAGGTATACCGTATGCAGGGTGTGAAGATCAATGACAAGCACTTCGAGGTCATTGTTCGCCAGATGATGAATAAGGTGAAGATCGAAGATCCGGGTGATACGCGTTTCTTCGAGGATCAGACCGTTGATAAGTGGGAGTTCATGGATGTCAACGACGAGTTGTACGACAAGGTAGTAGTTACCGACGGCGGCGATTCGACGAACCTCCAGCCCGGACAGATCGTTTCGCTGCGTAAGCTGCGCGACGAGAATTCGAGCCTCAAACGCCGCGATATGAAGCCGGTTCAGGTGCGTGATATTGTTCCCGCAACCTCGACACAGGTGCTTCAGGGTATTACGCGTGCCGCACTCCAAACGTCGAGCTTCATCTCGGCCGCCTCGTTCCAAGAGACGACCAAGGTGCTTAACGAAGCTGCTATTCAGGCGAAGGTTGACCCGCTGGAGAACCTCAAGGAGAACGTAATCTGCGGACACCTGATCCCCGGTGGTACAGGTCTGCGCGACTACGACAACCTGATCGTCGGTTCAAAAGAGGAGCTTGCTACGATTCAGCAGGCGCAGTAAACTTCCTTTACGGAGACAAAAACGCCGGTCGTTCGATGAGAACGACCGGCGTTTTGTCTGTTATGCACAGCTCGATAGGGGAGGGGCTGGGGATGTTGCGCAGCCGCTGTTTCTTTGGATCAAGCCGTAATCCTTGTTGGTGCTTCTATTGGGGATTAGATCGAGAATCTCTTGATGAGTTGTTTTCGGCTTGAGCAGCAAGTCGGCAAACCTCCGCAATGCGGAGGCCTGCTCTTCGCTGCGCTTCGAGCCGTCCCCGCGAGCCGCAGCCTGAGAACAAAAGTAATGCTCCGGTTGCTATTCGCGATTGTAGTTTTTCGCCAAACCGCCCTCGGAGGTTTCGCGGTATAAACTCGGGATATTGTGCCCCGTTTCGTTCATTACTTCGACGACTTTGTCGTAGGAGACCAGATGCGTACCGTCGGAGAGCGTGGCGTAGATGTTGGCATCGAGTGCGCGTGCTGCCGCAATGGCATTGCGCTCAATGCAAGGAACTTGCACCAGACCGCATACCGGGTCGCACGTCAGTCCGAGGTGGTGCTCCAATCCCATTTCTGCGGCATATTCGATTTGCGCCGGTGTGCCGCCGAAAAGCTGACATGCTGCGGCCGCGGCCATGGCACAAGCCACGCCCACTTCGCCTTGACAGCCGACCTCTGCTCCCGAAATCGAGGAGTTGGTTTTGGCGACATTGCCGAAAAGTCCGGCCGTGGCCAGTGCTCGCAGGATGCGGATTCGCAGGAAGTTGCGCGACGTAGCCAAGTGGTAGAGCACGGCCGGCATCACCCCGCTCGACCCGCAGGTCGGGGCTGTGACGACGATGCCACCCGAGGCGTTCTCCTCGGATGTGGCCAGCGCGTAAGCGTAAATTTTGGCGCGCGAGCTTAACGAGTCGTTATAGCTTTTTGATTTAACCAGATAGGTGCTCGCCTTGCGTGCCACCTTCAAGCTGCCGGGTAACACGCCGTCGTTGTTGAGCCCGCGCTGGATCGTCTCGCACATGACCGTCCAGACCCCGTCGAGATAATCCCAGATTTGAGGGCCTTCGCAATCATTTACGTACTCCCAATAGGTCTTGCCTTCGCGTGCGCACCAAGCCTTGATCTCGGAGATCTTCGACATCGTGTAGACGTTGTGCTGCTCGAGGCGGGTCTCTTCGTTGGCCAGCGCACCGCCGCCAACGCTGTATATTGTCCATGAATCGATCACCTTGCCCTCTTTCAGCCCCTCGAAGAACATGCCGTTGGGGTGGAAGGGGAGTACGATTTCGGGATGCCACACGATTTCGGTCGGCGCAATCGGGGTGAGCACGGCATTGATTGCCACGTCGGTCAAGTGACCCTTTCCTGTGGCGGCCAGTGATCCGTAGAGTGTTACGCGATAGGTATCGGCCTCGTGGCAACGTGCGGCGAATTGTTCTGCGGCACGTTTGGGGCCCATGGTGTGGCTGCTCGACGGGCCGTTTCCGATTTTATAAATCTCTCTGAGTGATTCCATAGTGGAAATGTATTTTGACGTTTGCAAAGATAACACAAGCCGCACCGCATACCAAATTTATTTGACACAGACCACCGTATTGCCCCAAATTCAAGGCCAAGAACGAATTAACGAGCGAATAATCGACGGAATTGGCTTTAAGATTGCTTAATTTTATTATATTTGTACTCCTTTCCGGCCTGTTTGAACCGGAAGAGAGTGGTGGCTGCCTGCTCGGAGGAGGCTTCTAATTGGCTTTTTACGACGATCGGCAGGGTGTCGCACCGCTTTGAAATCTAATATTTTCCGTGACACCGGGAAGCAGAGTGTGTGTATGAAAAAGATCCTATTTTTAGTTATTGCGCTGATCGTGAGTCAGATCACGCTGGCCGACAAGCGCCAGAAAGCCGATGCCGAAACAAACAAATTCCGCTACGACGTGGAGTATAACAAACCCGCAGGCGACGGCATGTGTCAGGTGAAGGTCTGGAGCTATTCCAAGAGAAGCCGCATCGCTGCCGAGCAGTGTCGTAAAAATGCGGTGCATGCCGTGATTTTCAAGAGCTATGCGGCCGCTGACGGGTCGAATTTGTCGCAGCGTCCGTTGGTCAAAGACCCCGCGGTGCAACGCGAAAAAGCGGCCTTCTTTGCCGATTTCTTCCTCGACGGTGGCCCTTATCGTCAGTATGTTACGGCCGTGACCGACGGTTCGATGGAGGTGAAAAAGGTCGGTCGGCAGTATAAAGTCGGCGTGGTGGTGACCGTGTCGAAGGATCAACTGCGCAAATACCTCGAAAGCGAAGGCATCATCCGTTCTCTCGCAAGCGGATTCTAACGATTTGTAACTCAATACCCAGCCAAACAATGAAGAAATTAATTTGTACTTGCCTCCTGTGCCTTGCGGCCGTTGCCGCATCGGCACAAGCGAAGAAGCCCACGATCATGGTCATGCCGAGCGATTTGTGGTGCAATACCAACGGATTTATGACCACCTACGACGATCAGGGCACGACGGTGAGCATTCCCGACTATCGGAAGGCACTCCAGAGCGATCCCAATCTGATGCTGGCCATTACCAAGATGAACGGACTGATGGCCGATCGCGGATTCCCGCTCAAAAACTTGGAGTCGGAGATGAAGGACATCAACCGCACCGATGCCGAAATGTCGCTCTTGCAGAGCCGCGCGGGCGGGGAGGTCAATGTCAGTCCGATCGACAAGTTGCGCCAGCAGGCCAAGGCCGATATCATCATCTACATGACGTGGACGGTCAATGAGACCGGCCCGAAAAAGTCGATTACCTATACGCTACAAGGTATTGATAGCTACACCAATAAGGATATCGCCAACGATGCCGGTACGGGTGCTCCGTCGTTCACGGCCGAACTTCCGCTGCTGCTCGAGCAGGCGATTGCCTCGCATATCGACAATTTCTGCGACCGCTTGCAGGCACATTTCGACGACATGTTTGCCAATGGCCGTGAGATCTCGTTGCTGGTCGATGTGTTCAGCACCTCGCCCGTGGATTTGGAGTCGGAGTTTGACGGTGTTGAACTTTCGGAGATCATCGACGACTGGATGGCCGAAAATACGGTTAACCAGCGTTATAGCCTTGAAGATGCGACGGAGAACTACATGAAATTCGAGCAGGTGCGCATTCCGCTTTTCGACGCACATGAGCGGCCTATGGATGCCAACCGTTTTGCCCGTTCGTTGGTGAAATACCTCAAGGGTGCGCCGTTCAATATCAAGCAAATCAAGCAGATGAACCAAGGATTGGGCCGGGTAACGTTGGTTCTTGGTGACAAATAAAAATTGATGATCATGAAAAAACTGATTCTTCTTGCAGCGTGTCTGGCGACGTTCTGCGCCTCGGCACAGCAGACCGAGAAGCGCGTGCCGCTGAAGGTGGTCGTTCCCGAACAGGCGGAACTTGTTCCGTTGATTGCGCAGAGTGCGCTGATGAATAAAATGCGTCAGGTCGTGAACCTCAATGGCGTGGGTGCAACCGATGACGGAGGGCAATTCTACATGACTTGCATCTTTAATGTTACGGATAAGCAACTTGTTGGAGGTGCTCCGGCAAAGATCGTACAGAAGATCGACGCGACGTTTTATGTGGTTGACGGCTTCGGTCAGAAGATTTTCGGCACGACAGCTCTTGCGTTGCGTGGGGTAGGGGATAACGAGAACAAGGCACTGATTCATGCCATGAAGGGCATCGCGCCCAACAACCAAGCATTCAAATCGCTCATCACCACGGCCAACGGTAAGATCATCGCCTACTACGAGGAGCAATGCGACCATATTCTGGCCAAGGCCAACACCCTTGCGTTGGCCAAGGAGTATGAGGCGGCCTTCTTCCAGCTTTCGTTGATTCCCGAGGCTTGCGCTTGTTATGATAAAGTTTTGACGGCAGCGAATACGTTGTTCCATAAGTATATCGACGATCAAGCGAATGCGAATCTGGCCAAGGCGCGGAGTATCTGGAATGCCGGTCAGGATCGGGATGCTGCAAGTGAAGCCGGGGAGTATCTGGCGCAGATCCTGCCCGATGCCAAGTGTTATCCGCAGGCACTCGAGCTGGCCAAGGAGATCAAGACCCGTGTGAAAAGCGATATTGATTTCGATCGTAAGATGCTGGAGTGGAAGCAGAAAAACACCTCCGACCTCATCAAAGGCTGGCGCGACATCGGCGTGGCTTATGGCAACAACCAGAAGGCAGTCACCTATAACCCGACGTGGCTGCTTCGCTAAAAAGTAACTCTCTCCATCAAACTAACCCCTTATACTATCTATTTGCCATGAAGTGGTTGCTATTTTGCCTGACGGCAGGATTTGCGGGTCTTTGTGCCCAAGCGCAAAACCTGCCGCTCGACAGCGTGTCGTCCGTGAAATTGACTGCCGATCTGCTGATCGACCAGCCTGTGGAAACCCCGGCCAACGATGCGATCGCCAAATACCGCCGCAGTTCGCTCTATACGGTGCTGATAAAGCGCCCCGAGGCCAAATTCGGGGACGCAATCGACTCGGCATTTCGGTCGATTCCCATTCCCGATAAATTCAACAACCACGAATTGGCTGTCAAATCGTTTGCGGTCGAAGGCACGAAGAAGGTGCGGCGGCACAAAAAACAGGCTTCGTCCTACCCGCATTATATCGAGCAGTTTGTCTGCGACAACCACGTTCCCCGTGAGTTGGTTGCCATGTGGTTTGATCGGGATTCGCAGACCGGCGCGTTCGACATGGAGTTGATTCGCGAGCGGGGCAATTACGACGCTTCGCAGTCTGCGATCAGCATTGCCGACCAAGGTGCGCTGGGGCGCGCCGTGCTGGCCGATGCCGGCGAGGAGCTGATCGGCAAGACCTTCATGTTGGTCAACGACATCACGTTCATCGACAAGGGCGAGAAATCGGCCAAAGCCGGAGTCTGGGTTCGGCTGCTGGGTGCTGTGGCAGGCGCGGCAACGGGAAAGGACGTCAGTTCGATTACCGACAGTGCGGTGAAGCTGGTCAATGACATCGACGGCTTTTCGGTCAACATCACCACCTATCTGTTCCGCCTGAAGTGGGACGACGAGGTTGCCGCGACGTTCTATAACGACTATTGGCAAGATGCTGCCAGCCTCGATCCGGCGCGGCGGCATGCTTTCGATACCACTTCGCTTTTCAAGATGTGTTACGTCGGTAGTACGGTCACTTCGGCCGGAAATCTGGCATCCAAGAGCTACTCCAAATCCAAGGAGTCGCAGATGTTGAAGGTCTGCACGCGGGCGATTGACAAGTCAATCGTGCAGTTGCAGCGCGATTTCGATGAATTTAAGGTCAATGTGCCCCTATACAGCATCAACGAAGACGGTACGGTGGCGGTGCAGATTGGGCTGAAGGAGGGAATCAACGAGCGATCGCAATTCGATGTGCTGATGCCTGTCGAGGGCGAGGACGGCCGGATGAGCTACGAGAAGATCGGCCGGATTCAGCCGTTGGAGGACGGGATCTGGGACAATCGTTTCGGTGCTGACGAGGATGCTGCCGAGCAGGCCAAGGAGATCAGAGGACGCGTGGATGCGTCGGCATCTGCGGGGACGTCGGACGACGAACCGCTGGGCAATGTTCATCTCAAAGCATCGACATTCAAGGTGTTGAGTGGCGCGCATCGGATCGTGCCGGGATGTCTGGTGCGCGAAGTGACGATCAAGCGCGATAAGTAGCGGCGAAGGGTCGGGGGGATTGTGTTTTACTCTCGAGCCTGCCTTTAAGGTCAGTTTGTTTTCGATCCTCGAGCTTTGTCGAGAGGT
>CAZHEY010000027.1:0-22930 GCA_964532025.1 uncultured Alistipes sp. | reverse complement strand
CGCAACTACCCAGTGGTATGTGTTCTCGATCCTCGAGCCTGTCGAGAGGTCGCAACTACCCAGTGGTATGTGTTCTCGATCCTCGAGCCTGTCGAGAGGTCGCAAACTATTGTCACGCGTCAGCCTTTTTTCAGGCAGCAGCTCGCGGGGACGGCTATGCAGCAACGCAAATAGCAGTCCTCCGCAGGGCAGAGCTGCGGCCTGCCAGCTTGCTGCGCAAGCCGAAAACCCGACGATTCCGATAGATAGCCTTGCCTTTGCGACCTCTCGACTATGCTCGAGGATCGAGAACTTTCTTTGCGACCTCTCGACAGAGCTCGAGGATCGAGAACCGACAGACCCTGCGACCTCTCGACTGTGCTCGAGGATCGAGAACTTTCTTTGCGACCTCTCGACAGAGCTCGAGGATCGAGAACCGACAGACCCTGCGACCTCTCGACTGTGCTCGAGGATCGAGAACTTTCTTTGCGACCTCCGGGACAAGCTCGAGGGTCGAGAACCTCTTCCTCTGCGACCTCTCGACAAGCCCCTCCCCCTCCAGCCTATCTTCAAACAAATAAGCGGGAAGACCACGATAGTCTTCCCGCTTGAATTGAATGGTAGCCTCACCGCGACTCGAACGCGAATTTAGGGTTTAGGAAACCCTCGTTCTATCCCTTGAACTATGAAGCCATGCAAAAAAATGCGGTGCATCCCGCATGGAGATGCACCGCAAAGATAGTAATTTTCCGTCAGTTTTAGAAACTGAACCCTACGCCGATAGAAAATACGTTTGCGTGGAGTTGGTAGTTTCCCGAGAAGACCGATTCCAACTCGTCCGTTAAATAGTTGTAGACCGGATAAGAGCCTGTGCGCTCGGGATCGGCCGTCGAGACATAGCAGTAAGCCAGATCTACCGACATGAATTTCGTCGGGCGAAAGCTCAAACCGGCGGTATAGGAGAGCTTGGTCATCGAGGGTGTCTCGGGATTCAGGTAGTCGCTGCTCACGGGACTTTCATCGGCGTACATACCCATGCGGGCGGTCAGCCAGTCGCAGGCGCGGTATTGTGCACCGAAGCGGAAGGTCAGGGTGTTCGAATAGTTCTTGACCGAGTAGATCGGCTTGATGTTCAGCTCTTTCTCGTTGAATCGGACATCCAGTGCCTTGTAGGCCGACCAGTCTACCCATTGCAGGTCGACGGCGAATTCCCATTTCACGGTCGGACGGAAGCTGACACCCCATGTCACGCTCGTCGGAAGCGGCAGCTCTGCATTAAACGTCCCTTTGTCCAGCCCCGGAATGATCTCATTGCCACCCGAGAGGGTGCTCAACTTGTTGAGCAGGGTGAGGTACTGCTGGGTCTCGGGCGATGCGTAATTCAATTTGGCACTTCCCTTGCCCACTTGCATATTGACGCGCGACCGGTAGGTCATACCGAATGACCATTCGTCGGTGATATCCCACAGGATACCGGCATTTACGCCGATAGCAATGTCCGAATTGCCACCCAATTCAGCCGACACGAGTGCTTCGTTGGCGTGGTGCGATGCGAAATAGGTCTGTCCTGCTCCCGCCTGCGTGATAAGTCCCTTCAATGTGGCGATCTGCTGGGCGATTTCGGGGGTGGAGGGGGCTTGCTCCAACTGGTCTACGGCCGTCTGGAGTTTGCCTGCCGCCAGCTGAAATCCACCGGCTGCCATGAGGTTACCCGTGGCTGTCGGAAGCATCGAGCGCGACATATTGAAGTTACCCCACGAGATTGTCAAACCAGCTCCGATCGAGAGGTTGTCGCATATTTTATACGAAACCGTCGGTTGTACGGTGAAGGCTTGGAGGTCGATATCCTGAATCAGATGAGCACCCGACCAGTTTTTGCCCCAATTCATCGACGAGCCGTTGGGCGTGTAGAATCCGAGTCCGATCGCCAGTTTGGAGATCGGCTTATAGTTGAAATAGATGTGCAGGGGAGTTGACAGTTTGTTGTCCGATTTCTCGGCAGGGCCGCTGACGTAGCCGTTCTCCTTGGTTGGAAGCGAGTGGTAGGTGGCATTGGAGAGAATGCCGGTGGCACCGATCGAGATGTCGAACTTCGAGGTTTGGTACGAAGTCGCTGCCGGGTTGAAAAATATGGATTCGGAGTTGAGCTTCATGGCTGTACCGACGTGTCCCATACCGGTTTGCTTTGCCGACATGTTGTTTACCTGATAGCCTTCGGCTTGTGTGCCGACGGTGATGGCTGCGGCTGCCAGAAGAAGAATAATTTTTTTCATTCCTTTTGTTTTGGTTACTACTTATCGTGTTCCATGACACGAAAAATCGGGGCAAAAGTATAAAAACTATCCTCTTGCCCCAAACTTTTTGGCTTAAAATTCCCCAAAACTCTACTAAATGGTATACTATTGGACGAATTGACCGGAATGAAACGACCACCAAAATTGGCTCGATCGGCAGATTCCGGACTTCTCGACAACCTATTTCTTCCGGCTGTTGTAGGTTTCCAATGCTTTTTGGAGGAGGAAGAGTGCCCGCTCCAGATCCTCCTGCTTGAGGACGTAGGCGATGCGCACCTCGTTGCGTCCGCGTGCCGGGTCGGAGTAGAAGCCCGATGCCGGGGCCAGCATGATGGTCTCGCCCTCGTAGGAGAACTCCTCCAGACACCATGCGCAGAACCGGTCGCTGTCGTCTACCGGCAGCCGAGCCACGGTGTAGAATGCGCCCATGGGGATCGGCGAATAGACTCCCGGTATGCGATTCAGCCCGTCGATCAGACACTTGCGCCGTTCGATATACTCGTCGTAGATGTCCATGCTATACGAGCGCGGCGCGTCGATCGATGCTTCGGCTACGATCTGGCCGATCAGCGGCGGCGAGAGCCGGGCTTGGCAGAATTTCATCACGGCGTTGCGCAGCGTGCGGTTCTTGGTGATGAGCGCGCCGATGCGGATGCCGCACTCGGAGTAGCGTTTCGACACCGAGTCGATCAATACGACGTGCTGCTCGATGCCCTCGAGGTGGCAGGCCGAGATGTAGGGCGATCCGGTGTAGATGAACTCGCGGTAGACCTCGTCGGAGAAGAGAAATAGGTCGTATTTCTTCACCATGTCGCGGATGCGGTTCATCTCGCGCCGGGTGTAGAGGTAGCCCGTCGGGTTGTTGGGGTTGCAGATCAGGATGCCGCGCGTGCGTTCGTTGATGAGTTTCTCGAACTCTTCGATCGGAGGCAATGCAAATCCGGTCTCGATCGACGAGACGACGGGACGGATCACAGCTCCGGCCGAAATGGCAAAGGCCATGTAGTTGGCATAGGCCGGTTCGGGAACGATGATCTCGTCGCCGGGATTCAGACACGACATGAAGGCGAATAATACGGCCTCCGAACCGCCTGTGGTGACGATGATATCGTCGGGCGAAAGCTTGATCTGATATTGTTCGTAATAGGTCACCAGCTTCTCGCGCAGCGAACGGTATCCGTCGCTGGGGCTGTATTCGAGAATCTTGCGGTCGATGTGCTTCAATGCTTCCAGCCCGACCGCGGGTGACGGCAAATCGGGTTGGCCGATGTTGAGGTGGTAGATTTTTGTACCGCGAGCGCGGGCTGCTTCGGCCAGTGGCACGAGCTTGCGTATCGGGGAGGCCGGCATCAGCTCGGCGCGTTGTGAAATTTCGGGCATAAACGAATGATTGTGGCCGACCCCCGTTATTCGATTTCAGCGGTCGGCCGGAATTTAATAGCCTTGCGAGCTGGAATTTTCACGGCAGCACCCGTGCGCGGGTTGCGCCCCATGCGAGCCGCTTTGTGCTCGACACTAAAAGAACCCAATCCGGTGAGCGTCAGACGTTCACCATCACGAAGAGCCTGCACCGTGGCGCGAATTATCGCGTCGATCATCTTGCGGGCTTCCATTTTCGAAATGTTTGTGTCGAGGGAAATAGCCTCGGCCAGCTGCGCTTTATTCATGGCTTTTACGGTTGCTGATTTTCAGCTTCTCATAGCTAACTAACGGACAAATATATGGAATTTTTCGAAAGAAAAGAAATATTCAAGCCAAAACCTAAAAACGCAGGTTTGGTACAAGAAAAAGAGGTCGAAGATTTGGCAGAATGGAAAAACGGTGCTACTTTTGTGCCCGGAAGAATGGCGGAGTGGTCGATCGCGGCGGTCTTGAAAACCGTTGAACTGCAAGGTTCCGGGGGTTCGAATCCCTCTTCTTCCGCAGAGTATGAGGTAGTTGCGGTGACGTAGTTATCTCATTTTCTTTTGGTCAGGTTGGTAACTCGGTGGGTTCTAAACACTGTCCCTGCGGATGTGAGCTTTGTATCACGGGAGGCGAATGATTTCTTGCTGTTTTTGCGGCTATATCGGAATTACGATGTAAGCTATCTGAAAATGATAAAAACGATTCTATGCAGAACAACGCTCACCCAACCATTGTTGATGAACAATGGCAAGTTATTGAAAAAAGCATCAATCTGCAAGTCCAAAACAGAAATATTTTTTCTGAACGTTATGAATGCGATTCATTGATCCGGCCGACAACTGATTAACAAAGGAGCAAAAGATTACTCTCAAAAATGCGCTATGCCAAAATATTGCCTGCACCCGATTTGTGTACCTGTTTATTGCTTTTGTTTACTTGGCTAAAATGTTTATTATTATTTAGTTGCCGTTTTTTGAATTTTGACGGCCAATTTGTGTCCGATAAAACCGAAAAAGTAGTCCATTTCTGGATAAAAAATGCTACATTTGTGTCTATATAGTGGCTTTTGCAGCACCATTTTGCATCCGGATTCTGGTAACTATATGATAATGATCCTCTTTGCGATGTGCCACCGAGATGGGGCTACACCGCGCTTGCAGGGCAAGAATCGTACTGAATTTTTAGAATTGACTCGTGTCTTGATGACCCGAGTGTCCCCCTATTATGCCCGCTAACGAAGATAACCCAATGTGGTACCCCATTCGGGTCACTTATAGCCGCGAGCAGAAACTCAAAGCCTATCTCGATAGCGTGGGCGTGGAGTCATTCTTGCCAATGCACTACGTGGCGGGGACTGGAATCCATGCAGGTTGCAAACGATTGGTTCCTGTGATCCACAATTTACTGTTTGTGCACTCCACGCGTGCCACGCTGGACGAACTGAAAAAGGCGAACCTCATCACCTCGACGATGCGTTATATGATGGACAAAGCTACGCGCCAGCCGATTGTCGTGCCGGAGGAGCAGATGCGCAACTTTATCGCGGTGTCGGGCACGAACGACGAGCAACTGGTCTACCTGCGCGATGAGGAGGTCGACTTCCGCGAGGGCGATCGCGTCCGCATCACCGCCGGCCCATTTGCCGGCGTCGAAGGCGAGCTGCTCCGTATCCGCGGTGACCGCCGAGTCCTCGTCAAAATAGAAGGTTTCTTTGCCGTTGCTACGGCGTTTATACATCCAACGATGTTGGAAAAAAAAGAAAACAACATTGACTGTATCTGAAAGTAATAAACGTATTGCCAAAAATACAATGATGTTATATGTGAGAATGTTTCTCACAATGGCCGTTTCATTGTATACCTCTCGAGTAATACTACAAGTTCTTGGAATAGATGATTTTGGTATTTACAATCTGATTGGAGGCGTAGTAGTTCTATTCACTTTCATTAATACGGCAATGATCACCGCGACTCAAAGATTCTTGAATTTTGAGTTAGGGTCAGGTAGTATAGAAACAGTCGCACGTACATTTAGCGCCAGCGTCACAATACATGTCGGAATAGCTCTATTTGTTTTATTTTGCGCGGAGACCATTGGGCTTTGGTTTGTAAATACACAACTTAACATCCCCATAGGAAGAGAGACTGCGGCTAATTATATATATCAATTTAGCATTTTTGCATGTTGCATCAATATCATCAAAGCACCATACAATGCCGTGATAATTGCTCATGAAAAAATGACCTTTTATGCATATATTAGTATTGTCGAATCCATCTTGAAGTTAGGTATAGTCTATTTTTTGCTACTGTTTCAAACGGATAAATTAATATTATACGGAGCACTTACAGCAATTGTAGGAATTATCATATATTTATGGTATTGGCTGTATTGCATTCATAAATTCCAAGAGATTTGTAAATACAAATTTATATACAATAAAACATTATACAAAAAACTGCTTTCGTTTTCTGGATGGAGTCTATTCGGCAGTTGTGCAAATATGGGGGCGCAACAAGGCGTGAGTATCGTATTAAATATTTTTTATGGTGTGACAATAAATGCTGCTGCAGGTATTTCAAACCAAGTTTGCTCTGCGGTATATGGGTTTGTTGGTAATTTTCAAACGGCTTTCAGCCCGCAAATCGTCAAATTATATGCCGCCGATGCCATAGAAGAGATGAAACTTTTAATTTTTAGAACTTCAAAGTTTTCATATTATCTCATGCTCTTGATTGGAGTGCCAATTATCATACACTGCGGTTTTATCCTCAGCATATGGCTTGGTAATGTACCAGAATATGCAACGATATTTTGTCAGTTAATGTTCGCCTTTTTTATGATTGATGCAATTTCTGCTCCTCTTTGGATATCAGTACAGGCAATTGGGAACATTAGAAATTACCAAATTATCATGGGAATATTGATAATACTAAATTTACCGATAGCCTATTTATTACTCAAACTTGGATTTGCCCCGGAGTCAGCCTATGTAATTAGAATTATCATCAATATTGCGACAGTCATATTCCGTCTTGCATACCTCAAACGTAAGATCGGATTTCCAGTAATCGAATATCTCCGACAAACTATTATACCTTGCTTTTTAGTTACACTACTTAGTCTACCCGTACCTCTTGCATACAGCAGTATAGCAACCGGCTGGCTTGGGCTCATAGGAACAGTAACATTATCGACGTTGTGTATCGCAATATCAGTATATGCACTTGGGATAACAAAGCAAGAACGAAATTTGGTAAAAAAATATTTGACAAAGAATGTCGAGAATAACAAACAACATTGACAATATCAAAGATTGCTATGGGTGCGGTGTATGCGCAATTGTTTGCCCTAAAAATATCATCGAAATAGGATTAAACAATAGCGGGTTCTACGCTCCATTGATTAACAACATCGAATCTTGTATTGGTTGTGGACTATGCTTAGATGTGTGCTCCTTCACTAAAGATAGGGTTGTTAATGAAGCTCAAGACATTCAATGTTATGCAGGCTGGAGTACAGATGAAAGCATACGAAAAGCCTGTTCATCTGGTGGAATTGGATTTGCAATAGCAAAGCATCTCATCAACCGTGGTTATAAAGCTTGTGGAGTAAAATATAATGTTGAAAAGAATAGAGCTGAACATTTCATAGCAAATACAGTAGAGGCCTTTTTACCTAGCATTGGATCTAAATATATCCAAAGTTATACACCTATTGGATTTAGCCATATAAACCGTAAGGACATGTTTTTCATAACTGGGACTCCTTGCCAAATAGATTCTATTAGAAGATATATTCGAAAGATGAATATTGAAAATAATTTTATCTTGCTAGATTTTTTCTGTCATGGTGTTCCATCGATACAAATGTGGAATAAATATTTAGAAAATATAAAAAAAATCACAGGTGACGTATTATCGTTGTCTTGGCGTAACAAAACAACTGGTTGGCATGACTCATGGGTCATGACTACAAATAGAACCGAGATCAACTGGCATGATTCATACGGACTAAAAATTAGGGAAAAAAAAACAAACTACTTTTCCCCAATGTCCAAGGGCGATTTATTCTATAAATTTTTTTTAGGCGATTGCTGCCTGAATAAGGCGTGCTACCACAACTGCAAATACAAAATGAAATCATCAGCGGCTGATATTCGCATAGGTGATTTATGGGGAACAAAATATAAAGCAAATCAAGAGGGTGTAAGTGCCGTAATTGCCCTTACGGATGTGGGTAAAAATATCATTTCAGAAATGGAAAATTGTTGTTTTATTTCGGAGCCGCTCGAAGTAGTAACTGAGGGGCAAATGAAAGGTTCGCCCAAACATCATTATTATTACAATATTATATCAAGCTTATTAAAAACGCCGATCAGTTTAAAATCGATCTATTTTTTCATACAATTGTGCCAATTGCCCAATAGAGTACTAAATAAAATCGTAAAAATATTAAAGATTAAATAGGATGACTATTAATACGATAACATGCCATGATGTATACAATTACGGAGCATCTCTTCAAGCCTATGCTCTAATGAAATGTTTGAGAAACGAAGGTCATCAAGTTAAGATCATAGATTATAAGCCTAATTATCTAAGTGGGCATTACAATGTTTTTGCAATTTCCGAAAAATATTCTTCGATATCGACATTGCATCGATTGGCTTATTACTGCGTTAGAATTCCATATCGCCTATGTTTCTGGGATTTCAAGCGCAAAAGGGCATTCGATCAATTCAAGAGTAAACATCTTCATTTAACCGACATTCAATATCACAACAATGAGGAACTAAAGAATGCACCCCCAATAGCTGATCTATATATAGCAGGCAGTGATCAGATTTGGAACACTGCATATCCAAATGGGAAAGACCCTGCATTCTACCTTGATTTTGCACCCAATGGTAAAATTAGAGCATCTTATGCAGCAAGTTTCTCTGTATCAGAAATTGATGACAAAATAAAAAGTTTTGTAAGACAGCAAATATCTAAACTTGATTTTGTCTCAGTCAGAGAATCAACAGGGCTTCAGATCCTTGCTTCAATAGGATTGTCCGGATGCCAAGTTTGTGATCCTGTTTTCCTATTAGCGAAGAATGAATGGTCGGCGATGACACATTCTCGGATGATTAGACAAAAATACATTCTTGTATATGATTTTGAATTGAATAAAGATATTGAAAATTTCGTAAAAAAATATGCCAAGAAATATGATCTAAAAATAGTATCCATAAAAGATGGCCCCAATTTAGAATACGCCGATAAGGTAATAAAAGGAGCCGGACCACTGGATTTTTTAACACTAATTAGAGATTGTGAATGTGTTGTGTCAAATTCATTTCATGGGAGTGCATTTGCATTGATCTTCAATAAAGAATTTTATGTTTTTAACAGGATGAGACAAAAAGTCAATTCCCGAATGGTCGATTTACTTGCAGGATTGCATTTGGAAGAGAGGCTGATCACAAATAAGAACGACACATTTCTATCTAAAATTAATTACAAAGAAGTAAATCCTTTAATGGAGGCACAAGTTAGAGTTGCATACGAATATTTACACAATATAATGAAATGAAAATTCTTTGGATAACAAATATTATGTTGCCCGATATCGCGACAGCTGTTGGACAAACTGTGCCTGTTGTTGGAGGGTGGATGGTGTCTTCTGCAAATGAATTAATCAAGGATGATACCATTGAGCTTGCGGTGGCTACGACATATCGAGGCAACAGTCTTATTTCAAAGAAAATAGGAAAGATTCAGTATTATTTATTGCCATGTAAAGTCGCGACTGGAGTTAAATACGACAAATCACTCGAAAAACTATGGCAGAGCGTAAGCGAGGAGTTTAAGCCGGATGTTGTACATATTCACGGGACGGAATTTACCCATGGATTGGCATATATCAGAGCGTGCGGAAGTAAACATGTCGTAGTCTCCATACAGGGGTTAGTATCGGTGTATCACCGATACTATACCGCTGGGATGAGTATTGCGGAGCAACTGAAAAATATTACATTGAGGGATATCCTCCGAATGGATACGATTTGGCAACAGAAGAAAAAGTTCCGACAAAGAGGTCTGTTCGAAAAAGAGTACATTCGCTCGGTTCAGCACATCATCGGCCGCACGTCATGGGACAAAGCCCATGTTCTGGCAATTAATCCTACGGTAAATTATCATTTTTGCAACGAAACGCTACGTGCTGAATTTTACAAACATCGCTGGTCACAGGACACATGTGAAAAGCACACCATTTTTCTGTCGCAAGCAAGTTATCCTATCAAGGGGCTACACATGGTGTTGAAAGCATTACCTTTCGTATTACGATCATATCCAGATACAAAATTATACGTAGCCGGACCTGATATAACAGATAGGAGCACCCTTGTAAAGCGGCTAAAGCAGACCGGCTATGCAAAATACATATCAAAATTGATTCAAGTTCTCAATTTGCAGGAACATGTGCGCTTTACGGGATTGCTCAATGAGCAGGAGATCTGTCAACAATATTTGCGAGCAAACGTTTTTGTGTGTCCGTCATCCATAGAGAATAGCCCGAATTCGCTTGGCGAGGCTCAACTCTTGGGCGTTCCTTGTATTGCATCGTATGTAGGCGGTGTGCCGGATATGGTTGAGGACGGCGTAACCGGTTTTTTGTATAGATTCGAGGAAGCAGAGATGCTGGCTGAGAAAATTTGCGAGGTATTTAGCGGAAGTTATGTAAAGTCCACCCTTGATCAAGGCCATGCGGTCGCTATGAATAGGCACGACGGAATAACGAATGGAGTTGAATTAGCGGCAGTATACTCATCAATAGACAAATAAATGTTTCATTCAATAATCATAGGCATATTGGTTGTATTTTTAGCTTGGGTAAGCCGCTTCAAGCAATATAAATATGGACTTGAATTTGCCTTTATTATACTGACAGCATTTCTTGCTATTAGATATAATTGGGGAAATGATTATCCTAGCTATTTAAGAGGTTTTATCGAGATAAATAGTTACAACTATAAGTTATTTGATTTCGGCGTGCTGCAAAGTTTCCGAGACGGCGAAGTCGGCTGGGTGTTTTTGAACAGGTTATTTGCCCCATTAGGATTTTTTGGTTTAGTAATATTTCTCACTACGATTGAGCACTATATATTATACAAATTCATAAAGAAATACGTAGAACCGACTTGGTATTGGTTCGCTTTATTCATCTTTGTGTTTTCGTCAGGATTTATGCTGACCGGCAGTTCCATGATGCGGCAGTTCTTGGCAATGTGCATCTATATATATGCAACTGATTTTATAATAAAACGCAAGCCAATACAGTTTGTGCTTCTCGTATTGTTAGCAGCGTCATTTCATACAAGCGCCTATATACTTTTACCGACATATTTGGTCACCTATATAAATTTCAAAATTAAACCACAATATTTGCTGATAATCATTCCTGCATTTTACCTTTGGTCAGCATATGCCGTTGATATAGTCGGAGACTCTGTGACGTCTTTAATGAGATTAGAAGATTTTGACAAATATGAAGGATACATAGGAATTAAAAATAAAAACGAAGGCGGAAATGGACTAGGAGTGTTATTTTTAAATGTATTATTTTTTACTTGTATATATAACTTATATAAATTACAACCGCATTTGAAAATGTTGGGTATAATAGCGCTTATAGGATTTCTACTTACACCATTAACACCAATTGCTGGACTAATTAATCGATTGGGAATATATTTTTCTATTCTGTCTATTGTCATATACCCAATATTATTCTCGAAAATTGAGAACAACATTTACAAACATCTGGTTATTATAGGTTATATAGTACTATCAATCAAAGGTTTTATCGATTTTTTCTATTCGGAGGTTTGGCACGACAGATTTTTCGAGTATCAAACAATATTTAATGCAACTAATTGGATGTAAAACATGAAAGTATTAATAATATCAGCAAATGCATTTTCGAAAGTATCCAATAATGGAAAAACATACGAGGCAATATTTAATGCGTTTGATAAAAGTGAAATAGCCCAGTTGTTTTTTAGGACTCAAGATGATAATATTGATTATGATTTTGCTTCGAGTTACTATTCAGTATCAGAAACTGATATAATTAATAAAATTTTAAGACCTTGGACAAGTTGTGGTGGGGAAATCCGGCCTGCGGAACAATGCAAAAAAAATAATACTTATCTTTATAATCATTTTAAAAGATCTAATCTCAAGCATAATTTAATATTACGAGACATTATATGGGCAACAAATTTATGGAATACTAATAACTTAAAAAGTTGGTATTGGAACCAAAAAATAGATATCGTATTTATTGTTGCAGGTGGAAGCTCAAGCGTACATAACATGGGAGTTCGTATTTCGAAGGAATTAGATGTGCCATTAGTAACATTTTTTACAGATGATTACTTAATTCACCCACTTAAAAACAATATTGTTGATAAAATTCAACATTATAGGATGGAACGCTTTTATAAACAGACTATTAAATGCTCAAGTACGTGCTTCGCAATTGGAGAAGATATGGCTAATGAATATATGAAAAAATTCAATACGAAGTTTTATTATATTATGAATTCAGCTGATAGTTTGCCATATGAAATACCCGATAAAAAAGAATCAGAAGAAATTGTCATCTCCTATTTTGGTGGATTACATCTTAATCGTTGGAAGATGCTCGCTGATTTCGCAAAAAAGATGCCATCGAATTTTAAACTAAATATATACACATTTTCAGAAATATCAAATCAAATTGCAGATGTTTTATTAGGTGCAAATATTAATATAAAAGCAGGTGTTAAAGGTACTGATTTACGTTCAGCGATGTTAAAGAGTGATGCGCTGTTACATGTAGAGAGTGATGATATATATAATAGAGCCTTAACAAGGCTATCTATTTCGACAAAAATCCCAGAATATTTAATGTCAGGAAGAGTAGTGATTGGATATGGGCCACAAGAAGTTGCATCAATGAAATTCTTGGTAAAGAATAATATTGGGATAACTATTTCAAGTGAGTCTGACATTAATTTAGATTGTTTGCACACTATTAATGATTATGCTTATAGACAACAAATGGGATTACGAGCATATAATTTTGCAGTATCACATTTTAATAAAGTTACCATATCAAAAAGATTTAGAAATATAATGCTTTCTATAATTAACAAACAATAATAATATGTCCCTTTTTAAAGATAAAGTCCTGTTGATTACAGGCGGTACGGGTAGTTTCGGAAACGCTGTACTTCGTCGCTTTCTCGATAGCGATATCAAAGAAATTCGCATCTTCTCGCGCGATGAGAAGAAGCAGGATGATATGCGACACGCGTTGCAGAATCCGAAGGTGAAGTTTTACATTGGCAACGTGCGTGACAAGGCGTCGGTCGATATTGCCATGCGCGGCGTGGATTACGTCTTCTCGGCGGCAGCTTTGAAGCAGGTGCCGTCGTGCGAGTTCTTCCCGATGGAGGCCACGCGAACCAATGTGCTCGGCACGGGCAATGTGCTCGAATCGGCCATTGAGCACGGCGTGAAGAATGTCGTGGTGCTTTCGACCGACAAGGCGGCTTATCCGATCAATGCGATGGGTATCTCCAAAGCGTTGATGGAGAAGGTGGCGATTGCTAAAGGTCGTGAATTAGGCGAAAACGCAGCCACCACGATCTGCTGCACACGCTATGGCAACGTGATGGCCAGCCGTGGTAGTGTGATTCCGTTGTGGGTTGAGCAGATGATGGAGGGTAAACCGATCACCATTACCGATCCCAATATGACCCGTTTTATGATGACGTTGGACGATGCGGTGGATTTGGTGATTTACGCCTTCCAACACGGTCACAATGGCGACCTTTTCGTGCAAAAAGCACCGGCCGCGACGCTCTCCACGCTGGCTGAATCGCTCAAAGAGATCTACGCCAAGGTCGATCCCAAATATGCGGAGACCGAGGTAAGGGTGATTGGTACGCGCCACGGCGAGAAACTCTACGAAACGCTGGTAACGCGTGAGGAGATGGCTAAGGCGATTGATATGGGTGAGTATTACCGTATTCCTTGCGATACACGCGATTTGAACTACGACAAGTTCTTTACCGAGGGCAGCGAGGATGTGTCGCGCATCGAAGATTACCATTCGCACAACACGCGTCGTCTTGACATTGAGGGAATGAAGGCGCAGTTGATGCGTCTGCGTTTCATCCAAGAAGATTTGGGAATGATCGAGCGCGCCAAGGCTCGCGACATTCGTTCAGAATAGAAGAACCGCTATGAATATATTGGTGACCGGAGCCAAAGGCTTCGTTGGAAAGAATCTGATCGCACAGTTGCGGAACATCCGCGACGGTAAGGCGAAGAACTATGCAGTGAAGTCCGACCTCACTATTTGGGAGTATGATCTGGGCAGCACGCCTGTGGAGTTGGACGCTTATTGCGCCAAAGCGGACTTTGTCTTTAATTTGGCTGGTGTGAACCGCCCGAAAGATCCCGCAGAATTCATGAAGGGCAATTTTGGCTTTGCATCGACCCTACTCGATACGCTCAAAAAGCATCAAAACACCTGTCCGGTGATGATCTCGTCGTCGATCCAAGCAGCGTTAGATAATCCTTATGGCGAATCGAAACGCGCCGGCGAGCAATTGCTTTTTGACTATTCCGCGCAGACTGGGGCTAAGGTGCTGGTCTACCGTTTCCCGAATGTTTTCGGCAAATGGTGTCGCCCCAACTACAATTCGGCGGTAGCCACTTTCTGCAACAACATCGCCAACGATCTGCCCATTCAGGTCAATGATCCGTCGGTGATGATGCACTTGGTCTATATCGACGACGTGGTCGATGAGTTGATCGGCGCGCTGACGGGCAGTGAACATCGCGACGGCGCGTTCTGCACGGTTCCCGTGTCGCATAAGATTACGCTGGGTGGCATTGTCGATTTATTGCAGTCATTTAAGCGAATGCCCGAAACATTGGATTTGCCCGATACCACCCGTGACGGATTTGCCAAGAAACTCTACGCCACCTATCTGTCATATCTTCCGACTGATCGGTTTGCCTATGATTTGAAAATGAATTGCGACGATCGGGGCAGTTTCACCGAGATTCTTCGCACGGCAACTTGTGGCCAATTCTCGGTCAATGTATCGAAGCCGGGCATCACGAAAGGGCAGCATTGGCACCATACCAAGAACGAAAAATTTGTGGTGGTACATGGCCGCGGATTGATCCAACTGCGCAAAATCGGTGAAGATGAAAATGGGCAGCCCTATCCTGTTGTGAATTACGAGGTGAGTGGCGAGCATATTCGCGTGGTCGAGATGATCCCCGGATATACGCACAACATCATAAATCTTTCGGATTCGGAAGATTTGGTTACCTTTATGTGGTGTAATGAGTGTTTCGATGCGTCGAAGCCCGACACCTATTTTGAACCTGTGGAAAAATAAAAAGTATGAATATCAGACTCGACTATTCAAACGTGAAATTCGCCAATGACGGACGATTGAAACTGCTGATTATCGTCGGCACACGTCCTGAAATTATCCGGTTAGCCGCTGTGATTACCAAATGCCGTCAGTATTTCGATTGCATTCTGGCGCACACGGGACAAAACTATGACTACAATCTCAACGGCGTGTTCTTCCACGATCTGAAACTGAAAGATCCGGAGGTTTATATGGATGCCGTGGGCGATGATTTGGGCGCAACGGTGGGTAACATCATCAACTGCTCCTACAAACTAATGGTGCAGACCCAGCCCGATGCGATGTTGATCTTGGGCGATACGAACTCCTGCCTGTCGGCGATTGCTGCCAAACGCTTGCATATCCCGATTTTCCACATGGAGGCCGGAAATCGTTGCAAAGACGAATGCCTACCCGAGGAAACGAATCGCCGCATCGTCGATATTATCTCGGATGTCAATATGGCTTATAGCGAGCATGCGCGCCGCTATCTGGCAGAGTGCGGTTTGCCCAAAGAACGCACCTATGTTACAGGATCACCTATGGCAGAGGTGCTGCACGCCAATTTGGCTGACATCGAAGCTTCGGATATCCACCAACGGTTGGGTCTTGAAAAAGGAAAATACATTCTGCTTTCGGCTCACCGCGAGGAGAATATCGACACCGAGAAGAACTTCTTGTCGCTCTTCAACGCAATCAATGCCATTGCCGAGAAATATGATCTACCGATTCTCTACTCGTGTCACCCGCGTTCACGCAAACGACTTGAACAGAGCGGCTTCCAACTCGATCGTCGAGTAATTCAACACGAACCGCTCGGGTTTCACGACTACAACTGCCTGCAAATGAATGCCGCAGCCGTTATCTCGGATAGCGGAACGCTGCCCGAGGAGAGTTCGTTCTTCACGAGCGTCGGCCACCCGTTCCCAGCCATTTGCATCCGCACCTCGACCGAACGCCCCGAGTCGCTCGATAAAGCCGGTTTCATCTTGGCCGGCATCGACACCCGCTCGCTCCTGCAAGCCGTCAATACCGCAATCTCGCTGAACACCGCCGCAGATTATGGCACCCCCGTACCCACCTACACCGACGAAAACGTCTCGACCAAAGTCGTCAAGATCATCCAGTCCTACACCGGCGTGGTCAATAAAATGGTCTGGAGAAAAGAGTAAAAATATGAATGTACTCTTCTTAACATTATCCAGAATTAGCACTCTTAACGATGCAGGTATCTACACGGATTTGCTGCGTCAATTTGCGCTTCATGGTGATAATGTTTATGTAGTACGGCCGACAGAACGTAGATTTGGCGAATCGACACATCTCATTCACGAAAATAGCACTACAATATTAGCGATACGAACACTCAATATACAGAAGACTAATATAGTTGAAAAGGGCATTGCTACGATACTCTTGGGATGGCAATACAGACGAGCTATCGCGAACTATTTTAGTGGCGTGCATTTTGATTTAGTGCTGTATTCTACACCTCCTATTACTTTCAATGGCATCGTGCGACACATTAAGCAACGCGACGGTGCGCTGTCGTATTTGTTGTTAAAAGATATATTTCCGCAGAATGCAGTCGATTTATCCATGTTTTCGAAACAGAGCTTATTCTATCGGTATTTTCGACATAAAGAGAAACAACTCTACATGGTGTCAGATTACATAGGCTGCATGTCTCCAGCCAATGTTGCATATACATTGCGTAATAATACATTCATAGATCCTTACAAGGTCGAAGTTTGCCCTAACAGCATAGAAATTTGCAGAGAACCAGAAGTCGACAAAAAAACGATTCGCATAAAATATAAATTACCGCTCGACAAACGTATTTTTGTATATGGGGGAAATTTAGGCAAACCACAAGGCATAGATTTCTTGATAGAAGCTCTTATCTCGAATACATCTAATAACGACGCATTCTTTTTAATTGTCGGAGGCGGCACGGAATATACCAAACTCGCAGGGTGGTTTGACACTTATAAACCTACAAATGCACGTCTTATAGCATCATTGCCGGCGGCTGAATATGAAAATTTGATGAGTGCTTGTGATGTCGGAATGATACTTCTTGACAAAAGATTTACGATTCCGAACTACCCGTCACGGTTATTGTCATATCTAAAACGGAGTATGCCCATTTTGTTAGCCACGGATGCGAATACTGATATAGGAAAGATTGCTGTAGAAAACGGTTATGGGCTGTGGTCTGAAAGTGGCGATGTAGATCATTTCAATGCAAATTTAATAAAGTTCATACAGATGCCAGATAATGAGTTATCGGCTATGGGAAATCGCGGTTTTTCTTTCTTGGTTGACAACTATGATGTCAAAACGTCCTATCAAACTATCGTAAATCACATTAATAAATAGCATGTACCGTCATTTTTTCAAACGTTTTTTCGATTTTTGGATTGCATTGTTGGCATTGATCTGTTTGTTGCCATTTCTGCTTGCCGTAACTATTTGGTTGCATTTTGCCAATAAGGGGGCAGGTGCATTCTTCTTGCAGGAGCGACCCGGAAAGAATGCAAAAATATTCAAGGTCATAAAGTTTAAAACTATGACCGACAAGCGCGATGCGGAAGGAAATTTATTGCCAGATGCTGAACGGTTGACAAAAATCGGTATATTTGTACGTTCTTGCTCGATTGATGAGCTACCACAGCTTATAAATGTGCTAAAAGGTGATATGTCGTTTATTGGGCCGCGTCCCCTTCTTGTACAATACTTGCCATTGTATTCAGCCGAACAGGCACGCCGCCACGAAGTTCGACCAGGTATTTCGGGTTGGGCACAAGTGAATGGAAGAAATTTATGCAAGCTCAGTAAAAAATTTGAATATGATGTGTGGTATGTAGACAATCTCTCTATTATGTTCGATATTAAGATATTCGTTCTTACAATCTCACATATACTAAAAAGAGATAATATCGGTGTGGGAGCTATGGCAATGCAACAGGTAGATGATTTATATTTTAAAGAAAAAATCTTAAAATTAAAAGAGAAGGAGAAATCAAATGGGAAATAGGATTTATTTAAGAGCATTAGAACCAGACGATTATTTAGTTTCGATCAAATGGAGAAAAGATGAAGATATTATGAATATGGTTGGAGGTCCCAAATATTATGTATCTTCGGAACGCGAAAAGCAATGGGTGCATGATTCCATATTTAATAATGATAAAACTGTCCTAGCTATCTGTCTCAAAGAAACCGATAAATATATTGGAAATGTTATGGTTCAAGAAATTGACAATATAAACAGATCTTGTCATATACCAATTCTTATTGGAGATAAAACTGAATGGAATAAGGGTTATGCTACCGAGGCAAGAATGATGGTGTTGAAATTTGTTTTTGAAGAAAGAAATATTGAACGTGTATTTGCTTATGTATTAGAAGACAATAATGCATCTCTTAAAATGCATGAAAAATGTGGATACCAAATCGAAGGTTTAATGCGTAGATCTGTTTTTAAATCCGGCAAATACCACAATCAATATTTATTATCTGTACTTAAGGAGGAGTTTTATGCTGCTTACGATTTATATTGCAAAAAGCATCTATAATGCAAGAATTCGGGTCTGATTTTCATTTTAACTACTCGTTATACAACTCGGGCAATCTTCCAGCAAATGCAAATTACTATGCCATAGGGCGACATGCCATAGAGGCCATCATTAAGCATGTACGGTGGAAAAGAGTATGGATGCCTGAATATTTTTGCTATGAAGTCATTGATGCCATTCGTAGATTGGGAATCGAGATCGTATTTTATCCCGATATGCCCAATGCGTGTGATGATGATATAATTAGTAGACTGAAATTTGTAAATGGCGATGTCCTTTTCCGTGTTAATTATTTTGGCACTCGAGCTTGGCGCGACAATTCTTCGATTCCTGTTGATGTAATTGAAGACCACTCTCATGATTTAACTTCCGAGTGGCTGCAGCGTAGCAATGCCGATTATTGTATAGCGTCGCTCCGTAAGACATTACCTATTCCTGAAGGGGCTATATTATGGTCTCCGAAGCAAAAACAATTACCAGAGCCCCTCAATTCAGACTCCAAGAATGACCTTATTGCATACAAAAAAACAACAGCCATGTTGCTTAAACGCAACTATCTTTTGCACGATGAAGGATCGAAAGATAATTTTAGAAAAATATTTATAGATTCAGAGAACGAGCTTGACAATCTTAATTTATCAGGGATATCTGACATCGCATTAATGATGTTGCAACAGCTTGATATCAATGCCTTTTACAAACAAAAATCCGTAAATTGGAATTATCTCAAAGAGAACCTGTCGAAAAGAATTGAAGTAATTATCCCGGAAAAGGATTCAGTCGGCACACCATTTTCGTTGGTTGTAAAATGCAAAACAGAGAGCGACCGTGATAAGCTTAAAAACAAATTGATTGCAAAGTTAGTATATCCGGCAATCTTATGGAGTATACCTAATGAATGTTCAAGCAAAGTTAAAGAATTTGGCGAACGAATGCTCTCTATTCATTGCGATGCGAGATACAATGATGATGATATCAGATACTTATGTGACATAATTTCTTCAATACTCAATAATGATACAAATAATTGATATTACGCAAGCGAATGAATGGGATGATATCGTCCGTTCGTTTGCTGAATATGATATTTACTATCTTTCTGGTTATGTATATGGATTTCGCATACACGGCGATGGCGAACCAGTACTTTTATATTATAAAGATGGCGAATTTGCAGCTATGTGTGTATATATAAAACGTGAGATTTGTAGCTGTTCCGATTTACATAATGCGCAATTCGCCCAAGGCTATTTTGATTTAATAACACCCTACGGCTATGGCGGATTCATTTTTAGTTCATTGCCAACATGCGATCAGCTGAATAGATTTAAGTCGGAATACATTAAATATTTGCAGCAACATCACATAGTTTCTGAATTTGTTCGATATCATCCGATGTTGAAAAACGCGAATAACATGCGCAACATATCTAATGTGATTGATTTAGGAAAAACAATTTCAATGGACTTGGCGAGTGATGATATAATATGGGCAAATATATCAAGTAAAAATAGGAACGTTATACGTAAGGCAATAAAGAATAACGTTGAGATTCATCATTCAACGGATGCAGAGCTATTTAGTACGTTTATAGAGATTTATAATAGTACTATGAATAGGGATAACGCTGAGCAGTATTACTACTTCGAAAAAGAGTTTTACGACTCTATAAGCAAGGATTTGAACGGCAATTATGAAATATTTTACGCACAACTCGATGACAAAATAATTGCGATGTCAATAATGTTATTTGCAAATGGTAATATGCATTATCATTTGTCAGGGTCACTATCTGAATATCGCAATCTGGCTCCAACAAATCTACTACTATATGAGGCTGCTAAATGGGGATCGGGGCAGGGCTTCAAATATTTACATTTAGGTGGAGGTGTAGGTTCAGGCGAAGATAATTTGTATAAATTCAAGCGCGAATTCAACAGGAATTCCGACAATCGGTTTTCAATAGGAAAAACCATTATTAATCAGGAGATGTATGATAAATTGGTCGATTATAGAAAATCAATCAATAATGAGTTCAATAAAGAATCTGCATTTTTCCCTTTGTATAGAGCATAAATCATTATAATCATGTCAAAACGAATATATCTCTGCTTGGCTCATATGAGCGGTAAAGAACAAGGCTTTATTCAGGAGGCTTTCGATACAAACTGGGTGGTTCCGTTGGGCCCGAATGTGAATGGGTTTGAGGAAGACCTCAAGGATTTTGTTGGACAGGATAAGGAGGTTGTAGCGTTGTCGTCGGGCACGGCGGCCGTTCATCTGGCACTTCTTGCTTGTGGCGTAGGACCGGGCGATGAGGTGATGGTGCAGAGCTTTACGTTCTGTGCTTCATCGCACCCGATCACTTATCTTGGTGGCGTTCCGGTATTTGTGGACTCGGAGGTAGACAGTTGGAATATGGATCCGGAGTTGCTTGAAGAGGCAATCAAAGATCGAATTGCCAAAACGGGCAAGAAGCCGAAAGCCATTGTTCCCGTCTACCTATATGGAATGCCGGGGAAAATTGACCAGATCATGGCGATCGGGAATAAATATGGTATTCCGGTGATTGAGGATGCCGCCGAGGGATTTGGAAGCAAATTCGACGGGCAAGTCTGTGGCACGTTCGGCAAATACGGCGTTCTGTCGTTCAACGGCAACAAAATGATTACCACCTCTGGTGGTGGCGCGTTGATCTGTCCGGATGCGGCCTCAAAACAGGAGATTATGTACTATGCAACGCAGGCGCGTGAGGCATATCCTTACTACCAACACGAGCACATTGGATACAACTACCGAATGTCGAATATCTGCGCCGGCATTGGCCGCGGCCAGATGACCGTTGCAGCCGATCATGTGGCACATCATCAGCATGTTTGCCGGCTCTATAAAGAGTTATTGGCTGGCGTGGAGGGCGTTTCGTTGCACGAAGATCCAAGTGCGCGCTACGAAAGCAACTACTGGCTCAACACAATTCTGTTAGACCCGTCGTTGCGCGTGAAAGGCGAAGAGCACGCTTACGAAATTGCTGTCCAAGGGGCAGTTGGTGGAGCAGCTGGCGTCACGCATCAGGCTGCTACGCTACACACTGATTGCGAACCGAATAAAAACGTCGAGGCCATGCGTATGGCACTGGATAAAGCCGGCATTGAGTCGCGTCCGCTGTGGAAGCCGATGCACAAACAACCGGTATACAAGAATAATCCACAATATGTGAATGGCGTCAGCGAGTCGCTCTTCAAGCGCGGTATGTGCCTGCCGAGTGGCCCATATGTTTCGGATGAGGACATCGCCTATATTGTTGAAAATATCAAAGCAGCGATCGAATAATTCCGGAATAATTGTATCTTGCCAAAAATTCAAATCTCGATTTGTTATGGAAAACTACGCCCTCCAACTCAAAATCAGTCTAAAAGGTGTCAAGCCGCTTGTGTGGCGGCGTATTGTGATCAATGCGGATACGCCCGTCGAGAGTCTGCATACGGCTATCCAGTGTGTGATGCCGTGGACGGATTCACATATGCACCGGTTTCTTGTGGGCCGACAAGCCTATGCACCGAAGTATGACGATGATTTGTTCGATGAAGAATCCGATTCAGAAGATTATGACGGGATGTGTGTCGGCGATCTGTTGTCTGCCGAAGGTGATAAGATGAAATACGAGTACGACTTCGGCGACGGCTGGGAACATCAGATCACGGTTGAGAAGATTTTGCCCGCATCAGAGGCCGCTGTGGAGTATATAACCGGCAAAAATGCCTGTCCGCCCGAAGATTGCGGTGGAATATGGGGCTATCAGCATCTGCTTGATGTGCTGGCTGATCCCAAGAATCCGGAATATAAGGAGATGCGCCGGTGGCTTGGCTTGTCACGTGGCGAGCAGTTCGATCCAACCTTTGTGGATATTGATCCGGATATCAATGAGGATTTGAGAGATTTGTAGTGTAGGCTTCGCAATATCACGAGTACGGGCTGGGGGCAATGAGCCTTTTGAAGAAATTAGCGACACTCATAAAATCTTCAATCGGGTAATGATGCTAAAAGCAACTGCTCGGCGTTAAAGTAATCGTCAGTATATTTGGTAATTACACGGATAAAATAGAGATTGGTAGAAAACGTTTCTACTAATCTCTATTTTTATTTAGTCGCCCCTTAAAATCGCACTTATCTACTGACATACAACAAATTACTTT
>CAZHEY010000026.1:0-42344 GCA_964532025.1 uncultured Alistipes sp. | reverse complement strand
GTGGGGAGAGTGGCTCAAACATCGCACTCTCGACCGCAAGACGGGAAAGAAAACATACACACATTGTAGAGTAAGGAGTGCCTATTTTTCGATGAAAAGAAATATGAAATGGCTCTGGACTTTCTACAATTTTCCGGATCCTCCGACGCCAAATACAAACAATTCGTTGGAAGCAATAAATCAGGATTTGAAAACCAAACTCAGGGTTCATAATGGGATGAGGAGGCGCTATCGCAAACTATTTATTGATGAGTATTTCAGACTCAAATGGAAGTGTTGATTATGTCGAAGTTGCTCTTTTATCTACTCTTTTTGACCAATAAACCAAAACCGCCCCTATTTTATGTGCTATTTTGACCAATAAGCACGGAAAACATATCACATAACAACAGTACTTGAAATTTTATTTCTCTACTAATTTACTCATTTTCAAGAGTATATTTGCGTGTGATATCGTTGTGATATAATTCATCATATCATAATACTGATAATCAGAGGAATAGACTACGTCTATGTGATATGGAATATTCCTCTAATTTTTTGGTTTTCAAATTCTTAATAGCTAATTTTACAAATAACTATACAGCGTCTCACTTTTAAAATTCACCCAATATGAAAAAAATTTATTATTTCTGTAGCATGGTAGTAGTGCTGGCCTTCGCGTATAGTCTGGCATATGCTAACGACTCCGTAGAGAGTAGGACCAACCATTCCACTTACATTACGATTCGGGATATCCGCATTCCGTCGCTTCCTCCGGTCGGCAGATCTCTTGTTTCCGTGACTGACGCTTACGCTGATTATGAAAGCGGTTTTATCGAGATCCAATTCAATATAAATGTAGGAGTGGTTGATATCAGCGTCCTCGATCAAATGGGGCGTAAGGTCTCCTTTTATAAATGTAATACAGAAACGGAACCTTTCGTATATCTCTCCATTCCGAACGATGATGAAACATATATTCTGCACATCGTCGGCAAAGAGTATGAAGGAGAAGGTATGTTTTGATTTTCGATTATCTCCAAAACCTGTATATGTCTCTTGAACATATCGGAATGTGCAATTAATGTTTCCGCGGTAAATTATGAGTGGGTTGTGGCTGCCACTATGCAAACAACGGAGGTTCGAGCGTATCGGGCAACGGCAATGCCAATTACAACGGCAATCTGTGGTCGAAGAATTCGGTCATCATGATCGAAGGCCATACTGCTTATGGTACTTGGTAATATCTCTCATTTGCGAGTGCCGAAATTTGGCACTCGCATTATACTATTCAAGAATATGAAATATTATTATTTGTATTTAGTAATCATCATATTATTGCCGATACTATCCAATGCGCAGTCTTCTCGCTCTGGACGCAACCAAGCACAGAAAGTATGCATTGATACTGCTGTACTGCGCGTTACATATCGTTTTTCAAGAGCGACCGATACCATCAGTCATCGGCATTATGAGGATTTGCGAATGTTGGAAATAGGAAAGGAGTATACCAGAGACTTCAGTTTGTTTGCAGACCACTCTGACTCAATAGCATTCGAAACTTACCGCAAAGACCCGGTTGCTGGAGCTGACTTGTACGGATGGATGCAACCGGGACAGCGGGGATTTTGTGAAGACTACTATTCGAATTACCCCAAGAAAGGGGAAATGCTGAATACGTTTCACATCATAAATACCGAATATCGTTACTCGGAATCTATGCCTGAATTTCAATGGCAGATACAATCGTCCGATGTCCGCAATATTTTCGGGTATGAATGCCATAAGGCTATCACTGCATTCAGAGGTCGGATCTGGACGGCATGGTACACAACCCAGATTCCGGTATTGAATGCCCCTTGGAAATTCAACGGCCTGCCGGGACTTATCCTGAATGTATATGACAGGGATCATTATTTTGAATATACGGTCGTCGGAATAGAAAAAGGGAGTGCAACGCCGATTTTTATCTATGGCAACTCCAAAGATGCTACTCTGTACAACCAGGACGAAATGAAAATAATCAACACTACTGAAAAAAAGGTCAAATCCTTGCAGACTTTATTTTGGAAAAACCCGATATATCTCTCGGAATTACACGGCATCAAGTTATATAGACGAACGAAAACCGGACAGACCATTGCTCAAAAAAGCGACGATATGATGTTACCTTACATACCGCCCCTCGAACTGGAATAAACACTGGCTATTAATGCGAAGAAATCGAGCCTATGCGTTACGTTTGTATATTGCTATCGTTTTCCCTGCTTTTCGGAACAGTCGTTGCGGTTATAGCACAACAGTCTGTAGTCGTTTCAGGCATAGTTCGCGATGCTAAAACGAATCAACCCGTTGCGGGCGTGAATGTCATGCTTCAGAACCCGGCACGCCGGGTGATGTACGGCTACTCGATCACCAAGGACGACGGGGCGTACAGCGTGACGACCAACGCCAAGGCCGATACGCTGTTGGTGGTTGTGACCGGTTTCAACATCAAGGAGCAGTCGCGTGCGATCCTCGTGCAGAGCCCGAGTCGGCGCGTCGACTTCGCGGTTGAGGAGGGCAACCTGAATATCCGCGAGGTGGTGGTCAAAGCTCCTCCCGTCACGCGGCAGAGCGATACGTTGACTTACAACGTTGTAAAGTATGCCGATGTCGCCGACCACTCGATCGGCGATGTGTTGAAAAAAATGCCGGGAATGGAGGTCACCAAGTCGGGCGAGATAAAGTATAACGGTACGTCAATCAACAAATTCTATGTTGAGGATATGGATATGCTCGGAGGACGCTATGGCATTGCGACCAACAACATCCGGGCGAAGGACATCGCCGCGGTGCAGGTCTACGAGAATCACCAGCCGATCAAAGCGATCAAAGACCTCATCTCCTCCGACCGCGCCGCGATCAACCTCAAACTGAAGGAGGAGGCCAAGGGAACGTGGAATGCCACGATGCAGTTGGGTGCAGGCTATAAACCTGCGATGTGGAATGCCGAGGCCACGGCGATGTACTTTGCTCGCAAGTTCCAGACGATCAACACCTACAAAACCAACAATTCGGGCGATGATGTGGCGCGCGAACTGCAATCGTTCTACGGAGGTATCGACGCCGCGGCGTCGATGCTCGGCGTGCACACCCCGACCCAGCCGGCACTGGATCAGGAGCGTTACCTCGACAACAACATCCATACGATCTCGATGAACACGATCACCAAACTCAAAAAGGAGTTGGATATGACCGTCAACGCCCACTACATCCACGATTTTCAGACCTCGCGCGGAGCGTCGGTGACGACCTACTACCTGCCCGGGCAGAATCCGTTGGTGGTCGATGAGCAGACCTACGCTACCGAACGCACCGACCAAACGGAGCTGAATCTCCAATTCCGCTCGAACACCGATAAGAATTACATGCAGGAGAAGATCACCTTTGCCGGACGCTGGGACAGCGATTTCGGGGAGGTGCTGAACGATAAGGAGCGTGTTTCCCAGCGGTTTAACCTGCCGCGCATCACTCTGAACAACGACTTTTCGACCTACCGCCGTATGGGCAAGACGACGCTCAATTTCAACTCCAGAACCGACTACAACACCCAGCCCACGTCGCTGCGCATCCGCCCAATGCTCTACCCTGGGGTTTTTGACTCGCCAGCGGACTATCCCAATGCCCGACAGACGCTCGACAGCCGTCGTTTCCGCACAACCAATTCGGCTTTCACGGCCTATACCGTCAAGCGGTGGACGTTTACACTCAATGCGGCACTGAACGCACAGATCGAGTGGATGAACTCGGCACTTGCGCCCATGAATCAAGCCGATGAGGCCATGCGGGCGGCCGACACCATGCGCAACGACATCTACTGGCGCAAGTTGGATGTGGTGCTCGGCCCCAGCATTAGCTTCCGCAACGGCGATAAATTGAGCATCAGCCTCTACCTGCCGCTGGACTTCGTCTCCTTGTACGCCGATGATAAGGTGACCGGGCAGCAGACGCGAAAGAACGAACTGTTGGTCACCCCTTCGCTCTCGATCCAGTCGAATCTGACCTACAATCTCAAATTCTCGGCCCGGGCATCGTACAATGAAAATATTGGTGGCCTGTACGATACGTATAGTGGCTACATCATGACCGACTACCGTATGATCGCCAGCAAGCAGGGCGATGTGTCGCGCAGCAAACGCCAATCCTACTCGGCGTCGCTCTCCTACGGCAACGCGATCCGGGCACTGTTCGGCTCGGTGGATGTGTCGTATCACCGTTCGCGCCGCAACCTGATCTATGGCACGACCTACGAGGGTTCGCTGAGCCGCATTGAAGCGGTGGCGATTGGTAATTCGGCGAGCGGGTACAATGTTAACGCCAAAATCAGCAAACGCATCGACGGCATTTCGACGACGGTCAATGCCTCGGGTGGTTTCTCCCGCTCGTGGAACGAGGTGTTGCGTCAGGGGCAGCTCATGCCCACTTCGCACGACATGGCTACGGCGGGATTCGGATTTATGAGCCGCTTCACGCAGGCCGTGCGGCTCGACTACAACGCCGATTATTCCCGCAGCCGGAGCTATATCGAGGGCGGGCAGGAGCTTGATCCGATTGATGTGCTGCGTCAGGATGCGGCGGTGAACTTCATCATCAAGAAGAAGTTTGTCTGCCGTGTCGGGGGTGAACACTACTACAACGCCGCGATCGGGGGTTCGGATCGCAATATGTTCTTCCTCGATGCGTCGCTCTCGTACAAAACCAAACGCATGGAGTATTCGCTCGAGGGTCGCAACCTGTTCGACACCGGATCGTTCCGCTCGGCATCGTACAGCGACATCACCAACTACGTCTACTCCTACCAGTTGCGCCCCGCATCGGTGTTGTTCAAGATAAAATTCAGTTTGAGATGAAGAAATATGGATAGAGATGAATCCGGATACGTGTTATCCGATGCTTTTTCGCTCTGGCCTTGCCCGCCGGACACAAAAAAGCCTCTCCACGAGAGAGAAAAACCGAGTTTGACTGCTCACAAGTTTCACTAAAACGCAGAAAGGCAGTGCAAAGATAGAAATGTTTTTATAACTTTCTGACAGAAAGCAATAAAACGGCAGTTACGGAACGCACTGACGAAACACAAAAGACCGAAAACTAAAACCAACCAAATCAAAATTCTACAATCATGACAAATTTGAATAAATTCGCTGCACAGCAGCTGACCAAAAAGCAGATGAACGATGTGAAAGGCGGAGCAAAAGTGAGCTGCGATGTCATTATTGACGACGTTCCTTATCATTTTGGAGTACAAGAGACCGATATGGACTATCTGGAATTTGAGGCCAGATTGCATGAAATCTATGGAGATCTGGCTGAATTCGAATGCCAGCCGTGGCTTAAGTAGTCTATTGTGCCCTACACGCGAGAATTTGCGTGTAGGGCATTTTTAATATCCTATAATTTAATATCCTGCATTAAGATGAAAAAGATAACACTCGCATTCGTAGGGATTTTCTGTACTGTTGTTTTGGGCTATTCGCAGAAATTACCGGATGAATTAAACCCCTTGAAATATCCCAACGGTACAGCAATTTTGCATGAATCCGAATTAATTGTAAAGACTGCCGATATCTCAAAATACGATGTTCTCGATACCGCGCACTTTGTTGTGACGTATCATTTTGCGCATCCCTACGCCGTAAAGGGTGCTAATGCCAACAACATTGAACAAATGAATTTGGAGGTGGGAAGGTCTTATACTGCATTTTATAGCCAAGATCTGCTTAAAGATGACTCTGTGTATACCTATGTAATGCCCCGACCGATATCCGCTAACCGGATTCGATTTTCGGTATATGAAAATATAAAAGATCCGAGTTTTGAGGTTGTTCAGCGCATTCCGTTTAATTCGGGAGTCGCTATCCTTGTGAAGGATACGCAACTTCCTCAATGGCGTATTGATACCCTGAAATCGGAAATCATGGGGTATGAATGTTTCCGAGCTGAAACCAATTTCAAAGGGCGCACGTGGACGGTGTGGTATACGCCGGAGATACCTCTATCCGTAGGGCCTTGGAAGCTGTGCGGCTTGCCGGGAATGGTGTTCAATGCGGAGGATTCGGAACATCTTTTCTCATTCGAATGTGTCGCAATCGCACAAAAAGCGACTCCGATAAAGAGATATCAGTGGCAATATACCCCCATGACGCAACCCGAATGGCTCAAGTATGAAAAGCGGATGCACGATGCGCCATTTGAGATGTTCAGCCAACAGACTTTAATAATCGGAATCGGGGATAAGCATAAGGGTCGTATGGATAACACATGGACAGTCCCCTACAATCCGATCGAACGGGAATAATTGTTAATTTATGAAGAATCCAGCCCCATATCTTATAAGGTCTTTTCTGCATCATCTCGACATCCGAATCGACACCTTGCGCATCGATGCTGTCTACTCTGGCCATCCATTCCCCCACAGCATCCGTTCGTTGAGCGACACACTCGACGAGTTGCAGGTGGAGAATGCCGTGTACCAGCTTGAATTCGAACAGCTTCGCGAGATCGACGGGGCATTTGTCGTTGTGGCGGGGAGTGACGAATATCCGTTCTACATCGTCGAGAAACTCGATTGGGATGCGCAAATGGTTCATTTGCGTACAGGCATCGGCCGGCGCGTGCCGCTGACGTTCGACCAGTTCCGATCGGTTTGGAGCAGCACGGTGCTGATGGCCGAGAAAGGAGAACAAACCCACGAGGACTCGCTACCGATTTATTGGATCAAACAGGGGTTGTGGCAGCTGGAGAGATGGGCGAATTGGTGGATTGCAGGATTAGTTGCTTCTCTGCTGATTTGTACTGTCCTGCAATCCCCGACGGTTGCAGATTGGCGTTATCTGATTAAGGCTGCGGGAGTTGCCGTGTCGCTGCTTACGGTCGTAAAGGCATTTTTCGATCCGCATCTTGTACAGCGATTCTGCCGTCAGGGGCAGCATTCGGATTGCAATGAGGTGTTCCGGTCAGCCGGTGCAAAACTCTTCGGCTGGGTATCGCTCGGGGAGTTGTCGCTGACCTATTTTACGGCATCCCTGATCTGGGGCGTATTCTTCGCCGCAAATCCGGCTGCAATGTTCCCGGTATGGGACGGCCTCGCTCTGCTTTTCGTCGTCTATTCGCTCGTGTGGCAGATCAACAACCGCAAGTGGTGTCCGCTGTGCCTTGCTATTGACGGGGTGTTGGTTGCTGATTTTGTTGCCGAAACGCTATTCTGGGGTGGCTTTGGCACTATTCATTGGCCGGACATTATAGGCTTCGGATTGCTGTTCGGACTCAGCCTGCTGGCAATTCGGCAAATTGTCAGCATGGCGGAAGAGAATAGGCTGATTCCGCACCTGACATTCAAGCGCGAGCAGTTGTTGAGTTCCCCGGAGCTGTTCTGGCAACAGCTCTACAAACAGCCCGAAGCGGCCGTGAACAGCAATGATATACATGCAGTCTGCAACTATGTGGAAGCAGAACATACGATCACCGTGGTAATGAACCCCTCGTGTCCGAAATGCGCAAAGGCACACGAGGCGCTCGGCGCGTTGAACGATTACCGGATTAATCTGGTGTTTGTTGTCAACGAGGGCGATGAACGCTCCCGTCACGCCGCACTGATGATAATTAGCTCCGGAGTACGATATGAATGGAATGTTACGGATCGAATGATTCGGGAGTGGTATGAAAAACGGATTCTCCCGGAGGTGTTTAATATCCATCGCTGCGCGGCGGAAGACTTGGAGCAACAACGGAATTATTGTCTAAAAAACAACATCACAGGAACGCCGACTATTTTGGTGGATAACCGCCGACTTCCCGAGATGTACGATATCGACGATTTGAAAGTATTGCTCTGACCGGATACGTGTTATCCGATGCTTTTTCGCTCTGGCCTTGCCCGCCGGACACAAAAAAGCCTCTCCACGAGAGAGAAAAACCGAGTTTGACTGCTCACAAGTTTCACTAAAACGCAGAAAGGCAGTGCAAAGATAGAAATGTTTTTATAACTTTCTGACAGAAAGCAATAAAACGGCAGTTACGGAACGCACTGACGAAACACAAAAGACCGAAAACTAAAACCAACCAAATCAAAATTCTACAATCATGACAAATTTGAATAAATTCGCTGCACAGCAGATGAACACACAGCAGATGAATAACGTGATGGGTGGAGCTCAATTCGCCATTTACGCAGACGGTCAACTCTGTTGCTGGGTAGAAGCAAAATCACTCGCCGATGCAAGTGCATGGGCACAGCAGACCTATGGCAGTGATGCCTACGCTCAGAAATGGTAGGTCGATGTTCTATGTATGGGAAGAGGGGAATTCCCTCTTCCCTTTTTCTCAACATTTTCTTCTGAATATCAATTGTATGAAAAAGTTGTTTTTATTATACGCATTCTGTTTTTGGACACTAAGCATTAATGCCCAAGTTTCGGGATTTGGCATTTTCTCAACGAATTTGCCCTATTTGCCTTATGATATTTCAAAGCAGGAGGTTCTGGATTCCACAAAACTCGTAATTTGGTATTCGTCTACGTTTCCAGATGACGATGTGAAAAATGGCAGCGTCATTGCTGAAGATAAAATGGAGCTGCAAATTGGGACATCAATACAGAAGTTTTTCTCAAAGAATTTGAACTACTTAGATCGAATGAGAACGTATAATGAAAAACCGCCTGTGCCCATAAAGCAAAACTACACACCATATGAAATATATACTAAGCTCGCAGAGAATGAATATTCGGTTGTAACCCGTCAACCGTTCTCAATGACCGCAGACAATAAGGTCTTTGTTTATAAGGAAAAAATCCCGGCTGTAAAATGGGAAATAACCGGACGGATAGATTTCATTTTGGGTTATAAGTGCACCGAGGCAACTACCAATCTATACGGTAGGATTTGGAATGTATGGTTTGCTCCCGAGATACCGATTTCGACCGGTCCGTGGAAATTAAGAGGATTACCTGGCGTAATACTCAAAGCGGAGGATGCCGATTCGATCTTTTCTTTCTGTGCCGTTGAAATATCACAAAACACCGTACCGATTGTACGTCCTCTCTGGCATTACCAAGAATTGAGTAAAAAAGCGTGGAAAAAGTACGAACAGGGTATTCATGTGCAGCCCTATGTATATTGCAGTGAAGGGGGAAAGGTGAAGATATTCAACGTTTTTACGCGCGAAGATATGGGGTCAGAATGGGCAATACCCTACATTCCTCTTGAATTAGAAGAATAGATCATTGCACAGATTGAAATCTTTTATAACTTTTTGACAGAAAGCGATAAAACGGCAGTTACGGAACACACTGACGAAACACAAAAGGCCGAAAAGCTAAAACCAACCCAATCAAAATTCTACAATCATGACAAATTTGAATAATTTCGCTGCACAGCAGCTGACCAAAAAGCAGATGAATAATGTGAGAGGTGGAGCTAGCTCACCCTGTGCATGGTGGGAAATGGAATATCATTGCACATTCTATTTGCGAGATGGAGGATCTGTTAGCGGGAAAGTCTGTGCAATGGATTCGTTCGCGGCCGTCATTAAGGGTGGGCAGCCGATAGAAAATAGTCTCGGCTGGGGATCAATAAAAGATCAGGTATGTCTTTCGAGATAAAAATCGGCGTGAGGAGTTTTCTCCTCACGCTTTTAACAAACATATAATGACGGAGACCATGAAATTGATTTTGAGAAAATGCCTGTTTTTTCTTGCCGCATTGACGATCTCGTGCAAATCGGAAAGGGTGACGATCGACGTGACGGCAGATTCCGGCATGGCCTTGAACGGGAATTGGGCCTATTTTTTTACGCAGTATGGCAATCAGGCGGACATCATCGACTCCTGCGAGATTGTGGATAATTTCTTCCGCCTGTCGGGAAATATTCCGCAATCGGAGGTGTTGGCTCAAATAATGATTCCGCACAAATGCACCTACATCCTGCTTATAGCCCAAGGCGAGAAGATAAAATTCCATATCGACTCGACCACAAGATCTTTTTACCCCAAAGCAGAGGGCTCTTATGCAACGCTTCGGATGAACGATCTGGCCAAACGCTATCGAGAATTTGGACAGGTTCATCGGGATTCGCTAAAGCAGGAGTATGGCCAACTTGCATCGGATGATTCGGCCCGAGTGCGTATTGCGAGCGATATTAGAGTCAGAGAATTGGAACTGAAATCGCTGACACGTGAGGCCGTGAACAACAAACAAAGCATATTGCTGGCGATCGCGGCAAAGATGTGGTATGTGGATTCGAATCCAGAGGTCGATGCCGATAGCATGAAATCTATCGAAGCAACTATACGCACCCATTTTCCCAATAGCGCGCATCTTCCGGCGGCTGAAAATCGTTCGTCTTCGCGGCCTACGCCAAGCAGCATCCGGGCCTTTAATCGCAAAGCCCAATTGGTCGGAGAACCGTTGCCTTACCCCGACTGGAAGGACAAGGCCGTTGCACCCGAACCGGATTCATCCGATCAGATTACCGCTTATCAAATTGGCGATCGCGTGGATAATTTCACGTTGGAGGATGCCGAGGGACATGCGGTGAGTCTCAACGAGATCCACACAGACTATCTGCTGATTGACTTCTGGGCATCGTGGTGTCCGTCGTGTCGCAATGAGATGCCGCAACTTGTTGAGGCCCACAAGCGATACGAAAATCTGCTGACTGTTTACGCCGTATCGGTAGATGAGGATGCCGAAGCGTGGCAAAAGGCGGTAAAAGAGCTACTAATGGCGAAATTCGTGAATCTACGACTAACAAAAGAGCAGGATCAATTTCACTCTATTGCGAATCGATTTGACGTGCGATTTATACCACATAATTTTCTGATCGACAAGGATCGCCGCATCATCGCCATCGACTTGCGCGGTGGAGACCTTGAGAAGAAAATGAAAGAGTTGACTGCAAAATAAGTTATAGAAACATTCGAGATATGTCCTTCCCTCACTACACCCAACTCGACGCTATGGACTGCGGGCCGACCTCGCTGCGGATCGTAGCGGGCTTTTACGGCAAGCAGTATTCTTTACAGACGCTACGTGCGAAGTGCCACATCTCGCGCGAGGGCGTTTCGCTGTTAGGTATCAGCGACGCTGCGGAGCAGATCGGGCTTCGCTCGACCGGTGTGAAACTCACGTGGGAGCAACTGCGCGATGAAGCCAACCTGCCCTGCATCGTGCATTGGAATCAGCAGCATTTTGTGGTGGTCTACAAGATCGCCCGAAAACACGGCCGTTGGTGGGTTTGGATCTCCGACCCGGCATCGGGACTACTCAAATACAGCGAAGCACAGTTCAAAAATGCGTGGATTCAAAGCCACGAACTGCCCGATATTGCCGAACTCTCTACTCAAGCGTGCAACGATGAATCCTTGCTGTCTCGCTTCACGGACACCACCCACTCCGGCAAAGGCATTGCCCTGTTGTTAGAGCCTACCCCGGCATTCTATGCCGAAAAAGGCGATGAGGATAAACGACTGAAATTCACCTATCTGCTGCAATACCTGCGTCCCTATAAGACCTACCTTATCCAACTTGCACTGGCAATGCTCACCGCCAGTATTTTGAGTCTGATTCTGCCGTTTTTGACCCAATCGGTTGTCGATAAGGGTATTGGCACGGGCAATCTGTCATTCGTGGTAATGATCCTCGTGGCGCAGGTGGTGCTGACGTTGGGACAAATGGCTAATAACCTCATCCGCAACTGGCTGATGCTGCACATGACCACGCGCATCAGTATCTCGCTGATCTCTGACTTTTTGGCCAAACTGATGCGCCTGCCGATCGCCTTCTTCGATTCGAAAATGGTCGGCGACATCATGCAGCGCATCGGTGACTACCAGCGCATCCAGACCTTTTTGACCGGCTCGCTGTTGAGCATGGTGATGGCCGTGGTGTCGTTCGTAATCTACGGCGCGGTAATGGGCGGCTACAACCTCACTATTCTCGGCATCTTCCTCGCCGGTAGTGCTCTCTACGTCGGCTGGATTCTACTCTTCATGAAACGCCGCCGCAAATTGGACTATATGCGCTTTCAGGAGGCTTCGGCCAACCAGAGTAACATCGTGCAACTGATTAACGGTATGCAGGACATCAAACTCAACAACTGCGAGAAGCAGAAACGCTGGGAGTGGGAACGCATTCAGGCACGGCTGTTTCAGGTCTCAATCAAGGGGCTTACGCTCGGACAGACGCAGGAGGTCGGCGGCACATTCATCGACCAGACCAAAAACGTGCTGATCTCATTTTTGGCTGCAAGTGCTGTAATCGAGGGCAATATGACCCTTGGTATGATGGTCGCCTTGCAATACATCATCGGGCAGCTTAATGCGCCGCTCTCGCAGTTTATCCAGTTTGTGCAGGCTACGCAGGATGCAAAGATCTCGCTGGAACGGTTGAGCGAAATTCAAGAGAAAGACGACGAAGAGCCTTCGGGCGAGGAGCGCATCCGCGAGATCCCCGAGGAGGCCGACATCGAATTTCGCAATGTGACGTTCCAATACGACGGCCCGCATTCGGCCAAGGCACTGGACGGCGTGAGCGTCTGCATCCCGGCACATAAGGTCTCGGCGATCGTCGGGGCAAGCGGCAGTGGTAAAACGACGATGCTCAAAATCATGCTGGGCTTTTACGCACCTGCCGAGGGCGAAGTACTGCTCAATGGCCGAAAGATTCCGCAGTACAGCACTTCGTGTTGGCGTCGCGCCTGCGGCACGGTGATGCAGGAGGGCTATGTCTTCTCTGACACGATTGCCAACAACATCGGTGTTTCGGACGAACTGCCCGATATGAAACGCGTGCGGCAAGCGGCCGAAATCGCTAATATCGACTCGTTCGTCGACGAGTTGCCGCTGGGTTACAACACCAAGATCGGCGCGGATGGCCACGGTCTGAGTACGGGTCAGAAACAACGCTTGTTGATAGCCCGTGCCGCCTATAAAGATGCTAAGTACCTCTTCTTTGACGAGGCCACCAATTCACTTGACGCCAATAACGAGCGGACAATTATGGAGCGGCTCGACCGCCTGTTCCGGGGCAAGACAGTGGTGATCGTTGCACACCGCCTCTCGACGGTCAAGAATGCGGACAACATTATCGTGCTGGATCACGGCAAGATTGTCGAACAAGGCACGCACGCTGAACTGACGGCCAAGCGAGGGTATTATTATGAACTGGTAAAAAATCAGTTGGAATTAGGAAATTAAACGACAAAAAATAGTTTGTTATGGCCTTGCAAGCCGGAGCAACAAAAAAGCCTCTCCACGAGAGAGAAAAACCGAGCCTGAGAACTCACAAGTTTAACTAAAACGCAGAAAGGCATGACAAAGATAGAATTATTTTTATAACTTTCTGGCAGAAAGCGATAAAACGGCAGTTACGGAACATCTGTCGAAAAGCAAAAGGCTGAAAAACTAAAAACACTTCCAATTTATAAAAAAGGGAAAGATCATGGCGAAAATTAAAATCTATGAAGTAGGACGATTAACAAACAATCAGCTTTCTTCTATAAAAGGCGGAGCCAGTTGTACTCGATTTAGTTGTGGCGGTAGTTCTGGTATGTATACCGTGACAGAGTGTGTAAGTCAATATGGGGTATGTACTGGTGGATATTTGAGTTGCAGCGGACAGTCTTTAGGTGATGAGCTAAGCTGTGGCCGATATTGCGGTCCGATAGGGCCGGCTGGAATATTAAACAGCAAAAACATCATCTTTTACGACTAATTTGAATATCAAATCTTATGGTATATGAGAAAGTTTAGAATTATTGAGAAAGGGCAGTTTTCAAAAACGGAGATGTCTAAAATTGTCGGAGGAGGATACAATTGTTCCGGCACTTATCAAGTAATAGCATGTGAACGAGCTCATTCAACATGTTCTGATTTCTATTCCAGTTGTACGGGGACTATGAATGCAGAAAGAATGTGTTGTGAGCCTTATTCTGGGCCTACAGGGCCGGCCGGAGTTTTGCGCGTTTTTTATAATAGACAATCGTAGAACCCCTCAAGTTGATTGATAGTATCCGCAGATATTATTTATCTGCGGATACTAAAAAAAGTTTCCAGAAATGAAGTGTCTGTTTCTATTCATTGCACTATGGACAAAGAGCGTCTGTACTGCACAAGTGAAAATCGCGGTCGATCCGCGTCTCGAACTTTCGGGCGTCGTATTCTATCTGGCCGGAGCGGAAGAGTATGCCCGCGGACACATTCCACAGTACAAGGAGGATATCGACACTTATTTTGGGGCGTATCGGCAGCATCCTCTGATATGCTACATCCGGAAAATCCGGGATGAATATTCAGTCAGTTATGATGCTGTCGCATTTTCGGGACTGGTTTTGCAAATGCAAGGAAATCGGCTCGAGGTCGACAGCACCGCAATGGCCGGGTTGATTCGACTGGATGAGAGATGGAATAAAACCACCTTGTCGGAATATATTCGTCTGCTGGAGGCGTTTTGTGCGGAGGCTGATTTCATGAAGTTCTATGACGAACATGCCTCTTTTTACCAGACGGTGGTCGAGGGGGCAAGCAAGATGCTACAATCCATAAATCAGGAGTGGTTCGAGCAGTTCTGGGGTAATCGGGCGCAGATTACGGATCTTATCGTAAGTCCGGCTTCTGGCGTGAACAACTATGCTATTCCTGCGGGTTATAACCTGCTTCCAGCTGCTTGCCGGGGGATCATTTTGGGATGCAGCCATACCGATGCCGCCGGAGTCCCGCTTTTCGATGATCAGGACAAAGGGGTGTTGATACACGAAATGTGTCATCATTTTACGAATCCGCTCTACGATCGCCGCCGCAGTCTCTTCCGTCCTGCCGCCGAACGGATTTTCCCCTATGTGCAGGCTCTTTTGAATAAGGTAGGCTACGGAAGTGCCGAGGTCATGTGTGGCGAGGCGTTGAACGAATTGTTCGTCAACATGTATTATCTCCAAAATGATCCGAACTGGATGAAGTATCGTGTCGAGTGGGATGAAAACAATGGATTCATCTGGATGAGCAAGGCCATCCGAAACATGCGACATTTCCTTGATAACCGGAAAAAATATCCCAGAATCGAAGACTATGTGCCCGAACTGGTGCATTTTTTTAACGACATTGCGGCAAACATGGAGTCGGTTTGGGCTGACTATGAAAACCGACATCCCGTTGTCGTATCTTCGAGCCCTGCTCAAAATTCCGTCATCGCGACAGATACTTCAACAATCGTGATCCGATTCTCCGTGCCGATGTTCACCGGAGTGAAGGGGGCCTACGCTGTCTCTCCAGAGATTCCAGCTCCCGATATCACCGGAATTGAGTGGTCAGATCATGGCACTTGTTATGTGATTCATACGGCCCACCTGCAACCCGACACCAGATATGGCATTCGGCTTCCATATCAATTTTTTATCGACAACGAAAGCGGTCATCGCCTCGAAGCAGATTATGTACTTATTTTTTCAACAACACATAAATAATAACAAAATGAAAGTATCTCGATATACCTATTGTCTCGTATTGGGAAAGGAGGAGTTCGTATTGTTCAACACCCTGACGGATGCGCTCATCGGTTTGGAGAAAGAGGAATTCTTATATATTAAGGATTGCCAGAAATTATCAAAAGACGTGGCGGCCGGTTCTGTTGGAAAAGAACTATATGACTTGTTAGAAGACAAACGATTAATCACCGATAATGAAGCGGATGATTCCCTGCTTTTTAGATCTTTGATTCAGGACATAAGATCAAATCGCACATCTATGCATCTTACGATAGCTCCGACAATGGATTGTATTTTCCGATGTCATTACTGTTTTGAACAGGATAAAAATCGAAGTTACATGACATCTGAAACAATCGATGCAATTGTTCGATATGTTACTCAATGTACAGAATTAAACAGGATACATTTGACGTGGTTTGGGGGTGAACCTTTGATGGCAACACATCAGATGCAGGAATTATACGGTAAACTAAAGGCGGCGTTTCCTCACGAAATAGTATCCAATATTATTACCACGGGATTCCATCTTTCTAAAGAAACGATCAATGTATTAAAAACAATTGATATACGTTCGGTGCAAATAACTTTGGATGGACATAAGGCGAGTCATAATCGAATTAAGTTCACAACCGAATGTGACGATGTGTTTTCCAGAACCCTCGCCAATGTCGATGAATTGACTGAATTGGCTCCAGAAATCAATGTTGTATTTCGCGTTAATTTGACGAAAATGAATAAGGATGAGTATGTGCCACTCTATTGTTATTTAACCGATAGATATAAAGGTAAGAAAGTGGCAATTGCTCCTGCTTTTGTAATGAATCGTCATATAGGTAAAAGTAATACGGATGGGGATCTGTATTTTAATAGGAAAGATGCATCATTATTTGTTCTCAATTTGTTTCGAAAAAACAAGATACACTCTCCTTGGTTGAGATATCCACAAATGACATGTAATGAATGTGCAATCAGAAATATTAATGCACTTTCCTTTGATGCAGATGGATATGCGTATAAATGCTGGGAGATTATAGGAAATAAAAAATATGCAATAGGCAAAATCTCTTTAGCCGAAGGGTTGACAACTATCAATCACCGCATGCTTAATCGGCAATTATACGGAGCTGATCCATTGAATGATAAAAAATGTTTGAAGTGTAATTTATTGCCAATTTGCTATGGCGGTTGTCCTATTCAACGGCTACAAAACGAATTTGAAGGTTATCACAATGAGGTATGCACTCCATATAAAGATTTTCTGGCTCAATATATAAAAATTCATTTGACTTTGAAGAATGCAGGGTATGAGAATTATTAAACAATAAGATTTAATTTTGGATCGATGAAGAATCGGTTTGAATTAGAGAATTAAAACTACAATATATGCCGCAAAGAAATCACTCATACAGCCCCGAAGCCCAAGCGATCTTGGGTAAAATGCCCTCGTGGATCGTCCGCTGGGGCGTGACGGTCATTGCCGCGATCTTTGTCGGCATCCTTGTGGGTTGCTACTTCATCAAGTACCCCGATCTGGTCGAAGCTCCGGTGACGATCACCACGCAGAATCCGCCCTCGGACTTGGCGGCTCGTTACGCCGGATTGCTCGACACGGTGTGCGTGGCGAATGGGCAGCAGGTGCGCCAAGGTCAGCTGCTGATGCTACTCTCGACCTCGACGGATTACGGCGATGTGACAGCTGTGGAACAGCACCTCGGTGCTTCCCAAAGTGCCGCGTTCTCACAAATGGCCGCCGCGGAGTGGCTCGACAGAAAATATACGCTCGGTGAGTTGCAGGCAACTTTTGCGCAGTTCCAGCAGAAGTGTATGGATCTTCGGCATTATCTTTCGACGGATAATATTGCGCGTAAAAAACAGCTTCTTGCCGAGCAGATCGCCAAGCGAGGCTATTATTATGAACTGGTAAAAAATCAGTTGGAATTAGGAAATTAAACGACAAAAAATAGTTTGTTATGGCCTTGCAAGCCGGAGCAACAAAAAAGCCTCTCCACGAGAGAGAAAAACCGAGCCTGAGAACTCACAAGTTTAACTAAAACGCAGAAAGGCATGACAAAAGTAGTATTATTTTCCGAATAACGGGATGTTGATTGGAAAACGGCAGTTGCGGCGATCTGTCGAGAAGCAAAAGGCCGAAAAACTAAAAACACTTCCAATTTATAAAAAATGAAGATTATGAAAAAGTTTGAAGTAATTGAAGAGGGTCGAATGAATACTTCGGAGATGATACAAATTAAGGGTGGATATACATGTGGAGTTACCGGTTGGTTTTACTCCACCAGTGATAATTGTGGAGGAGGTACTACGGGGAAATACTCTAATTGTCCATCGTTGTATCGTAGCTGTACTGACAATGCGTATACGAATTGTATTGAATCGTACACAGGTCCGACAGGTCCGGCCGGAATCATCGGAACCGGTGGGAATATTCTCCTGTAAGTCTTGAATTAATATTTTACCATAATAGAGATGTAATCTCTATTATGGTAAAATAATAGCATAACTATATGAAACAGATATTATTGTTTTTTATCGGGTTGCATACATGTTTGAGCTGTCATGCGAGCTCGATCCCTGTTTGCATTGATGAACGGGTAGAACTCACGAGCATCGTTTTTCGGCTCGCGGGTGTAGAAGAGTATGTTAATAACAACATCGCTTTTTACACCCATGACATCGACATATATTTTGAATCCTGTCAATCTCATCCGCTCATTGAGTATATTAAAACTCTCCGGAAGAATCAAGAAATAGCATACGACGCAATAGCGACAAGTGCATTCTTATTTACGATTGAGGACGGTTCTATTAAATTGAATCGGGAGCTTGACCTGTCGGAGTATCTTGCATTGGTGGGGCGTTGGACTCTGCCATCTATAAAGAAATACATTGGATTGCTGAATGACTTCTATAAGAAGTCTGATTTTCATAATTTCTTTAGTAACCATAAAGATTTATATGCCAAGACTATTCAATCCAATAGTGCATTGTTCGACAAAATCAACATGGAGTGGTTCGCGTCATTTTATGGCTATCGGATAGAGCATATTAAAGTGTATATAAGTTTATGCAATGGAGTTCATTCTTATGCACTTCCGGAATACAAGGCTGCTGCCAAAGGTATTATTATAGGATGTTCGACCATCATCAATGAAACGCCTCTGGTCAATGAATCGGCATATCCAACTGTAATTCATGAATTTGCCCACTATTATACGAATCCTATAACATCTAAATACCTTGTATCATTTCGTGCATCAATGGATCAACTCTATGATCTTGTAGCCTCCAAGATGACCAATATTGGTTACGGGAGCGGAGTTGTAATGGCGGGAGAATGGTTAAATGAATTGTTTACCAATCTGTATCTCCGCGAGAACGGAGACTCCGGACTATTACTTTACAATATAGCCCGTGACGAAAATAACGGTTTTATCTGGATGAATCGGGCTTTTCGCTTCATGGATAATTTTTATAGCGATCGAAAATTATATCCGACCATCAATGAATTCATGCCTCAAATAGAGGGCTTTGTCAACTCCTTACCCGAAATCATCCCTGAAATATTCTCGGAATACGAGAACCGTCATCCATATATCGTGAATACGTATCCGGCCAACCGGAGCGTGGTATCTGATGAAATAACGGAGCTTCGGATCACATTTTCACGACCCATGATCTCTTCTTCCGGCTTTAGAGTTATCGGCGATAAAATGCTTTATGACCCGAATCGCATCTACTGGAGCAACGATAAACGTACCATGTATATTCCGATCGGGGGACTCTCTGCAAATCACTCTTATGGGATAGAATTGACTAATTATTCATATATCGGAGATAATGGTCACAAACTGGACAATAATTATATTCTGACCTTTCAAACAAGATAAGACGATGAAAGTAAAAATATCCAAATACACTTTTCTCTTTGATATGGAGAATAATGAATTTTTTATCTATAATACGTTGTCAAATGCCTTGGTCGAAATTGATAAAGAAACCTATGAATATCTTCAATCCGTTAAAAAGAATCGCGAATCAATAGATCGAAAGAAGATAGACACGGAGTTGTTCGATGTCCTGATCAAAAAACTGTTTCTATCAGAGAATGACAAAGATGATTTGTTGACATACAAATCAATCATTCATTCTGTAAGGGATCAAAAAGAATACATGCATCTCACTATAGCCCCTACTATGAATTGTAATTTTCAGTGCCATTATTGTTTCGAAAAAAATAAAAAGGAATACTATATGACTGAACGGACAATGGATGCGATCATATTATATGTAAAGTCCATAAAAGAACTTAAACATATACACTTAACGTGGTTTGGAGGAGAACCTCTAATGGCAACGAAGCAAATGCGACAATTTTACGAGAAATTAAGAGATCTTCATGATGTAATTATCGATTCGGAAATTATCACGACCGGGTATCATATTAACAGGGAAATTGTGCAGTTGTTTAAAGATTTGAATATCACCAAAGCTCAAATAACCTTGGATGGAAACAGAAGTAGTCATAATAATATTAAATATACTGATGACTGCGATGATGTTTTCTCGAAGGTGCTTGATAATATTCGATTATTGTTGTCCGAATATCCAGATATATACGTTTCGTTCCGGATTAATTTGACCAAACAAAATGCGTCTGAATATGTTGGAGTGTTCAAGTTGTTGGTAAATATGTTTCAGGGGAAGAAAATTGGGGTGTCACCGGCTTTCGTCATGGATAGAGATAACATAACCCGATGCCAAACATGTGTAGATCCATATTATTTCAATCATAAGGAATCGGCTGATTTCATTTGGAATTTATTGCATGTCCATCGAATACACTCTCCTTTACTCCGATACCCACAAAGATTTATTGCCGAATGTGCAATCCGGGATCAAAGAGCCATTTCTTTTGATCCTATGGGCTACGCATATAAATGCTGGGAAAAAATTGGATGTAAATCATATGCCATTGGAAAGATTGATAAAACCGGGAGCATATCCAAGCTAAATATTAGAATGTAAAACAGACAATTATATGGGGCGGATCCTTTAGATAATCCCATCTGCACAAAGTGTTCGTATCTACCCTTATGTAATGGGGGCTGCCCTATTCAACGGATTCAGAATGAATTTGAAAATGGTTGTAATGATACATGTACTCCATACAAAGACAGGATGATAGACTTTTTGAAGATACATATAAAATTAAAAAAGATGGGATTCAATAATTATTGAATACATAAGGAATTATGCCGCAAAGAAATCACTCATACAGCCCCGAAGCCCAAGCGATCTTGGGTAAAATGCCCTCGTGGATCGTCCGCTGGGGCGTGACGGTCATTGCCGCGATCTTTGTCGGCATCCTTGTGGGTTGCTACTTCATCAAGTACCCCGATCTGGTCGAAGCTCCGGTGACGATCACCACGCAGAATCCGCCCTCGGACTTGGCGGCTCGTTACGCCGGATTGCTCGACACGGTGTGCGTGGCGAATGGGCAGCAGGTGCGCCAAGGTCAGCTGCTGATGCTGCTTTCGACCCCGACGGATTATGGCGATGTGACGGATTTGGAACAGCACCTCGGTGCTTCCCAAAGTGCCGCATTCTCACAAATGGCCGCAGCGGAGTGGCTCGACCGAAAATATACGCTCGGTGAGTTGCAGGCGACCTTTGCACAGTTCCAGCAGAAGTGCATGGACTTCCGGCATTATCTTTCGACGGACAATATCGCTCGCAAGAAACAGCTTCTTGCCGAGCAGATCGCCAAGAATGAGCAGTACTACGCTCGCCTTGAGCAGCAGTATAAATTGCTGCGCAAAGACCTGCAATACGAAGCCGCCAACCAGCGGCGCGACTCGCTGCTGCTGCATGAGGCAGTGATCTCCGAGGCCGACTACCAGACCACGGCTCGTAACCTGATCTCGAAGCAGAATGCCAAAGCGGGCTTCGAGGCCACAATGACCTCCACGGAGCTGAACATCATCCAGACCAAGCAGCAGTTGATCGAACTGTCGTTGCAGCAGGACAACGAGCTGGCCACCTACGAGCGAGACCTGAATCAGCTTCGGCAACAACTCTTGGCGCAGATTGCCCAATGGCGCGAGCAGTACGTCGTCACATCCCCTGCTGACGGTCGCGTGTCGCTTGCGAGCTACTGGAGCAAGCATCAGCGGGTCAATGTAGGCGATGTGCTGGCAAGCGTCGTGCCCGATGGCCCAACCGAGGTTGTGGGACGTATGCAAGTTCCTTCGGCCGGCTTCGGGAAGGTCGCGGCGGGTCAGACGGTGAACGTGAAACTCAATGGCTATCCCTACATGGAGTTCGGGGTACTGAAAGGCACAATCCGCTCGATCTCGGCCGTTCCCGAAACGATCCAGACCCAGCAGGGCAATGCGATCGCTTACGTTGCCGAAGTGGTCTTCCCGGCCGGACTGACCACCAGCTACAAACGCGACCTGCCGATGATCCAGCAGATGGACGGCACGGGCGAGATCATCACCGAGGATATGCGCCTGATTTCGCGCTTCTTCCAACCGATTGTTTCGCTCTTCAAAAACCGTTGATCATGAAACGTAAATTGATAGCAGAGAATCCTGATGAAGTCGTCAGAATCTTGTTCAAACAGTTCGGCTTGAAATACAATGCTATTGTAGAATATTGTCATCGAAGCCATCCGCAATATCCCAGTTTTGCCTCGATCGCTTATGTTTTATCTCACTATGGCGTTGACAGTTGTTTGATAGAAACTGATGCCGAAGAATTATCCGCACTTCCCAAACCGTTAATAATCCACTATGATGGATTATTTCTACCAATCTCCAAAGTGTCTGAAACCGAAATATTCATTTTGGATGAAAAAGGACATGAGGTAAAAGAACCTCTCGGTATGCTTCGGCATTTATGGTCCAAAACAGCCCTTGTTTTCGATATAGACAATATTCATAAGAGGCATTCCTCGGTTGTCGAATTGATTCGGACCCGCTTCAATACGGCGATGCGATATATTGTCGTTGTTTCGCTCCTGTTGCTGTGTGTTAGCCTGCTTGGACGAGCCACTATGAAATTTATGTGGGGTAACTATGCCTTTTTGCTTACGAGTATAATTGGTCTTATCATTAGCATTTTATTCCAGATTCAGGAGTTTGACCGCGGAAATAAATTTGTCAATAAAATTTGTCACTCTGGACATCCGCACGGATCACGAGATTGCTCATCCATATTGGACTCACAAGAAGCCCGTTTCCTGGGACTTTTCTCTTGGGCGGACTTTGGAGCGCTCTACTTTTTCTATCTGCTGATTCTCCCTATATTCGTAGCCGCGAATGTTGCTGTAACTATTACTGCTGTATTTAGTTTATTGGCTGCTTTATATATTCCCTACTCGATAGTCTATCAATGGAGGATTGCGCGCAAATGGTGTATGTTATGCCTAATGACTCAGGGTGTTCTGTTGTTGAATGTGTCGTTGGCGGCAGTAATTTGGCTATTGGGCGACACTTCTGTCCAAACATCTAGTGAAGTTAAAGAACTTGGGGTCGCATTGATCGTCGGAGTTTTGGCAACCGCATTATTCACTACGGTGAAGATCATTTTGAAAACCTATCGGAGCAGAGGTCTGAACGCAAAATATTTTGTGGCGTTGAAACATGATTACGCGATCAAATCGCATATTCTGCAAAGCCAAAAACAGGTATCTTCGGAAGGACTGGATAAGATCGTGCTCAATCCGGAGGGAAAGGATATCCTGACCGTTGTTTTTAATCCGGTTTGCACTCCTTGTATGCGTAAAATGAGACGGCTGTTGGAAATCTTCAAACGAAAAAGCGACATGCGTCTGGAGTTGATATTCTTGTTAGATCCGACTGACGCATCAGCACGGGAGTTAGCTCTAGTTTTTCTCGAACGGTATTCCCTAAATTCGGAGCAATTTCCGAAGTTCCTGTCTGATTATGTGACCGGTTTTCCGGCGAGCCGCAGTCGTTATAAAATGAGTGCCGATAATGAGGTATTAAACCGGATTTTGAAGATTCAGGACAAATGGTGTGCCAACAATGGAATTACCTCTACACCTGTAATGTTCTTGAACGGCAGTGAAATTCCTGCTATATATGATATTAACGACATCGACTATATGATTTATTAAATAATATCCTTGGCCAAGGCGGAGTAACCGAAAATCCGAAACAGAGTAGGACCAAACTTTCTAATTTTATGTATTATGAAAACTACATTTAATGATCTGAAAGGAAGAAACATTCTGTCGAAAGCTGAGATGCAGAATGTAAAAGGAGGAGGGACGTGTAAGGCCTTAATTCCGATGCCACAAACAGCAACAAATATTGATGGCTATTTTAATAAAAACAATGATTTTGTACAAGCGCGTTTGAGCATCGAAGAGGCCAAAGCTACGGCAACACAATATGGTGGCCGTTGGTGTTGCGATAGTTGCGACAACGCATCTTGGACCTGATCAATCGGAGGGGGCCTTACCTTTAAGGCCCTCTCTATTAAAAACTCTATAAATTAGCAATTACATACGGCGCAAATAGGTAAAATTCCGGCTGATAAAATTTATAATTATGGTGCATATAAAATCGCTGTCCTACGTATTGATTCTTGTAATTTCAGTCGCGTGCAAGAGTTCCTTTGTTCCCGTTGCTCCACGCCCGACTGAAGTGACGATCATATACAATAAGAATGAGGTGTATGTAGATACGCTTTATATTACCAATGATAAGAATGGCCCAATTATTTGCGGGATAAAACCACAATTTTTTCACTTCTACAATGAATTGCAAGAGGAAATTAGCCCCGTCAATCAAGCTCGGATCGACACCCTTTCCATTCGCTCTCGTGCTAATTATCAAATCGTTAAATATCAATATAACCCACTCGAGACGATTGATTTTATTGCCTTCCAAGGCGACACGATATTAATCGACAATAGCAATCACGCACCATATATCTCTATAAAAAACCGAATGGCATGGGGCATAAATTATGATTGGGGGCGCGACCGCCGTTTCGGGCGAATTTATGGTTATAATCCGGAAATATTAATAAATAACGAGCCGATTCTCTTTCTAAAATCCTTACGCGAAAAATTTGATTTTAACAAGGCCAAGAAAACATTGATTGATGCGATGCGAAACAACAATAAGGTTGAATCCCTCTGGCTTGATTCGTTGTATCGTGTCAACTTGCTCGATTCCGTCGAATATCGGTTTTACAAAACCCGCAATCGGTATCAACGCCTTGGTATGGAGTTGAAAGAGATGTCGAAACCAGACATGAGAAATGTACTTTTGGCCTATTCGGATTCGACCTATCGAAATGATTTTTACCTCTTTTACCGGAATTATTACGATGCCGTAGTGCGGAGATACTACGCCGACAAAACCATCCGCTTATCCAATGGTGTTGACATCGACCACAAAAATACATTCGATCGGATAGACAAGGATACATTGCTCTCTGGAAATCTACGCGAGGTCTATCTCTACTATTGTTTCCGTAAAATCGACGAGCTATGTTCGATTACCGACGGCAAAAAATACTACGATCGAGTAGCGAGGGTGTTGCGCGATACAGCCCTATTGAGTAATTTACATCGCAATTATGATGTGATTTACAACAAGGAAATAATCTTCACCGACGACCTGTTGTTGCAGAATACAGCGGGCGTTTCCATGCCGTTTCAAGAGATCCTATCTGCGAATCGAGGTCGGGTGATTTATGTCGATTTCTGGGCGAGTTGGTGCGCTCCCTGTATGGCGGGCATGCCTGCCTCGAAAAGGCTGCGCGAGGAGTATCGAGGCAAAGATGTGGCCTTTGTCTACCTCGCTTTCAATGATAAGGCTGAGCCTTGGAAGGCGGCTATCCCGAAGGCGGAGTTGGCGGACGTACCGACCTGCTATTTGGTTGCAAATCCACGCACAAGCAAACTGATCGAAACCCTGAAAATCAGTTCGATTCCCAGATATTTGATTTATGATAAACAAGGGCGGTTGGTTCACAAAAATGCCCCGCGCCCCGAGTCGGAGCAGATCCGCGATGAACTTGATAAATACCTGAAATGAAATCCTTGACCAAGGCGGAATACTTAAAAATCCATTAAAGAGAGTCGACGAACTTCAAACTTTTGCAACGATGAAAACAATCTGCATCTTAACACTCTTTTGCCTTATGTCCGTATCCTGTCGCGATACCGGAAAGGCCGATGTGCACCCCGTACCGACTACCGTGACGGTCATCTTTAAGGATGCTCCGGCGCAAAGCGGTACGACTCGACTCGGAGGAAACTTGCATACGCTCCCCGAAGGAACGCTCATTTATGTCGATTCGGCATTGAACCGGGTTTATTACACTCCGCGTAATATCGGGCAGGATACACTTACGGTAGCTGCCCCGTTCGGTTATGCTGAAATTATCCACCGGAATCAAGCCATTGAGAATCTCCACTACTTGCTTCAGGCTGGCGACACGGTGTTATTCACCTATGGTGAAAACTTGCGGCCGCAAATGCAAAGCCTTGTTTCGGATCAAAATACATGGCTCTATAATTTGCAGTATAAAGATCCTCGTGCTGTTCAGAGGGTCGGCTATTCTACGCAAATTATTCTGAATGACGCCTATTACCAGATGGCTGATGAGATTTTGAATCGACCCAAACAGAAGTATTCGACTGAAAGGCTGAATAAGTGTAAGAAATATTACCTATCGCTCGACTCTCTGCGGCCGATATACGATGCTTATTTACACGATTTTAGAGTGCTACTCGACTCGCTCGAAACGAGCGGTGCGCTTCCCGTTGTTTATGCCGACTATTACAGACGGCAGCTTGCGGAATCCAAGCCGACAGAATTGCCCACGGATAGCATGATGCACTACATTTCCCATTACAACCGAGCCATTGCTCACCAATATCGAGTAGCACCGAATAATGCCAAATCGCCGCAGCGATTCGATCTGATTGCGGCCGATACATCGCTCTCTCCGACCGTCCAGAAAGCCATTCTTCACGACATCATGTCGCTCATTGAGTGTGGCGATTATTGGCGGCCCTATCCGGCAGGTGTTGTTCGGAAATACCGCGATAAGTATCAAAAAATCACAGGGGATAGTGTATTCCGAATCCGTATTGTCGATAAAGATAATTTGATAACAGACGGTTACTCTTCGGATTTGGTTTTGCAAGATCTCGACGGCAAACAACTAACTTACGGAGATATTCTTGACCGTCATAACGGGAAGGTTATTTACGTGGATCTGTGGGCTTCGTGGTGCGCCCCGTGCCGTGCCGGAATGCCTGATGCAAAGAGACTCCGCGAAGAGTATAAAGGTAAGAATGTGGTTTTTCTTTACCTCGCGATAAACGATACCGATGATGCGTGGCGAGGTGCTGTGCGCAGTTGCGAAACCGATTATTTAGGCGAGAATTACCGCATTTTGAATGCCGCAGAATCGCAATTTTTGAAACAGATCAAGCATACACACATTCCACATCTGCTGCTGTATGACCGAACCGGCAAATTGGTCGATTTGGATGCCCCACGCCCCGAGTCGGAGCAGATCCGGGTGCTGCTAAATAAACATCTATAAACATGAATGCGAGATTGTTTCTGATTTACTGTTGGTGCTTATGCGCACTACCCGCCACCGCCCAAATCGACACCACACACCGCTGGACGCTCGACGAGTGTATTGCCTATGCGCAGGAGCACAACATCGAGATCAAACAGCAGCAAATCACAGCGCGGGAGAAGGCAATTTCGTTATCTGAGTCGAAGTGGAACTATGCCCCCGATATCTCCTTTTCGAGCGGATATAGCCTTTCGACAGGCCGCGTGCTCGACCCCACGACCTACGAGTTCAAGGAGAATCAGACTGTGCAGGGAACCAACAGCAGTTTCTCAGGAAGTTTGCCGATTCTGAACGGACTGAAGAATCTGTTCACGCTCAAACGTGCGAAGCTCGACCTGCGTTCGTCGCTGTTAGGGATCGAGAAAACGCGCAACGACGTGACATTGAACGTTACGGCTCGTTACCTTGAAATCCTTGCCGCACAAGAAAATATCCGCAATGCGGAGCAGATCGTCGCGGCGCTCGAAGTGCAGGAGCAGAAGACCGAAAAACTGGTTGAGGTGCGTAAGGTGACCCTGGCCGACCTGTTGCAGATCCGCTCACAACTTGCGGAGGCGGAAAACGGCCTCTTCACGGCACGTAATACCTACGATATCGCTCGCCTCGACCTCTGCCAACTTTTGGAGATCGACGACTATACCGGATTCTGCACGGTTCGTCCCGACGATGCGGCAATCGAACCGCTTCTGCCGCAAGACCCTGCGGCTGTGGTTGATGCGGCGCAGTGGTTGCCGCAGTTGGGAATAGCGCGGCTGGGTATCGACATCGCGCGCCGCGACCTGCAAATCGCCCGTGCGACCTATTATCCGAGTGTTTCGTTAGGAGTGGGCTATGGCACAAGCTATTCCGATGCGCGGCAGAAAATGTTCCAGAATGCCGACGGCACGTATCGCTACGAAGCCTACCCGTTCTTCCGCCAATACCGCGACAACGCCAGCACGTACCTCTCGGTGAGTCTGAATGTCCCGATCTTCGGTCGGCTCTCGACTCGCAAGAACGTGCAGCGGCAGAAACTTGCCATTCAGCGGGCCGAGTATACGCTTCGCACGGCCGAAAAGCAGGTCGCCAAAGAGGTTGCCCAAGCCTGCATCGATGCTGCCACGGCTCGCGAGAAGTACTTTTCCTCGCAGAAATTCCTCACCTCGGCCTCCGAAGCCGCCCGGCAAATCGAGCGCAAATACAACCTCGGCGTGGCAACCGTCGTGGACTACAACACGTCGCTCAACAACCTCGTAAAGGCGCAGACGCAACTGCTGCAAGCCAAATACGAATATATTTTCAAAAATAAAATTTTAACCTATTATACCAGCAACTATGAGAAATGAAGAATAAAAACTTGAAAAACAAATTATTTTAGGAGGGGCCCCTCCTGCCAATCTCTATATGCCCTCGCCTGCTATGGGAGTATTGAAGGCATATCTTCAAAATTCCGGGTATAATGTCTATATCGAATATTGGAATCTTCATCTTTGAAAACTACAGAATGAATTCATGTGGAGTTCAGAAAGTCTAATGGATGAGGGTGCTGAGAATTAACTGTTATATTAAAATATCAATCCGGGCGGGGACATCGACACCCCGCCCACAAATCCCCAAGCATTGGATAAAAAACAAATCTGTAAAATAGTGTTGCGGCTGGTACTGCTGTTTATCCTGTACCGTTTTGCCTGTGTTGCCGGAACTGGCATGGCGTTACTCCTGTTTTTGGGTCATAATGGTCGCTCCTATTTTGTTTTCTCGGTCAAAGTTATCCTGTTTTTCCAACCAATCACGCACTGTGCTTTTAGCCTGTATCCCATATTTACGCGCTACTGCACATAATCCAATCCCTGTGCTCTCAATCTCTCGAACCACTGACAGCTTGAAACTCATCGTGTAATCCTTTTGTGTCCGCTTGATATACAAGCTCTTTGTCTCTGCTTTCATAACTTTGCACTTTTTGTGTAACGCTATTTCAGGACGGGACAGCGCAGATAAAAGAACCGGCCACACTCACGTGGCCAGTTCTTTGCCGTATAATAACAGGTTATTTCGCCACAGGATAGCGAATAGCTGCCCGGAGTGTTTCATCCTCATACAAGGTGATATGCGTCCCTGCTGTGCGTGCCTTCAGCCGCTTCATGTCCTCATCCACCTTTTTGTCCGTGACCTTCGCATAGATCTGGGTCGTAGAGATGCTTTTATGGCCCATCATGCGGCTGACAGTCTCGATAGGCACACCCTGCGAGAGCGTAACGTGCGTACCGAAATTATGCCGCGCCGACTGGAAGGTCAGATGTTGGGAAATTCCACATATGCGGGCAATCTCCTTGAGTTGTAAATTTATCTCCGAGCTACAATACATGGGGAACAGGTGCCCTTTGGACGCTGTATTTCGGTAACGTTCGAGAATTTGCTTCGGAAGATCGAGAAACATAATTTCATAGCCCACGCCCGTCTTCTCCCGTTTGGCTTTAATCCAAACCTCTCCATCTTCGGCCACTTCAATATGGTCTTCTGTCAGAGCACACATATCGACATATGAAATACCGGTATAGCACGAAAAGAGAAACAGATCTCGGACAAGATAATGTTTCGGGCATGCCAGAGGAGTGGTCATAAGCCGCTCCAGTTCGATCTTTGTAAGATATTTTCGTGTGGATTGCGGACTCTCCGATTCGTATCCGGCAAACGGATCGGCAGTAATGATTCCTTCCGCAATCGCATTCCCGACAATTGAATTGAGCCTGATTGTAATGAGTTTGATCGAGCCAGGAGCAAGTGTATGCGTTATGCGCAGATAAAGGTCGAACTTCTCGATAAACGATCGGTTCAACGCTGTAAACGGGATGTCGGAAAGTTTATACTCCGCATGCAAAAATTGTTCGGTATATTCCATTGCATACCAATAGGAATGAGCAGATGTCCTCTTGCGATTGACACCCACCCGTTTGTCGAAATTCTCGTTATGCTTACGAAAGTAGGCCAAAAGTGTCTCCTGACCATAAGCCATGCCCAGAAGCCGGGTTCGAACATCCTCGGCAGTAACACCATCCCGGACAGCTGACAATGCACCATAGATACTCAAAGCCGACGCTCAGATCTCATCCAACTGTTGATTGATTTCGTTGGCAAGCTGGCTCTTTCCCTGAGCACGGCCAGAAGACCAGATCGAGACCGGAACCAGCATTTTGGCACTGAAGATCACCTTCGAAAAACCGCCCACCGTAAGACGCGCCATGACAGCACATCTTCCATCCTCTTTTGTCTCGTTCCTTTTGAGGTAGAACGACACCTTCACTTCTTTTTCCATAAACTCTTTTTTTGGTTGCGAAACTACCATCGAAGAGTTATTCGACCTGACCAAAACAGGAGCAGCTAAAGGCAACAAACTCCCTGTTCGGACTTTCTGTTCAAAACCCTGTTTCAATCCAAAAATAATAATTATCTTTGGTCGAAATTTAATGAGAAACAAAGGCTCTTTGCAATACAATAGCGTTTTGATCTATAATCGCTGGCTTGTGATTTGTCTCATTTCCCAGACCAATACAGGCAGTGGAAAAGTGGCTTAACTTTCGCCGGCAATCTCTTAGACCATCACTTTTACTCATTCTCAGAGCAGGTGAAAATCAAGGAGAATGAATGCTAAGGAAACGGGTTGTCAAACACTTACCAAATTGCGCCTGCATTTGCCTCCGTTTCGAAATTTCTTGCTATCTTTGTCGGAGCTAAATTCGAGCAAAATGAATTTTACCCGTACACTTATCTTGGCGCTCAAAGGCTGCGCCATGGGCATGGCAGACGTCGTGCCGGGCGTTTCCGGAGGCACAATCGCCTTCATTTCAGGCATCTACGAGGAGCTCCTTAGCTCGATTCGTAGTGCTGACGCCACCGCATTGGGACACCTGCTTCACCTGCGCTTCGGCGAGCTGTGGCGACATATCAACGGTGCATTTCTACTGCCCGTGCTGACCGGAATCGCGATTGCGATCTTCTCGCTGGCGCGGCTGATGACCTACTTGCTGACAAATCACCCGATCGCAATCTGGTCGTTTTTCTTTGGACTGATCATGGCCTCGGCTCTTCTTGTAGCGCGTCAGACAACCCAATGGAACTGGCGGACAATCACCGCATTGGTAGTTGGTGCAGCACTCGCGTGGTGGATCACCGTGGCCTCGCCGACCGAAACCCCCGACACGTGGTGGTTCGTGATGTTGTCGGGTGCAATCGCGATCTGCGCCATGATTTTACCCGGCATTTCGGGGGCTTTCATCCTGCTGTTGCTGGGCAAATACCAATACATCATCCATGCCGTCGGAACGTTCGATATTCCTGTGTTGCTGATCTTTGCGGTCGGCGCATTGGCCGGAATCATCTCGTTTTCGCACCTGCTTTCGTGGTTGCTCAACCACCTGCACGACATCACCGTAGCCACGCTCATGGGCTTCATGATCGGCTCGCTAAACAAGGTGTGGCCGTGGAAGCAAACGCTTGAAAGCTACTTGGATAGCCACGGAAATGCACAACCGTTAGTGCAGGCCAATGTTTCACCTGCGCACTTCGAGTCACTCACGGGGCAACCGGCGCAACTTCTCGAAGCCATCGTGCTGTGTATCATCGGATTCCTCGCAATTTACGGCATCGAGCTGTTAGCTCGAATCATCCTCAAAAAGAGGGAAGCCTGACAATGCGACGCTTCGGGTTGATCGGCCAACCGCTGGGCCATTCGGCTTCGGCGACCTACTTCGCAGAGAAATTCCGGAATGAGGGGCTTTCTGACTGTGAATATGCGCTTTACGAATTAAATGACATCTCCGAATTCCCGACATTGCTACGCGATCAGCCGGAACTTTGCGGTCTGAATGTCACAATTCCCTACAAGCGCGAAGTGATTCGGTTTCTCGACGAATTGCCGTTCGAAGCTCAGGCTATCGGCGCAGTGAACTGCGTGCGTCGCCTGCCAGACGGGCGGCTGGAGGGGCACAACACCGACCTTATCGGCCTGCGCGCATCGCTCGATGCCCTATTGGGAACGGCCGAACCCGACATGGCTTTGATTTTGGGCACAGGAGGGGCTTCGCAAGCGGTGCAATACGCTCTTGCAGAGCGGAATATTCCGTTCGACCTTGTGTCGCGCGACCCAGCCAAAGGGACATACACCTACGACCAGCTCCCATGTGAGGTAATAGAGCGTAGTCATTTGATTATCAACGCATCGCCCGTAGGAACTTATCCCGACATCGATGCCGCACCACGCATTCCCTATGGCTACCTCACGCCGCAGCACTACCTGCTCGATCTGGTCTACAATCCGCCGCTGACGCAATTTCTCGATTATGGCCGCCAACGCGGGGCAAAAATCGAAAACGGGCAACGCCTATTTTTCGCACAAGCCGAAGCCTCATGGCAAATATGGAATAGCTAAAGTAAATCCATAAATAAACCGTATAACAAGATAAAATATTGTTTGTTACGCAAACCGAAATAATCTCGTTAATAGTCCTTACTACCTCTCGACGAGCTCGAGGATCGAGAACACTGAAACAAAAGCAACCTCTCGACAAAGCCCGATGATCGAGGAAAAATAGCCGCATGGGGTCTTGGTTCTCGAGAACATGCAGGCTGCAGAAACTCTCGGTTTTGAGTGAGCCTATTACAAATAATTTCCGATTCGTATCTCTTAAATCCTGATTTCTTGCTATCTTTGTACAATTCGAACAAATCAAAACCGAATACATAAAAACAAACAATATGGCAGACGAAAAAATCATCTTCTCGATGGTCGGCGTAAGCAAGACCTTCACCAACCAAAAACGCGTGCTAAACAACATCTACCTCTCGTTTTTCTATGGCGCAAAGATCGGCATCATCGGCTTGAACGGATCGGGTAAATCGACCCTGATGAAGATCATCGCCGGCTTGGACAAGAATTTCGAGGGCGAAGTGGTCTTCTCACCCGGCTTCACCGTAGGTTATCTGGAGCAAGACCCCAAGCTGGACGACACGAAAACCGTTCGTGAGATCGTCGAGGAGGGGTGCGCCGCCACGATGGCTCTACTCAAAGAGTATGAGCAGATTAACCTTCAGTTGTGCGAACCGATGTCCGACGAGAAAATGGCACAGTTGATCGAGCGACAGGGCGAGCTTTACGAGCAGATCGACCACGTCAACGGCTGGGAGATCGACAGCGTACTCGACCGTGCTATGGATGCGCTGCGCTGTCCCGATCCCGAGCAATCGGTGAAGGTGCTGTCGGGTGGCGAACGTCGCCGGGTAGCCCTGTGCCGCCTACTGCTACAACAGCCTGATGTGCTGCTGCTTGACGAGCCTACCAACCACCTCGATGCCGAGTCGATCGACTGGTTGGAGCAGCACCTGCAACAATATAAAGGTACGGTGATCGCCGTGACCCACGACCGCTATTTTCTGGACAAGGTGGCAGGCTGGATTCTGGAGCTTGATCGCGGCGAAGGCATTCCGTGGAAGGGTAACTACACGGGGTGGCTCGAGCAGAAAACCACGCGCATGGCCATGGAGGAGCGTCAGGAATCGAAGCGACGCAAGACCCTCGAACGCGAGTTGGAGTGGGTGCGCATGTCCCCGTCGGGTCGTCACGCCAAGTCGAAAGCCCGTCTGTCGGCCTACGACAAGATGCTCAACGAGGATGCCAAGCAGCAAGACGAGAAGCTCGAAATCTTCATTCCCAACGGGCCACGTCTGGGCGACATGGTGATCGAAGCGCAGGACGTAACGAAAGCCTACGACGACCGCGTGCTTTACGAGCACCTCAATTTCTCGCTGCCACCGGCCGGCATTGTGGGTGTGATCGGTGCAAACGGTACGGGTAAGACCACGCTTTTCCGTATGATCATGGGACTTGAGCAGCCGACAAGCGGCTCATTCCGCGTCGGGCAGACCGTCAAACTGGCCTACGTCGATCAGCAGCACCAGTCGATCGACCCCGAAAAGACGGTTTTCGAGGTGATTTCGGGCGGGTTGGATCTGATGATGTTGGGCAACCGACAGGTCAATGCGCGCGCTTATGTGGGGCGTTTCAACTTCACGGGGGCCGATCAGGAGAAGAAGTGCGGCATGCTTTCGGGCGGCGAACGCAATCGCCTGCATCTGGCGTTGGCACTCAAAGAGGAGGGGAACGTATTGCTACTCGACGAGCCGACCAACGACATTGATGTCAATACGTTACGCGCATTGGAGGAGGGTCTGGAAAACTTCGCCGGCTGTGCCGTAGTGATCTCCCACGACCGTTGGTTCCTCGACCGTATCGCCACGCACATCCTCTCCTTCGAGGGCGATTCGCGCGTGGTCTACTTCGAAGGTTCTTACTCAGAATACGAAGCATGGAAAAAGGCGCAAGGCGGTGATACCGAACCGCACCGCGTAAGATATAAGAAGCTGATAGAAAACTAATTGCCGCACATTTTCTTTTCTGAGGGGGGGGCTTGCGACTTGTGCAATAAGTCGGCAAACCTCCGCCTTGCGAAGAACTGCATTTTGTCGGGCAGCATAGCTGCCCACCGCGAGCTGCTGACTGAGGGGCGGGCGGTTGTAGTTTGCGACCTCTCGACAAGCTCGAGGATCGAGGACGGAGAGCCGCGGAACACCCTCTGGGACAGGGGCTCGAGGGTCGTGGACGCAACACCCAAAGCGACCTCTCGATAAGCTCGAGGATCGAGTACAGAGTGCCGCGGAACGAGCTTTCGACCGACTCGGATACAGAAAAAGCCCTCGCCGAAACAGGGACATTGCTAAATGAAAAAATTATAATTAAAAAGAAACCGAATATGGCTATTCAGAAACCCACAATTCCCAAGGGCACACGCGACTTCTCCCCCGCGGAGATGATGCGCCGCCAATACATTTTCGACTCAATTCGTCGCGTATTCCGCGCCTACGGCTACGCGCCGCTCGAAACCCCCTCCATGGAGAATCTCTCGACGCTGCTGGGCAAGTACGGCGACGAGGGCGACAAACTGCTCTTCAAGATCCTCAATTCGGGCGATTTCGCAGCCAATCTTTCGGACGAAGAGATGCGCCAAGCCTCGAAAATCTGCGAAAAGGGGTTGCGCTACGACCTGACCGTGCCCTTTGCGCGCTACGTCGTGCAACACCAAAGCGAGTTGACATTTCCCTTCAAACGCTACCAAATCCAGCCCGTGTGGCGCGCCGACCGTCCCCAGAAAGGACGCTACCGCGAGTTCTACCAGTGCGATGTCGACGTGATCGGCACGCGCTCGCTGCTCTGCGAAGTTGAGCTGGTAGAGATCGTAGAGCGTGTGTTCCAAGCACTTGGCATCCGTGTGGCACTCAAGATGAACAACCGCAAGATCCTCTTCGGCATCGCCGAGGCGATTGGTCATGCCGACAAAATGATGGATATCACGGTGGCGATCGACAAACTCGACAAGATCGGGCTGGAGCAGGTGAAGGCCGAACTGCTCGAACGCGGATTGACCCCCGAAGCGATTGCCAAACTTCAACCGATACTCGAGCTTTCGGGCGACAACGACCAGAAAATAGAGAAGTTGCGCGATACATTAGCCTGCTCCGAGACCGGACTCAAAGGGCTGGATGAGATGCAGACGATCTTCACCTCGATCCGCAATCTGGGCATCGACCTGCAAGTCGATCTCGACCTCTCACTGGCACGTGGTTTGAACTACTACACCGGAGCGATCTTCGAGGTCAAGGCTCTTGATTTTGCTATTGGATCAATCTGTGGCGGTGGACGTTACGACGACCTAACCGGTATTTTCGGCATGCCCAACCTGTCGGGCGTAGGGATCTCATTCGGCGCGGATCGCATCTACGACGTGATGTGCGGACTGGAACTGTACCCCGAGGAGGTCAACTGCACCACGCGGGTGCTCTTCGTCAACCTCGGCGAGCAGGAGCAGGCGACGGTTTTGCCGCTGCTGCGTGCGCTTCGCGGCCACAACATCTCGGCCGAGATCTACCCCGAAGCCGGTAAAATGAAGAAACAAATGGAGTATGCCAACCGCCGTGCGATCCCCTATGTGGTGATTATTGGCTCGCAGGAGATCGAAGCCCAAGCGGCAACGGTGAAAGATATGCGCTCGGGAGAGCAGCGACAAGTAGCTTTCGATGAACTCGTTGCAGCACTCGATATAGAATAAACAACCTATTGAAATGACACGCCTTTGGTTTCTCATTGTAGTGACGCTCTGCGCGTTTCCTGCCGCTGCCCAGCAGCAGGATGATGTGCGGCAGCTCCAAAAATTCGCCCAAGTCTACCGCTACCTTTCGGGGTTGTATGTTGACGAGGTGGAGATGCAACCGCTTGTCGAGCAGGCCATTGTCGGCATGCTTGACGAGTTAGATCCCCATTCGGCTTACATCGACGCCTCCGAGATGCAGGGTGTGCAGGAGAGCTTCGACGGCGAGTTTAGCGGCATCGGCGTGGAATTCAACGTCTTACGCGATACTGTGATCGTGGTCAACACCATCGCCGGAGGGCCTGCCGAACGGGTTGGTGTCCGCGCCAACGACCGCATCGTGCGCATCGACACCCTTCGGGCCGTGGGAATGACCCGCACAGATGTGCCGAAACACCTGCGCGGCAAACGCGGTTCAAAGGTCGAAATCGACATCGTGCGCGCCGGTCAGCCGCAGCCTCTGCACTTCGTGATCGTCCGCGACAAAATTCCGCTCAACACCCTCGATGCCGCCTACTTGACCAACAAGGGGGTGGGCTACATCAAGATTAACCGCTTCGGGCGCACCACGATGAGTGAATTCCGCGAAGCCTATACTAAATTAGGAAAGCCACAGGAGCTACTTCTCGACCTGCGCGGCAACGGCGGCGGATTGCTCGAACAGGCAATCGAGTTGGCGGGATTCTTCCTACCACGCGGTGCGGTGATCGTCTCGACCGAGGGACGTGCCGTGCCAGCCTCTTCGTTCGCGGCGCAGAGCAACGGCGAGAACCTGAAAGGGCGATTGATCGTGCTGATCGACGAGTCGTCGGCCTCCGCCTCGGAGATCGTAGCCGGAGCTATCCAAGACTGGGATCGAGGGATAGTCGTCGGTCGTCCGAGCTTCGGCAAAGGACTGGTGCAGCGACAGATACCACTCAACGACGGATCGGCGGTGCGCATCACCGTAGCGCGCTACCACACCCCGTCGGGGCGCGTCATTCAGCGTCCTTACGAGAAGGGCAACCGCCGCGAATATTACCTCGACCACCTGCGCCGATACGACGACGCGACGCGCGATTCGCTCGATGCCAATGCTCCGGCTTACCGCACCCTGCGTACCCACCGCACAGTTTATGGCGGCGGCGGAATCCGCCCCGACGTGCTGGTCGAAGCCGACACAACGGGCTACTCGAACTACTACGCCGAGCTGATCCGGCGGGGCGTGGTGATCGAATTTGTCAACTCGTGGCTCGACCGTGCACGCGACACGCTTGCCCGTCACTACCCGACATTCGACTCCTTCGAAGCTGGTTTTTCTGCCGACCAAACGCTCCTCACGGCATTGGCCGAACTCGGCACGCAGCGAGGCATTCGCTTCGATGCCGCCCAGTATGCAACCTCGGAAGCGATCGTCCGAACACAACTCGAAGCACTTGCTGCTCAACGTATTTACGGATTGGACGGCTACTTCCGGGTGGTGAATTCGTCGTTCAGCGAAGCCTACGCACAGGCACTGGCACTCTTCGCCGCGTGGGAACACGACGCCCAGCCGTTGCTGGAGGGAGAGTCTGCTCCCGCTCGACAAACCCGGTAACCGGACGCAACGAAACGACCCGAAAAACCGGCGATTTTGGCGGGCCGGCAACCGGACGAAAACATAGAGAACGCAAAAACGCACGGAACAGGGGCATTTTCCCAACGTTCCGTGCGTTTCTGTTGTATTCCTGCTCTTCCAACCTGTTCGGCTCTCGATCCTCGAGCTTGGTCGAAAGGTCGCTGTGTCTTGTTTTCGACCCTCGAGCTTTGTCGAAAGGTCGCTGTGTCTTGTTCTCGATCCTCGAGCTACGTCGAGAGGTCGCAAACTATCTTCGTCCGTTATTTTCAGTCAGCAGCTCGCGGAGGCTGCTATGCAGCAACGCGAATAGCAGTCCTCCGCAAGGCGGAGCTGCGGACTGCCGGCTTGCCGCGCAAGACGAAAACAATGCACCAAGAAATTCTCAACCAATCTCTCGACCTAATTTCAAATGGAGATACCAACAAGGATTCCTGTTTAATCCGCTTTGTCGAGAGGTCGCAAGTGCATTTCATTCTCGATCCTCGAGCCTGTCGAGAGGTCGCTGTGTCTTGTTCTCAATCCTCGAGCATTGTCGAAAGGTCGCAAAGTATCTTTATCCGTTGTTTTCAGTCTGCAGCTCGCGGAGGCTGCTATGCAGCAACGCGAATAGCAGTCCTCCGCAACGCGGAGCTGCGGACTGCCGGCTTGCTGCGCAGGCCGAAAACACTTTGGCCATAATCATTTACCAAACAACCCTTGCGACCTCTCGACAGGCTCGAGGATCGAGAACAAACACATGCGACAAGTATTTGCGACCCCTCGACAAAGCTCGAGGATCGAGAACAAACATATGCAACAAGTATTGGCGACCTCTCGACAAGCTCGAGGATCGAGAACAGACACAGACGACAAGTATTTGCGACCTCTCGACAAGCTCGAGGATCGAAAACAGACATTTGCGACAAGTATTTGCGACCTCTCGACAAATTCGAAGATCGAAAACAGACATCACACCCCTTACTCGGACAGTGCCACGGGTTGACCAAACAGCGCAACACGCAGTTTGCACTTCAGCACGTAGAAGCTCATGGCCAGATCGCCCAACCACTTCGCACGAGAATACAACCCCACGATGCGGTAGAGCTGACGCGAGAGTTTTAACTCGGAGGCAAGTCCCGGATAACGCGCTTCCTGTTCGGCCAAATGGCGCATGTCCGACCGTGCCGTTGAATAATCGCCCTGCCACATGTAATAAATGGAGAACGCACAGAGTCGCAACTCCAATTCCCGGTTGTAATGCTCCGCAAAGCGGCTGTGCCCCAGGTAACGTCGCATCCAATCGCCGGCGGCACGCATGGCGCGCACGCGCTGTTGTTTTTTCGCGGAGTCGTTGGTCATCGATTCACGTGTACGACGATAACAACAGATCGGCTGGTCGAGCGACACAATATGCGGGTTGTGCATCAGCAGTTGAGTTATCAGAATACCATCCTCACACATGGAAATCGTCGGCTGCACCTCCACCTCGCAGGCATAATAGAAATCGCGCCGACAGAAGTGCATCATCACCGACCAGCGATACTCCGACCGATAGAGCGCAGCCAGATATTCCAGCGGATCGATCCGATCGAAATTCAACCTCTTCGAGCAGCGAACTTCGCCCGAAAGACAGAGCGTCAGATGAGATGCGCAAACCATTTGAGCTCCGGTAGTTTCAGCCCGTGCAACAAGAGCCGAAATCGCCCCTTCGCACAAAAGATCATCGGCATCGAGGTGTTGGATGTAAACCCCCGTAGCGGCATCAATTCCCCGACGTCGAGTCATGGGCAATCCCTCGTGGGGCTTGGCTACAAGCCGAATGCGCGGATCACGGGCTTCCCAGCGGCCCACAACATCGCGGGTCGAATCGGTGCTGCCGTCATCAACGACCAAAATTTCGAGTGGCTCGTAGTCCTGTTTCGCCACACTCTGCAAACACTCATCCAAATATTTTTCAGCATTGTATGCCGGAATGACCACAGAGACAAGAGGGGTAGGTATCGGTTTCATCGGGGTATGGGTCTAAAAGAAACGCAATCCAACCCGGGTCTGGGCAGGATTGCGTTTGAATAAAAGATCTACTAATAATTTTCCTTCTTCGGCTCGAAGTATGCCTGCGGATGCTTGCATGCCGGGCAGAGTTCAGGAGCTTGCGTAGCCTCGCAAACATAGCCACAGTTGCGGCACTGCCACCAGATCTTTCCGTCGCGTTTGAAGAAGTTCCCGTCGGTCAGGCGGCTCAACAACTTCAGGTAGCGGCGTTCGTGCTCAGCCTCGACCGTAGCGATCATCTTGAACGCCGTGGCGATCTCGGTGAAGCCCTCCTCCTCGGCAACTTTTGCGAATTCGCGGTAGAGGATATCCCACTCCTCATTCTCGCCCTGTGCCGCAGCCAGCAGGTTTTCTTTGGTCGAAGCGATGCGCCCAGCAGGGTAGCTGGCCGTGATCGTCACCTCGCCGCCCTCAAGGAACTTGAAGAAACGCTTAGCGTGCTCTTTCTCCTGCTCGGCGGTCTCCATAAATACGCCTGCAATTTGTTCGTAACCCTCTTTCTTGGCTGCGCTTGCAAAGAATGTGTAACGGCTGCGTGCTTGGCTCTCGCCAGCAAATGATTTCAGCAGATTCTGCTCGGTACGTGTACCTTTAATGCTTTTTTCCATCGTGTTATACTGTTTGATTTGTATTGTATTTTGTTTGCTCTGCAAAGATAGCAAACTTTATCACTTATTGTCAAATAAAATCGATCGTTAGTTTTTATAGAGCCATAGGACACGCCTATATATCCGCCCCGACCAGCTGCCTCAGATCCTCGCGAAACAGATCGTAAGATGCTGGTAGCGAAAGCGTATCGGCCACTTCGGGCGGCAAGACCCGGTAGTGGGGAAGTGCCACCCAAACCGGTGTGACCTCCAATTCGTAACGCATCGTGCCGTCCGACTCCTTCACCGCCTCGACCTCGGCCAGTAACCCGCCGTCGGTGTAGCGATCACGCTGGTTCGACACGAAATTGCCCAGCGAGTAGACCACCACCTGCCGGCCGTCACACCGCCACGGCTGTGCCACATGCGGATGCGAACCGATCACCACATCGACCCCGTGCCGCTGCAAAAACGCCGCCAAAGCCCGTTGTTCGGCATTCTCGCGACGTTGGTACTCGATGCCCCAATGGATGCAAACCGCGATGAAATCGACCTCTTGCGCCCGTGCTTCGCGCAGGTCGAACGCCATATTTATCGTATCTATCCGATTGACAATCATTCCTTTTGGCGCAGGGATACCATTCATGCCGTAAGTGTAGTTGAGCAGTGCCAGCCGAATGCCGTTGCGCGTCACGTAGAGCGGATTGTTGCGCCGAAAATCCGTGCTGTCGGCAAAGACCCCGGTGCGTGCAATGCCGCAACGCTCCAGCTCCTCGATTGTCGTGCGAATGCCGCGCGCACCGTTGTCGCAGCAGTGGTTGTTAGCCGTCACCGCCACATCGACACCCGCCTTACGCATCGCATCGGCCAACGCCGCTGGGGAACGAAAACAGGGATATCCCGTATAATAGGAGTCGCGCGTAAGGGTCGTTTCGAGGTTGACCACCACCAGATCGGCCGCGGCAAAACGCTCGCGCAACGCCCCAAACACAGGCGTATAATCGAATCCGTCACCACGTCGGGCGGCCGTCACCTGCGGAATATGCTGCATCAAATCGCCTGCAAAAAGCATCCGTATACGCTGCGGTAAACGCAAGGGAATCCGCCAAGTAGGGGAGTCTACCTCGGTCGAAGGTATAGGTAACTGCACCCCGATCGGCTGCCCCGTTACCGATCCCGAGAGCACTCCGCCGAGCAACAACCCAAAGCCACACCACAGCCGTCTCATTTGCGCCGCTTCGGATTTGCCGGGAACCACCCTTTTCTCACTCTTTTGCGCTGTTCGAAAAGTTCGCCGATCGACCAGAGCGACGAAGCACCCCATACGGCCAACAATGTCGACCAGAGCAGCTGATGCACCGCAATGGATGCGACGATCGACAGCAGTCCCATAACCAGAAACAGCCACCAGATACGCACGCCGAAATAGTATTCGCCTTTGATCACCAAAGGGTGAAACAGACCAATAATGAGAAAGGTGGCGACACCGATCGCCAGCCCCATCAGGTTGTAATTTGTCAGGAATTCAGTCATAGTCTTGCTTTACGTCGACAAAGATAACCGAATTTAACTTTTTCGCCCTACCTTTCCTCAATTTTTTCACAGTTTGATTCTCGATCCTCGAGCTTTGCCCCGGAGGTCGCAATGGACAGTATTCGATCCTCGAGCTTGTCGAGAGGTCGCAAATACTTATTGCAAATGTCGGCTTAATAGTCAAAAAGTAGGATGAAAACCTTGCAAAATTGTTTAAGAGTCAAAAAGTAGGATATTTCATCTGTAAGTTCCTTTAAGATAAG
>CAZHEY010000025.1:17912-46662 GCA_964532025.1 uncultured Alistipes sp. | reverse complement strand
TCACAGACAACGACGGTCAGGTTAAAGTTGGCGCACCTGTTGTAAAAGACGCCACGGTCAAGTGCAAGATTCTGAAGCACCTCAAAGACGACAAAGTCTTGGTCTTCAAGAAGAAGCGACGCACCGGATACCAAAAGTGCAATGGTCATCGTCAATGTTTGACGCAGATCCTTGTTGAGGAAATTGTTGCATAAACCTTAAAAAACTGAAGAAACATGGCACACAAGAAAGGTGTAGGTAGTTCGAAGAACGGCCGTGAGTCGGAAAGCAAGCGACTCGGCATCAAACTGTTCGGCGGTCAGTTCGCAAAGGCGGGCAACATTATCGTTCGTCAACGCGGCACGGTACACAACGCCGGTGAAAACGTTGGTATCGGCAAAGACCACACGCTCTTCGCGCTGGTAAACGGAACTGTTGAGTTCTGCAAAAAACGTGAAGGCAAATCGTTCGTGAGCGTTACTCCTCTGAGCGAGTAAACACACGACACACGCGACAAGCGCCTGCTACTACGGTAGCGGGCGCTTTTGTTTTGCGCACCCAAACCGCACGCGACAACGTTCCGGAGATCGAGGAGTAATACTTATTGGTGTCTCCATTGGGAATTAGGTCGAGAATTTACCGGCGAGTTGTTTTCGGCTTGCGCAGCAAGGCGGCAGGCCGCAGCTCCGCCACGCGGAGGCCTGCTCTTCGCTACGCTTCGATCCGTCCCCGCGAGCTGCGGCCGGAAAACGAAAACAATTTGCACTTAAAAAATCACCAACAAGAATCACAGCTGGATCTCTTCCCTACCGAAACGATGCTACGACCCTGTTTTACAGACGGAGCGGGAGTTTGCCGGCAAACCGAAAGCGCGATTAAGCCTTAACTGTTAGTAAACTAACATCGCAAGTGGAGAAATTTCACACTTTTTTGGCTATAAATTGCTGTGGTTTTTGCAACGAAATACCTATCTTTGCAGCGCGTAACGATTCGACGCACTCAAAAAACGAATAGAAAACATACACAAATATCATCTAATTTTTATCAAAAAAAATGGCAGAAAAGAAATTTATCACGTGTGATGGCAACTACGCCGCGGCACATGTTGCATACATGTTCTCGGAGGTAGCAGCAATTTACCCCATCACCCCATCGTCGACCATGGCCGAGCTGGTGGACGAATGGGCTGCGCAGGGGCGCAAAAATATTTTTGGCGAAACCGTGAAAGTGGTTGAAATGCAATCCGAGGCGGGTGCAGCAGGTGCTGTACACGGATCGTTGCAGAGCGGCGCGCTCACCTCGACCTTCACCGCATCGCAGGGTCTGCTGCTGATGATTCCCAACATGTATAAGATCTCCGGCGAGTTGCTGCCGGGTGTATTCCACGTCACAGCTCGTGCGCTGGCCGCACAGTCGCTCTCGATCTTCGGCGATCATCAGGATGTCATGGCTACCCGCCAGACGGGCTTCGCTATGCTGGCAACCTCGTCCGTACAGGAGGTGATGGATCTGGCCGGTATCGCTCACATCGTATCGCTCAAGTCGCGCGTTCCGTTCATGCACTTCTTCGACGGATTCCGCACCTCACACGAGATTCAGAAGATCGAACTCATCGACGAAGCCGCATTGACCTCGCTGCTCGACCGTGACGCGCTGAAGGCATTCCGTGCCGCAGCACTCAACCCCGAGCACCCCGTAACACGCGGTACGGCACAGAACCCCGACATCTATTTCCAGACGCGCGAGGCTTCGAACAAATTCTACAACGCCGTGCCCGATATGGTAGCCGACGCGATGAAGCAGATCTCGAAGATCACAGGCCGCGAATACAAACCCTTTGTCTACTACGGAGCTAAAGACGCCGAGCAGATCATCGTTGCAATGGGTTCGGTGACCGAAACCATCAAAGAGACGGTTGACTACCTGAACGCCAAGGGCGAAAAGGTCGGTGTTATTACCGTTCACCTCTACCGTCCGTTCTCGGTGAAATACCTCATGGAGGTCGTTCCGGCCTCGGTCAAACGCATCTGCGTACTCGACCGCACCAAAGAGCCGGGAGCAAACGGCGATCCGTTGTACCTCGATGTAGTCGAAGCATTTGCCACATCAAAGGGCACACTGAAACCCGAAATCATCGGCGGCCGCTACGGTCTTTCGTCGAAGGACACCACCCCGGCACAAATGCTGGCCGTATTTGCCAACCTGAAGGCCAACGAGCCGAAGAACCAGTTCACCGTCGGCATCACCGACGACGTGACGTTCCGTTCGCTGCCCGTGGGCGAGGAGATCTCGCTGGCCAAACCCGGCACATTCGAGGCACTCTTCTTCGGTCTGGGTGCTGACGGTACGGTGGGTGCAAATAAGAACTCGATCAAGATCATCGGTGGTTCGACCAACAAATACTGCCAAGCATATTTCGCTTACGACTCGAAGAAGTCGGGCGGTTATACCTCTTCGCACCTGCGCTTCGGCGACCTGACCATCACTTCGCCCTATCTGGTGACCACCCCCGACTTCGTGGCCTGCCACGTACCTTCGTATGTCGACAAGTACGACGTGCTGAAGGGTCTGAAGGTCGGAGGTTCGTTCCTGCTGAACTCGGTTCACGATGCAGAGACCACCTGCGCTACCCTGCCCGACCACATGAAGCTCTTCTTGGCCAAGAACAAGATCAACTTCTACATCATCAACGCCACGAAGATCGCAGCAGAGCTGGGTCTTGGCTCACGTACCAATACGATCATGCAGTCGGCTTTCTTCAAGATCGCCAACGTCATTCCGTTCGAGAAGGCTGTGGAGGAGATGAAGCACGCCATTCTGAAATCCTACGGCAAGAAGGGCGAGGATATCGTCAACATGAACTACGCGGCGGTCGATGCCGGTGGCAATGCTGTTGAGAAAGTCGCAGTACCGGCCGAATGGGCCAACATCACGGTCAAAGAGGCTACACACGCAGCAGATGCTTCGCGCACGGAATTCGTGCAGAAGATCGTCGACCCGATCAACGCCCTCAAGGGCGACCAGCTGCCCGTATCGGCATTCAACGGCCGTGAGGACGGCACGTGGGAGAACGGCACGGCGGCCTACGAGAAGCGCGGCATCGCGGTGAGCGTTCCCGAATGGAAGATCGACAACTGTATCCAGTGCAACCAGTGCGCCTATGTCTGCCCGCACGCTGCAATCCGTCCGTTCCTCGCTACCGAGGCCGAGGCTACCGCTTCGGGTACGGAGTGGAAGCAGGGTCTGGGTGAGACCAAAGAGTATAAGTTCCGCATTCAGGTTTCGCCGCTCGACTGTACGGGTTGCGGAAACTGCGTCGACGTCTGCCCGGCCAAGGAGAAGGCATTGGTAATGCGTCCGTTGGAGGAGCAATCCGTCCAGCAGCAGAACTGGAAATACATCACCGAGAAGATCGGCTACAAAGAGGTCGTAGACAAGACCAAATCGGTGAAGAACCTGCAATTTACACAGCCGCTGTTCGAGTTCTCGGGAGCTTGCGCAGGTTGCGGTGAGACCCCCTATATCAAAGCTATTTCGCAGCTCTTCGGCGACAAGATGATGGTGGCCAATGCCACGGGTTGCACCTCGATCTATTCGGGTTCTGCCCCCTCGACGCCTTACTGCACCAACGCCGCAGGCCACGGCCCGGCATGGGCAAACTCGCTCTTTGAGGACAATGCGGAATTCGGTCTGGGTATGCACGTCGGTATCGAGAAGCTCCGCGATAGCATCGAAGTCACGATGAACGAGGCGATTGCCAACTGCACGTGCTGCTCCGACGAGTTGAAGGGCGTCATGAAAGAGTGGATTGCCGCTCGTTCTTCGTCGGCCAAGTCGGCCGAGGTTTCGGCGCGCCTGATCCCGATGCTGGAGGCTTGCAACTGCGACTACTGTCAGAAAATCCTTGCACACAAGGAGTGGCTGGTCAAGAAATCGCAATGGATCATCGGCGGTGACGGCTGGGGCTACGACATCGGCTACGGCGGTGTCGACCACGTGCTGGCTTCGGGTATGGATGTCAACATCTTGGTTGTCGATACCGAGGTTTACTCGAATACCGGCGGTCAGTCGTCGAAATCGACTCCGGTGGGTGCTGTCGCAAAATTCGCATCGAGCGGCAAGCGAATCCGCAAGAAAGACCTCGGTGCTATGGCCATGACCTACGGTTATGTCTATGTAGCACAGGTTTCGATCGGTGCTTCGCAACAGCAGCTCTTCAACGTGCTGAAGGAGGCTGAGGCCTATCCCGGGCCGTCGCTGGTAATCGCCTACGCACCTTGCATCAACCACGGTATCAAGGGCGGCATGACCCGCACCCAGACCGTCGGCAAGGAGGCCGTAGCTTGCGGATACTGGCACCTGTGGCACTACAATCCCCAGCTGGAGGAGCAGGGCAAGAACCCCTTCTCGCTCGATTCGAAAGAGCCGGACTGGACGAAGTTCCACGAGTTCCTGATGAAAGAGGTGCGCTACACGTCGCTCAAGAAGGCATTCCCGGCCGAAGCCGAGGAGCTGTTCAAGGCCGCCGAGGAGAACGCAAAATGGCGTTATAACTCCTACGTGCGCCGCACGAAGATGGAGTACTAATCGTCTCTGAACATTCGAAGAGCCACAACCTTTTCGGGTTGTGGCTCTTTTTTTGCAATACGTATATAAAATAGTATCTTTGCAGCACGAAATAGGCCGCAGATGCGGTAATTTGACAACACAAAAAAATAATAAAAAGATGAAAAAGTATTTTGCAGCACTCTCCTTGCTGCTGGCCATGACTGCCTGCGGCGGAGCACAAAAAGGGCTTTCGCTCGAAGAGAACACGTGGAAACTGGTAAAAATGGAGGGCATTCCCGCCGAGGCGATCGCCGCCGAAGCCGATGCTTTCAGCCTGATGTTCGAAGCCGCCGACACGATGGTAGCCGGCCGCACCAACTGCAACCGATTCTTCGGCAAATACGAATTGAAGGGCAACGAGCTGGAGTTCGAGAATCTGGGTATGACGCGTATGGCTTGCCCCAACATGGAGTATGAGCAGCTTTTTGTCGAGATGCTCGACAAGGTTAACCACTTCGAAATCAAGAATTCGGAGCTGATGTTGCTCGACGAGCAGAAGACCTTGGCAACATTCAAAGCCGAGCCGAAAGACAAATAGGCACAAAGCGATCGTTCGCAACAAAATCTCGATCGGCCGATCAATCGGCAACCGACGAGTTCTCCCCACAAGGCATGACCCGCAAACAGGTCGTGCCTTGTGTCGTATCGGGCAAAGCCGAACCCCACAACCGGTTGGCCCTGCGGCCGATCCACACCGAAAATCCCACCGAAATTTTGAACCGAAATTCGAAGCAGATTTCGAACCCAGTAACCGCTTTTCGGTAGGCCGCGCGACGATTCTACCACAAAGAAGTGTAGCGTTAAATTATTAACATTGATTTTTTTCTGTCTTTTCCAAATATTCCTTAACTTTGCGAAGTTGTAATTTACCGACTTAAATTACTATCATGAAAATAGCTATTGCCCAGTTGAATTACACGATCGGAGATATCGACGGTAATACCTCGAAAATCATCGACGCGATCCACAAAGCCAAGACGCAGCAGGCCGACTTGGTGATTTTCTCCGAACAGGCCGTGAGCGGTACGCCGGCATTCGATTTACTGCGCAAAACGACGTTTCTCGAACTCTGCGAAGACGCATTGGTCGAGATCGCTTCGTGTTGCGACGGCATTGCCGCAATCGTCGGGTTACCCATTCTGACCAACGAAGGGACGATCAGTGCCGCGGCATTGATTCAAAATCGCAAGGTGCTGCGCTATATCGGCAAGAAACACATCACGGCTCGCCGCGAAATGGGCTTCCTCACCCCCTCGAAGGGATACGAATACGCCACTATCAAGGGCGAGAAGTGCGTTATCATCGTCGGCGACGACCTGAGCCGCGAACACGATTTCGACAAATCGGTCGACACGATACTCTCGATCAATGCCCGCAAATACGGCAAGGGAACAATGACCTACCGCTACGAGTTGATGCGCAACACGGCTTTTGTCGAGGGCAAAAACCTCGTCATGGTCAATCAGGTTGGCGGATCGACGGACATCGTCTACGACGGAACGTCGGGCGCGCTCAACAAACGCGGGGAGCTGGTGCTGATGATGAAAAACTTCGAAGAGGATTTCCAGATTTTCGACACCAAAGCCCAAGGCTCACCGATCTCGGTTCCCTCCAGATACAACGACCGCACCCGATTGGTCTATGAGGCCGCTCGTTGCGGCGTGCGCGATTTCTACCACAAAAACGGCTATACGAAAGCCTGTATCGGACTTTCGGGCGGTATCGACTCGGCCGTAGTCGCCTGCATCGCAGTCGATGCGCTGGGTGCGGAGAATGTCCGCGCGTTGCTGATGCCCTCGCCCTTCTCGACCGACCATTCGGTCGAAGATGCCAAGCTGTTGGCAGCCAACCTCGGCATCGGATTCAACGTCATTCCGATCTCGGAGATCTACACGAGCATGGTCAATACGCTCAAGCCTGTCATCGGCGGCACGGGATTCGACTCCACGGAGGAGAACATCCAGACCCGAATCCGCAGCGTCCTGCTCATGGCCGTGCAAAATAAAACCGGGCACATCCTGCTCAACTCATCGAATAAAAGCGAAAATGCGCTGGGATTGTGTACCTTGTATGGCGACACAGCCGGAGCATTCAGCCCCACGGGTGACCTCTACAAAGGCGAGATCTACGATCTGGCACGCTACATCAACCGCCTGCACGAAGGGTTGATCCCCGAAAATATCCTCACCAAAGAGCCGTCGTCGGAGTTGCACCCCGGCCAGAAGGACAGCGACATCCTGCCTCCCTACGAGGTGGTCGATGCCATTCTGTTCCGCATGATCGAGGAGGGGCAGCACCGCGAAGAGATCGTCAACGCCGGATTCGACTCGGCGGTGGTCGAGAAGATCCACAACATGATTATGCGCAACGAGAAGAAACGCTACCAGTTCCCGCCCGTTCTGCGGCTTTCGGCCTGTTCATTCGGACACGAACGGTTGATGCCGCTCACCAACAAATACGGTGATTGAGGCTGTGGCGTCGCAAATCGAACATAGCGGTCAGGTATCTCGCATCGAGCACGAAACGGTCTACGTGACAATCACATCACAAAGTGCCTGCGGTAGCTGCAAGGCGCGCGAAGCGTGTGGTCTGAGCGAATCGCAGGAGAAAATCGTCGAGGTCAAGACACCCGACGCGGCAAACTATGCCGTGGGGGAGCGCGTGCGGGTCGGAATCCGCAAGGGAGCAGGCGGCATTGCCGTCTTTTTCGCCTACGTGCTGGCATTGGTCGTGCTGATGACGTTGCTCATCATCGGAATCAAGGTAATGGGTTGGAGCGAAGGCACATCGGCACTTGTCGCGCTGGCGGGCGTGGGGGTCTACTACGTTGCGTTGTGGCTCGGCCGACACAAACTCGAATCGAAAATTCACATAACAATAAACAAAGATTAATGGAAGTATTACTTTACACGATCCTGACGCTGTGTGCGTTGGGAGTGCTTGCTGCGGTAATCCTCTATTTCGTGGCCCAGAAATTCAAGGTCGAAGAAGATCCCCGGATCGACGAAGTGGAAAAGATGCTGCCCGGCGCGAATTGCGGCGGATGCGGATTTGCCGGATGTCGCGGCATGGCCGACGCACTGGTCAAACGCGATGACATTTCGGCTCTCTTCTGCCCGGTGGGTGGTGGCGACTGCATGAAATCGGTGGCAACCTATCTCGGTAAAACGGCTGCGGAAAAAGAGCCGCAAGTCGCTACCGTGCGTTGTGGTGGCACGTGCGAGAAACGCCCCCGCACCAACGAATTCGATGGCGCAAAGTCGTGTGCCGTAGCTGCTTCGCTCTACATCGGCGAGACCGGATGCGCCTTCGGCTGTCTGGGTTTCGGCGACTGCGAAATCTCCTGCGCTTTCGACGCTATCCACATCAACCCCGCCACGGGACTTCCCGAAGTCGACCCCGACAAGTGTACGGCCTGCGGAGCCTGCGTCAAGGCTTGCCCCAAACGGATCATCGAGCTACGCAAGAAGTGGCCGAAGAATCGCGCCGTCTACGTGTCGTGCGTCTCGAAAGAGAAGGGTGCTTTGGTGATGAAAGCCTGCAAAGCCGGTTGTATCGGTTGCGGTAAGTGCGAGAAGGTCTGCGCCTTCGGAGCGATCACCATCGAGGGTAACCTCGCCTACATCGACCCGCAGAAGTGTAAACTCTGCCGCAAGTGCGTCAACGAATGCCCGACCGGAGCAATCCGTCTGGTCGGCATGGATCCGCTTCCCAAAGAGCCGAAAGCCCCTGCCAAACCCGCAGCTCCTGCGGCGGCAAAGCCCGATGCTCCGGCCGCAAAAGCCGAATAACCGAATCGTAAAATTCAAGCAGAAATATGAAGACATTTCCAATAGGCGGAGTACATCCGTCGGAAAATAAGTTGAGCTGCGCCAAACCGATCGAGGTGCTTCCGTTGCCGGATGTGGTCAATATCCCCCTCGCGCAACACATCGGAGCTCCGGCGGTGGCCAAGGTAGCCAAAGGCGACCGGGTGCTGACGGGTCAGCTCATCGCCGAGGCCGGCAGCTTCATGTCGGCCAACATCCACTCCCCGATTTCGGGGACGGTGAGTGCCGTAGAGCTGGTCGCTAACGGTCAGGGACTGCGCCAGATGATGATCACGATCAAGCGCGAAGGCGACGATTGGGTCGACGGAATCGACCGATCGGACACACTGGTCAAAGAGTGCTCGCTGACCTCTCCCGAAATCATCGCCAAGATCAAAGCCGCCGGCATCGTCGGCATGGGTGGAGCTACGTTCCCCACCCACGTGAAGCTCTCTGTTCCTCCGGGGAAGAAGGCCGAGGCACTGATCATCAACGGTGTGGAGTGTGAGCCCTACTTGACCTCCGACCACCGCACGATGCTCGAACACGGCGAAGAACTCGTGATCGGCGTCACCATTCTGATGAAGGCACTCAACGTCAACAACGCCTACATCGGCATCGAGAACAACAAACCCGACGCCATTGCGCACCTGAAGCAGATCGCCGCAGCCTATCCGGGTGTAGAGGTTACGCCGCTCAAAGTGAAATATCCGCAGGGCGGTGAGAAGCAGCTCATTGCTGCCGTCACGGGTCGCGAAGTTCCGCCGCCGCCCGCACTGCCGATCGACGTCGGAGCCGTGGTGTGCAACGCCTCGACCACCTATGCCGTCTATCGTGCCGTACAGAAAAACATGCCGCTCATCGAGCGCGTGGTTACCGTCACAGGCAAGAGCGTCAAGAATCCCAAGAACCTGCTGACCCGCATGGGCACGCCGATCGAGGTGTTGCTCGAGGCCGCAGGAGGACTACCCGAAGATACCGGCAAGGTGATCAACGGCGGCCCGATGATGGGACGCGCCATGGTCAATCTCGCCTCGCCTGTCACCAAAGGGTGTTCGGGTATCACGGTCATGAGTGGTCGCGATGCCGTGCGCCGCGAAGCCTCGCAGTGCATCAAATGCGCCAAGTGTGTGGCCGCCTGCCCGATGGGGCTGGAGCCGTACTACCTCTCGAAGATGGCTATCAAGAAGAATTGGGATGAACTCGAAGCGCAGCTCATCACGTCGTGTATCGAATGCGGATGCTGCCAGTCGTCGTGCCCCGCGTACCTGCCGTTGCTGGACTGGGTACGTCTTGGCAAGCAGACTGTTATGGGCAATATTCGTGCGCGTGCCGCCGCAGCTGCCCCGAAAAAGTAAATAAAAAAATCGGATAATATTATGGCAAATAAACTTCTTGTTGCTCCTGCTCCCCATGTGCAGACAGCTCAATCCACGGCCAAGATCATGCGCGATGTCGTACTTGCGCTTGTGCCGGCACTCGTGCTGTCGACAATCGTTTTCGGAGTGGACGTACTGCGCGTAACGGCTATTTCGGTCGCGGCGTGTGTGGTATTTGAGTACCTGATTCAGAAATTTCTGGTGCGCGGAGCACAGACGATTTCCAACTGGTCGGCTATCGTCACCGGTATCCTGCTGGCCTTCAACCTGCCGGCCTCCATTCCGTGGTGGATCGTGGTGATCGGCGCATTCGTCGCCATCGCTATCGCCAAGATGACCTTCGGCGGACTGGGTAAAAACCCCTTCAACCCCGCTTTGACCGGGCGTGTCTTCCTGCTGATCGCCTACCCCGTGCAGATGACCACATGGCCGCTGCCCGTGAACGGCGCATTCGACGCCCTGTCGGGTGCTACGCCGCTGGCTGCGCTCAAACAGGAGATTGCCGGCCCGAACGCGGTCGATGTGCAGGACATGCTGTTAGGTAACATGCCCGGCTCGCTGGGTGAGGTTGCCGCTGCTGCCTTGCTCTGCGGATTCGTCTACCTGCTCTGGCGGCGCGTAATCACCTGGCACATCCCCGTAACCATTCTGGCTACCATGGCCGTGATTGCCATGACCGTTGCTTACGGTCGCGGCGCAGACGAAACGGCTATGTGGCAATTCCCGCTGTTCCACCTGCTGGCCGGCGGTGCGATGCTGGGCGCAATCTTCATGGCGACCGACTATTCGACCTCCCCGATGACCGTGCGCGGAGGGGTGATTTTCGGTATCGGCATCGGCGTAATTACGATGTTGATCCGCCTGTGGGGTGCTTATCCCGAGGGCATGTCGTTCGCCATTCTGATCATGAATGCCTGCGTGCCGTTGATCAACAAATATGTCAAACCCAAGCGTTTCGGCGTAAAATAAGAGGAAAAGATGAAAAGTACACTTATAAATATGACGGCCGTCCTGTTCGGTATTACGCTCATCGCCTCTGCCGGGGTCGGCGTGGTGAACATGATCACCGTCGAGCCGATCGCTCAGACAAAGAAAGCCGCAACCGAAATGGCTCTTTCCGAGGTGCTTCCGGCATTCGATGCCACCACTACCAACGAAGTGACGATCGACCAGATGCAGATCACGGTCTACACCGCAACACAAGGCGGGACGGTGACGGGATATGCCGTGCAAACGCTGACCAAGCAGGGCTTCGGCGGCGTAATTCGCCTGATGGTCGGCTTCACCCCCACAGGTGAAGTGGTGAATGTCAAGGTGCTGGAGCAGACCGAAACTCCGGGACTGGGCACGAAGATGACCGAAGAGAACAATCCGCTGATTGCAAGCATCCAAGGTGCGAATATCGCCAGCAAGAAACTCGTCGAGGGCAAACTCGCTGTCACCAAGGACGGCGGCGATGTCGACGCGCTGACGGCGGCAACAATCTCGTCGCGTGCATGGGTCGATGCGATCAATCGCGCATGGGCTGCCTACCGTGACGTCGCTCCGCAGGAGCTGCCGGAGAGCGAATCAACGCAAACAACAATCGAACCTGCAACGCAGGAAGGAGGTCAGAATGAATAAATTGAAACTTATTATTAGCGGTATCGTCAAGAACAACCCGACGTTCGTGCTGGTACTGGGTATGTGCCCCACGCTGGGTACGACTACCTCGGCCGAAAACGGCATGGGTATGGGTCTGGCAACCATGGCCGTACTCATCATGTCGAATCTGGTGATCTCACTGATCAAAAATATCATTCCCGACAAAGTGCGCATTCCGGCATTCATCGTCGTAATCGCATCGTTCGTAACCGTGATTCAGATGCTTATGCAGGCATACGTACCGGCACTCTACGCGTCGCTCGGTGTCTTCATTCCGCTGATTGTCGTCAACTGCATCATTCTGGGACGCGCCGAAGCCTTCGCTTCGAAGAACACGCCCTTCGACTCCATGCTCGACGGTATCGGCATCGGCCTCGGCTTCACGTTGTCGCTCACTACGATCGGCGCAGTACGCGAAATGCTGGGTAGCGGCGCGATCTTCGGCCACAGCCTCGGATTTGCGGACTACGCACCGCTGATCTTCATCCTTGCACCGGGTGCATTCCTCGTGCTGGGTTACCTCATGGTATTATTTAACAAATTATCCAAGAAATAGTTATGGAACTCTCCTACTTTGCAATAATCATCGGCGCCATCTTCGTCAACAACGTTGTTCTGGCACAATTCCTCGGTATATGCCCCTTCTTGGGCGTATCGTCGAAAGTCGAAACGTCGCTCGGTATGGGTGCTGCCGTTACGTTCGTCATGGCAATTACCGCCGTGGTCGCTTGGCTCATTCAGACCTACATCCTCGTCCCGCTCGACATCGTCTACATGCAGACCATTGTCTTCATTCTGGTCATTGCCGCGCTGGTTCAGATGGTCGAAATCATGCTCAAAAAGCTCTCGCCGTCGCTCTATCAGGCACTGGGTATCTTCCTGCCGCTCATCACGACCAACTGCGCCGTGTTGGGTATCGCTATCTTGATGATCCAGAAAGAGTTCACACTCTTGCAGAGCGTCACCTACTCGGTATCTACGGCCATTGGCTTCGCGCTGGCACTGGTGCTCTTCGCCGGCATCCGCGAACGGCTCGAATTCGAGGAGATGCCCAAAGCCTTCAAGGGAATCCCGATCGCGCTGATTACCGCCGGCATTCTGGCTATGGCCTTCATGGGCTTCTCCGGATTGGTATAACGGCATTTCCCGGCACAGGGGGGGGGCTCGCACGAGCAACTCTTCGGGCTGAAGCAGGAATGCAATTTAGTCCTCGAACGTACCGGGGAAACGCGAAGGATGCCAAGGCATCTGCACAACAAGAAACGCACGGAACAAGGGATCACCCTACTGTTCCGTGCGTTTTTGTTTTCAAGCCGCAGCTCGCAGAGACGGCTCGAAGCGCTATTGAATTTTTCTGTAAGCTATGATTGTCGATCGAAAAACCTAACTCGGAGTGGAGAGATTCCGAGCAGCTGCAACCGCTACACGAATAGTCGTTCGAACTCCGCAAGCGGAATCGGACGTACTTCGCAATCGCCGATACCCACCGGCAGCACGATTCGCAGCGTTCCAGCCTCGTTTTTCTTGTCCTTGCCGACCTCTTTGAGCAACCGTCTGATCTCGACCGGCGGCGTCAGTTCGAAGCCGAAGCGCGCCAACAGCCCCGTAATGCGGTTGCGGTCGTCCTCGGTCAGCACCTCCATTTTCACCGCCACGTCCGCAATCAGTGCCATGCCCACCGCCACCGCTTCGCCGTGATTCATGCGGTTCGAGCACTTTTCGATCGCATGGGCCAACGTATGCCCCAAGTTGAGTTTGCGCCGTTCGCCCAACTCGTGCTCATCGTGCTCTACGATATCGGCCTTGACACGAATGGCCGCCGACACGGCATCGGCAAGCAGATCGCCGTCGGTGCGCAACACGTCGAACGAGGTGTGTTCAAACCGCTGAAAGAGGTCGGAATCGGCAATGATCGCAGCCTTGATGATCTCGGCCAGCCCGGCGCGGAACTCCCTATCGGGCAGCGTGCGCAGCAATGCCGGATCGCAGATTACGAATTCGGGTTGGTTGAACGTGCCCGCCATATTTTTGTAGCCGTCGACATTTACGCCGTTTTTCCCGCCGACCGAAGCATCGACCTGCGCCAGCAGCGTCGTCGGGATAAATCCGAACCGCAATCCGCGCATGTAGGTCGACGCGGCAAATCCGGCGACGTCGGTGACGATGCCGCCGCCGATCCCCAACACGAATGTCGAACGATCGACACCCAGCTCGATGAAACGGCGATAAACCGACTCGACGGTTTGCAAAGTCTTGACACTCTCGCCCATACCGATCAGAACCCGTTCATACGGAGCTAACATCTTGGGGTAAAGCCGGTCGATCGCAGCATCGGTGACGACCACCACACGCCCGGTCGGAAGTGCCTCCGAAAGGATTTCGGCAACCGCTCCGATGTAAATTGCACTTTGTGATTTGACGTTAAAAGTGGGCTTCATCTCTTTAGCTTTTTTAATAAGCAAGCAAAATTAGTATAATTTCCGCAGAATTTGTTACCTTTGCACCACAAAATACAATCCTATGCAAAAACTGCGCAATATTGCTATTATTGCCCACGTAGACCACGGTAAGACCACGCTCGTAGACAAAATGATTCTCGCAGGCCACATCCTGCGCGACAACCAACAGACCGGAGATTTGATTCTCGACAACAACGATCTGGAACGAGAGCGAGGGATTACGATCCTATCGAAAAACGTTTCGGTTATTTACAAAGACTACAAAATCAATATTATCGACACCCCGGGTCACGCCGATTTCGGTGGTGAAGTCGAACGTGTGTTGAACATGTGCGACGGAGTGCTGCTGTTGGTCGATGCCTTTGAGGGGACGATGCCACAGACCCGTTTCGTATTGCAGAAGGCGCTCGCGCTCGGCAAGAAACCGATCGTCGTCGTCAACAAAGTCGACAAGCCCAACTGCCGTCCCGAAGTGGTCAACGAACAGGTCTTCGACCTGATGTTCTCGCTCGATGCCACCGAGGAGCAGCTCGACTACAAAACCATCTACGGCTCGGCCAAACAGGGCTGGATGTCGCACAAATGGAACGAGCCGACCGACTCGCTCATTCCTCTGCTGGATGCAATCATCGACGAGATTCCCGAACCGGCGATTGTCGAGGGTACGCCCCAACTGCTCATCACCTCGCTCGAATATTCGGCCTATACGGGTCGTATCGCTGTGGGCAAGATCACACGCGGATCGCTCAAAGTCGGCCAAAACATCACTCTGGCCAAACGCGATGGCGTGACGCTGCAAAAATGCAAAATCAAGGAGCTGATGATTTTCGAGGGTCTTGGCAAAAAGAAGGTCGAGGAAGTTCCCTGCGGCGAGATTTGCGCATTGACCGGTATCGACGGATTCGAGATCGGCGACACGGTCTGCGACTTCGAGAATCCCGAACCGCTGCCCCCCATCGCAATCGACGAGCCGACGATGTCGATGCTCTTCACGATCAACAACTCGCCTTTCTTCGGCAAGGACGGCAAATACGTCACCTCGCGCCACCTGCGCGACCGCCTCGACCGCGAGCTGGAGAAGAACCTCGCCCTGCGCGTCTCTCCCGGCCCTTCGGCCGATAGCTTCAACGTCTTCGGACGTGGCGTGCTCCACCTCTCGGTGCTCATCGAAACCATGCGTCGCGAGGGCTACGAATTGCAGGTCGGACAGCCGCAGGTCATCATCAAAGAGATCGACGGCAAGAAATGCGAGCCGATCGAGGAGTTGACAGTCGATTGCCCCGAAGAGCACTCCGGAACGGTTATCGAGATGACCACCAAGCGCAAAGGCGTGATGACCAACATGAGCTCGAACGGAGATCGCACGCGTCTGGAATTTGAGATACCCTCGCGCGGTATCATCGGCCTGCGCTCGAACATGCTCACCGCTACCGCCGGCGAGGCGATCATGACCCACCGGTTGAAGGACTTTGAACCGTGGGTTGGCGAGATTGAGATGCGCACCAACGGATCGATCATTTCGGGTGAAACCGGAACAGCATTCGCCTACTCGATCGACAAACTTCAGGATCGCGGCCGCTTCTTCATCAACCCCATGGATCAGGTTTACGAGGGGCAGGTGATCGGCGAACACACGCGCCAGAACGACATCACGGTCAACGTCACCAAAGCCAAGCAGCTCACCAACATGCGTGCTTCGGGATCGGACGACAAATCGTTCATCGTGCCGCCCAAGGTATTCACCCTCGAGGAGGCACTCGAATACATCAAGGAGGACGAATACGTCGAGGTGACACCTCATTCGATGCGTCTGCGCAAGATGCTGCTGCACGAGGTTGACCGCAAACGCGCGTCGAAGTAGTCTTACGCGCTCAGCCCATGAGTGGGCTGGCAAGTAAGTTGCTGCCGCTCCGCTTTTTCGGGAGCGTCGAGTTTGACCCAAAAGTCGCAAAGGTGCAATCAGGCATCGGAGCAACACAAAAACAAGAAACGCACGGAACAAAGGGGATATCCCGATCTGTTCCGTGCTTTTTATTTTTAGGGTAATGATGCCCAAAATCACGGATCAAGCGGGATTTCTTATTGGTGAATTTCTTTTTATGGGAGAATTGTTTTTGTTCTCAAGCCGCAGCTCGCGGGGCCGGATCGAAGCGCAGCGAAGAGCAGGCCTCCGCGTGGCGGAGCTGCGGCCTGCCGACTTGCTGCGCAAGCCGAAAACAACTCATCAAGAAATTCTCGACCTAATTCACCAACAACGATTACCGCTTGATGCCCAAAATCACCTCCGCAGCGTGGCGAATGAAAGGATGTGCCACGTAACACCGACGGCCACCAAAAGCAATGCGACCTGCGCCCACCACCACGCGGAGAGCAATGCTAAAATGCAATAACCCATCGTCAGCCAGAGCAAGACGAGCGAAACGATCTTTGCACGCAGGGGAATGGCGCGGTTCTCGCGAAAGTTGCGAACGTACTCGCCCAGATAGCGATGCGCGAGCAGCCACTCATAGAGTCGCGGCGAGGAGCGCACCCACAACGCCGCAGCCAACAGCAGAAACGGAGTCGTGGGCAGCAACGGCACAAAGATGCCGATGATCCCCAAAGCCAACGAAAGGCTTCCCAGCGTTGCAAGCAAAATTTTCATGCGGCAAAAATAACATAAATTCGCGGCAAAACACCGCGCGCCCTGAATTTTTACCTATCTTTGCGTTACAATAAAAACACCAATCATGGAGAAGATCGGAATCGCCTGCGACCATGCGGGCTATGAAATGAAAGAATTTTTGGTAGGTTACCTCGGAGCAAAAGGGTTCGACGTACTCGATTTCGGTACGTACTCACCCGAAAGCGTCGACTACCCCGATTATGCACATCCGCTGGCCAATGCGATCGAAAGCGGCGAGCTGACGCGCGGCATCGCCCTCTGCGGTTCGGGCGAAGGCATGACAATGACGCTCAACAAACACCAACATATCCGCGCCGGGCTGAGCTGGATTCCCGAAATTGCGACACTTATCCGCCGCCACAACGACGCCAACATCGTCGTTCTGCCGGCTCGTTTCATCGAGAACGACGCAGCCGTAGCGATCGTCGATGCGTTTCTGACCACCGAATTCGAGGGCGGACGTCATCAGGCGCGCATCGCCAAGATGCCCGTTTCCTGCGACGAAGCAACTAAAAAATAGAAGACCCCTGCGGGCGCAGAACGTCTGCGCCTACCCCCCCCCACAAGACACGACAAAAATCCGTTCGTGAGTAAGTTCCGGCAACCCACGCCCGGCACGAAGAACCCCGCCATGTCCCAACACCAGATCTGCCGCAACTGCGGCCACCATGTGGATGGCAACTACTGCCCCGCATGCGGACAACGAACCTCAACCGACCGACTGACGTGGTCGGCGTTTGTCGAAAGCTTCTCCTCGACCTTCATCGGCGACGAGGCATACGGCCTGCGGGGCATAAACATGCGCAAGGGCGCAGTGATGACGTGGCTGGCGATCCTGTGCCAGCCCTACAAATCCATTTCGGAATATTTAGAGGGACACCGCCGCAAATACTTCAACCCCGTGGCGATCCTGTTGATGCTCTCAACGTTCTATTCCCTTGTTTTCGCACTCGTCGGCAAGGAGTCCATACCCTCGGCAAAGCCGGGACAGCATCTGTTTTATTGGCTGATCTGCTCCTACTTCGATTATGCCGAGCTTCATCCGGCGGTCAACATGCTGGTCATGCTGCCGTTCATGGCTCTGGCCATGAAAACCGTATTTCGCAAAAGATCCAACCTGAAATATGTGGAATACCTCTACATCGGTGTTTTTCTGTCGGTATTCGAAATCACGCTGATGATTATCGGCCTGCCCGCCGAACTGCTATTATCGTGGTACAGTGCATTCTACATACAGACGCTGCCCGTCTTTATCTATACGGTCTTCGTCTGTTGGAAACTCTTCAACCTCTCGAAAAAAGGGGCGATCGTGCGCACGGCGTTAGCCGAGCTGCTGCAATACGTCTACCTATTCATCGCCGCCCTGCTACTGCTGGGAACGGTACTCGGAAGTTACGCCTTGATTGCGCCCGAGAAGTTCAAAAAGGAGTTTGTCTCCAGCACAAAGGCCCTTCAAGACAAATCGACTTCGGGAACCGGAGTTGAGAGCGGGCTGCTGAAAGAGATTCTGCAAGGTACACTCGACGGACTACACGAGAACGAGAATGAGTCCCCGACCGAAGCAGAGGCCGGAACAGAAGCGGCAACGGATGCCGACAAACAAGCCGAACAAACCGGACAAACCAAGCAAGCCGAACAAACCAAGCAAGCCGAAACCCCCAACGGCAACAAACAACCCTAAATTCGGCGACCTGCGGAGCAGGTACACATCGCTAAAACACCCAAGAACAGACTATAAGGTAAAGAGATAGGAGGTCAGCGGCCGCAGACGCACTGCCTTTTCGGGCGCATCGAACAGCCCGTAAAGTGCCGAACCACTCCCCGAGAGCGAGGCATAGACCGCACCAGCAGCCAGCAGCTGCTCCTTGATCGACCGAAGTGCCGGATGTGCGGCAAAAACCGAAAGTTCGAAATCGTTGGTCACACTCCCCTGCCACTCCCCAATCGGTTGCTGCAACCGCTCGACCAGCGGCCGAAGCGGCAGATGCGGTCGTACTCCGGCATAGGCTTCACGCGTCGAGACGCTCTCGGCAGGCTTCACCACCACAAGGGTCATGCCGCGCAGATCAATCGGGAATGGCGTGAGAATCTCGCCGCGCCCCGTGCAGAGTTGCGGGGTATTGCGCACAAAAAACGCCGTGTCGCTCCCCAATTCGGCCGCAAGTGCAAGTAGCGTCGGTTCGTCGAGATGCAGTTCGAAGAGTCGGTTTGTCGCCACAATGACCGCCGTGGCATCGGCCGACCCACCCCCCAGACCAGCTCCGAACGGCACGCGTTTGTCGAGCCGAATCCGCACGCCGTCGACGCCATAACGACGTTTCATCAGCGAAAACGCCTTCAGACAGATGTTCTCTTCGACCGAACAGTCGACCGCCAGCCCCTCGGCACAAAAGTCGATGCCGGCTGCCGTGCGTTCGACCTCCACCTCGTCGTAAAGCCCCACCACGGGGAACATCACCGTTTCGAGATCGTGGTATCCGTCGGTACGACGACGCACGACATCCAGTCCCAGATTTATTTTGCAATTTGCGCGTAGAATCATGTAACAAAGATACATTTTTTCCAAGAAATCGGCTACATTTGCCGTATGAAATTCCGCACAGAGATCGACATAACGCCATTCGAAGCCAAAATCGGTTACGAAAACCGAATTCTCACCCTCGGCTCGTGTTTCGCCGGGCACATCGCCGCACAACTGGCACAGGCCAAATTCCAAGTGAGCGCAAACCCCACGGGGATTCTGTTCAATCCGCTATCAATCGCCAGGGCGATAACCACATACGCTTCGGCGCAACCGATCACAGCCGACGAATTGTCGTTCGACGGCGAAACGTATTTCCATTTCGGATTTCACAGCGACTTCTCGGCCGATCGTGCCGACACCGCGCTGCAACGCATGAACGATGCGCGCCAGCGTGCCGCCGCAGCATGGGCTGCCGCCGACCGAATCGTGCTGACCTTCGGCACGGCGTGGGTATTCGAGCGCGCCGGGGAGGTTGTAGCCAACTGCCACCGCCGACCGGCTGCCGAGTTCGTGCGCCGACGCCTCACCCCCGACCAGATCGTCGCATCCTTTGCCGCCCTGATCGAAGGCCCGCTGCGCGGAAAGCAGATCATCTTGACCGTCAGCCCTGTGCGTCACCTCAACGACGGACTCCAAGGAAATGCCGTAAGCAAAGCCGTCCTGCGGCTGGCCGCCGAAGAGCTGGCCGCGAACTTTGCGTCGGTGAGCTACTTCCCGGCTTTCGAGATCGTCACCGACGACCTGCGCGACTACCGCTTCTATGCCGACGATCTGGTGCATCCCGCGCCGCAGGCGATTGCCTACGTATGGGAGAAGTTCGCCGATGCCGTGCTCTCGGAGCGCGCCCGACAACTGCTTCCGGAGGTGCAGGCGGTCGTTGCCGCAGCCGCTCACCGTCCGCGCAACCCCCACGGCGAAGCGCATCGCGCCCTCTGCCGCCGCATGCTGGAGCGAATAGCTGCTCTTCCGGAGGTCGATTTTCGCGCCGAAAGCGCATATTTCCGCCGATGTATCGAAATAAATTCGTAATTTTGTCTCCAATTTACCATTCAGCATGAACAAACGCCTTTTAACACTCATCATAGCCGCCACGACATCGTTGCAAGCCTTTGCGGCAGAACCACCCCGTCTGATCGTCGAGATCGTCGTCGGCTCGATGCGCGCCGAAGACCTCGACCGCTACGCCGCCAACTTCGGCAACGAGGGGCTGCGGCGACTGACGCAGGGCGGCACGGTCTACACCGCCAGCCGCTACGACTACCAGCAGACCACGACCCCCGTGTCGCTGTCGACCCTCGCCACGGGTGCGATGCCTTCGACCCACGGGGTGATCGGCCACACGTGGATCGACTACACGGCCAACCAGTCGGTCGACCTGATCGCAGGACGGCGCGGCCCGGGGGCTTACAACCTGATCGCCCCGACCCTTGCCGAGACCCTCGTCAAGCAGTCCCCGGGAAGCCGAGCGGTGACTCTGGCGGCCGAAGCGACCTCGGCAATCACACTGGCCGGACGCAGCGGAGAGGTCTTCTGGCTCGATTCGACGCGTTGCGACTGGGTCAGCTCGCCCTACTACACCGAGCTGCGGCCGGAGTGGATCGAGCGGAGCAACAAGGAGCGTTACAACCTCTCCTACATCGCCCCCGAATGGCGCACAATCCGCGAACGGGGTGCTTATATCAACAGCCGCAACTGGGACATCACGCTTTCGGGCAAAGACAAACGAGAGGGGAATCAAGCGGGCGCAGGGCTGCTCAAATTGCAGAGTGATTTCGAGCGGATGCTCTACACGCCAGCCGGAAATACTGCCGTGCTGGGAATGGCCAAGCAGGCTATCGCCCACTACAAACTCGGCGACGATGCCACCCCCGACCTGCTCTGCATCTGTCTCGATTCGTCACGTCGCATCTGCGAGGCTTACGGCCCGGAATCAATCGAGGTTGAAGACACATACTACCGCTTAGACTACGACTTGGCCGACTTTTTGACCTTCGTATTCGCGCAGGTCAAGGACGGAAATGCACTGGTGGTGCTCACCTCCGACCACGGTTCCAGCCCCTCCTTCGATCTGGGGAACGAGGAGGCCGACCGGTTCAGCGCGCGGCAGTTCGAGGTGATCGTGAACGGATTCCTGAACGTCCGCTACGGCATGGGTGACTGGGTGGTAAAATACGCCGAAAAATCGTTGTGGCTCAACCACAACCTGATCTACGAGCGGGGACTTAACCTCGCCGACATACAGAACGAGGTCGCCATTTTCGCCATGCAGTTTCGCGGCGTTTCGCACGCTTTGGCAGCAACAGCCATGCGCACCAGCTATTTCGGGAGCGGCTATGCGCGGCGCATGCAGAACAGTTTCTATCCGCGCCGTTCGGGAGATGTGATACTCAACCTCATGCCGGGCTGGATCGAGGAGCGGGAGCGCAGTCGTTCGCTATCGGGTTCGATGTATGGCTACGACACCGAAGTGCCGCTGATCTTCTACGGCAAAGGCGCAGGCATGGAGTGCATCCGCCGCCGGGTCGACATGACGACCGTAGCACCCACGCTGGCACGATTGGCCGGAGTCTCCGAACCGGCGGCTTCGGAGGGCGAGCCTCTTGAGGAGTTTTTGAATTAGAATAGACACAAAACAACCATTGTAATGGACAAAATACAGGATGAGATCATCGAAGAATTTTCGATATTCGACGACTGGCTCGACAAATACGACTACCTAATCAGCCTGAGCGAATCGCTCCCGGCAATCACGCCGGAGCACCGCACCGAGCAATACCTGATCCAAGGATGTCAGTCGCGGCTGTGGCTCGATGCCCGCATCGAGCAGGGCAAGGTCTACTACGCGGCCGACAGCGATGCGATCATCACCAAGGGCATCATCGCCCTGCTGATCCGCGTATTGAACGGCCGCACACCGCAAGAGATCCTCGACACCGAGCTTTACTTCATCGACGCAATCGGCCTGAACGCCAACCTCTCGCCCACGCGGGCAAACGGGCTGGTCGCCATGGTCAAGCAGATGCGCATGTATGCACTGGCTTTCGAGGCTAAAAGTAATTCTTAATCACCGAATCAGATGAATCCAGAGGAGATTTTACAGGTCGAAACGCAGATTGTCGCGACCCTCAAAAATATCTATGACCCCGAGATTCCGGTCAATATCTACGATCTGGGGTTGATCTACGAGATCGACTACACGCCCGACGGTGTGGCCACGATCCGCATGACCCTCACCGCCCCGAACTGCCCCATGGCCGACATGCTGGTGGAAGATGTCAACCAACAGGTGGCCAAAGTTAAAGGTGTAAAGTCGGTCAACGTCATACTCACGTTCGACCCTGCTTGGGACAAAAGCATGATGTCCGAAGAGGCTCTGCTCGAACTCAACCTGTTCTGAGTGATGGGTGGCGAGCGCGAACAACGGGCACTCAACCGGCTGCTGGCCGGAGCTGGGAACTACGCCTGCGGCGGTTATCTGACCGCCCTCGACCCGTTGCTGCGCACCGAAATCTGTACGACGCTGGTCTTCGACCGGCTCGACCGCAAGATGCGCACCGTCACAACGCTCCACACTCAGGCCGACGAGAATTGGAATCAAACCTTCTACCTGCTCTATTTCCGCACGTTGGGAGATCGCCAGAATCAGGAAGCATACCTCGAACTGGCGCGCCGCGTGCCCTACAAAATCGTGCTGCGTGAGCGCAAGGCAGCGCATGCTATCGAAGCCATGTTGCTCGGAACATCGGGGCTGCTCGAACTCTACCGCCACGACGAATACACGCTCGACCTGCGACGCACCTACGAATACCTCGCCTCAAAACACGAGTTGCAACCGATGCCGACCTCGGCGTGGGTGCTCTCCGAAATCCGGCCGGCAAACCACCCCGTGCTGCGATTGGCACAGGCTGCGGCGTTCTTTGCGCAGGACGAATTCGTCATGGATCGCGCCATGCGCTGCCGCACCGAGAGCGACATCCGCAACCTCTTCTGCATCGAAGCTCCGGGGTACTGGCGCACCCACTACATTCCGGGGTCGGTAGGCGACGAGACCCCAAAGCGGCTCGGAAACTTCAAGGCCAACATTATCGGAATCAATCTGGTAGCCGTCTTGCAATTCGCCTATGGCAGCTACTCGGCTAACGACCGCTTGCGCGACAGCGCACTTACCCTACTCGAAACCCTTGCGGCCGAAGAGAACCGCTATATCCGTTCGTGGCAGAACGAAGGGCTGTCGCCCTCGAATGCCTTCGAGTCGCAGGCTCTCTTGCAGTTAGCCACCGAATATTGCCCGGCCAAACGCTGCGCCACATGCCCTGTCGGGCGGCGAATCGTAAAAACCCGGTGCGAAGATTGACAAATCGCAAAAAATAAGTATCTTTGTAAGATTTCCAAACCGAAAACACGAAAAAATAACAAAGCATAAATATGGACATAGTTGCAAGTATCATCAAAGCAGTATTCGGCTCGAAAGCCGACAAAGACCGCAAGCAGATCGAACCTTATCTGGAAAAGATCAAGGCCGTCTACCCCACGATCGAAGCACTCTCGAACGACGAGTTGCGCGGCCGTGCCGAGGAGCTGAAACGCCAGATTGCCGACTTCATCTCCGCCGACGAGGCGCGCATCATCGAACTGAAAGCCCAGCTTGAAGTTGCCGAGACGTCACTCGAGGAGAAAGAGAAAATCTCGAAGGAGATTGACGAGCTGACCAAACGCATCGACGAACGCATCGAGGAGAAGCTCGACGAGATTCTACCCGAAGCCTTCTCGATCATGAAGGATACGGCGCGCCGCTTTGCCCAGAACGACACGGTGGTAGTCACCGCGACCGATTTTGACCGCGATCTGGCCACAACCAAAGATTTCGTCACCATCGAGGGCGACAAAGCCATCTATGCCACCCATTGGCTGGCCGGTGGTAACGACCTGAAGTGGGACATGATCCACTACGACATGCAGCTTTTCGGCGGCGTGGTGTTGCACAAAGGCAAGATCGCCGAGATGGCGACGGGTGAAGGTAAAACCCTCGTGGCAACCCTCCCCGTATTCCTCAATGCGCTGGCCAAGAAGGGTGTGCATCTGGTGACGGTGAACAACTATCTGGCCAAGCGTGACTCGGAGTGGATGGGCCCGATGTACGAATTTCACGGATTGTCGGTGGCCTGCATCGACGAAACGCAGCCCAACTCCGATGCCCGCCGCAAAGCCTACATGGCCGACATCACCTTCGGTACGAACAACGAATACGGCTTCGACTACCTGCGCGACAACATGGCCTCGTCACCCAAGGATCTGGTACAGCGCAAGCACCACTTCGCCATTGTCGATGAGGTCGACTCGGTGTTGATCGACGATGCCCGTACCCCGCTGATCATCTCCGGCCCTGTACCCAAAGGCGACGATCAGATGTTCGAGCAGTACTGCCCGGCCATCGACAGCCTCTACAACCTGCAAAAGAACCTCTGCACGGCTTTGCTGGCCGAAGCTCGTCAGCTCATCAACGAGGGCAAGACCGACGAGGGCGGCGTGAAGCTCTACCGCGCCCACAAAGGTCTTCCGAAGTACAAGCCGCTGATTAAATACCTCTCGGAGCAGGGCGTTAAGGCACTGATGCAGAAGACCGAGAACACCTACATGCAGGACAACAACCGCCGCATGCCCGAAATCGTCGACGACCTCTATTTCGTTATCGACGAGAAACTCAACTCGGTGGAGCTGACCGACAAAGGCCACGAAGCACTTTCGAAACACTTCAACGAGGACGGATTCTTCGTGATGCCGGACATCGGAGCCGAGGTTGCCGAGCTGGAGAAGAGCGGTCTCTCGGTCGAGGAGCAGGCACAGAAGCGCAACGAGGTGATCAACGATTATTCGGTCAAATCGGAGCGCGTACATACGGTCATTCAGCTACTTAAAGCCTATGCGATGTTCGAAAAAGACATCGAATATGTGGTCATGGACAACAAGGTGAAGATTGTCGACGAGCAGACAGGACGTATTCTCGACGGCCGCCGCTACTCGGACGGACTGCACCAAGCGATCGAGGCCAAAGAGCACGTCAAGGTCGAAGCCGCAACGCAGACCTTCGCGACGATCACCTTGCAGAACTACTTCCGCATGTACCACAAGTTAGCCGGTATGACCGGTACGGCCGAAACCGAAGCATCGGAATTCTGGAGCATCTACAAGCTCGACGTGGTGGTCATTCCCACCAACCGCCCGATCATTCGCGACGACCGTCAAGACTTGATCTACAAAACCAAACGCGAGAAATACAACGCCGTGATCGAGGAGATTGTCGAACTCGTCGACAAAGGCCGCCCGGTACTGGTCGGAACAACCTCGGTCGAGATTTCGGAGTTGCTGAGCCGCATGCTCAAATTGCGCAACATCAAACACAACGTCCTGAATGCCAAGCAACACCAATTAGAGGCACAGGTCGTAGCCGAAGCCGGTCGCTCGGGACAGGTGACCATCGCCACCAACATGGCAGGTCGTGGTACGGATATCAAGCTCGCGCCGGAGGTGAAAGCCGCTGGCGGTCTGGCGATTATCGGCACGGAGCGTCACGAGAGCCGCCGTGTCGACCGCCAGTTGCGCGGTCGTGCCGGACGTCAGGGTGACCCCGGATCGTCGCAGTTCTTCGTTTCACTCGAGGACGACCTGATGCGTCTGTTCGGATCGGGGCGTATCGCCTCGGTAATGGATCGCATGGGACTCAAGGAGGGCGAAGTGATTCAGGCCGGCATGATGACCAAGGCGATCGAACGCGCACAGAAGAAGGTCGAGGAGAACAACTTCGGCATCCGTAAGCGTCTGCTGGAGTACGACGACGTGATGAACTCGCAGCGCGAGGTGATCTACACACGCCGCCGCCACGCACTCTATGGTGAGCGGATCGAGATCGACCTCAACAACATCATGTACGACTACGCCGACAACTTCGTCGAGGAGAACCGCGGCATCGAATACAACGAATTCCGCATGGAGCTGATCCGCGAAGTGGCTATCGAACCTTCGATCGACGAGGCCGCCTATGCCGATATTAAGCCCGAGGAGTTGGTGGAGCTAATCGTCAAAGACCTCAAAGCCGCCTACGCACTCCGCGCCAAGGCGGTAGCCGACACGGTTCGCCCGGTGATGGATCGCATCTACGAAGACCGCAAGGAGCAGATGGATTCGAGTATCTACTTCCCGATTACCGACGGTCATCTGGGCTACAACGTACCCGTCGTACTGCAACGTTGCAAGGAGACGGACGGAGCGGAGATCTACAAGATCTTCTCGAAAGTGGTGATGTTCACCACCATCGACGACGCATGGCGCGAGCACCTGCGCGAGATGGACGACCTGCGCCAGAGCGTGCAGAATGCCACCTACGAGCAGAAAGACCCGTTGCTGATCTACAAATTCGAGTCGTTCGGGCTCTTCTCGAAGATGCTCATCAAGGTCAACCGCGACGTCATGGCTACCCTCTGCAAAGCCTACATCCCCGTGCGCGATCAAAATGCCGAGGCGATGCAGCGTCAGCAGCAGGAGCGCGCCAAGGTCGATGTCAACAAGTTGCAGGCTTCGCGCATGCAAGCTGCGGCACAGGCCGGACAACAGGACAAGCAGAAACCGATGCCGATGCACGCCGAAAAACGCGTGGGACGCAACGATCCGTGTCCGTGTGGTTCGGGCAAGAAGTACAAGAATTGCCACGGGCAAGGTTTGTAGCCTCGGGCTGCAAACCCCCTGTTGGGATTTTTCGGCGGCAGGCTGTCTGCCGTTCAGACACTTGAATTTTTACTAATTCCGAACATGGGTTACAACGAGGAGAAACAACGACAACTGGACTGCCGCTACCTGCGCATGGCGCGTATCTGGGCAGAGAACTCCTATTGCGTGCGCCGCAAAGTCGGGGCGTTGATCGTCAAGGACAAGATGATCATCTCGGACGGCTACAACGGCACACCTTCGGGATTTGAAAACGTGTGCGAGGACGAGAACGACAAAACGAAGCCCTATGTACTTCATGCCGAAGCCAATGCGATTACCAAAGTCGCCAAGTCGGCGAACAACTGCAACGGCTCGACGCTCTACATCACGGCTGCGCCCTGCATCGAGTGTTCGAAACTAATCATTCAGGCCGGTATCCGACGCGTGGTCTACTGCGAGGAGTACCGTTCAGATGAGGGGCTGGAGTTGTTGCGACGCGTCGGCATCGAATGCGTACAATGTACATTGCCAAACCAATAGAAGGAGGGGTAAGATGAAACAGGTCATTGCGTTTTTGTTTATGTTATGCAGCTTCGGCATCGGATCGGCGCAGCAGCTATCCAAAGCTCCTATGCCCCAACTATCGCAATATGTCTATTGCGAAATCATCGCCAACCACCTGCCCACAACCGGGAAACCCGTGTTGTTCGACTTCGGACAGAAAATAGATAATATATGGGCATACAACAAGTTACGCGACGAGAACGGGGTGAAGCTGAAATTCAACTCGGGAATCGAAGCCCTGAATTATATGGTTAGCCGCGACTGGGAATTCGTGCAGGCTTATGTCTCCGGCAAAGACTCGGATATGTTGCACTACCTACTGCGCATTCCAGTCGCACAACTCACCGATGAGTGGCGAGCAGCGATGCTGACACCTCCGGGCCAAGAGACCCCGGACTCGCAATAGAAAAGCAACTCACACAGAGGAAAGTAACGCGGAAAGCCGCTCTACGAAGGGCTTTTGCGTCGGCATAGGATTTGTAACGGAACTTCAAAAAGACAGGAAGCCATGAAACGTATCGTCATCGTAGGAGCCACGTCGGGTATGGGACTCGAAGTGGCACGCTTATGTATTCGCGAAGGCTGGCGGATCGGCATAGCTGGTCGCCGAGCTGATGCGCTCGAAGCACTCCGCGCCGAAGCCCCCGATCAGATTGTCTGCGAGCCGTTTGACATCACCCTCGAAAGTGCGCCCGACCACCTGCAAACGCTCATCGAGAAGCTGGGCGGCATGGACATCTATTTCCACAGCTCGGGTGTCGGGAATCACAACACGGCACTCGTCCCCGAGATCGAAATGGCCATCGTCAAAACCAACGCCGAGGGCTTTGTGCGGATGATCTCCGCAGCATTCAACTACTTCAAAGCCCACGACGGCGGACAGATCGCGATCATCAGTTCGATTGCGGGAACAAAGGGATTGGGTGCTGCGCCGGCCTACTCGGCCACCAAGCGGATGCAGAACACCTATATAGATGCCCTCGCGCAACTCGCGCACATGGGACGCCACAAGATCTGCTTTACGGACATCCGACCGGGATTCGTCGCGACACCGCTGCTCAACGACGGGCGCAACTACCCGATGTTGATGCGCACCGACAAGGTGGCCGCGCGCATCATGCAAGCCGTCAAACACCGCCGTCGTCGCCTCATCATCGACCGCCGCTATGCCCTGCTGGTGTTTCTCTGGCGACTGCTGCCCGAATGGATCTGGGAACGGCTCGATATTCGCAAAAATTAACGACAGTCCCTGCGGAAATTCCGCAGGGATTTTCGTTGGCAGCAAGGCATTCTACGCTCGGAGTGCGACAACTGCACCTCGGCAAAATACAAGCGAGCTTGTTTTTGCCCTCGACTTTATATTATCTTTACCGGACAAAAACCGTCCGGTTTAGATAGGCTGCACCTCGGCAAAATAC